>NZ_JACHND010000001.1:6029042-6643563 GCF_014205275.1 Sphaerisporangium siamense
TCCGGGGCGTACAGGGCGCCCCACACGATGGCGGTGGCCACCGTCGGCACGACGTAGGTGGAGAACAGCACCGCGCGGGCCACGCCCTTGGCGGCGGACTTCGGGAAGTAGAGCAGCATTCCGAGGGCGACGGACAGCGGCAGCGTGATCACCACGACGAGCAGCACGTACATCAGGGTGTTGCGCAGGGCGACGAAGAAGTCCTTGTCCGACAGCAGTTCCTGGTAGTTGGCCAGGCCCCGCCACGCCATGTCGCCGAGCGGGGTGAACATCGACCATTCGTGGAGGCTGATCCAGAAGGTGAGGCCGATGGGCACCACCACGAACAGGACGATGACCGCCATGGCCGGGGAGAGGAACACCACCGCCGCGCCGCCCCTGCGCCGGGCGGCCCGCCGCCGGGCGGACGGAGCCCGCCCGGCGGTCGTGGTCGTCATGGACGGAGAGGTCATGCCCCGGCCTTGGACAGGATGCCGGCGACCTCCCGCTGCGCGGCGTCCATGGCGTCCTTGGCCGTCTCCTTGCCGAAGACGACGTTCTCGATGTGCTTCTGGACGGCCTGGCTCATCTCCTCGCCGCCGAGGACGGCGGGGAAGGGTTTGGCCTGCGGGAGCTGGTCGACGTAGGCGGTGAGGAACGGGTCCGACAGGTCGGCCTTGTGGGCGGACAGGTCGCTGGTGCGGCTGGGCAGGATGCCCATGGAGACGAGGATGTCGCCCATGGCCGAGGAGCCGTTCTTGCCACTGTCCGGGCCGTTGAGGAAGGTCAGGAACTTCCACGCGGCGTCCTGCTTGGCCTTGTCGGCCTTGCCGTTGACCATGGTCAGCCAGGAGTACGACACCGGCGCGGACGCCGTGCCGTCCGGGCCGACCGGCACCGGCGCGACGCCGACGTCGGAGTAGCGGTCGCCCATGGCCTCCTTGAGCGCGCTCTGCCACCAGTTGGCCATGATGATCATGCCGGTCTTGCCGTTGACGAAGTTGTCGAGGTAGGGCCCGGTGGTGTTGGCGTTGGCGTTGCTCATGGACGGCTGGGTGACGCCGTCCTTGACCAGCTTGGCGTACAGCTCGGTGGCGGCCTGGACCTTGGGGTCGTCCAGTTTCGGCGTGGAGCCGTCGACCAGGGCGCCGCCGTTGGAGTTCACCAGCGACAGCCACGGGTGGACCACGCCGGCGGCCCAGCTCGTGATGACGCCGAAGCCCTGCCGGGTGACCTTGCCGCCCTCGCGCTTGGTGAGCTTGGCGGCGGCGGAGGCGAGCTCGTCCCAGGTCTTGGGCGGCGCGGCGATCCCGGCCTCGGCGAACAGCTTCTTGTTGTAGTTCAGCGCGTACAGGTCGACCTCGTTGGGGTAGCCGCGCGGCTGCCCCTGCTTGGTGACGCCCTCGACGAGATTGGCGGGCCAGGCGCCGGTCAGGTCCTTGGCCGCGTCGGCGGGGGCAGGGGCGGCGAGCCCGTCGCGCACCAGCTCGGGCAGCCACAGGTCGTAGATGCCGGCCATGGTGGGGCCGTTCGGGCTGGCGCCCTGCGTGCGCAGCGTGGTGAGCAGGTTGGCGAAGGGCACGGCCCGGACGGTGACGGTGATGCCGGGGTTCTTCTTCTGGAACGCGGTGGCGGCGGCCTTCAGCGCCGTGACCTGCTCGGGGCCCCAGTGGGTGAGGAACGAGATGTTCTGCGACCCGCCTCCCCCGCCGGAACCGCCATCGTCCGTGCCGCCGCCGCACCCGGCGGCCGCGAGAGCCAGCGCGGCTCCCAGCGCGACGACCCCGGCCCGGCGGCCCCTGCTCGTGGTGATCCTCAAGACTCCTCCTCCCCGCCCGGCGCCCCCTTCGCGAGCGTCGTTACGTTGATAGGTTGTTATAACGAATTTGGCGTCCCTTGGGAACCCCTTTGACCGGGACTTTCCATAAAGTCCGCTTCGACGGACCGGCGGGGCGGCGAAAGGATCAGCGTGCGGCGGACGGCGAACGCGCTTCAGGGCGAGGTGCCGCACGGGCGCCGAGAGATCGGCGCCCCGCGGGCCCGGGTGCGGCGTCGCCTAGGATCGGAGGTATGTACCGGGGGATCGTGAGAGGCCTTTACCGCTGGCCGGTGAAGTCCATGCGCGGCGAGCGGGTGGAGTCGGCGCGCCTGGACGAGCGCGGCATGGCCGGCGACCGGGCCTACGCCCTGTTCGACGCACGGCCCGAGCGCGAGGGGAACCGGCTCACCGTCCGCCAGATGCCCGCCATGCTGACCTGGGAGGCCGCCTACCCCGCGACCTGCGACGCCTCCCCCGAACCCGCGGGCCCGCCGGTCCTGTACGCGGGCACGGCGGCGTGGGCGTGGGACGATCCCGATCTTCCCGCCGCCCTGGCGGAGTCGTACGGCATCCCCCTGGTCCTGCGCGCGCTGGAGGGGCAGCAGGACCGCGGGCCGACGGTGCACGTCACCTTCGAGGCCTCACGCCGTGCCCTTGAGGCGGAGATGGGGGCCGAGGTGGCGATCGAGCGGTTCCGCCCGAACGTCCACCTCGACCTGGACGCGCCCGCCTACGCCGAGGCGTCCTTCGGCCCGGGCACGACGATCACGGCCGGGGAGGTCACGCTCGCCGTCACGGGCGAGAACGCCGGGCCGTGCGTCCGCTGCGCGGTGCCGAGCTGGGACCCCGCCGGGCGCGAACGCTGGCCGGAGCTGCAGCGCCACCTGATCTCCGCGCGCGGCAACACGTTCGGCCTGATCATGCGGGCGGTGACGCCGGGCGTCACACGCGTGGGCGACGCCGTCACGCTGCTGGAGCACACCCGTCAGGCCGAGGCGTCCCACGCCTAGACCGGCCTCCCTGCCGGGCCGTCCGGCGCGAGACCGCTCGGCCCCGGACGCCGGCTTCAGGGACGTTCAGTCCAGGGACGCGGGCCTGCCGCCCGCGCCGAAGTGGGACTCGTGGTCCCACAGGTACGCGCAGCGCGGGCACTGCACGTGCAGCACGCTGCCGGTGTTGCTCAGCAGGTAGCGCCAGTGGTCGCGGCAGTTGCGGCCCGAGCCGCAGTCGGCGCAGCCGCGCTCGTCGCGGCATCGGGGGCAGGGGATCCAGGCGCGCCGGCCGAGGTCGGCGTGCGGGTCAATCGGCAGCACGGCCCGCCCCGCGCCGCGGGAGGACACCGGCCTCGACCAGCGTCTCGTACGTCCGCAGCTGCTGCTCGTCCAGGCCCGAGTACAGCAGGTCCAGGGCCTCCTCCTCGGCCCGGGCGACCGCGGGCGGGTCCCAGTGCGGGCCGAGGGCGGCGACCACCTCGGCGCGGCGGCGTGCCTCGTGCAGGGTGAGGTCCATCTCGAACACGCCGGGTTCGGCGCTTTCGTGGCTCATGACGCGACTTTCCGTGGTGTGAGTGGGGTGGCGGCGAGGGGGTGGGAGGGCGCCGTTCGGGAGGAACGGGGGTCCCGGCGCGCGCTCCGCCGCCGCAGGCCCGGCCCACGGCGAGAACAGAAGCGCCGGGTTACATCATCAATGTCCGCTTTTAAGCCTATGGATAACCCAACAGGTTGCCAAGAAAAGTGACACGGCTCACGCCAGGGCGAACGCCCCCCGCCACGGGGACACGGCGGACGCGTACACGAAGAGCAGCCGGTGAACGAGGCCGTCCGCCACGAACCCGGCTTCGTCTGTCACCGCCCTGTCCCTGGTGCTGATCGCGCTCGGCATGATCGCCGCCTACTCCTGACCGGCCGGGCGACGGGGCCCGGGCGAGGACACCCCATCGGTCATGCGACTGGCGGCGCGCTGCGGGCGCGGGCGGGGGCGGGGGCGTCCGCCGCCTAGCTCAGGGGTCGGGCATTCCGGCGTCGTGGGCCAGCAGGGCGATCTGCACGCGGTTGTTGAGGCCGAGCCGGGTCAGGATGCGCGAGACGTGCGTCTTGACCGTCGGCACGCTCATGTAGAGCTCGGCGGCGATCTCGGCGTTGGACTTGCCCCGCCCGACGGCCGCGGCGACCTCGCGCTCGCGGTCGTTCAGTTCGCCGAGCAGGGCCAGGGCCCGGGCGCGGCGGTGGCCCGGGGTGTTCGCGGCGACGTGGGCGATGAGCCGCCGGGTGACCGCCGACGACAGCACCGGGTCGCCGGCCGCCACGCGGCGCACCGCGGTCACGATCTCGGCGGGCGGGGTGTCCTTCAGCACGAAACCGGCCGCACCGGCCCGCAGCGCGCGCAGCACGTACTCGTCGGCGTTGAAGGTGGTCAGGATGATGACCTCGGGGGCGCGGGGCCGGCCCCGCAGCGCCTCGGTCGCGGCCAGCCCGTCCATCTCGGGCATCCGGACGTCCATGAGCACGACGTCGGGGGCGTGCCGGTCGGCGAGGGAGACGACCGCGGCGCCGTCGCCCGCCTCGGCGACGATCTCGATGTCGGGGGCGCCGCCGAGCATCAGCGACAGTCCCGCCCGCACCAGCGGGTCATCGTCGACGATCATGACACGGATCGGGGGGCTCATACCGGCCAGGGTAGCCAGGCCAGCACGCGGAACTCGCCGGAGGCGAGCGGGCCGCAGGCCAGGCGGCCCCCGGCCAGCGCGGCACGTTCGGCCAGCCCGATGAGGCCGCGCCCGGCACCGGGGATACCGGTCGCCGCGCCGCCGCGCGCGGGCAGGGGGTTGCGCAGTTCGACGGTGAGCCCGTCCCCGGGGCCGCCGGAGACGCGGACGACGACCTCCGTGCCGGGGGCGTGCTTGCGGGCGTTGGTCAGGCCCTCCTGCGCGACGCGGTAGGCGGTGCGGCCCAGGGCGGCGGGCGCGGCGCCCGGATCGCCGACCTCGTCCAGGAGCGTGACCCGCATGCCTGCCTGCCGGGACTCCTCGACGAGCCGGGGCAGCCCGGCCAGCGTGGGCTGAGGACGGTCCGGTCGCGCGGCGTCAGCGCCGGCGTGGACGCCGGTGGGAGCACTGGCGGGGGCGCCGGTGGAGGCGCCGCTGGGGACATCGGTGAGAGCCCTCGTCAGGACATCGGTGGAGGCGCTGATGGCGGCGTCGTCGGAGACACTGGTGGGGGCGCTGGTGGGAGCGCGCAGTACGCCGATGACCTCGCGTAGCTCTTGCAGGGCCTGGTGGGCGCTTTCGCGGATCACGGCAGCCGCCCGGGCCACCTGCTCGCGCGGGGCCTCGGGATTGAACTCCAGGGCGCCGGCGTGCACGCTGAGCAGCGACAGCCGGTGGCCGAGCACGTCGTGCATCTCACGGGCGATCTGCTCGCGCGCCTCGCGCTGCGCCTGCTCGGCGCGCAGCCGTCCCTGCTCGGCGCGCAGGCGCGCCTCGGTCTCGGCCCGGTCCACCCGTTCGCGCAGCGACAGCATGAGCCGGCGCTGGGCCCGCACGAACATGCCCCAGCCGACGGCGGCCGCGGCGACGGTGACGCCGAAGGCCACGACCACGGAGGCCGGCATGTCCGGCTCGGGCCGCAGGGCGGCGTAGCAGAAGGTCGTCGCCACGGCCAGCACGCCGACTCCGGCGACGACGCGCAGCGGGCGGTGGACGGCCACGGTGAACAGGGCCACGATCGTCGCGCCCGCGACGAACTCCGAGTAGGTCCCGGCCAGTGTCAGGGCCACGGCCAGGCCGACCGGCCACCTGCGGCGCAGCCACAGCGCCACGCAGCCCAGGGCGCCGGTGAGCTGGTCCAGGGCCAGCAGTTCCTCCGGTATCGCCGGCGAGCTCTCGACGCGCGTCGCCACCGTGAAGACGGCGAAGACGATGGCCAGCAGGAACGCCGCCACGTCGACGAGCCAGTCGCGCGTCGTGCGGCGGACGCGCCGCCCGGTGGCGGCCTCGGGTTCCCAGGCGTCGGCGACGGAGCCGGGCAGCAGCCAGCGCTGACGCGGGACGCCGTCCCGCCGCGCGGGCTCCAAGGGGGACATGCGCAGAATCTAACCCGCACGGCCGAGCGCGGCGCCCGCCCGCGCCCATCCGGCGACTTAAGTCGGCGGAACGCAGACCTTCGGCGCCACGGGCTCGCGGTGAGCGCGGAGTGGATGGTGGGGAGCGGGGCAGGGGTGGGAGGCGATCCGGGCTACAGGTTGATACTTGGACGTCCTACAATTTACTAGGACGTCCAAGTAACTTACTGAGGAGCGCCGGTGCACGTACCTGCAAACCCCGTGCGGGTGGTCACCGCGGCCGCCCTGTTCGACGGGCACGACGCCGCGATCAACATCATGCGGCGCATCTTGCAGTCTCAGGGCGCCGAGGTCATCCACCTCGGTCACGACCGCTCGGTGGACGAGGTCGTCACGGCCGCGATCCAGGAGGACGCCCAGGCCGTGGCGATCAGTTCCTACCAGGGCGGTCATGTCGAGTACTTCACCTACCTGGTCGACCTGCTGCGCGAGCGCGGCGCCGGGCACGTCAAGGTGTACGGCGGAGGCGGCGGCGTGATCGTCCCCGACGAGATCGCCGCGCTGGAGCGGCACGGCGTCGCCAAGATCTTCTCCCCCGAGGACGGCCACCGGCTGGGCCTGACGGGGATGATCAACACGATCATCGAGGCGTGCGACGTCGACCTGACCGAGGGCGCCGAGCCCCCGGCCGTCGAGACCGGCGACCAGCGGGCCGTGGCCAGGGCCGTCACCTTCGCCGAGTCCGGGCGGGCCGGCGCCCCGTACCTGGATGCGCTGCGGGCGGCGGCGGACGCGCGCCGCGTGCCCGTGCTCGGCATCACCGGCACGGGCGGCTCGGGCAAGTCCTCGCTCACCGACGAGCTGATCCGCAGGCTGCGCGTCGACTACGAGGACAAGGTGAGGGTCGCGGTCATCGCCGTGGACCCGACCCGGCGCAGGGGCGGCGGCGCGCTGCTCGGCGACCGGATCCGCATGAACAGCCTCGGCGGCGGCCAGGTGTTCTTCCGCTCGCTGGCCACGCGCGGCTCCCACGAGCTGCCCGAGCACCTCGCCGACGTGATCGCCGTGTGCAGGGCCGCCGGCAACGACCTGGTCATCGTCGAGACCCCGGGCATCGGGCAGGGCGACGCCGCGATCGTCCCCTTCAGCGACGTGTCCCTGTACGTCATGACGCCCGAGTTCGGGGCGAGCTCCCAGCTAGAGAAGATCGACATGCTGGACTTCGCCGACGTCGTGGCCATCAACAAGTTCGACCGGCGCGGCGCCGAGGACGCGCTGCGCGACGTGCGGCGCCAGCTCGTGCGCAACCGTGAGGCGTTCGGCACCGCCCCCGACCAGATGCCCGTCTACGGCACCGTGGCCTCCCGCTTCAACGACGACGGCGTCACCGCGCTGTACCACGCGCTGCGCGGCCTGCTGCGGGACAAGGGCCTGGCCGACGGGCCGGGGCTGCTGCCGGCCACCGATGTCAGGACCTCCAGCACCGGCGCCGCGATCGTGCCCCCCGCCCGAGTGCGCTACCTGGCGGAGATCGCCGACACCGTCCGCGGCTACCACCGGCGCACCGCGGAACTGGCCGAGACGGCGCGCCGCCGCCAGCGGCTGGCCGAGACCGGCGCGCTGCTCGCCGCCGAGGGCGCCGACACCGCCGCGGTGGACGCGCTGCGCGAGCGCGCCGAGGGCGACCTGCCCGCCGACGCGCGTGAGCTGCTCGACGCGTGGCCGGAGACCGCCGAGGCGTACGCGGCCGACGAGCTGGTGGTGACCGTCCGGGGCAAGGAGCTGCGCACGCCGCTGTGGCGCACCTCGCTGTCGGGCAGCCGCGTCCCCCGCGTGGCGCTGCCCCGGTTCTCCGACCACGGCGACCTGCTGCGGTTCCTGCGCGCGGAGAACCTGCCCGGCCGGTTCCCCTTCACCGCCGGGGTGTTCCCGTTCAAGCGCGCCGACGAGGACCCGACCCGCATGTTCGCCGGCGAGGGCGACCCGTTCCGCACCAACCGGCGCTTCAAGCTGCTGTCGGAGGGCCAGCCCGCCGTCCGCCTGTCCACCGCCTTCGACTCGGTCACCCTCTACGGCCACGACCCCGCCGAACGGCCCGACGTGTACGGCAAGGTGGGCACCTCGGGCGTGTCGATCGCCACGCTGGAGGACATGAAGGCGCTCTACGACGGCTTCGACCTCACCGCGCCGAGCACCTCGGTGTCGATGACGATCAACGGGCCCGCGCCGACGATCCTCGCCTACTTCCTGCACACCGCGATCGACCAGGCCCTGGACCGCTTCCGCGCCGGCAACGACCGCGAGCCGACCGCGGAGGAGGCGGCGGAGGTGCGCGCCCGCACGCTGGCGACCGTGCGCGGCACCGTGCAGGCCGACATCCTCAAGGAGGACCAGGGCCAGAACACCTGCATCTTCTCGACGGACTTCAGCCTGCGCATGATGGCCGACGTGCAGGAGTGGTTCATCCAGAACGGGGTGCGCAACTTCTACTCGGTGTCCATCTCCGGCTACCACATCGCCGAGGCCGGGGCCAACCCCATCACGCAGCTCGCGTTCACGCTGGCCAACGGCTTCACCTACGTCGAGGCGTACCTGGCGCGGGGCATGGCGATCGACGACTTCGCGCCGAACCTGTCGTTCTTCTTCTCCAACGGCATGGACCCCGAGTACAGCGTGCTCGGCCGGGTGGCCCGGCGGGTCTGGGCCGTCGCCATGCGCGACCGGTACGGCGCGGGCGAGCGGGCGCAGAAGCTGAAGTACCACATCCAGACCTCCGGGCGGTCGCTGCACGCCCAGGAGATGAGCTTCAACGACATCCGCACGACGCTGCAGGCGCTGATCGCCGTCTACGACAACTGCAACAGCCTGCACACCAACGCCTACGACGAGGCGGTCACCACGCCGAGCCCCGAGTCGGTGCGCCGCGCCGTGGCCATCCAGATGATCATCAACCGGGAGTGGGGCCTCGCCTACAACGAGAACCCGCTGCAGGGGTCGTTCGTCATCGACGACCTCACCGACCTGGTCGAGGAGGCGGTGCTCGCGGAGTTCGAGCGGATCTCCGACCGGGGCGGCGTGCTCGGCGCCATGGAGACCGGCTACCAGCGCGGCCGCATCCAGGACGAGTCGCTGCTGTACGAGACCCGCAAGCACGACGGGTCGCTGCCGATCGTCGGCGTGAACACCTTCCGCAACCCGGCGGGCACCACCGAGCACGGCTCGCTGGAGCTGGCCAGGGGCACGGAGGAGGAGAAGCGCGGGCAGCTCACCCGGGTGCGGGACTTCCAGGAGCGGCACGGGGCCGACGCGCCCGAGGCGCTGCGGCGGCTCAGGGAGGTGGCGATGTCCCGCGAGAACGCCTTCGGCGCCCTGATGGACGCGGCCCGCGTCTGCTCCCTCGGCCAGATCACCGACGCCCTGTTCGAAGCGGGAGGCCAGTACCGGCGCAACGTCTGACCCGCGCGCCGCCGGCCGGCACGAATGTCCGGCCGGCGCGGCGCCCGGCGGCGACGTCAAAGCGAGCGGCCCGCGAGGAACGCCATCCTCGCGGGCCGCTCGCCGTCATACGCCGGACCGCGCCCTTCTGGGCCGGGCCGGGTCAGGTGCGGCGCCAGCGGGCCTCGCAGAAGCAGTAGGCGGCGAACAGCACCACGCCGAGGGCGACCACGGCCAGCAGCCACGGGCCGAGCGGCGTGTCGGCGAACGACCGCAGGGTGGCGTCGATGCCCTTGGCCTTGTCGGGGTCGTAGACGATCGCGGCGCGGATGAAGAAGACACCGGCGGCGAGGGCGATCACGCCGCGGGCGCAGTAGCCCACCATGCCGAGCTTCTCCACGATGTTCCGCGTCCGCGGGGACATCTCGCCGGTGCGCAGGTGCTCCAGGAACTTCTTCTTGACGCCCTGGTAGATCCAGTAGGCGCCGAGCGCCATGATGCCGAGGCCGATCGCCCCGACGATGAGCCGGCCGCCCGGCCATTCCATGACGGTCGCCGTGAGGTCCTTGGACTGCTCGTCGGTGGACCGTCCGGCGGAGCCGCGCAGCAGCAAGCTCAGGATGCTGCCGACCACCAGGGCGTACACCACGGTACGGCTCGCGGCCTCGACCCGGTCCTTGGCGTCGAGGGCGGTGCCCATCACCGCCTCCGAGAGCTGCCAGAGGGCGAGCGCGACGAAGCCCACGGCCATCAGCCACAGCAGAGCGGTGCCGAACGGCTGCTCCGCCACGGTCCGCACGGCCCCGGTCTTGTCCGCCTCCTCTCCCCCGCCGCCGAAGGCGATCTGCAGTGCCAGGATGCCGATCAGCGCGTACAGGGCGCCCCGGCACGCCATCCCGAAACGTGCCAGCCGGTCGAATGTCCGGGTGTTCGTCACCTGCCGCGCGGTTCCCCGCGCCTGGTTCCCCGCTGAGGCCACGGAGTTCATGGCGGCTCCTTTCGAGTCGCCCCCTCTCTACACGAAAGCCGCAAAAGTAAACTTCCCTTCAAATTCCCCCACGTCAACGGCCGCGCCGTCATGAGGCGACGACGCCCGGGCGTGACAGCGTGAGGCGGACGATCGCGGGAATCGCGAAGATTCGGCAGCTCCCGGACGAGCGAGAAGCCGCCCCGCAGGGTCCGGAACGCGACCGCGTGTCGACCGGATCGGCGTGGCCGAATCGGATGACGGGGAGGAAAGCCGTCATGAAGGCATCGAGCACCTTCGCCGCGATGGCGGTCCTGCGGGGCAGGCGGCGCAGGCCCGCCGACCGGTCCGCCGGGGGACGCGCGGGCGGATCGGCCGTGCCGCTGCTGCCCGCGGCCCTGGCGCTGACGTTCCTCGCGCTGCCGCTCGCCGCGCTGCTCTCCCAGGCCCCGTGGCCGTCGCTGGCCGAGCCCGGCGTGCTCACGGCGCTGCGGTCGGCGCTGGTCACCGCGCTGCTGGCCACGCTGGTGTGCCTGCCGCTCGGCGTCCCGCTCGCGTGGACGCTCGCCCGCGCCGCCGTGCGGGGCGAGCGGGCCCTGCGCGCCCTGGTCGCCGTGCCGATCGTCATCCCGCCCGCCGTCGCCGTGGTCGCCGTGCCGCTCGCCATGGGGGGCACGGGCGGGCCGCAGGCAACGGGTCCCGGCACGGGGGCGCTGGTGGCGGCGGCGGCGTTCACCGGGTTGCCGTTCCTGGTCGCCGGTGTGGAGCGGGCGCTCAGGGCCGCCGACCCCGGGCTGGAGGAGGCGGCGGCCATGCTCGGTGGGTCCCGCTGGACGGTGTTCCGGCGGGTGACGCTGCCCGCGGCGGCTCCGGGCATCGCGGTGGGCGCCGTGCTGTGCTGGGCGCGGGCCCTCGGCGAGTACGGCGCGGCGGCGGCCCTGGAGGGCAACGCGCTGTGGGGCGCGCGGGTCATGCCACCGGAGGTCGCGCGCGTCCTGCACGCCGACCCGCCCGCCGCCCTGACCTTCAGCCTGGCCCTTCTCACCGCCTCGGCGGCCACCCTCGCCTGCCTCCGCCGCCACTGGACGACCGCCCCGTGATCGAGGCGCGGCTGGTGGGCGAGTGGCCGCGGTCGCGGCTGGACCTCACGGTGGTCCTGGCCGCCGGGGAGGTGGTGGGGCTGCTCGGTCCTGAGGGGGCGGGCAAGACGACGGTGCTGCGGGTGCTCGCGGGTCTCGCCCCCGCGGGCGGCGGATACGTCCTGGTGGACGGGGCCGCCGTGCACGCGAGGCCGCCCGGGCGCAGGTCCGTGGCCATGGCCGGGCGCGACCCGTCGCTGTTCCCGCGGCTGACCGTCCTGGACAACGTCGCCTTCGGGCCGCGCTGCCAGGGCGACTCCAAAGAGCAGGCGCGGCGCGCCGCCGCGGCGTGGCTGGACCGGATGGACCTCGCCGGCCACGCGCGGTCCCTGCCGCGCGAGCTGTCCCCGGGGCAGGCGCGGGCGGTGGCGCTGGCCCGCGCGCTGGCCGTCCGGCCTCGGCTGCTGCTGCTGGACGAGCCGCTCGCCGGGCTGGACACCGCCGAGGCGGACGCCGTGCGGACCCTGCTGCACGACCATCTGGCGGACTTCGCCGGAGCCTGCCTGATGGCGACGGGCGACCCGCTGGACGTCCTGGTCGCGGCCGACCGGCTGCTGGTGATCGAGGACGGCGCCCTGGCGCAGGAAGGGACCCCCGCCGAGGTGGCCCGCCGCCCGGGCACCCACCACGCCGCGCGCCTGGCCGGGCTCAACCTGTGCCGGGGCCACGCCACGGGCCGCTCGGTCGCGGTGGGCGGCGCCGGGCCGTTCACCGTACGGGAGGCGCTGCGGGGCCCGGTGTTCGTGGCGTTCCCGCCCGCGGCGGTCACCCTGTCCCGGTCCCGGCCGGCCGGGCCTCCCGGGAACCTCTGGCAGGGCGGCGTCGAGGGGGTCGAACGGCACGGCGACCGCGTGCGCGTCCGCCTCGGCGGCCCGTTCGCGGCCGTCGCGGAGCTGACGCCCGGCGTTCTCGCCGCGCTGGCGCCGTCCCTCGGCGAGCGGATGTGGGCCACCGTCCCGGCGAGCGAGACCATCGCCTACCCGGCCCCGCGTTCCGAGCCGTCCGGCCGCTCCCCCGCGCGGCGCGGCGTCAGCCCCGCCGTGACCCGCCGCCCGGACGCCGGCGAAGTCGCCCGGGGCTGATGGGAGCGATCGCGCTTGCCCGGCCGCTTCCGGGGCAGAGGTAAGGGATCGGGACCGCGACGGACCGAGGCCCGCGCACCCCCACGCCCGCGCACGGATCACGGAAGGAGCGATCGCCGATGGCGAGGCAGATCGCCGCGTACCAGCCCCCGTCCCCACTGGACCTGGAGGCCCGGGTCCAATCCCTTGAGATGCAGGTGGCCTCGTTGACCGAGGCCGTGCGAACGCTCAGCCGCCGCGTCGGCGACCCCGACGCCACCGGCTCCGACTGACCGCCCGCGCCCCGGTACGGCTCGCGACGGCGGAGCCGTCCCCTTCCGCGCCCCGTCCCCGCGCCGGTTCAGGAGGTGCGGCGAAGGGTCGAGGCGGGGAGGGGGATGGCCGGGAAGGGGTTGTCCGGGAGCAGGATCATGCGGCGGGGCTCGGTGGCGCGGCCGGCGGCGTCCAGGTGGAGCAGGGCCGCGCCGATGCCCGCCGCGCCGATCATGTACCCGGTGTCGGCGGTGACCTCCCAGGGACGCAGCCGCCGGTAGGCCTGGTACCAGCGGTAGCCCGCCTGGTCGTGGCCCGTGGCGCGGCCGATCAGGTTCTCGGCGAGCGTGCGCGCGAAGTCCAGGTGGCGGGTCTCGCCGGTGGCGGCCCACAGGCCGACGAACAGCTCCAGCAGGCCGGCCGCGCCGCAGCACTGGCAGGCGACGTTCCAGAAGCCGGCGGTCTGACGACGGGGCACGCCGCTGCAGACGATGCCGGCGGCGAGGCGTTCCACCCAGTCCAGGTCGCCCGCGTCGCCGGTGACCCGGTGCAGCTCGTAGAACAGGCGGGCGACCCCGGCCGAGCCGGAGCACAGCCCGAGGTAGTGCAGGCCGCGGCCCTGCGGGACGTGGTGCGGCACCAGGACGTGCCGGTCGGTGACGACGCTGACGGTGCGGACGAAGTCGGCGCCGCGGCGGGCGGCCTCCAGGAAGAGTTTGTCGCCGGTCACGCCGTACAGGCGGGCGAGCAGGAAGGCCGTGCCCGCCGTGCCGGACAGGAAGCCGGGGGTGACGGCGTCCACGGGCAGGTCGGGGCAGCCGTCCTCGCCGAACTTGTGCCCGGGGACGGCGCGCCCGGCGACGCTCGCGCCGGCCTCGACCGCGACCTGCTCGTACTCCGAGACGCCGAGGATGCCGGCGGCGTGCAGTAAGCCGAGGATGATGCCGCCGTCGCCGCGCTGGGCGGGGTCGCCGGTCCAGCCGACGCCGTCGCCGGTCCTGCGCAGGCTGCGCACGACGCGGTCGGCGGCGGACCTGGCGGCGGCGGACAGGCTCTCGTCCCCGGTGGCCCACCCGGCCTCGGCGAGCGCGAAGACCATGCCGGTGAGGCCGTGGTAGAGGGTGAGATCGGGTTCGTCCTGCCAGGTGGCGGCGAGGTAGCGGGCGCCGCGCCCGGCGTCGTCGAGGTAGGCCTCGTGCCCGGTGGCCGCGGCGAGCTCCAGGAAGAACAGCACGATGCCGGCCACGCCCGCGTACAGGGAGCCGGGCTGGCCGGAGCGCGCGGACTGGCGGCGGGGGTCGGGGTTGGCGACCCAGTGCCGGCCGCGTTCGTCGTCGACGGCGGCCGAGCGGATCCAGCGGCCTGCCATGATCGCCGTGGTGAGCGGGGTCTCGGCGCGCGGCCACGATGGATGGTGGATCCGCTCCTGGCTCATGTCGCCTCCTCCACGCGGCCAGTCTCCCACGCAACCTATGAATTTGGTAGGAAAACTAGGCAATGGCTCTGCATTCCGGCACAGTTCGTGGCGGGCTCCGTTACCCGCCGCATACCCGCCGTATCAGAACACTCTCACAAACAGCGCCCGCTCGGGGCCTTCCGCCCGCAACGTGACCGGCACAATCCCGTGCGTGACGGCTGCCCGGGCGGCGGGGGCCTCGAAGGCGGCCTCGTGGTGGATGACCTACAGCTTGCCGTGGACTCATGCCGATCGCGAAGTGTTGATCGGCGGCGGATCGTCGGAGCGGCGGCCATGAGCAGCAGCGCACGGGTCAGGACGACACGGGTCCGTTGGAAGAGGTGTTGGACGACGGATGTCAGGCGGTGAACAGGAGAGCCTGCGCGCCGGTCAGGACGACGCGGGGCCTTGGAAATGGTTTGGGACGACGGGCCGCGTGAGGCAGTGAACAGGAGTACCCGCGCGCGGGACAGAATGACGCGGCGTTGGAATCGGGGCGTGGCCATCGTGGCTGAGATGTCCGCGCCCGGTGTTCCGGGGTCGCCGCACGCGCTCGCCGGCCCCCGCGCACGCGCCGGGCCAGACATCCGGAAGCACGTGAAGAGGTTCGCCGGGCCATGGTCTTCTCGCGAGGGTTTGCGATGATTCTTGTGGCGCGCCGGGGACGACGGGCCCCGGCACCGGCGCCGCCGCCCGGGAGGGCGCGGCCGAGACGGAGGGGGTGGCCGGGTGGGCGTCAGCACGCCGGCACTGGCGGACTCTGTACGGATCACCGGCGACGGCGTGGACATCCTGGACCGCCGCGTCTACCCGTTCGCGCGCGAATGGGTGCACTGCGCGACCCTGGAGGACGTCGCCGTGGCCATCGAGCGCATGGTCACCCAGAGCTCGGGCCCGCTGTTCGCCACCACCGCCGGCATGACGCTGGCCGCCCGCGAGATCGCCGGGTACGGCCCCGAGGCCGCCGAGGAGCGGCTGCGCGCCGCCGGGCGGCGGCTCATCGCCACCCGCCCGACCAACAACCACATCCGCGACGCGGTCCACGCGATCCTGGCGGCCACCGTGGACGGCCCGCTCGCCGGGGCGCCCGGCGAGGAGCTGGCGCCCGCGGTGGCCAAGGCGGCTGCCGGGCACGACGCCGCCTACCGCGCGGGCGCCCGGGCACTCGGCCGGCACGCCGCCGCGCTGCTCCCGGACGGCGCGCGGGTGCTGACCCACTGCTGGGGCGACGCCTACCTGGTGGGAGCCGTCCAGGCCGCCCAGGAGTCGGGCAAGCGGCTGGAGTTCGTGTGCACCGAGACCCGCCCCTACCTGCAGGGGGCCCGGCTGACCGCCGCCACCCTGGTCGAGATGGGCTACCGGCCGACGGTGATCACCGACGGCATGGTCCCGTCCGCCCTGGCCGACGGGCTCGCCGACGTCGCGCTCACCGCCTCCGACCGGGTGACCATGGACGGCCACGTCGTCAACAAGGTCGGCACGCTGGCCGTCGCGCTGGCCGCCCAGGCGTTCGGCGCGCCGTTCTACGTGCTCTCCCACGCCCCCGACCCTCTCTCCCCCGGCATCGCGGACGTGGAGATCGAGCACCGCGACGGCGAGGAGGTGCTGCACGTGCTCGGCGCCCGCAGCGCCGCCGAGGGCACGCGCGGCTACTACCCGGCCTTCGACGCCACCCCGCCCCACCTGGTGACCCGCATCGTGACCGAGCGCGGCGCGTTCGAGCCGGCCCGGGTGTCCGACCACTTCGCGGCCGGCCCCGCCCCTGGTGGGCTCGGCGCGCCGTGAGCGGCCCGCGCCGCGTCGTCGTCGACACCGACATGGGGATCGACGACGCCTGCGCGCTGCTCTACCTGGCCGGGCGGCCGGAGGCGGAGGTCGTGGCGGTGACCTCGGTCGCGGGCAACTGCCCCGAGCCGCAGGCCGTGCGCAACATCGGGTACGTCACCCGGCTGCTCGGCCTGGAGGCGCCCGTGGCGCGCGGCGCGCGGGAACCCCTGCCCGGCGCCCCGCCCGCCTCCCGCACGGCGCACGGCGCGGACGGCCTGGGAGACGTCGTCGCGGGGGCGCGGCCCATGCCGGCGGTCACCGGGGAGAGCGCCGCCGCGCTGCTCGTCCGGCTGGCCGCGGAACGGCCGGGCGAGCTGGACCTGCTGGCGCTCGGCCCGCTGACCAACCTCGCGCTCGCCGCGCGCGCCGATCCAGAAGTCCTCACGAGGTTTCGCACGGTCGTGGTGATGGGCGGCTCCGGGCCGCGCGAGCGCCGGGCGTCCGACACCAACGTGGCCGGCGATCCGGCGGCGGCGCGCGCGGTGATGGCGGCGCCGCGCCGCGAGCTGGTGCTGGTGGGGGTGAACGTGACCGGCACGGCCCTGCTGCCGGACGCGGGGCTGGACGCGCTGCGCGCGGCGGGCACACCGGTGGCGGGCTTCGCCGCGGCGATCCTGGCCGCCTACCGCGACCTTCGGGAACGCCGGTCCGGCGCGCGTGACGTGCCGCTGCACGACCCGCTGGCGGCGGCGATCCTGCTGGACCCGGGCCTGACCACCGGCGCCCTGACGGCTCCGGTGGCCGTCCTGCGGGAAGACTCCTCCTGGCGGGCGCGCCCGGCGCACACGGCTCCCGGGCCCGTGGCCCGCGTGGTGACCGGGGTGGACGCGGCCGGGTTCGTCGCCCGCTTCGTCCGGACCCTGACCGGGCTGTGAACGGGAACGCGGGAGCGGGAGAAAAGGGGTGAGGGGATGACCGGGACGAGGCCCGCGTGGATCGTCCTCGACATCGAGGGGACCACGAGCTCGACGCGCTCGGTGCGCACGGGGCTGTACGAGTACGCGCGGCCGCGGCTCGGCCCGTGGATCGACGCCCACCCCGAGGACCCGGAGGTGCGGGACGCGGTCGCCCGGGTGCGGGCCGAGGCGGGGCTGGCCGCGGACGCCGGCACCGCCGACGTCGTCGTGGTGCTGCGCCGCTGGATGGACGGCGACGTCAAGGCCACGCCGCTGAAGACGCTGCAGGGGCAGGTGTGGGCCGCCGGGTTCGCCGGGGGCGAGCTGACGGCGCACTTCTTCCCCGACGTGCCGCCCGCGCTGCGCGCCTGGCACGCGGCGGGCACGCGGCTGGCGGTGTTCTCCTCCGGCTCGGCGCGTGCCCAGGAGTCGTGGTTCCGGCACACCGGGGCCGGGGACCTGGCGAGCCTCGTCGACGGGTTCTTCGACACGGTCAACGCCGGGGCCAAGCGGGAGGCGGCCTCCTACCGGCGCATCGCCGAGGCGCTCGGGGCGCCCGCCGGCGCGGTGCTGTTCCTGTCGGACGTGCCCGCCGAGCTGGACGCCGCGGCGGAGGCCGGGTGGCGCACGACCGGGGTGCGCCGCCCGGGCGAGCCGTTGGAGGAGGCCGGCTTCGGCCGCCACCGCGTGGTCGCCTCCTTCGGCGAGCTGGACTTCGGGGAGGCGGGCTTCAGGGAGCCGGACCTTGGGGAGCCGAGCTTCGGGGAGGTCCGGTGAATGCCAGGCTCACTCCCGGGCGCGTGCTCGCGTCCGGGGAGCGGCTGGCCGCCGAGTCCGCGCGGCTCGCCTCCTACGGCTGGATGCGCGGCACCTCGGGCAACCTGTCGGAGGTGGTGGGCCGGGACCCGCTGCGCCTGGCGGTGACCGCGAGCGGCCTGGACAAGGCCGACCTGGCGCCGTCCGACGTCGCGATCGTGGACGCCGGGGGCGCGCAGGTCGCCGTGGAGGGTGTGCACGCCGTGCGGCCCTCGGCGGAGGCGGGCCTGCACGCGCGGGTGGCCGCCGTGACCGGGGCGGGCGCCGTCGTGCACGTCCACGCGCTGAGCGCCGTCCTCGCGGGCCGCCGCTGGCCGGGCGGGGTGCGGGTGCGCGACGTCGAGATGCTCAAGGGCATCGGCCGCGCCGCCCGCGGCGACGAGGTCGTGTTCCCGGTGATCCCCAGCGGCCAGGACATGGGCGAGATGGGCGATCGCTTCGAGGCCGCGCGCGACCCCCGCGTCCCCGCCCTCCTCGTCGCCGGGCACGGCCTGTACGCCTGGGGCGAGGACCTGGTGCGCGCCCGGCACGTCACCGAGTGCGTGGAATGGCTGCTGGCCTACGCGCTGGCCGTCGCCTGAGAGGGGGTCACCCGGCCGAGCCGGCGGACAGGCGTCCGAACAGCTCCAGGGCGGCCTCCCGCACGCTGGCGGGCGTGATGCCGTCCAGGGCGGCCCGCGCCTCGCGGACGTCGCGGGTGGTCGCGCAGGTGATCGCCACCGATGTGGCGGCGGCGTGGTCCAGCGAGCCGGCCGGGGACCTGTCGGCCATCTCGCGGGCGGTCGTGGCGAGGTCGAGGTTGTCCATGTGCGGCGCGGCGGTCAATGCTTTCTCCTCGCGGTTGCGGATCGGCCCGGCGCGGGGCGCGGCCGTCGCCCCCGGCGGCCGGCCGGCGGGCGCCGGGTCCTGGTCTGGCCATCAATCCTGCTCCTTACGGAACGTTCATGCCACTCCGGGGGGTGGTGTCCGGCAGGACGGCGGGCCGCCCGCGGCGGGGAGGTGGCCGCGGCCCGGGTGCGCCTCACATGGTTTTCCGGCGTTTCCGGAATACCTGGGCGGCCGGCGCGGCTGCCGTTGCACGGGGATCTTTCACGGGGGCACGCCGGACGGCCGCGCCCCGTGGAGGCGTCCGCCGATGTGACAGCACGTGCCGGTACCCGTTCTCACCATACGAGGATGACCATGGAACTCGGTGTAGCGCTCCCGACCTCGGGGCCACTCGCGTCACCCGACGACATCGCCCGTTTCGCCCGTCACGCCGAGGATCTCGGCTACGACTCCTTGTGGACCTACGAGCGGCTGCTGCGGCCACTGGCCGCGATCACGCCGCCGGGCGGCGGCGAGGCGGCCACGCTCCCGGACATCTACCGGGTCACCTACGAGCCGCTGGAGACGCTGAGCTACGTCGCCGCGATCACCGAGCGGATCAAGCTCGGCACCAGCGTGATCGACGCGCTGTTCCACGCGCCGGTCGTGCTGGCGCGCCGGTTCGCCACGCTGGACCGGTTCAGCGGCGGGCGCGTGATCGCCGGGCTCGGCCAGGGGTGGGTCCCGCAGGAGTTCGAGACGGCCAACGTGCCGGTGAAGCGCATGGGCGCGGGCATGGACGAGGCCGTGGCCGCCATACGGGCGTGCTGGGGGCCCGACCCGGTGGAGTACCGGGGCCGCTTCTACACGATCGCGCCCTCGGAGGTGAACCCCAAGCCGGTGCAGGCGCGCATCCCGATCCTGCTGGGCTCGGTGACGCCCAAGGGCATCGAGCGCGCGGGACGCATCGCCGACGGGCTCAACCCGCTCGCGTTCTCGCCGGAGTCGCTGCGGGAGGCGGCGGCGTCGTTCCGGCGCGCCGCGCGGGAGGCGGGCCGCGAGGAGTCCGGGCTCACGGTGGTGGCCCGGGCGAACGTGCCGATCACCCGCGAGCCGATCACCGGGGACGCGCGGCCGTTCCTGGCCGGGTCGCCGTCCCAGATCGCCGAGGACGTCAAGCGGCTGGAGGGGGCGGGCGTGGACCACGTCCTGTTCGCCAACATGGCCTCCACCACCATCGAGGAGGAGCTGACCCTCCTGGAGGAGCTGAAGGCGGCGGTCGCCCTCTGAGCCCGCGACCGGGGTCTCCTTCCGGGGAGACCCCGTTTCCCCGCCGGTAGTGGGGGGTTTGTGGTTTCGGGACGGGCGGCGGACAATCGGAGCATGACCCACCTGACCGTCTACACCGACGGGGAGACGCCGCGGAGGCTGCTGGAGACCGAGGACGCCGGCGTCATCACCGCCACGCTCAAGGAGATCGACGTCCGCCTGCGCCGGTGGGAGGTCGTCGGGGCCCTCACCTCCGGAGGCACGCGGGAGGAGGTGCTCGCCGCCTACCGGCAGGAGGTGGCGCGCGTGGTCGCGGAGGAGGGCTACGCCTTCGTGGACGTGGCCCGGCTCCACCCCTCCGACGACCCCGGCTGGCCGGAACCGGCCCGCGCGGCGCGCGAGAAGTTCCTGGCCGAGCACACCCACGACGACGACGAGGTGCGCTTCTTCGCCGGCGGCACCGGCGTCTTCTACCTTCACGTGGGCGGCAGGGTGCACGCCGTGCTCTGCGAGGCGGGCGACCTGCTGAGCGTCCCCAAGAACACCACGCACTGGTTCGACATGGGCGCCCGGCCCGATTTCACCGCGATCCGGTTCTTCCACGACGACGACGGCTGGGTGGGGAACTTCACCGGCGACCCGGTGTCCACGCGCGTCCCCGGCCACGACGCCATCGTGGCCCGCCGGGCCGCCGGGAAGGCCCGCTAGCCTCCCGGCCCTTCGCTGTCCGAGGATGCGCGCGGCGCCGAACCCGGCGGCCGGCGTCGCGCCCGCGGCGAACCGGCCCGGCCGAAGGCCGCGAGCCGGGGTCGGCGGCCCCTCAGGCGGAGGGGACGTCCATGAGCAGCACCGGGGTGGTGGTCGGCCGCGGCGACCCGCCCGTGGGCTCGACGGTGACGCCGACCTGGGTGGCGTCGCCGGGAGCGCCGAGCACGATCGGCACCGTGCGCCCCGCGGCGTCGGGGACGGTCGTCGCGTCGGGCAGCGCGCCGGCCGGGCCGATCCTCCAGAGCTGGTAGGTGCGGCCGCCGGGCAGCGCGGGGAGGCCGTCGCACAGGAAGACCATCGCCTGCCGCGCGTGCGAGACGACGATCTTGGCGGTGGTCTCCCCGCCGCCGCGGCTCCTGGCCGTCCGGGCGTCGGGGGCGGCCAGCACGTCGGCGACCCTCTGCGCGTCTTCCCGCTGGCGGCCGAGCTCGGCCGCCAGCGCCCGCTCCTCCTGGCGCGCGCGGTCCAGGTCGCCCTGGGCCCGGACGGCGAGTACGCCGAGGGACGCGGCCACGGCCACGGCGGCGGCGGCCAGCGCGGTCGCGGCGTGCGGCCACCGCCCGCGCCGCGCCGCCGTGCGGGACGGCCGCGGGGCGACGGCCGGAGGGAGCTGGCGCACCACGCCGATCTCGGACATCACCCGGGCCCGCAGCGCGGCGGGGGGCGGGGCGGCGACCGCCGCGCCGAGGCGGGCGGTGGTCTCGCGAAGCTCGCGCTCCTCCTCGGCGCACTCCTCGCAGGCGCGCAGGTGCGCCTCGAAGGCGGCCCGCTCCTCCTCGCCGAGGGCGTGCATGGCGTACGCGCCGGCCAGCGTGTGCGGTTCGCGGCTCATTGCCCCACCCCCAGGCAGTCGCGCATGCGGATCAGGCCGTCGCGCATGCGGGTCTTCACCGTGGCCAGCGGCACCTTCAGCAGCTCGGCGACCTCACGGTAGGAGTACCCGCCGTAATAAGCGTAGGTGACCGATTCGCGCTGGAGCTGGGTGAGCATGTTCAGGCAGCGGCGCAGCCGCTCCCATTCGAGGGTGGTCTCCACCGACTCCACCACCGCGTCGTAGGGGCGCCGCACCTCCAGCCGCGCCGCGCGGGTCTCCCGGTCGGTGGCCGCCTGCGCGGTGCGGACCCGGTCCACGGCGCGGTGGTGGGCGATGGTCATGACCCACGACATCCCCGAGCCGCGCGACGCCTCGAAGCGGGCCGCGGCGCGCCACACTTCGACCAGGACCTCCTGGGCGACCTCCTCGGCCTGCGCCGGGTCGCGCAGCACGCGCAGGACCAGCCCGTACACGGCGGGGGCCACCCTGTCGTAGACCTGCTCGAAGGCCGGGCGGTCGCCCCGGGCGACCCGGGCGAGCAGTTGCTCCAGCCCCGGCCCGTCGTGCCGGCCGTCATCGAGTGGCAGGGCCCTTCTCGGCCTCATGCGCTCTCCCAACCGTCGGATCGTACGCGTGCGGACGCGCGTGACGTGTGCGGTGCGGACATGGCTGTTTCGCGCCATGGCGGGCTCCGGATGGCCCGCGGGCCGGGCGATTTTCCGCGCCCCCGCGATGAGGGCCCCGCATTTAGCACTCATCCGGTAGGAATTGCATAATTCATGGCGCGGAGTTATGGTCGGATCCGGGTCACGTGATCGGCGGCGAACCCCCGGCCCCGCCCGGCGACCCGTGGAACCCAAGGGACGCAGGAACCGAGGAACCCGAGGAACCAGCACTCTGAGGAAGGCCCCCGCATGCCGCCCGTTCCCCTCCACCTCAGCGTGGCTCTCGAAGGCGCCGGATGGCATCCGGCGGCGTGGCGCCACCACGACGCCCGCCCCCGCGAGCTGTTCTCCGCCGGCTACTGGACCGCCCTCGCCGCCGAGGCCGAGCGCGGCCTGCTGGACTTCGTGACGATCGAGGACTCCCTGGGACTGCAGTCCTCCCGCCACGAGGAGGCCGACGGCCGCACCGACCAGGTGCGCGGCAGGCTGGACGCCGTGCTGCTCGCCGCGCGGCTCGCCCCGGCCACCTCGCGGATCGGGCTGGTGCCCACCGCGACCGTCACCCACACCGAGCCGTTCCACGTCGCGATCGGCATCGCCACCGTCGACCACGTCAGCCACGGCCGGGCCGGGTGGCGCGCCCAGATCTCGCCGCGGCACGCCGAGGCCGGCCACTTCGGGCGCAGGACGTTCCCGGTGCTCACGGCGGACGGCTACGACGACCCCGCGCTCGCCGGGCACGTCGCCGGCCTGTTCGCCGAGGCCGAGGACGCCGTGGAGGTCGCCCGCCGCCTGTGGGACAGCTGGGAGGACGACGCGGTGATCCGCGACGTCCCCACCGGCCGCTACGTCGACCGCGACAAGCTCCACTCCATCGACTTCCAGGGCCGCTGGTTCGGCGTCAGGGGACCGTCGATCACGCCCAGGCCGCCGCAGGGCCGGCCGATCGTCGCGGCGCTCGCCCACGGCCCCGTCCCCTACGGGTTCGCCGCCCGCGCCGCCGACGTCGTCTTCGTCACCCCGCGCGACAAGGACGACGCCCGGTCCATCGTCGCCCAGGTCCGGGCCGCCGAGGGCGGCAGGGCCGAGGGCCCGCTGCGGATCTTCGCCGACCTGGAGGTCCACCTGGAGACCGGCGCGACGGCGGCGGCCGGCCGCAAGGCGCGGCTGGACGAGCTGGACGGCGCCGAGCACGTCCCGGACGTGACCGTCTTCACCGGCACCCCCGAGGGCCTGGCCGGCCTGCTGCTCGACTGGCGCGAGGCGGGCCTGGACGGCTTCCGGCTGCGCCCGGGCGTGCTGCCGTCCGACCTGGCCGCCGTCACCCGCGGCGTGGTGCCCGCGCTCCAGGCGGCGGGCGCGTTCCGCGGCGCGTACGAGGCGGCGACGCTGCGGGAGCTGCTCGGGCTCCCGCACCCGGCCAACCGCTACGCCGCGGCGCGGGGGTGACCCGCCCGCGGGCCGCCGCGCGGCGGGACGGTCCGAGACCCGACCATCCGAGCACGCGACGGGAGCCCGCATGAGATTCATCGCCATCACGCTGATCGTCCACGGGCCCCACCCCCTCACCGGCGAGGTCAAGACGACCACCGCGCGGCTGCGCGAGGTGGTGGACAACGCCGTCCTGGCCGAGGAGCTGGGCTTCGACGGCTTCGGGGTGGGCGAGCGGCACGAGCGTCCGTTCATCTCCTCCTCCCCGCCGGTGGTGCTGTCGCACATCGCGGCCAAGACCTCCAGGATCCGGCTGTTCACCGCGGTGACGACGCTGAGCCTGCTGGACCCGGTCCGGGCCTTCGAGGACTACTCCACGCTGGACCACCTGTCGGGCGGGCGCCTTGAGCTGATCATCGGCAAGGGGAACGGCGCGGCGCAGGCCAAGCTGTTCCACGTCACCGCCGAGGACCAGTGGGAGCGCAACCGCGAGGGGTATGAGCTGTTCCGGCGGCTGTGGCGCGAGGACTCGGTGACCTGGACGGGCCGGTTCCGCCCCGGGCTGCGCGAGGCCGAGGCGCTGCCGCGCCCGCTGCAGCGGCCGATCCGCGTGTGGCACGGCAGCGCGACGAGCAAGGACTCGGTGGAGCTCGCCGCCAAGTGGGGCGACCCGCTGTTCTCGGCCAACGTGACCAACCCCGTCGAGCCCTACGCCGAGCTGATCGACCACTACCGCGAGCGCTGGGCGTTCCACGGCCACGACCCGGCGGACGCGGTGGTGGGCGCGGGGTCGGCGGGCTACTACGCGGCCAGGACCTCCCAGGAGGCCGTCGAGACCTACCGGCCGATCTACGAGGCGCGGCTGGCGCTGTTCAGGAAGGCCGGGCTCGACCCGGTGTTCCCGACGCTGGAGGACGCCATCGAGCGCGGCTCGATCCTGGTGGGCAGCCCGCGGCAGATCGTCGACAAGGTGCACCGCTACCACGAGCGGTTCGGCCACGAGGTCATGCACATCGCCGCCGACGCCGACGGCCTCACCGACAAACAGCACAGGGCCGCGCTGGAGCTGTTCCAGAGCGAGATCGCCCCGGTGCTGCGCAGGGACATCCCCAGCAGGCCCTTCCCGGGACCGGCCGTCACGGCCTGACCGGTCCCCCGTCGAAAGGCAGAGATGGCCACCACGACGAACGCGGGCGGCGCCCCGCGGCCCCCTGTCCCTCTGTCGGTCCTCGACCTGGCGCCGGTCCGGTCCGGCGGCACCGTGGGCGACGCGCTGCGCGAGACCATCGACCTGGGGCGCCGGGCCGAGGAGTTCGGGTACCACCGGTACTGGCTGGCCGAGCACCACTTCGCCGCCGGGGTGGCGAGCTCGGCGCCGGCCGTGCTGATCGCCCTGGTGGCGGCGGCGACCGGCCGCATCCGGGTGGGCTCGGGCGCGGTGCAGCTCGGCCACCAGACCCCGGCCACGGTGGTGGAGCAGTTCGGCACGATCGACGCGCTGCACCCCGGCAGGATCGACCTCGGGCTCGGCCGGTCGGGGCAGAAGCACGCCGAGGTGCTTACCTCCGGCGCCGCGCCCCCGGCCGCGCCGCCCGTGCCGCCCGCGCCGGAGCCGCCGCGCGGGTCCGTCCCCGACGGCAAGGGCGGCCACCTCGTGGACGGCCTGCTGATCCCGCCGTCGTACTCGTTCGCCGCGCTGGCCCGGCTGCCCCGGTTCCGGCTGTACGCCTCGCTGCTGCGGCAGCCGGGGGCCGAGACGCCGGACTTCGCCGCGCAGGTGGACGAGATCCTCGCCCTGCTGGACGGCACCTACGTGTCGGCCGACGGCATCGACGCGCACGCCGTCCCCGGCGAGGGTGCCGAGCTGGCGGTGTGGGTGCTCGGCAGCAGCGGCGGCCAGAGCGCGCGGGTCGCGGGCGAGCGCGGGCTGCCGTTCGCGGCGAACTACCACGTCAGCCCGTCCAGCGTTCTGGAGGCGGTGGACGCCTACCGCGCGGCGTTCAAGCCCTCGGCGACGCTCGCCGCGCCGTACGTGCTGGTGTCGGCGGACGTGCTGGTGGCCCCCGACGACGGGACGGCCCGCGAGGTGGGCGCGCCGTTCGGCCACTGGGTGCGGTCGATCCGCTCGGGCCGGGGCGCGATGCCGTACCCCTCGCCCGAGGAGGCCGCGGCGGACCCGCTGAGCGAAGAGGACCGCCTGCTGGTGGCCGACCGGCTGGACACGCGGTTCGCCGGGTCGCCGGAGACGGTGGTGGAACGGCTGCGGGTCCTCAGGGACGTCACCGGGGCCGACGAGTTGCTCGTCACGACCATCGCCTACGACCACGCCGACCGGGTGCGCTCCTTGCGGCTGCTCGCCGAGGCGTGGGGCCTGGGTTAGCGCGGCCGGGAACCGCGCCCGGGGGCTCGTTCGTCCCACGGGAGAGCAGGTGCGCGGCCTGGGGCGGCGATGGCAGGATGACTCCCCAGTCACCCCGCGAAAGCGGAGGAAGGGGGAGGATGTCCAGCAATCCCGGTGAGGCGCGCGAGCTCGCGGCACGCTACCAGGAACGCGGCGACCCGCTCGGCTGGTTCGAGCCGCTGTACGCCTCGGCCGAACGCGGCGAAGGCGTGGTCCCCTGGGCGCACCGCGTGCCGAACTCCCTGCTCGTGGGCTGGGCCGAGGCCACGGGCGCGAGCGGCGAGGGCCGTACGGCGCTGGTCCCCGGCTGCGGGCTCGGCGACGACGCCGAGTACCTGGCGGGGCTCGGCTTCACGGTGACCGCCTTCGACATCGCCCCGACGGCCGTCGCGGCCGCCCGCCGCCGCTTCCCCGGCGGCTCCGTGCGCTACGCCACCGCCGACCTGCTGGACCCGCCCGCCGCGTGGCGGGGCGCCTTCGACCTGGTGGCCGAGGCGTACACGCTGCAGGTGCTGCGCGGGCCGCTGCGCGAGCACGCCGTGGCGTCCCTGGCCGGCCTGGTCGCGCCGGGCGGCACCCTGCTGGTCGTGGCCCGCGCCCGTGAGGAGCACGACCCGCCCGGCCACATGCCCTGGCCGCTCACCCGCGCCGAGGTCGGCTCCTTCGAGGCGCACGCGCTGACGGCGGTGCGCGTGGACCTGGTGCCCGGGGCGCCCGGCGGCGACCCTCCGGTGCGGTACTGGCGCGCGGAGTTCCGCGCGGCGTGACCGGCACGCCCACGACGGGGACCCGCGCACGCCGTCCCGTCCCCCAGCACCGACGACCGAGGAGCGGCACGTGACGAAGCGTCCCCTGGTACTTCTGGACGTGGACGGGGTGCTCAACCCGGCCAGGCGCCACTCCCTGCGGCTGCGCCGCCACGAGTGCGTGCTGGACGGCCGCTCCTACCGGATCCTGCTCGACGCCCGGCACGGCGCCAAGCTGGCGGCGCTGGCCCGCGACACCGGCGCCGAGCTGGCCTGGGCCACCACCTGGGAGGAGCACGCCAACGCCGAGATCGCCCCGCGCCTGCGCCTGCCCGCGCTGCCGGTCATCGCGGTGAACGGCGACCCGGGCACGCGCGCGGGCGAGCACTTCAAGACCCGGCACGTCGCCGAGTACGTCGCCAGGCGGCCGTTCGTCTGGTTCGACGACAGCCTCGGCGTCCCCGACTGGCAGTACCTGAAGGACCACCCCGGCGTGGGCGAGTTCCTGCTGGTCGACGTGGATCCCCGCACGGGGCTGACCGACGCGCACCTGGAGCGCGCCCGCGCCTGGCTGTCGGGCCGGGACGCCGAGGCCGTTGATCGTTAACCGTCCCGCCACCCCCGGTACAGGTGCGGCCGTTAGCGTGCCCCGCGGATCACGAGAGTGGGGTGTGCCCGGACATGAAGAAGTCGACGCTGGCGGTGCTCGCGGCCGGGGCGATGGTGGCCATCGCGTTTCCGCGGACCGCGACCGCCGGAGACCGTGACCACCACGGCGGCGAGCCCATCGTCATCGGCCACCGCGGTGCCAGTGCCATCCGGCCTGAGCACACGCTGTTGTCGTACGAGGCCGCGATCAAGCTGGGAGCCGACTACATCGAGCCTGACCTGGTGTCCACCAAGGACCACGTGCTGGTCGCCCGGCACGAGAACGAGATCGGCGGCACCACCGACGTCGAGAACCACCCCGAGTTCGCCGCGCGCAGGGCGACCAAGACCATCGACGGCGTGGCGGTGACCGGCTGGTTCACCGAGGACTTCACGCTGGCGGAGCTGCGCACGCTGCGCGCCGAGGAGCGCGTCCCCGACCTGCGCCCGGACAACACCGCGTTCAACGGGCTGGCGCTGATCCCGACCTTCGACGAGGTGCTCGACCTCGCGCGCGGGAACGGCGTGGGCGTCTACCCCGAGACCAAGCACCCGAGCCACTTCGACGCGATCGGGCTGTCGCTGGAGGAGCCGCTGCTGGCGACGCTGAAGCGCCACGGCCTCGACGGCTCGCGCGCGCCGGTGTTCATCCAGTCGTTCGAGACCGGGAACCTCAAGGCGCTGCGCCGGCTGACCCGCCTGCCGCTGATCCAGCTCGTCAACGGCAGCGGCGCCCCCTACGACTGGGTGGCGGCCGGCGACAGGCGCACCTACGCCGACATGGTGACCCCGGAGGGGCTGCGCGAGGTGGCCGGGTACGCCGACGGCGTGGGGGTGGCCACCACGCGGATCGTCCCGGCGGGCCCCGACGGCAGGCTGCTGCGGCCGACCACGCTGATCAAGGACGCGCACCGCCGTGGCCTGAAGGTGCACACCTGGACGATCCGCCCGGAGAACTCGCAGCTCCCGGTGGACTACCGGCTCGGCGACTCGGCGAGCCCGGCGTTCCCGCGCGCCACCGGCGACGTCACCGGCTGGCTGGAGCGGTTGTACGGCCTGGGCGTGGACGGGGTGTTCTCCGACGACCCGGGCGTCGCGGTGGCCACGCGGGCCCGCCTGTTCTAGGCGGGCCGGGACAAGGGGCGGCCGCCGGCGGGCCCGGTCCGCCGGCGGCCGCGGGGCGCCCCCGCGCGGGGACCGAAGGGAGGGTCCTCGTGCGAGGGCGCGGGAGGGGACGTCTCAGCTCGCGGCGGCGCAGATGGCGTAGACGCTGATGCCCACGTCGGCGTAGCGGTTCTGGCGGCCGAGGCCGATCCAGCCCCTGCCGTCCTCGGTGGGGAAGCTGCCGACGAGGATGGCGTCGTTGCCCTGCGCCTCGGCGCCGCCGCCGACCGCCCGCTTGCCGTTGGGGCAGTACACGGTGCGGCGCTGGAAGTTCGGCACGTTGGCGTTGGGCAGCTTGACGATCTGGTAGCCGGTGAAGTCGGCGGCCGGGCGCGCGGCGGCCGGGGCTGGGGCCGGGACGGTGGCCGCGCCGGAGGCGGGGGCGGCGGCGATCGTGGCGAGCCCCGCGCAGCAGGCGGCGGCGACCGCCCCGAGCGTCCAGAGCTTCTTGGGGTGCATGGCGTCTCTCCTTCGAATGGTTCCCCGCCCCGTCTCGCGCGGCCGGCGACGGGACGCACCGTCGCGTTCCCCGGGGCGTCGGGGGCTGGGGATCTTCGGTTCGTCACCGGAAGTATCCAGATCACCACGCAGCGTGTCCACGCCGCCGCCGAGCCGCCCGGGGCCTGCTGGGCGGCGCCCACTTTTGCCGCCGAAAACGCTTGACGCGGGCACCTCGCGGGCGACCTGCGCGTTCCCCGCACCACCCCGGGGCGAGCGCCATCCGGGGGACGCGCGTGTCGCGGCGCCGTACGGCCACAAGAGGACAGGCCGGAGCTCGACGGGCCGCCCCTTACATCCCCTTTATCAGACAAGATCCCCATATTGGGGAGATCATATGTTTTGCGGCACTAATCCTATTTAGTGCTTCAAATGGTGGAATGCCGGGTACGAGGTGATTAGTCGCCCGCCGGCGTCGCCAACGACCGGACGGACGCCTTGTTTCCACGCATCTGCCCGCCTCCGGCCGCCTTTTCCGACTTCTCCGCGCGTCTTCGGGACCCCTTCGCGACCTGTTCACGCTTTCGCACCGGTGTGCGCGTTTCCGGGGCCGCGCCGCGCCCCGCCCGCCACCCGCTTCCGTCGTTTCCGCCGTTTCCGCCGTTTCCGAAGGAGGTCTCCACGGCTCTGCCGACCGTCCACGCCTCGCCCTAGGAGGTTCCATGATCGGTACGGAGAACAGCGACGCGCGGGTCCGCGGCCTGGCGGACGTGGAGGAGTTCGCCCACAGGTGCTTCCAAGGCTCCCCCGGCGACCGGGTCGGGATCGAGCTGGAGTTCCTGGTCTTCGACCGCGCCGACCCCACGCGGCAGGTCGGCGTGTCCCGGATCATCGACGCCCTTCCCCCGCTGACGCGCGGCAGCGCCCTCAGCTTCGAGCCCGGCGGCCAGCTCGAACTGTCCGGCCCCCCGGCCCCGCTGGCCCGGGCGGTGCGCCAGGTGGCCGCCGACCTGGACACCGCGCGCCGCGCCCTCGGCGACGACGGCCTACTGCTGGCCGGGATCGGCCTGGACCCGATCCGGCCGCCCGTGCGCCAGCTCCGCGCGCCGCGCTACGAGGCGATGGCCGACCTGCTCGGCGTCCCCTACGGCCCGCTGATGATGTGCCTGTCGGCGTCCATCCAGGTCAACGTGGACCTCGGTCCCCGGCCGGTGGTCCGCTGGGAGCGCGCCTGCGCCCTCGGCCCCGTCCTGAACGCCGCCTTCGCCAACTCGCCGCTGACCGGTTCGCGGCCGTGCGGGTGGATGTCGGGACGCCAGGCCGTCTGGCTGCACCTGGACCCCACGCGCACCCGCCCGGTGGTGTGGGAGGACGACCCGGCCGCCGCCTGGGCGCGTTACCTCATGGACGCCCGGCTCATGCTCCTGCGTGAGAAGGGCGCCCGCCGCCCGCCCTCCCCCAGCCGGGCCACGTTCGCCGACTGGACGCGCTCGCCCCACCTCGCCGGGCACCCGCCCACGGCGCGCGACCTCGCCTACCACGCCACCACCGTGTTCCCGCCGGTACGCCCGCGCGGGTGGCTGGAGGTCCGCTACCTCGACGCGCTGCCGACGCGCTGGTGGCCCGTCTGCGTGGCCGTCACCGGCGCCCTGCTGCTGGACGACCGGGCCGCCGACGCGGCCCTGGCCGCCGCCGCGCCCCTGGCCGACCGCTGGTGGCACGCCGCGCGGGTCGGCCTCGGCGACCCGCGCGCGCGGCGCGCCGCCGAGGAGTGCTTCCGCGCCGCCGCCCTGGCCCTCCCCCGGCTCGGGGCCGAGCCGTGGCTGGTCGCCGACGTGGAGTGCTACGCCGAGCGGCACGTCGTCCCCGGGCGGTCCCCCGCCGCCGAGGCGCTGCGCCGCGCCCGCGAGCCGGGCGCGGGCCCGCTGGCCTGGCTGAGCGAGGAGGTCGTGGCGTGACCGCGGCGACGCGGCTGAAGGACCGCATCGCCGCCGGCCTGGAGGAGGGCCGCGGCCGCTCGCTGGCCTACACCGACATCGACGACGACCTGCTGGTGCGCCAGCACTCCCCGCTGATGTCCCCGCTGGTTTGGGACCTGGCGCACGTCGGCAACTACGAGGAGCTGTGGGTGCTGCGCGCGCTGGCCGGCGCCGAGCCGACCCGCCCGGAGATCGACACGCTGTACGACGCCTTCGCCCACCCGCGTAAGGAGCGCCCCCTCCTGCCTCTGCTCGGCCCCGCCGAGGCCCGCACCTACATCGCCGGGGTCCGCGGCCGGGTGCTGGACGTGCTGGACCTGATGCAGGACGGGGACCTGTACGGGCCCGATCCGCTGCGCGCCGGCGGCTTCGCCTTCGGGCTGGTGCTCCAGCACGAGCACCAGCACGACGAGACGATGCTGGCCACGCTGCAGTTGTCGGGCCGTCCCGGGCTCGTGCGCGACGGCGCGCTGCCGCCGGGACGGCCCGGCGGCCCGGACGAGGTGCTCGTCCCCGCCGGCCCGTTCCGCATGGGCGCGGGCGCCGACCCCTGGGCCTACGACAACGAGCGGCCCGCCCACGAGGTGGACCTGCCCGCGTACTGGATCGACCGCCTGCCGGTGACGTGCGGCGCCTTCGCGGCGTTCGCCGAGGACGGCGGGTACGACGACTCCCGCTGGTGGGATCCGCGCGGATGGCGCTGGCGCGTGCGCCAGGGCGTGACGGCCCCGCTGTACTGGACCCGCGAGCCGGGCGGCGCGTGGTGGCGCTCCCGGTTCGGCCGGATGGAGCCGGTGCCGCCGGAGGAGCCCGTGCAGCACGTGAGCTGGTACGAGGCCGACGCCTACGCCCGCTGGGCGGGCAGGAGGCTGCCCACCGAGGCCGAGTGGGAGAAGGCCTGCGCCTGGGATCCCCGCGCCGGCCGCGCCCGCGCCTACCCGTGGGGCGACGCCGTGCCCGGGCCCGGGCACGCCAACCTGGGGCACCGCGCGTCGCGGCCGGCCCCGGCGGGCGCGTTCCCCGCGGGCGCGAGCCGCTACGGGGCCGAGCAGATGATCGGAGACGTCTGGGAGTGGACGGGGTCGTGGTTCCTGCCCTATCCCGGGTTCAGCGCGTTCCCTTACCGGGAGTACAGCGAGGTGTTCTTCGGCCGCGACCACCGGGTGCTGCGCGGCGGCTCGTGGGCCACCCATGCCCTGGCCGTGCGCGCCGCCTTCCGCAACTGGGACCTGCCGATCCGGCGGCAGATCTTCGCGGGGTTCCGCTGCGCGCGCCCGGCCTCGCCCGAGGAGGCGTAGGTGTGCCGGCACGCGGCGTGGCTCGGCGCCCCCCGCGCGCTCGCCTCGCTGCTCCAGGACCCCGCCCACGGGCTGTGCCGGCAGGCGTACGCGCCGCGGATGCAGCGGTGCGGCACGGTGAACGCCGACGGCTTCGGGGTGGGCTGGTACGACCCGGCCGCGGGACCCGAGCCGGTGCGCTACCGGCGCGGCGTCCCGATCTGGGCCGACGCCAACCTGCCCGGCCTGGCCCGGGCCGCGCGCTCAGGCTGCCTGATGGCCGCCGTGCGCTCGGCCAGCCCCGGCATGCCGATCGAGGAGTCGGCCACCGCGCCGTTCGCCGAGGGGCGCTGGCTGCTCAGCCACAACGGGCGGGTGGACCGCGCGGCGGTGCGCCCGCTGGCCGGGGACCGCTCCCCCGAGAGCCCGTGCGACTCGGCATGGCTGGCCGCGGCGGTGTTCGCGCGGCTCGGCGCGGGCGCGCGGCCCGGCGCGGCGGCGGCCGAGGTGGTCGGGCTGGCGGGGCGCGCCGACCCCGCCGCCCGGCTGAACCTGCTGGTCTGCGACGGCGCCACGATCGCGGCCACGGCCTGGAACGAGACCCTGTTCCTGCACCTGGGCCAGGGGGTGCTGCTCGCCAGCGAGCCCTTGGACGACCGGCCGGGCTGGGAGCCCGTGCCCGACCGGCATATCGTCCTCGCCACGCCCGACGGGGCGCGCGTCCAGCCGCTGTGACGCGCCCCGGCCCGGGGCGTCCCGCGGTTCACCGGCCCGTCGCCACCTGTTCACCGGTCACCTCAGGAGGTTCGCGTGTCCGTCACCCAGATTCCGCTGCCGTTCCTGTACACCGTCGACCACATCGGGCCCGGGCACGCCCGCGAGGCCCTCGCGCGGGACGTCCTGGCCGGGCTGACCGCCTGCCCCAAGTGGCTGCCGCCCAAGTGGTTCTACGACGCCACGGGGAGCGCGCTGTTCGAGCGGATCACCCGGCTGCCCGAGTACTACCCCTTCCGCCGGGAGCTCGGCCTGCTGCGCGAGCACGCGCCCGAGATCGCCCGGCTGACCGGGGCCGAGAACCTGGTGGAGCTGGGCTCAGGCACCAGCGAGAAGACCGCGCTGCTGCTGGAGGCCCTGCGCGAGGCGGGCACGCTCAGGACCTACACGCCGGTGGACGTGGACGGCGAGACGCTGGAGGCGGCGGCGCGGCGGGTGTCGGCCGCGCACCCGGGCCTGGCGGTGTGGGCGGTGCGCGCCGACTTCGAACGGCACCTGGCGCTGCTGCCCCGGATCGGCAGGCGCCTGGTGGCCTTCCTGGGCGGGACGCTCGGCAACCTGGAGGAGGAGGCGCGGGCGTCGTTCCTGGCCGCGCTGCGCGAGACGCTCGTCCCCGGCGACTGCCTGCTGCTCGGCGCCGACCTGGTCAAGGACACCGGGCGGCTCGTCGCCGCCTACGACGACGCCGCCGGGGTGACCGCGGCGTTCAACCGCAACGTGCTCGCGGTGCTGAACCGCGAGCTCGGCGCCGACTTCGCGCCCGAGGCGTTCGCGCACGTGGCGTTGTACGACGCGCGGCGGCACCGGATCGAGATGCGCCTGCGCGCGACGCGGACGATGCGGGTGCGCTTCCGCGTGCCGTCCCTGGAGGTGGGGTTCCGGGCGGGCGAGGAGATGCGCACGGAGATCAGCGCCAAGTTCTACCGCTACCTGCTGGAGCGCGAGCTGGCGCGGGCCGGGTACGTGCCGGTGCGCTGGTACACCGACCCCGGGCAGGACTTCGCGCTGGCGCTGGCGGAGGTCCCGGGCGCGCCCGCCGCCCGTCCGGACGGCGACCCGGCCCGGCCGCGCCGGGGCAGGCGTCAGGGCGGCGCCTGAGACGCCCGGGGAAGGGCCTCAGGCGTCCTCCCAGAGGATCTGGCGCGGGGCGCGGGGCAGGCGCACGGCGCCGCTGCGGTCGGCCAGCGCCACCGCCTTGAGGAGCAGGGGATTGCCGTCCCCGAGCGCGGGGCGGCCGTGGGCGAGCGGCTCGCGGTCCAGCAGCGGCGCCAGCAGCTCGTCCAGGCCGTCGAACCGGCCGGTCTCGAAGCGGCGCGCCGCCTCGTCGTAGCGGCCTTCGAGCAGCAGGGGGTGGCGGGGGTCGAGCCCGGCCGACGCCAGGCCCGCGAGGGCCGCGCGGTGCCGGGAGGCGGCCTTGTCGTCGCCGCGCGCGTCCTCGCAGCGCGCCGCGAGCAGCAGCGTCCTGGCCCGCGCCGGCGGGTCGGCCGCGCCGGACTCGACGGCCTGGACGGTCCGCAGCACGCCGAGCGCCTCCTCGGGCTCGCCGCTGCCCAGCAGGGTCTCGGCGAGCGCGCGGCGCACCGACAGCAGCAGGGCGTCGGAGCCGGCGGGGGCGAGCAGGGCGGCCAGCTCGCCGAGCGCGGTCACCGCGGCGCCGCGCTCCTCGCCGAGCGCCCGCGCCCGCGCGTGCAGGACGCGGGCCTGCGCCCACAGCCGGAAGGAGACCTGCGCGGCGAACCAGTCGTCCAGGACGGGCGCGCGCTCCAGCAGCCGCAGCACGGTGCCGGGGTCGCGCAGCACCAGCTCGGCCTGGGCGACGCGGACGATGTCGTGGTTGGGCCAGTACGCCGTCGGCTGGAGCAGGTCGGCGCGCTGCCGCCCGGCCTCCTGGAGCAGGTGGCGCGCCTCGATGGGCTGGCCGGCCTCCAGCAGCGCCTCCCCCAGCGAGACGCGGGCGGCGACCACGTTGATGTCGCCCAGGTCGCCCAGGCGGGCCTGCCGGTCGGTGACCACGGCCTCGGCCTCGCGCAGGCCCTCCACGACCCGTCCCGCTCGCACGGCGGCGAGCGCGGCGGCCTGGGCGGTCAGCGTGAGCCGCCGCCACGCCTGGGACGCGGCGCCCGGCTCCTCGCCTCCGCCGGTCCGGTCGTCCTCGCCCGCCGCGCGGGCCTGCTCGACGCTGGCGGTGCGGGCCTGCTCGATCAGCCGCCGTCCCTCCACCGGGCGCCCGGCCTCGACCAGCGTCTCACCGAGATGGTGGCGGGCGCGGGCGGCGTAGGCGGCGGTCTCCTCGGGGGCCAGGCCCTTCTCCTCCTCGGCGATCTCCAGCGAGTACTCGAAGCCCGCCTGGGCGGCCTCCAGGTCGCCGTACCGCAGCAGCGCGAGGCCCCGCCGGTTCTGCACGTCGCACCGGCTGCGCAGGCCCGCCCCGCCCGCCGGCGCCGGGCCCGCGCCGGGGGCGGGCAGCAGCCCGGACAGCTCCCCGGCCTCGCGGGCCGCGCGTTTCAGCAGGATGCCGGTGTCGAGCAGCGAGCGCAGCACGCCGGCCTGGGCGTCGGCCTCGGCGGGGGTGCCGGGCGCGGACCTGCGGGCCACGTCCCTGGCGCGCTCGGCGACGTCCAGGTCGTTGATCCACGTGCCGGCCAGCGGCACCAGGTGCCGTTCGTACCAGTGCGCGCCGAGCGCCGCGGCCTGCCGGTCGACCGGGCCGTCGGGGTCGTCGGTGAGCGCGTCGAACGCCAGGTCCGACAGCTTCTCCGCGCACGCCCGCGCCCAGCCGGGCGGCGGCAGGCAGACCGCGCGGGCCGCGGCGGCGATCACGGGGGCCAGGTGGTCGGCGTAGGCGACGACCCGGCCCGACCAGCCGGCGGAGGCGGCGCGGCCGAGGGCGCTGTCGGGCCAGCCCGGGGGCTCCTGGGGCGCGGACTGGCGCTTCTCCGAGGTGGCGATGTCGCCGATGCCGAGCTGGACCTGCTGGGTGAGGAACGCCTCGGCCCGGTGGAAGCGCGCCACCAGCAGCAGCGCCTGGGTGAGCAGGTCGCGCGCCTCGACGAGCGCGCAGGGCGTGTCGAGCCGTTCCCGGGGGCCGGCGCGCTCGGCGAACTCCACGAAGGCGTGCCGCAGGGCGAGCGCCACCAGGACGCGCCTGCTCTTGACCTCGTTGTAGAGCCAGACGGCGCTGCGCCGCCCGCTGTGCCCCTCCCGCGAGAGCCGCACGGCCGCCGCGACGTCCTCGGCCCTGACCAGGTGGTAGTCGGTGTGGCGGAGGACCTCTGCCGCGGCCTCCCCGATCGCCGAGAGCCGTCTTTCCTGCGCCGACACCCTTGAAGCCCTCCTTGGTCGGTGGTGCGGTTGGCGTGTGGCAGTGGATATCAACGGCCAAAAGCCATATTGATCTCCAAAGCATATACTTCGGGCAAGTCCAAGGCTCCATGGGTTCGCCAGAGAGGTCCGCCTTCTGACGCGGGGGAATCGGTTCTCATCTTTCCAACGTTGCCTGGAAAGTGTCGATCGCGCGACCGGCAAACGGCCGGAAGAATAGGCTTGAACGGTAATAACCGGATATATCGCTCCGATAACTGGGCTCCGCGGCCCCGCCAGGGGTCACTCCCGGCCGGACAGGGTCTCCCTGAGGCCGCACACGGCGCGGTTCACCCGTTCCAGCGGCCCCTCGGTGGCCGGGCCGGGGCCGTGCACCGGCCTGCCCTCCCGCACCGCGCCGGCGATCCCCTCCAGGGACCGCGCCGCCTCCCGCACCGACTCCGGCGACGGCGGCGGCGCGCCGTGCTCGGTGCGCGCGACCGTGGCGGCGGTGGCGTCCGCGACCTGCTCCAGCGCGGTCATCGGGGCCATCCACGTGGTCACGCGCCGGCTCACCACGGGCGGTTCCGTCACCGCCCGCTGGAAGACCGTGCGCAGGTCGGCCAGCGCGTCGAACGCCTCCCGCCGCAGCGTGGCACGGCCCGGGTGGGCGGGGTCGAAGGCGTGGCGCACGTAGCGGGCGATCGCCGCGACCGCGTCGGCGAACCGGGGCCGCACGGGCGCGTGCCAGCTCGCCGGCCAGGGCAGGTAGCCGAGCAGCAGCACGATGCCGCACCCGGCCAGCGTGTCCACCAGCCGGATCTCCGCCAGCCGCGGCCCCCCTCCGGTCAGCAGGTCGACCAGCAGCACCACCAGCGGCACCTGGAACGTCGACATCAGCCCCCAGTTGCGCTGCCGTCCGTACGGCAGCAGCGCGGCGAAGACGGCGATCGGGGCCAGGATGGCCGGGCCGTAGGGGACGGCCCACAGGATCACGGTGCCGATGACGGCCCCGGCGACCGTGCCGAGCCCCCGCTGTACCGCCCGCGCGAACACCGAGCCGAAGTCGGGCTTGAGCACCAGCGCGACGGTCAGCGTGGTCCAGTACGACCGCTCCAGCCAGTGCAGCTCGTTGAGCGCCGCCGCCGCGCCCATGCACAGCGTGAGGCGGGCGGTGTAGACGCGGGTGAGGGGGCCCGACCACACCCGCCGCCAGATCGCCGCCAGCCGCGCCGCCCGTCCCACCGGCTCGTAGGGCATCTCCGCGGCGTCCAGGTCGCCGCGCGCCTCGGCGCACACCAGGTCGGTGGCCCCGTTCACCGCCGAGCACAGCGCGGACAGCGCGGGCGAGGACGGCTCCAGGCGCAGGCCCGGAGGGTGGCGGCCGCGCTCCACGGCCTCGGCGAGCGCGCGGACCGCGTCCACGACCTCAGGAGGAGGGTCGCGGCCCTCCTGGGTCAGCGAGACCAGCGCGTGGCGGATCTGCGCGGCCTGGTTGAGCAGGGCCACCAGGTGGGTGCGCTCGGCGTCGGGGCCCGAGGCCCCCGAGCGCGCCCCGAACACCACCTCGTACGCCCGCTTGATCGCGTCGTCGAACGCCGCCAGCGGCCCGCCGGGCGCGCCGGGATCCTCGGCGAGACGGGCCAGCGCGCGGTAGACCCCCGCCACCGCGGCCGCCTCCGCCGCGCGCGGCCGGAAGGGCCAGCCCGCCAGGGACAGGATCAGCGCCCACAGCGCCCCGGAGAAGTAGGCCAGGGCGCCGTACGCCCCGGCCTCGCGGAACGGCACCCCCTGGGCGATCACCGTCATCACCAGGAGCTGCAGCGAGCCGATCGACCCGGCGTCCCCGGCCGTGCTGACCAGCGCCGCCACCACCGCGACCAGGGCCACGCCCGCGACCGCCCACCAGCCCGCCCCCCGCATGGCGTGCCCGACCACGTAGCCGGTCGCGCCGCCCACCCCCGCCGAGGCCACCCGGATCAGCCGCGCCCTGTAGGACCCGCCGCGGTCGGCCAGCCCCGCCGCCATGCCGCCCATCGCGGGCAGCAGCCCCCGGACGAGCTGCCCGGTGAGCAGGGCCACCACCAGCGGGACGACGACGGAGGCCGCCATGCGCAGCATGGGCCCCCACTCGGGGCGGGCCGACGCCGGGCGCACGGCCTCCACCAGCCAGCCGGGCGCGACGTCGGCGAGCCGGTCCGGGCGCGACAGCCGGGGCACCGCGCCTCAGCGCACCAGGCGGTCCAGGCGGATGGGCAGGTCGCGGACCCGCACGCCGGTCGCGTGGTGGACGGCGTTGGCCACCGCGGCCGCGGTGCCCACGATGCCGATCTCGCCGATGCCCTTCGCCCCCATCGGGTTGAGGTGCGGGTCGTCCTCCTCCACCCAGTACGCCCGCACGTCCGGCACGTCGGCGTGGGCGGCGATGTGGTACTGGGCCAGGTCGTGGTTCAGGTAGTCGCCGAACCGGTCGTCCATGACGCTCTCCTCCATCAGCGCCATCGACAGGCCCATCGTCATGCCCCCGACGAACTGCGAGCGTGCCGTCTTGGGGTTGACGATCCGCCCGGCGGCGAACACCCCGAGCAGGCGGGTCACCCGCGTCTCGCCGGTGGCGGCGTCCACGGCGACCTCGGCGAACTGCGCGCCGAAGGCGTGCCGCGCGTACTTCTCCTGCTCCTTGATCTCCTGGGCGGTGGCGGCCGACGCCTCGGCGCCGCCGGGCGGCACCCGGCCGCCCGACTCCTCCAGCTCGCGCGTCAGCGCCTCGCAGGCCCGCACGACCGCGGTGCCCCACGAGGCGGTGCCCATCGACCCGCCCGCCACCGGGGCCTGCGGCAGCGCGCTGTCGCCGATCTCCACCCGCACCAGCGCGACCGGGGCGCGCAGGGCGTCGGCCGCGATCTGGGTCAGGACCGTCTTGGCGCCGGTGCCGATGTCGGCGGCGGCGATCCGCACGGTGTAGGAGCCGTCCGGCTCGGCGCGCGCGGTGGCCTGGGCAGGCGCGCGGTAGGCCGGGTAGGTCGAGGAGGCCACGCCGGTGCCGTACAGCAGCCCGCCGCGCCGCCGCACCCCCGGGCGCGGGTCCCGGTCCTCCCAGCCGAACCGCCCGGCCCCCTCGCGCAGGCAGGCCAGCAGGTTGCGTGAGCTGAACGGCAGCCCGGTGTCGGGGTCCGCGGCGGGCTCGTTGCGCGCCCGCAACTCGATCGGGTCCACACCGCAGGCCACGGCCAGCTCGTCCATCGCCGACTCCAGCGCGAACATGCCCGGGGTCTCGCCCGGCGCGCGCATCCACGACGGGGTGGGGACGTCCAGCCTGACCAGCCGGTGGGTGGTGCGCCGGTGCGGCGCGGCGTACATCATGCGGGTGACGACGGCGGTCTGCTCGGCGAACTCCGCGAGCGTCGAGGTCTGCTCCCACACCTCGTGGACGATCGCGCCCAGCCTGCCGTCGGCCTCGGCGCCGAGCCGCACCCGCTGGATCGTCGGGGTGCGGTAGCCGGTGACCGCGAACATCTCGCGCCGCGTCACCGCCAGCTTGACCGGACGGCCGACCTGTTTGGCCGCCAGCGCCGCGAGCACCACGTACGGGTGTGCCCGGCCCTTGGACCCGAAGCCGCCGCCGACGTACGGCGCGATGACCCGCACCTGCTCGGGCGGCATGCCGAACAGCGGCGCGAGCTGGCCGCGCAGCCCCGACGGCTGCTGGGTGGAGTCGTGGACCGTCAGCCCGCCCGCGTCCCACTCGGCGATCGCGGCGTGCGGCTCCATCGGGTTGTTGTGCTCGGCGGGGGTGGTGTAGGTGGCGTCCACGACGACCGGGGACGAGGCCAGGGCCGCGTCGGGGTCGCCGCGCTCGTCGTCGGCGGGGTAGCGCGGGTTGACGTGCTCGGGCCGGTACAAGCGGGGATGGTCGGCGCGCAGCTCGACGTCGTGCCCTTCCTCGGCGTACTCCGGGCGCAGCAGCGCGGCGGCCTCCTGGGCGGCCTCCAGCGTCTCGGCGACCACGACCGCGACGTACTGGCCCCGGTAGGCGACGCGCGGCGACTGCAGCACCGACAGCTCGGCGGCGTCGCTCGGCGCGAGGCGCGGCGCGTTGCCGTGCCAGATCACCGCGATCACCCCGGGCACCTTGAGCGCGGCGCCGGCGTCCAGGCCCTTGATCTCGCCCCTGGCGATCGTGGCCTGCACGGGCGCGGCGTAGGTCAGGTCGCGGGGGCGGTACTCGAAGGCGAAGCGGGCGGCGCCGGTGACCTTCTCCACGCCGTCCACCCGGTCCAGGGCCGATCCGACGTACCTGACGTCCGTGGTGGTCATGGCATCTCCGCGAGGTCGGCGAGCACGCGTACGAGCAGGTTGCGGGCGAGCGGCACCTTGAAGCCGTTGCGGGGCAGCGGCCGGGCGGCGGCGAGCTCGGCGTCGGCGGCCCGCGCGAACGCGGCCTCGGTGGCCGGGGCGCCGCGCAGCGCGGCCTCGGCCGCCTCGGCCCGCCAGGGCGCGTGCGCGACGGCGCCGAGGGCGATGCGGCAGTCGCGCACCACGCCGCCGTCCACCTCCAGCGCCGCGGCGACCGACAGGACCGCGAAGGAGAACGAGGCGCGGTCGCGGGCCTTGCGGTAGCGGGAGCGCGCGGCGAGCGGCAGCGCGGGCAGCTCGACCGCCGTGATCAGGTCGCCCGGTTCCAGCACGGTGTCGCGGCTCGGGTCGTCGCCGGGCAGGCGGTGCAGGCCCGGCATGGGGACGGCGCGCGCGCCGCCGGGGCCCTCCACGCGCACCAGCGCGCCGAGCGCGACCAGCGCGACCGCCATGTCGGAGGGGTGGGTGGCCACGCAGCTCTCGGAGTGGCCGAGGATCGCCAGGTTGCGGTGGTCGCCGGTGCGCGCCGGGCAGCCCGAGCCCGGCTCGCGCTTGTTGCACGGCTTGGTGACGTCCTGGAAGTAGGCGCAGCGGGTGCGCTGCAGCAGGTTGCCGCCCACGGTGGCCATGTTGCGGAGCTGGCCGGAGGCGCCCGACAGCAGCGCCTGGGCGAGCATCGGGTAGCGGCGCCGCACCAGCGGGTGGGCGGCCAGGTCGCCGTTGCGCACGCCCGCGCCGACCAGCAGGCCCCCGCCGGGGGTCTCCTCGATCACGTCGGCGGCGAGGCGGCTGACGTCGACCAGCGTGCCGGGCGTGACCACGCCGAGCCGCATCAGGTCGACGAGGTTGGTGCCGCCGCCGAGGTAGACCGCGCCGTCGCCGAGCGCGGCCACGGCCGAGCGCGCGTCGGCGGGACGCGCGTAGGCGAAGGGCCTCATCGCGACACCTCCGCGATCGCCGCGACGATACCGGGGTAGGCGCCGCAGCGGCACAGGTTGCCGCTCATGCGCTCGCGGATCTCCTCCTCGTCCAGGACCGGACGGTCGGCGGCGACGTCGGCGGTGACCGCGCTCGGCCAGCCCCGGTCCGCCTCCTCCAGCATCCCGGCCGCCGAGCAGAGCTGCCCGGGGGTGCAGTAGCCGCACTGGAAGGCGTCGTGCTCGATGAACGCCTTCTGCAGCGGGTGCAGGCCGCCGGGGCCCTCCAGCCCCTCGACGGTCGTGATCGGACGGTCGTCGACGGTCACCGTGAGCGTCAGGCACGCGGTGACGCGCCTGCCGTCCACCAGGACCGTGCACGCCCCGCACTGGCCGTGGTCGCAGCCCTTCTTGGCGCCGGCGAGGCCGAGGCGTTCGCGGAGGGTGTCGAGCAGGGTCTCCCGCGTGTCAACGGAAAGGGGATATGGCCGTCCGTTTACGGACAGTTCGAGGTCGACGGTCATCGGTACCGGGGCGGAGTCGCCCCGCGGTTCGTTCGCTCGGGCCTTCACCCGCGCTTCCCTACCCCCGGCGGCGCCAGGGATACCCCATGAGTTCTCCATGGTGAGGGGCCGAAGGCGGACGGCCGGTCATCGCGCGGTCACGGGAACGCCCCGCCGGGCCCCCGCGCCGGGCGGGCACGGGTTGGCACGCGCCAGGCGGTTGTTGTGAAATATCGTGCGGCGAGGTATGCGACGCGGAGGGGGAGTTTCGGGTGGGCATGTCGGAGCACCGGAGCCGCGACGCCGGTGACGACCACGCGGAGGCCGTGGGCGCCCGGATGCGCCGCTTCCGCAAGGAACGCGGCATGACGCTGCGCGGCCTTTCCACGCGCTCCGGGCTGTCGATCGGCTTCCTGTCCCAGGTCGAGCGGGGTATCTCCTCCATCGGCCTGACCGCGCTGAACGGCGTCGCCGCGGCGCTGGACCGCAGCGTGGCCGACTTCTTCGACGGCGACCCGCCGTCCGGCGACGAGGACAAGGTGACGCGGCTGCCATTCCACTTCACCCTCACCCGCAGGGCGGAGGCGGCCACCGAGTACGTCTCCGGGCAGCAGACCTACCGCATGCTGTCCTCCCGGGGGCCGCACCTGGTGCTGGAGCCGCTGCTCGTGCGGATCGCCCCGGGCGGCCGGCGCGAGGACGCCTACGGGCACGCCGGGGAGGAGTTCGCGTTCGTCCTGGAGGGCGAGCTGCTGTACGAGGTCGAGGGCGTGGAGCACCGGCTGTTCCCCGGGGACAGCGTCCACCTGCGTTCGACGGTGCCGCACAGCATGTACAACGACACCGACCAGGTGACGACGGTGGTGTCGGTGGTCACGCCACGTCTGTACTGAGCCCATAAGCGGCCTATCTGGCGCGTGTTCAGCAGGACGTGAACGGCGTGAACATCCGGCCCCGTCACATGGCCGTGCGCGCCGACCACAGTTCGGGGAACACGTCCCGCCGCAGGCTGCGCTCCAGCCACGTCAGGCCGCTCGACCCGCCCGACCCGGGCTTGGCGCCCATGGAGCGGCGCACGGCCATCAGGTGGCGGTAGCGCCAGTCGGAGAACCGCTCCGACAGGTCGGTGAGCGTCTCGGCGAGCGTCCACAGGTCCTCGCCGGGGCCGCCCTCGGCGTAGACCTTCACCCAGGCGGCCTCGACCTGAGGGCTCGGGACGTACTCGGCGGCCGGGTCGGCGGCGGGCGGGAGGTCGAACCCGCGCCGGGCGAGCAGGGCGAGCACGCTGTCGTACAGGCTCGGCGCGCGCAGCGCGGCCACCAGTTCCTGGTACACGCGGGGGTTGCGCCGGTGCGGGCGGGTGAGCGGCTCGGACTTGTTGCCGAGCAGGAACTCCAGGTGGCGGTACATGGCGGACTGGAATCCCGACGCCTCGCCGAGCGCGTCGCGGAAGGAGTTGAACTGCGCGGGGGTCAGCCACGACAGCGCCGCCCAGGAGGCGTTGAGCGCCTCGAAGTAGCGCACGCTCCTGGCCAGGACGGCGGTCGCCGCGACGATGTCGTCGGCGTCCAGCAGCCGCTGCGCCAGCCGCCACTCGGCGCGGATCAGCCCGAAGTAGAGCTCCATCACCTGGGTGGTGACGAGGAACGCGCGCTCCTCGGGCAGGTCGGTGACGGGCCGTTGCAGCCCGTGCAGCGCCTCGGCCGCCACGTAGTCGTCGTACGGCGTCCCGGAGGTGAACTCCAGTTTGGGCGCACCGTGATCGGCCACGGCCCGGGAGGGGCGCCGCCGCGCGCCCGCCAGGCCGATCCGCCTTCTCGTCGTCATGTCCGCCTCCCCGTTTCACCTCCATGTTCACTTAGGAAGAATTTTAGTGAAATACTGGGCCAGCAGCGATTCTGCCGTCCGGCTTTCTGGATGAAAGGTGCAAATCGGATTCCGGTTTGCGGATGACGGAGCGTGACCGTGGACGCGATGGACTGGGCCCTGCTGGCCGAACTGCAGGCGGACGCGAGGCTGTCCTACAGTGAGCTCTCCCGCCGGGTGCACCTCTCGGCGCCGGCCGTGGCCGAGCGGGTGCGGCGGCTGGAGGAGTCCGGCGTGATCGCCGGCTACCACGCCCGCGTCGACCTGGCCCGCGCGGGACGCAAGGTCGGCGCGCTGATCCGCATGTCCTGCTACGGCGTGCGGTGCGTGCTGCGCGACCCCCAGGCGCTGGCCTGGCCCGAGATCGTGGAGGTCCACCGGGTCACCGGCGACACGTGCTGCCTGCTGCGCGTCGCCACCACCTCGATGCCCGCCTTCGAGGAGCTCATCGACCGCCTGGCGCCCTACGGCCAGCCCTCCAGCATGATGATGCTCTCCAGCCCGCTCCCCTGGCGCGCCCTCTCCCCTATCGAGGACTGAGGCGGGCCGCCAGCTCGCGGGCCGTGAGCAGCCAGATCGGGGAATGAGGGTCGATGACCGCCCAGTGGTCTCCGGGGCGTTCCAGGTAGGACGCCTCCTCCCCCGCCTCGCGCGCGTACCTGCGGGAGATGTCCACGAGGTCCAGGTCGTCGGTGGCGCCCTGCACGACCAGCTGCGGCACGCCGAGCGGGAGCCGCTCCATGGGGCCGGCCGCGGCGTAGACCTCCGGGATCCGCTCAGGCGGTCCCCCGAGCGCGTCGGACACGCCGCCGGAGCTGAGGCGGCGCCGCTCCCCCTCGACCAGATCCAGAATCCCGGCCAGCGAGACGGCCAGCGCCACCCGCACGCGCCCGGACGCCGGCCCCACCGCGGAACCCGCTACGGCGCCCGGCGCCGCGCCGCGCGTGTCGGCCGCCATGTCGGCCGCGGCGCGCAGCGCGAGCTGGCCGCCCGCGGAGTGCCCGATGAGGGCGACCCGGTCCAGGTCCAGCGGGGCGTCCACGGACGCGAGGGCCGCCACGCCGACCGCCACGTCGGCGGTGGTCGCCTGCCAGCCGTGCAGGTCGGGGCGGCGGTATTCGAGGTTCCACGACGCGAACCCGCGCCGGGCGAGGTCGATGGCCAGCGCGTCCATCAGGTCCGCGCCCCAGATCGTCCGCCAGAACCCACCGTGGACCAGCACCGCGACCGGCGCCCGCCCTTCCGGAGGGCGCCGCGAGCCGCCGCGCGCGCCGGAGGCGTACCGCTCCCCGGCGTCGGTGTCCTCGTGCGCGGGGTTGGCGTCCTTGAGCGTGGAGTTGTCCCAGGAGGCCGCCTTTACAAAGTATCGTTCCGGGCCGTCGCCGGGTAGGCGCAGCTCGGCCCACTGGTCGGCGTGCGGCCCGTACGGGATCCGGTGCGGCGGCCACCTCAGGCGGTGGACGGCGTGCCGGATCGCCCAGATCAGCCCGGCGACGCCGCGCCCCTGGTGGTGGGCCGCGCCCCCGGCCGCCGCGATCGGCCCGACCCGGTCCAGGTCCAGCCACACCGTGCGCGGCGAGTGGTCCTCCACCAGGCCGATGAGCCGCCGCGCCTCCGGGAGCGGGCCGGGCATGACCACGAGCGCCTGCCCCTCCCCCGCCGCGCCGAGCGCCGCGCGCAGCTCCGCGACCCCGGAGACGGCCGTGAACCGCCCGGGCACCCCGAGCGCGGCCAGCTCGGCCCCGGCCACCTCCTCCAGCAACCGCGGGTCCGCCACCAGCCCGGGACCCGCCACGACCGAAACGCCCACACCGGCACCTCCGTCCACGGCCCCTACCCCGCGGCCGTGCGGCGGAGCATGGGCAGGACGGCCCCGCCGAGCAGTTCGACGCCGCGGTCGTCGGTGAGGCCGTGCGGCGTGCCGAACTCCACCCGGCTCACCCCCGCGTCGATGAGGGCCTGCGCCTGGGCGGCCACCTGCTCGGGGGTGCCGGAGAAGGCGAACAGGTCGAGCACGTCGCCGGGGATCAGCGCGCCCGCCTCCTCGTCCCGGCCCGCGGCGACCAGTTCCTTCACCCGGGCCACCAGGTCGGCGGGCACCCGGGCGACCGGGTCCAGGTCGGCCACGACGGCCAGGTACATGGCGACCTCGGCGCGGGCCCGGGCGCGGGCGGCGGCTCCGTCGGCGTCCACGACGGTCACCGCGCCGAACACCAGGCCCACCGCGTCCGGGTCCCGCCCGGCGGGACCGGTCCCGGCGCGCACCCGGTCGCGCGCCACCGGCACCATGGCCGGGTTGGCGCTGCCGCCCACCTTGATCTCGTCGGCGATCCGCCCGGCCAGCGCCGCGCCCCGCGGCCCCCAGGCGCCGATCAGCAGCGGCGGGCGCCGGCGGCGCACGGCGTAACGCAGGCGCGTCCCCGGCGCGAGGCGGAACACCTCGCCCTCGAAGCCGGCGTCGTCGCCCGCCAGCAGCCGGCGGACGACCTCGGCGGCCTCGGCGAGCGCGGTCAGCGGGCGGGGCTGGGCGACGCCGACCTCGCCGAGCCAGGTGCCGCGGGCCAACCCCAGGTACGCGCGGCCGTCCGAGGCGAGGTCCAGTGCCGCGACCTGGCCCGCGATCTCGTACGGGGCCATCGAGTAGGGGTTGAGGCAGGCGGGGCCGAGCCGGACGCGCTCGGTGGCCGCGGCCATCTCCAGCAGCGGGAAGATCGGCGGCTGGTACATCAGGTCGCCGAAGACGCTGATCACGTCGAACCCGTGGTCCTCCGCGCGGCGCGCCAGCCGGGCGTAGTCCCCGGGCCTCTTGTCGCTCTGCAACCCGAGCCCGATCTCGACATCCCTCATGCCGACTCCTCCGCTTCCTCCGCCATGGATTCGTCCCCCCTCTTCTCCCCCGTCCGGCACGCCGTGAGCGACCGGCGCGGGGTCGCGGGGGCCCGCCGGTCCGCAGGCGACGGCTAGGTGAGGTCGGAGGAGTTCATCCGGCGGCGGCGAGTGCGTTCGACGCGCATGATCAGCCGCTCCTCCGGGTCCGGGCAGGCGAACAGGGCGTCCTGCGCGAGCCAGTCGCCCGAGGCCAGGTCGCGCTGCTTGGCCGCCAGGAACGGCAGCACGGCGGCCAGCGCGTACACGCAGAAATGCCTGCCGTCAGGCAGCCGCAGGTGGGCGCTGCGCTCCAGGGTGAAGCAGTCGCCGACCGCCATCCCGCACACGGACCTGCCCTCGATGCGATCGACGACCACCCGCAGGTCGAACAGCTCCATGTCCCCATGGTCGTGCTGGTCGTGCTCCTGGCCGCCGGTCGGCCCGGTCCCGTGCCGCCGCGCGTCCCCCCTCCCGTCCCCGGGCTCCGCGGCTCCGGCGTTATGGTCGCGGGCGGTCACGGGCGGCCCGCCGTGTCGTCGCGGACGATCTCTCCGCCCTTCATCACCCAGCGGACGCCGCGGAAGGCCGAGGCGGAGGCGAGGGGGTCGTCGTCCATGGCGACGAGGTCGGCGTACCTGCCGGGCTCGACGGCGCCGATGTCGGCCTCGGCGCCGAGCCAGCGGGCGGGGCCGAGCGTCGCGGCGCGCAGCGCGCCGGCCGGGCCGAGCCCGGCCTCGGCCATGTGCTCCAGCTCGCGCACCGTGGCGTTGGTGCCCTCGAAGGACCAGAACGGCGGCATGTCGCTGCCGAGCAGCACCGTGACGCCCTCGGCCAGCGCCATGGCGTAGCTCTCCAGGTGCCTCGGCCCCGCGCCGAGCGAGCGCTCCCGCATCCACGCGGGCACGCCCAGCTCGTCGAAGAACGCCCCGCAGCGCGTGACGACGAGCGTCGGGACGAGCGCGGTGCCCTGCCGGGCCATCGCGGCGGCGACGTCGGGGGTGAGCTGGTAGCCGTGCTCGACGCAGTCCAGGCCGAGCTTCACGGCCTCGGCGATGACGGGCGCGGGCCCGGCGTGCGCGGTGACCTTGCGCCCCCAGGCGTGCGCCGTCTCAATGACGGCGGCCATCTCGTCGGTGAAGAGCTGCGGGGTGTCGATGCGCTCGTGCTCACCCGCGATGCCGCCGGAGATCATGACCTTGATGAGGTCGGCGCCCGCCTTGATCTGGGCGCGGACGCCCCGCCGGAACTCCTCGGGGCCGTCGCACTCCAGGGTGTCGGTGCCCTCGTGGCCGTGCCCGCCGGTGCAGACGAGCGCACGCCCGGCGGTGTGGATCCGCGGCCCGGGGACGCGGCCGGCGTCGATCGCGCGCCGCAGCGCGAAGTCGGCGTGGTCCTTCTCGGCCACGCACCGCACGGTGGTCACCCCGCAGTGCAGCGTGCGCCGGGCGCCGTCGGCCATGTAGAGGGCCAGGTCGTGCGGGCCGAGCGCCTTGACGCCCTCCCCGCCGGGCCCGGGCAGCGACAGCGACAGGTGGGTGTGCATGTTGACCAGCCCCGGCGTGAGATACCCCCCACCGAGATCGACCCGCACGGCCCCGGGCGCCCGGGCCACCACCTCGGCGCGGGCCCCGACGGCGGCGATCCGCTCCCCCCGCACGAGGACGGCCGCGTCCCGGACCGGCTCCGCGCCCTCGGCCGCCCTGCCGTCGACCACCGTGCAGTTGACGATGACCCTCTCGACGGCCTGCCCGCCCTCGTCGCCCATCCCCGCTCCCCTGTGACGCCGGATGTTCATGAACAAACGCGCGGGGCGTCCCCGCGCGATTCAGCCGTTCAGCGACTATATCCAGAGGAATGCCCGGCGGGTCAGACCGGGATGTTCATGAAATTTCACGGCGACGCCCGCCGTGGGGCGAGGACGGCGGGCCGGGCCCGGCGCCCTCGCCGGGCGCGCCGGCGTCAGCCGCAGCCCTCGAACTGGGGCACGGTGAAGGTCAGGGCCAGGCCCGAGCGTGCGAACCAGCGTTCCAGCAGGCGTTTGGCGGTGCCGTCCTGGTACATCTCGGTGATGGCCTTGTTGACCGCCTCGCAGCCGTCGACGTCACCGTTGCGGATGCCCACGCCGTAGCGCTCGTCGCTGAACGGCGCGTTGACGATGGTGGTGCCCGGCGTGGCGAACCCGGCCAGAATCAGGTCGTCGGTCGAGACGGCGTCCACCTTGCCCGCGCGCAGGTCCGACACACACTCGCTGTAGGAGGCCGAGGGCACGAGCACGACCGGGATCTTGCGCTCCTCCTTCACCCGCTTCCAGGAGTTGGAGCCGGTGACCTGGCACAGCTTGCGGTCGCGCAGGTCGCGGACGTTGTCGATCGCGGCCTGGCCGGTGCGGACCAGCGTGTCCTGGTGGGCGACGTAGTACGGGCCGCCGAAGGCCACCTTGGTCTTGCGCTCGGGCGTGATCGAATAGGTGGCGAAGATCAGGTCCACCGCGCCGTCCATGAGCAGCCTCTCGCGCTGGGACGAGGGCGCGTCGACGAACCGGACCGGCTTGCCGAGCTTGCGGGCGACGTAGGTGGCGACGTCGATGTCGAACCCCCGGTACTTGCCGGGCGACACCTTCACGCCGAGACCGGGCTGGTCGGGCTTGACGCCGATGACCAGCGCGTCCTTGTCCAGGACCGAGGTGCCGGCGGCGCAGGACGCGGCCAGCGGCAGGACCGCCGCGACCGCGAGCGCCACGGCCGCGGCGCGGCGTGCCCGCCGGCCGGGTGAGCCGCGCCGCGCGCCGCGGATGAGCGTGGTGCGCGTGAACAGCGTGATCAACGTGACGTTCCCTTCAGCGGTACTCGGCGAGCCGGGGCCTGACACCGATGAGGACCAGCAGGATCGCGGCCAGCGCCGCCGCGGGCGGCAGCACGTTCCACCCGCCGAGCGCCCGGTCGCCCCCGGCCACGGCGTCGTCGAACGCCGTGCGGTGCAGCGTGGTGAGGCGCACGAGCGCGTCGTCGTAGGAGCCGAAGGAGGGGCCCATGACCTTGCCGACGGCCTCGCGCCGCGACCCGCCCGTGGCCAGCCGGCGGATCTGCTGGTCGTTGCGCTGGAACGCCTGGTACAGGCGCAGCACCCGCGCGACCGCCGGCTGCTGCCCGGACACGCCGCCCGCCGACGCCTCGGTGCCGTAGAACCCGAGGAAGGTCACCTTGCCGGGGTAGGCGGACACGGCCGCGTCCAGGGCGGTGTAGTACTTGTCGAGGTTGCCGCCGGGCACGTAGAGGACGCTCTGCGACTTGTCGAGGTAGACCTGCTCGTAGGTGTCGGCCCGCTCGGGGTCGAGCAGGTATCTGATCTCGTCGCCGCGCAGCGTGTTGCCGATGGCGCGGGCGCGCGACAGCGCGAGCACCGAGTTGAAGCCGTCCTCCTTGGCGGAGGTGAGGGCGTTGCCCTCGTGCTGCAGCACGAGGACCCCGGCGACGGTGAGCGCGCCGACGACGACCGAGGCGAGCAGCAGCGGCAGGTTGAGCGTGCGCCGGAAGCCGCGGCTGAGGTAGACCTGGAGCCCGATGAGCGCCAGCAGCGCGAGCAGGCCGGTGAGCCCCACCCACAGCCGCCCGGTCTGCACGGCCGACAGCTCGGCCAGGTAGGCGTGGCGGACGATGGTGCCGCTGTCGAGGGTGAGGTTGTAGGCCTTCGGCAGCAGGTCCAGCCGCATCAGGTCGGTGGCCTGGCGGTACACGTCCAGGACGGCCTGCGGGGGCGGTCCGGCCGCGTGGCCGGACTGCTCGTCGAGCAGCAGGGCGCGGGCGGCGAGCCGCTCGTAGCGGCCGAGCCCGTCGAGCAGGGAGCGCACCGTGTTCTGCTCGGTGGCGTCCTCGCTGGCCAGGTCGGCGGCCTGCAGGACGGCGCGGTCGGCCTGCGAGCGGCGCTCGTCGTAGCGGTCCAGCATGGCCTGGCGGCCGGCCTGCAGCCCGGTCTCCTTGCCCATGAGCAGGACGGCGGCGACCTGGGCGTCCATGTCGCTGAGGGCGAAGTACAGGTCGGCGGTGGCGACGACCTGCGGGCCCGCGGTGTGGCCGATGACGCGCAGGCCGTCCCTGGCGTGCCCGACGGCCAGGGTGACCGCGCCGAAGGCCAGCAGGACGGTGGCCACCGACAGGCCCGAGAGCAGGCGGATCCACCCCGGGACGGTGCGCACGCGGGTGAGGCGGCGCAGGGCCGGGGTGCCCGCGACCGCGCCGGGCGGCGGCGGCACGGCGACGGGGCCGCCGGGCGGCGCGGGGTCGGGGGGCGCGGCGGCCGCGGGAGCGGGGGCCGCGGGGCGACCGGCGATCGTCATGTCAGGCCTTCCGCACGGTGAGCAGGGTCCAGGCGCCGACGTGCACGCGGTCGCCGTCCTCCAGCGGGACGGGCACGTTGACCTCGATGAGCTTGCCGTTCACCAGGGTGCCGTTGGCCGAGCCCGGATCGACGACGTGCCAGCCGCCGTCGGGCTGGGCGAGCAGCACGGCGTGCAGGTGGGAGACGCCGGGGTCCTCGGGGGGCTCGGACAGGTCGATCTCGGGGATCATGGGCCGGGAGTGGCGGCGCCTGCCGATCCGCGTCTCCGGGCCGCGCAGGGGGACGCGCCGCTCGGGGCAGTACGGCGGGAACGCGACCCGGGCGGCGTCGGGGCCACCCTGCGCGATCATGGCGTCGTAGTGCGCCCGGTCGGCGGTGATCACGGCGACCCAGCCGCCCTGCGGAGGCGGCGCGGGGGGCGCGGGGGGCGCGGAGGGCCGCCACGGCTGCGAGGGCTGCGCGGGCTGCCAGGACGGGGCGTTGCCGCCGCCGACCGGCTGCGCGGGCTGCCACGACCCGGTCGACGGTGGTCCTGCGGGCGGGGCCGCGGGGCGTGCCGAGGAGGACGGCCCGACCCCGGAGCCGCCGAGCACGAAGTCGTACCCGCAGTTCTCGCAGAACCGCCCGGTGCGCGGCGCCCCGCAGTCGGGGCAGGCGTCGCCGGGGTCGCCCGCGGCGGGGGCGGGCGGCGCCTGGGGCGCGCCGCCGGCGGTGGGGCCCGTCATGCGGGCGCCGCAGGTGTCGCAGTACTCCTCGTCGGAGCTTTCGTGCCCTTGTGGGCAGATCGCCATCGCTCAGCTCTCCGGGTCCTTGCGCATGCGGACGGTGCGGACGGAGCGGGTGTCGAGCGCGATCTCGTCCGCCTTGTCGACGACGCGCTTGAGGCGTGCGGTGCCCGTCGCGGGATCGACGTCGATGACCTTGTCGAGCAGCTTCGCGGTCTCGTCGTTGCCGGCGCGTTCGGCGATGCCGCGTGCCTTGCCGAGCCGCGCCGTGGCCGTCTCCACGTCGCCGTCGTTGCGGGCCTGCAGGCCCTCCTGGATGAGGGAGGCCAGCTCCTGCTGGCCGGTGTAGTGGGCGACCCGGGGGTTGATCCGCGTGGACTGGGCGGGGTCGTCGCTCCACTGGGCGAGGATGTTGCCGCCGGCCAGCACCTCGCCGGTGGCGGGCTGGACGAGCTTGACCAGCGCGGCGCGCATCTCCTGGCCGACGTTGCCCGACGGCACGCTGACGCTGATGTGGTACTCGCGGGTCTCGCCGCCCCACGCTCCGGTGGGGTAGTCGCCGGTGAGCGCGTCGACGTCGGCGCGGCGCCCGGTCAGGTCCTCCAGCGCGGGCGAGACCTGCTTGACGAAGTTGAGCGTGGCCGAGCGGGGCACCCACACGCGCAGGGCGATGTCGGCGACGGTCTTGCCCATGGCGGCCTCGGTCATGGCCCGGAAGTCGGCCTCCAGTTCCTCGGGCTTGCGGACGTCCATGACGCTGCCGAGCAGGGTGGAGGCGATCCTGCGGACCTCGGCGACGACCCAGTCGGTGCCGACGCCGCGGCAGTCGCAGACGAACTTGCCCGCGGCGTAGGCGAGGTTGGCGTCGAACTCGGGGGCGGGCTCGTGCTCGTTCTTGCCGTCGGTCAGCAAGATGGCGTGCCGGATGGCGTTGGGCCGGACGGCCTGGTGGGCGCTGAACAGGTCGGCGGCGCGGCGCAGCCAGCGGCCCATGGCGGTGCCGCCCTCGGCGCGCAGGCGGGCGATGGCGTCCTTGGCGGCGCGCCTGCTGCCGGCGTCGGCGGGGACGAGCCCCCCGCCGCCCGGGAAGATCACCTCGGCCTGGTGGTCGCCCGAGATGACGGCGAAGTGCACGCCGTCGCGCAGGGTGTCCACGGCGGCCTGCGCGGCCTTGCGGGCGTCGGCGATCTTGCCGTAGGACATGGAGCCCGACGTGTCGATGATGATGACCTCGGCCGCCTCGGCGGCGGGGCCGGTCTGCACCGGTCCGCTCGCCTCGACCGTGACGATGCCGTGGACCTCCTGGCTCCCCGCGGGCAGGTACTTGTTCTGGTCCACGCGGATGGTGAAGTCAGTCACTTCTCTCCTTCGGGAATGCCACCGTGGTCTGCGTCCGGTCCCCCTGGCCGAACGGGATGACGGCCACGGTGATGTTGTCGTGTCCGCCCGCCTCGATGGCCATGCGGACGAGCCGCCGGGCCGCCGTGAGGGGGGTGTCGCCGAGGGCCGTGGCGGCCAGCGCCTCCGGCTCGGGGTAGTAGTTCCACAGCCCGTCGCTGCACAGGAGCACCGCGCCGGGGCCGTCGGTGGTGAACGTGCGCACGCGGGGCACGACCTCGCCGGCGTCGGCGCCGAGCCACGCGGTGAGCATGTGCGTGCCGGGGGTCGCGTCGTCCTCGGTGAGCAGGGCCGACTGCGCGCCGAGCCAGTAGGCGCGGCTGTCGCCGACCCAGCCCACCGTGACGTGCCGCCCGGACACGACGGCGGAGACGTAGGTGCAGGCCGGGGAGTCCTCGCCGGGGCGCGCGGCGGAGGCGACCGCGTCGGCGGCCAGCCGAACGCCCTCGCGGGTGGCCGCCTCGGGGTCGTCGCCGTCGGCGAGCCGCTTGACGATGGCCGCCGCGGCGACGTCCGCCGCCGCCTGGGAGGCCTCGTCGGGGCGGGGCGAGCTGGACACGCCGTCGCACACGACCGCGACGACCGCGCCCTGCCCCGCCGGCGACTCCGCCGGCCCCAGGGACAGCAGGGCCATGGCGTCCTCGTTGCGGCTGTGGCGCAGGCCGCGGTCGCTGACGGCGGCCGCGCCCGCGGCCTCGGTCTCGACGTGGTCGCGGCCGGTGGGCTGGAGCATGCCGCAGTTCTCGCAGTAGCCGTCGGCGCCCACGGCGGCGGCGCCGCAGGCCGTGCAGGGGGCGGGGGGCACGCTGGACAGGTCGTGGCCGCAGTTCTCGCAGAACGCCTCGCCCGCCATGACTCCGGTGCCGCACACCGGGCAGGCGCCGCTCACCACAGCGTCCTCGGCCGCACGGCGTTGGCCCGCCCGATGAGGGCGTGCCGGTCCTCGGTGGTGGCGGCCGCCCGGGCCAGCGCGCGGTACACGCGTTCCAGCTCGCCGCGCAGGCCGCGCTCGTTCAGCGGCGTGCCGAGGACGCTGCCGCCGCTCGCGGCGGACTGGCCGGTGACCATGCGGGCCAGCGCGCTCTCCAGCACCTCGGAGGCGAGGCCGTCGCGGTCGCGCGAGTCGAGCTTGAGCACCCGCAGCCGCTCCCCCGCCGCCACCAGCTCGGCCTCGGCGGGCGCCTGGCCGCGCACGGTGACGGCCACGGCGGCGACCTGGGCGGCGGTGCGGTGGATGGAGGTGGGAGGCACCTCGTCGAGCGCGCGGGTGGCCCCGGCGCGGTCGTCGTGGTCCAGGGCGATGCGGGCCAGGCCGAAGCAGGCGCTGACGTAGGAGCGGTCGGTGCGCCAGATGGCGGCGTGGTGGCGGGCGGCCTCACCGCCCGCGCCCGCGGCCTCCATGGCGAAGGCCAGCGCCAGCCGGGGCGCCGCCTCGCCGGGGAACCAGGAGTAGAGGCCGTCGAAGAACCGGGCGGCCATGCCCGCGTCCCCGGCGGCGAGCTCGGCGACGCCCCGGTACCACCACAGGCGCCAGTCGCCGGGCAGGTCCTTGGCCGCGCTCTCGTACAGGCTGTCGGGGACCTCGCGGCCGAGCTCGCTCATGACGCGGATCAGCGCGAGCTTGGTCTCGGGGGTGGGCGGCGCGGACTCCAGGACGGCGATGAGCTCGTCGGGGCTGCCGGAGGTGAGGCCGGCGAGGAACCCGGCGGCGGGGTCGGCCGGGTCCACCAGGGGGACGGGCAGGGAGGAGGCGGCGTCCAGCCGGTCGAGCGTGCCGAAGACGCGGCCGGTGGTGGCGGGGGCCAGTTCGGTGCCGACGGCGCCGCGCTCGGGGCCGAAGACGCCCGACTGCGCGGGGTGCGGCCTGCCCTCCTCCTCGGCCCTGGTCTCGCGGAGCACGCCGACGAGCTGCTCGCTCATCTCGGCGGCGCTCTCGAACCTGCGGCCGGGGTCGGGGTCGGTGGCGCGGCGCAGCAGGCGCATGAACGACTCGCGGCCGGGGCCCATGTCGGGCAGGGGCGTGGCCGCGCCGCCGCTCGCGGGGCTGAACGGGTGGCTCAGCACGGCGAGGGTGCGGCCGACGGTGTAGAGGTCGGAGGCGATCGAGGGGCCGGTGGAGGCGATCTCGGGTGCCTGGTAGCCGATGGTGCCGTAGATGGCGCTGTCGGCGTCGTCCAGGCGGCGGACGGCGCCGAGGTCGATGAGCTTGAGCTGCTCCTCGACCTGGATGACGTTGGCGGGCTTGAGGTCGCAGTAGAGCATGCCCCGGTCGTGGAGGTAGCCGAACGCGCGCAGGATCTCCAGGCCGTAGGCGATGACCTGCGACAGCGGCAGGGCCGCGGCGTTGCCGCTGTCTCTGAGCCGCTTGCGCAGCAGGTCCTGCAGGGACTCGCCGCCGACGTACTCCATGACGATGTAGCCGACCAGCGTGCCGGTGCCGGGGTCGGGGTGGCTCACGAAGTTGAAGATCTTGACGATGTTCGGGTGGTCCATCGCGGTCAGGTGGCGCCGCTCGGCCTCGGCGGCGGCCAGGGCCTCCAGGTCGCCGGTGTCGAGCAGGCCCTTCATGACCACCCAGCGGCCGTCGAGGTTGCGGTCGGCGGCCAGGTAGATCCAGCCGAGGCCGCCGTGCGCCAGGCAGCCCTTCACCTCGTACTGCCCGGCCACCAGGTCGCCGCCGCGGAGCTTGGGGGTGAAGGAGAAGCGCTGGCCGCAGTGCGGGCAGTACCCCTCGGGGCGGCCGGGGCGGCCGTCCCTCTGCCGGCCGACGGGCTTGCCGCAGTCGGGGTTGCCGCAGAAGCGGCGGTCCTCGGGCACGACCGGGTCGGCGAGGACGACGGCGGAGGGGTCGCGGTAGGGGACGGGGGGCACCTCGACCAGGCCCATGCCGAGCATGCCGCGGCGGGATCTGGTGCTGCCGCGCCGGGAGCCGCGGGTGCTCGGGGCGGTGCCGGCCGCGCCGGTGGCGAGGGACCCGCCGATGGAGGGCATGGTCAGCGGGGCGGACGGCGGCGCCGCGGCGGCGGAGGCGGGCGCGGACGGCCAGGCGACCCCCGGGCCGCCCGGCGCGGGCGCCGAGGGCCAGGCGACGCCCGGCGAGGGCGCCGGAGGGTAGGCCGCGCCGGGCGCCGGGGGGAAGCCCGTGCCGGGCGCGGGGCCGGGCGGCCAGGCGCCGGCGGGCGGTGGCCCGCCGGAGGACCCGGGCGGGGCTCCGGACCGGGACGCGGGCGCCGGTTCGGGGGCGGGGGCCATGCCACAGGTGTCGCAGTAGCCGTCCACCACCGTCCCGGCGCACCCGGGCTGCGTGCATTCGGTCATCCGGCCGCTCCGATCCGCGTGATGGCCCGCTGGTATTCGGCGACCGCGACGGTGGCCCGCCGCAGGTCGCACGGCGCGCTCCAGAGCACGTCGCGCGCCGCGCCGTAGAGTTCGGTGAGGGTGACGTCCTCGGCATGCCCGAGGCGCACCGCCTTGGCCTGGTAGGCCGACAGCCGCCCGCGCAGCTCGTCGCGGCGGCCGATGAGCCCGGCGATGGACTCGGTGACGCTTTCGGCCTGGGCGAGGGCCTCGTCGGTGGCGCGCTCCATGGCGGTGAGGCGCTCGGCCAGTTCCAGCCAGCGCCCGGTGAGCGTGCGCAGGGCGCCGAGCCGGTCGCGCAGGGCGGGGGCCTGGTCGGGCATGGCGGGCAGCGCCGGGGCGGCGATCTTGACGAGCACCAGGTCGCGGACGCGCAGCACCTCGCGCTCGGCCTCGGCGACGCGGGCGATGCGCTCCTCCAGGCGGCGGGCGCGCTCGGCGAACTCCTCGCGCGCGAGGACGGCGCGTTCGAGGGCGGCCTTGCGCGCGGCGCAGGCGGAGGCCAGGGCGTCCAGCTCGTCGCCGCGGCCCGCGCGGCCCAGCGGGTCGGTGGTGACGGAGGCGCGCAGGGCGGCGGCGCGCTCGTCGAGGCGGTCCAGGTCGGGGTCCTGGACGCCGAGGTCGCGCGCCAGGCCGCGGGCGGCGGCGCGCGCGGCGTCGGCCTCGTCCAGCCGGGGCAGCAGCGCGGCCCAGGCGGCGTCCACGTCGGCGACGGTCCCGGCGACCTCGCGGTAGGCCGCGTCCATGCGGGCCAGCAGGACGTCCAGCGTGACGCGCTCGCCGGCGGCCTGGAGCAGGGAGCGCTTCTCGACGGGGACGTCGCCGGGCTCCAGCGCGACGGAGGGGCCGGTGAGCAGCGCGGTGAGCGCGGCGAGGTCGGGCCGTCCGGCGGCCCTGAGCTCCTGCGCCCGGTCGAGGGCGCGGCGGTAGGCGTCGAACAGCCACCACAGCGTGATGGAGCGGGCCTGGGCGGCCTGCCAGCGGCGGCCGGTCTCGCCGGTGGGCGTCATGCCCGTGAGCAGGCGGTGACCGGGGTGGTCGTCCAGGTCGAGCAGATCGCCGGCGACGCGGTCGCGCTCCTCGGCGCGGCGGCGCAGGACATCGTCGACCTCGGCGAGGCCCATCACTGGACCGGGCATGACCAACGCTCCCTGCCTCCCCCCGGTGCGGGACGACCACCGACTACATACACATTCTTTACCTAAACCCGGGGAACGCGTGCCGCCGCCCACCACCGGCGAGCCAGGATTCGATCACATACCGGTTACGCGGCCGTCACGGGAGGGATGACGGCGGGCGTCCGTCAGGAGATGCGTGAGCGGGGCGTCAGTGGCCGACCAGCCAGTTCCAGACGTGCCTGACCACGTCGAACCCGGCCTCGGCCGCCCGGCCGAGCACGCGGGTCACGGCGCGGCCCGCCAGGTGCTCGATGGCCGTCTCGTCGCGGTTCTGCACCGCGTCGTCCAGCCGCGCGACGTACTCGGCGTCCCGCCGGCGCCCGGCGTCCACGGCGCGGGAGATGTCGTCGTCCTCGATCATGTCGTTTCCTCGTGTCCTGCGGCGGCGCGGGCCGTGGCGGTCTTCCGGGGCGGCGTGCCGCGGTCAGATCGGGAGCCGGCCGAGGTCGAAGGCGCGCGCGCCGCGGATGCCGTCCCAGACCAGGAAGTTGCCGTACTCCCGCATGGCGGCGACGGGCACCCCGGCCAGTTCGGCCACGTCGTCCAGGACCCGCTGGAAGCGGAAGATCGCGGTGGGCCCCAGCTTGTTCACCACGTTGACCATGAGCGCGGCCAGGTTGAAGCGGAACAGCGCCGAGCAGGGCAGGACCCGGTGGTTGTCGCGCAGCCGGGAGAAGACCTCGGCGTGCTCGGGGTGGGCGGCGGTGTAGCGCTCGCAGACCTCGCGCGAGAAGTGGCCCCGGTAGGTGACGGTCTGCCGGTCGAAGTCGAGTCGCTCGTCGCGCAGCGCGAAGTCGCCGGCGTTGTAGGTGGCGGCGCCGAGCAGGTCGCCCCACGGCTCGACGACCATCTGCTCGACGTGGGCGGCCTTGAGCTCCATGCGGCCGGCGAGGGCGAGGCTCGGGACGAAGGCGCCGCGGTCGCCGCGCATGTCGAAGATCCACGGCGGCGGGGTGAGCAGGTCGGCCTTGGTGAGGACGTAGGTCAGCTTGGCGACGATGCGCCGTCCCTCCTCGGGGGCCGCGTCGTCCAGGAGTCGGTTCAGGCAGCGTGCCTCGTGGTCGGTGCAGCGGCTGTCGGCGTGCATGGCCCAGATGACGACGTCGCACTCGGCGAGTTTCTCCAAGTACATGGCCCGATAATCGGCATCGGCCTCCACCGAATCCCCTAATCCCGGCATATCCCAGAAAGTCAATGTATGACCAGAATTACTGGGCACGGAGATGGCCTGGGGACGGTGAGTGGCGGGCTTGACGTCGCCCACCGGGAATCGCGTGCCGAACAGGACGTTGAGCAATGAGGACTTTCCGACACCGGTATGGCCCATGATTGCTACACTCAGGGCTTTATTGGCCTCGATGTCGCGTTCGCGTCGTACGCTCTGTCTGACTTCTTCGAGTTGATGCTCCTCCAGGGCGTCAACCGAGATTCGGTCGATCCTTGCCACGGGCTCACCTCGGGTCATAGCGTTGACAGCGTCCACGGCGTTCATGGCGCCCCTGGCGTCCATGGATCCACGATTCCCTTTGCCACCGGCCCCATCGTGGCCAATGATCCTTGCGATGACCTTGCGGGGAAGGCCGTCGATTGAGAATCGCAAACCGATCCCGGCGGTGAACGTGGCGGAATTCGACATCAGAGTGCTCGGCGAGGTCGCGATCCTGGTGGACGGAGCGCCGAGAAAGCTGCTCCCTCAGACGGCCAAGGCCCTGGCCATGCTGCTGGCCTCCAGGAATCCCATCCCGCAGGACACTCTGGCCGCCGCGCTCGGCCAGAGTCCGGGCGTCCCGGTCCCCGACGTCGCGCCCCCGCTGTCGCGGCTGCGCCAGGCGCTGTCGGGCGCCGGCCTGGACATCCCGCCCGCCAAGTGGTCCCACGCCTACGCGCTGGTGGAGAAGCGGCCGGGCGTGCTGGCCGCCGCGCTGGACTCCTCCCGGTTCGAGGCGCGGCTGCGCGAGGGCCGCGCGCGGTACGAGACCGGCGACCTGGACGGCGCGCTGGAGAGCCTGCGCGCCGCGGCCGGCGAGTGGCGCGGCGCGCCGTTCGCCTCGCTGTCGGCCGGGTGGACGCTGCCGTGGGTCTGCGAGACCCACCGCGCCCGGCTGGAGGAGCAGCGCAAGGAACTCGTGCGCCTGGTCGCCAGGACCGCCCTGCGGCTCGGCCGCCACGAGGACGCCCGCTTCCTCACCGAAGGGCCGGTGGGCGAGGGCCACGAGGACACCACCGCGATGTGGCTGCTGCGCTTCCTGACCACCCTCCGCGAGGACGGCGGGGCCGCCGCCCGCCGCCTGGTCCGCGCGCGCCTCGCCCACTCCCCCGGCGACGACGCGGGCCGCCGCGCCGAGGACCTGCTCGCCCTGCACGAGCACGGCGTCGACGTCGGCGCGCCGCTCGGCGCCGCCCCCGCCGCGCCCGCGGGACCGGACGGCGCGCAGGTCCCGGTGGGCCGCGAGCGCGAACTGCGCGAGCTCGCGCGCCTGGTGGCGCGGCTGGGCGGCGCGGACGCCGCCCTCGCCCTGTGCGGCCCCGGCGGCATCGGCAAGAGCCGCCTGCTGGCCGAGGCGGCGGGCCTGGCGGCGCGGGCGGGCGCGCGGGCGGTCACCGTGATGTGCCGCGAGGTCGACGGTCTGCAGCCCTGGCGCGAGCTGGCGGGCACGTTGTGGGGGCACCTGCGCCGCGACCTGACCGCCCCCGCCGACCCGATCAGCGTCCAGGAACGTGACACGCTCGCCAAGCTCATGTCGGCCGCCGAGCTCGACTCCCCCGCCCGGCCCGGCCACGAGCGCGACCCGCGCGAGCTGACCTTCCTGCTGACCGGCCTGCTGCGCCGCGCCGCCGGCGCCGGGCTGCTGGTGGCCTTCGACAACGCCCACCTGCTCGCCGGCTACGCCGCCGACCTGCTCCACCACGTGCGCAGGAGCCTCGGCGCCGCGCCCGTGGGCTTCCTGCTGGCCACCCGCGACCCCGCCCCGCGCTGGCGGGACGTCATGGGCGCCCTCACCCTGTGCCCCCTCACCGTGGAGGAGGTCGCCGAGTGGCTCGGCAGGGCGTGGGGCCGCGAGCCCACCGAGCAGGAGGTCAAGGAGGCCGCCCGCGTCACCCACGGCGTGCCGCTGGAGCTGCACAACCTCACCGAGTACGGCGAGCCGCGCCCGGCCCCCACCGGCCCCGGCGCCGCCCCGGCCTTCCGCTGGCTCGCCGCCGCCGCGATCACCGCCACGGGGCTGGACATCGACGCCGCGCTCGTCGGCCGCATGCTGGGCCTGCGCCCCGAGGAGGCCGACCGCGACCAGGCGCTGGCGGCGGCGGGCAACGCCATCCTCGGACACGACCGGGTGTGCTTCCCCCACGACCGCTCGCGCGAGACCGTGCTGGAGGGCCTCGAACGCGACCCCGCCCTGGCCAGGGACCTGCACCGCCGGGCCTTCGAGGCGCTGAGCGCGCGCATGGAGGCCGGAGGCTGGGTTGACCCGGCGCTGCCCGTGCGCGTCGCCCGGCACGCCCGCGCCGCAGGGGCCGACCTGCCGCAGGAGCGCGTCGCCGCCGCCTGCCTGGACGCCGCGCGCGCCGAGCAGCGCGGCTTCGGCGTGGGCAGCGCCGTCGAGTGGGCGCAGGCCGGGCTGCGGCTGCGGTCCGCCCCGGCCACCCGGGTCGGGCTGCTCATCACCCTCGGGGACGCGCTCGGCGACGCGGGCGACATGGACGAGGCCGGGCACCGCTACCTGGCCGCCCACGAGGCCGCCGAAGGGCTGCCCGAGTTGGCCGCCGCCGCGGCGATCCGCCTGGCCCGGCGCTGGTCGGCCCCGGGCCAGGCCGACCGGCAGGTCATCCACCTGCTGCGCCGCGCGCTCGCCGCCCTCGGCGACGCCGGGGGCCCGCAGGCCGCCGAGCTGCGGCTCCAGCTTCGCGCCCACCTGTGCAAGAAGCAGACGATGGCCGTGAGCCCGAGCGCCGGCGCCGCGCCGTCCGAGACCCGCGAGGCGGTGGAGCTCGCCCGGGCCACCCTGCGCGAGCTGCCCGAGGACGGCGACCCGCTGGTGCGCTGCGACGTGCTCACCGAATGCCGCTGGGCCCTGTTCGACCACACCTACCCGGCCGAGCTGGTCGGCATCTCCACGCGGCTGCACGAGGCCGGCATCGGCGCGGGCTCGGCCTACTTCCAGGGCGAGGGCCTGGTGGCGCTGGCCGTCGACCAGCTCAGGCTCGGCCTGCTGCCGGACGCCCTCGCCACCGTCAACGACCACCGCAGGCACGTCACCCGCAACCCCCGCGCGCTCGGCCCCTGGGTTCAGGGGGCGTTCGACACCGTGATGGACCTGTGGAGCGGCGACTTCCGGCGCGCCCACGACCGTCTCATGGGCGAGTCGCTGGCCATCGTCCAGGAGGCCGCCAAGGGCCAGGCCGTGCCCGCCGAGACCCTCCAGCAGACCTGGATGGGCCAGTACCTCTGGCTGCTGCGCGAGCAGGGGCGCATGGCCGAGCTGTTCGACTCGGGCCTGGCGTCCCAGATCGAGCAGCACGGCTACTTCCCGATCTGGCGGGCCGCGCAGGTGCTGGCGCTGTGCGAGACCGAGCGGCACGACGAGGCCGCCGACCACCTGGCCGCCGTGGTCCGCGACACCGCGGGGCTGGCCGCGCTGCCCGCGCACGGCTGGGCGGTGCCGACGCTGGCGGTGCTCGGCGAGGCGTGCGCGCTCATCTCCGAGGCGGGCGCGGACGGCCCGGAGACCGAGGGGCACGTCCGCCTGCTGCGCGAACGCCTGGCCGCCTACCCCGGCGAGATCGGGCTGGCCGGGTGGCCGACCGTGCTGATCGGCCCGGTGGCCCGCTTCCGCGGCCTGCTGGCCGCGACGGCCGGGGACGCCGAGGAGGCGCTGCGCCGCTTCGACGAGGCCAAGCGCCTGGTGTCGGGCGCACCGCCGCACATGGCGAGGATCCAGCTCGACCGCGCCAAGGCGCTGCGCCTGCTCGACCCCTCCGACGCCTCCGGCGAAGCCACCCGCCTGCTGCACCGCTCCCTGCGCCTGGCCGTCCGCCTCGGCATGGACCGCCTGGCCTCCGAGGCACGCCGCCTGCTCGCCGACTGAGGCACGGGCCCCGGGGACCGGCCAAAGCCGCCGAGGCGCGCCGACTGAGGCGAAGCGCTCCGGGGATGGACCATAATCGACGCATGGCCACGCCGCTGCCGAGCCGCTACGCCGACATCGCCGACCGCGTTCCCGGCGCGCTGTCGGACCTGCGCGGCCCGGCCACGGGAGAGGTCGCGCTGCCCCTGCACCTGTGCTGGTCGGGGGCCCGCGTATTCGACGTCGCCGATCCGGCCGTCCGCCTGGCCCTGTACCAGATCGTGATCACCGAGGGGCTGCGCGCCGACGTCGAGGCGTATCTTGAGGCGCGCCTGCTGGAGGAGGTCTGGCCGCGCCTGCGCCGGCTGCTCAACGGCGCCGCGCGCGCCGCGTGGGAGTCGCGTTTCCCCGGGCTGGCCGAGGCCGCGCGCCGGCGCGAGGGCGAGGTGCGGGCTGAGCTACTGCGGGCCCGCGTGGCCGTGCGCGCCCGGGCGGTGCCGTGATGGACATGCCGCCCTTCCACCGCCGCATCCTGGAGGCGGCGGTGCTGGTGTGCGACGCGCATGGCCTGGTCCTGGCGGGCGGGTACGCCATGCGGGCGCACGGGCTGGTGGACCGGCCGAGCCAGGATCTGGACCTGGCGACGGTCGCGTGCACCCCGCTGGAGGAGATCACCGGCGACCTGACGCGGGCCCTGGAGCGCCAGGGGCTGGCGGTGGAGCACCGGCGCGGCGGCCCGCGCCTGGCCCGGCTGACGGTCAGCGACCCGGTCACCGAGCAGGCGGCGGCCGTCGACCTGATGAAGGAGCCTCTGCAGCGTCCCGCGGTCGACATGGAGATCGGCCCGGTCGCCGGCATCGACGACGTCGTGGGCATGAAGGTCGGCGCCCTGTGCGGCCGGGCGCTCCCCCGCGACTTCATCGACGTCGTATCGGCCGGCGACCGCTACGGCTTCCCCGACCTGGAGCGCCTCGGCGCCCTGTTCGAGGACGGCTTCACGCCCGAGGAGCTGGCCTTCAAGCTGGAGGCGGGCCTGGCCTTCGACGACGCGGTGTTCGCCCAGTACGGCCTGGACGACGATGAGATCGCCCGCGTGCGGTCGTTCATCCTGGCCTGGTACGAGGACCTGTCCCTGCGCCTGGCCGAGGAAGGCGAGATCGACCCCGACCTGTGATCACACCCGACCTCCGATCACCTCTGTGACCACGCTGATCTGTGATCACCTCTGTCCACCCTGACCTGTGACCACCCCGGGGTGCCGGCCGCCGAGAACCCGGCCGCGCCCGCCGTGTCCAGGCCGAGGACGACCACGTTCCCGGTCATGGCGGCAGGACGAGAAATCGTGCGCCGAGCAGGGGTGAAGCCGCCGCGTCCGGCCCTCGGGCGGGGTCTTGACGGCATGCGACCCGCAGGTATCTTTCGCTTAGGAAACTTTCCTAAGAGAACGGCTGGTCGGCGCCCCCGGCGCCCCTTCTCCGCCGGAGGAAAGCACACGTGAGATCCCCGGCGACGGGAAGCCCGCAGAACCACTGGGTCGACGAACGCTGACCCGCGGCCACACCACCTCCCGCGGGTCCGGCCCGCGGGGGGCACCCGCAACCCCCCACATAAGGAGCGGCTCGTGAACATCAGGAAGTGTGCCTCCCTCGTCGGCGCGGCGCTCGCCTCCGCCGCGATCGTCGCCGGCACGGCCACGCCCGCGCAGGCCGTCCCCGACACCTGCTCGATCACCCCCTCCCCAGTCGGCTACCTCAGCAGCTACTGCACGACCGGCACGGGGTACCACGCGCTACGCGTGACGTACCGGTTCGTCAACCCGCAACTGGGTGGCTACACCGAGACGGTCACGGGGCCTTGGGCCGCCGTCGGCTCCCTTTCGAGCGTGAGGATCCCCGGTGCGGACGTCCTCAGCAGCGTCATCCTGAAGAGCGACTGAGCCGTCCCGCGAGCACTTCCTGATCAAGGGAACCGACGTCATCCTTCCGGATCAGGAGCCGGGCGACGTGCGCCCCTCCCCGTCCGCCGTGGCCGATCGGCCCGGCGGGCGTGGTCCGCGCGGGCACGGTCACCGTCCGTAACGGTAGTGCGACGACGTGGGCTGGGACGCGGCGGCGCGCCCGCCCTGCGCGCCCCGGCCGGTGGGCCGGAGCGTCCCCGCGGGACCGCCTCGTGGGCCGGGTCCCCGGGAGTGAGGGCCTCCAGGAAGGCCCCGGGCTGGTCATGGTCCGTGCGGCGTCCGCGCCGGTGGCTTCTGGCGGGGCCCCGGCATGCTCAGCGGGTCCGGGCTGGGGTCAGGCGGGCATGATGGTGCCGAGCTGGAGGGTGGAGGGGAGTTCCGCGCGGCTGGTGATGTCGAGTTTGCGGTAGGTCCTGGTCAGGTGCTGCTCGACCGTGCTCACGGTGACGTACAGCTTGTCGGCGATCTCCCGGTTGGTGTACCCGGCGGCGGCCAGCACCGCGACGCGCCGTTCGGCGTCGCTGAGGATCGCCGTCACGTCCGGGGCCTCCGTGGCGGCGCCCGCGGCGGCGGTGGCGGCCCCCGCCTCGCCCTCCCTGGCCAGGGAGCGGTGCAGCGGGTCGGCGTGGCACTCCTGGGCGACCGCGCGGGCCCGCCCGCCGATCATCCCGGCCCTGCGGTACTCGCCGAGCGCGTGGAACGCCTCGGTGAGGTCGGCGAGGACGCGGGCCAGCTCGTACCGGTCACCGCCGGACTGCAGCAGGTCGCCGGCCTGCCGGAGCAGCATGGGACGGTGGCGCGGCTCGCTGGTGGCGGCGAGCAGCCGCATGGCGATGCCGTGGACGCGGGGCGCGCCGGCGCCGCACCGTCTGATCTGCTCCTCGGCCAGCCGCCTGGCCTGGTCGGGACGCCCGAGGCGCAGGCACGCCTCGGCGACCTCGGCCCGCCAGGGGATCAGCCAGGGCACGTCCAGGTCCCACTTGCCCATGAGCTCGCCGCACCGCTGGAAGTCCCGCAGCGCGAGCTGGGGGTGGTCGGTGGCGAGGCTGTAGCGCCCGCGGGCGTGCAGGTAGTGCAGGCCCCAGCGGGTCTGGAACATCGCCTCGGGCACGGGCTGGTCGAGCAGCTCGTTGACCGCCTCGTACTTGCCCATCGCCGTGGAGGCGATGACGAGGCTGGACAGCGGCCCGCCGAGGGCGACGCCCCAGCCGCTGGCCGGGATGGTGTCCAGGGCGAGGCGGCCGTGGAACTCGGCGCCGAGCATGTCGCCCTGGCGCAGCGCGATCTCGGCGCGGATGGCCGAGAGCCGGGCCTGCCGGCTCGGGGCGCGACGCGAGGACGCCTCGTCGATGAACAGGTCGCACCAGGGCGCCGCCTTGTCGGGCCGCCCGCCGTAGGTGAGCGCGAGCAGGGCGCTCTCCACGGTGTCCATGGACATCTCGTCCAGGCGCGTGCTGCGCAGGATGCGCTCCACGCCCGAGACGATTTCCTCGCGCGGACCGCGGGTGAGCACGGCGGCCAGCGTGACCGAGGACTCCAGGCGGCGGTAGGCGGCGACCGTGAGGATCGCGGCGCGGGACTGCTCGCTGGTCACCTGGGGCAGGTGGGCCAGGAACGGAGCGTAGGAGCAGCGCAGCCACGGGCGGGCGACCACCAGCTCGGTGATGGCGTCGGCGTCGAGCTTCTCCCCCGACTCCCCGAGGTGTTTCAGCACGTCCTCGGCGTCCTGGAGCCTGCCGTGCCACAGCAGGGCCTTGGCCAGGACGACGGCGTCGCCGCCGCGCAGCCGGCCGCGGCGCAGCGCGTCGGTCAGCTCGGGGAAGTGCCCGGTGGGCGTGCTGGGGTTGATGCGCCACTCCGCGCGCATGAGCGCGGTGGTGATCCGGTAGCGGTGCCGGTCGTCGGCGCAGGTCCGGGAGGCCAGGCGCAGGTACTCGACGGCGGCCTCCACGCGGCCGTCGCGCAGGGCGTGGCGCGCGGCGTCCTCCAGGACCTCGACGGCCCAGGGGTCGTCAACGCCTCCCGCGCTGATCAGGTGGTCGGCGACGGCTGTGGTGGAGCCTCCGCCGTCGTAGTCGAGGCGGGCGGCGCGGCGGTGCAGGTCGGCGCGCTCGCCGGCGTCCAGTTCCGCGAGCACGGCGGCGCGGGCGGCCTCGTGGCGGAACGTTCCGCCGGCCAGCAGGCCGGCGGCCTCCAGGGTGTTCAGCTCGCGGGTGATGTACTCCTGGCTCACGCCGAGCAGCCGGGCCAGGGAGTCGGGCCTGCCGAGCACGCCGAGCCCCCAGGCCACCGGGAGCATCTTGGCGTCGGCCCGGTGCAGGCAGGCCAGGACGGCCTGGCCGTACGCCTCGCCGGGCACGAGCGCGGCCGGTGGCTCGCCGGCGTGCGCCGCGGCCTGGTAGTCGTCCATGAGCCCCGCCGCCAGCAGGGGGTTGCCGCCGGTGAGGGCGTGCCACTCGCCGCCGAACCGCTCGGCCGCGCCGGGGCCGAGGCGCTCGGCGACCATGCCGAGCACACCCGCCCGGGTGAGGGGGGCGAGCTGGACGCGGTGGGAGTGCGGCTGGCGCATCAGCTCGGTGGGGAAGGAGGTCTCGGCGTACCGGCCGTGGGTGGAGTGGCTGAACACCACGATGATCGAGGCGAACCGCACCCGGCGGCACAGGTAGGCCAGGCACAGCAGCGAGGCCCGGTCGGCGTGGTGGACGTCGTCCACCACGATCATGAGCGGGCAGCGCTCGGAGAGTTCGAGCAGGACGGTGCACAGGGCGTGCACGATCTGGGCGTCGACCTGCTTGAGCGGGTCGGCGTCCGGGCCGGAGGAGGCGAAGGCCCGCGCCCCTTCCTGCAGGAGCGCCATGGCGCGCTCGCGTTCGGCGAGCACCAGTGGCGCGTCGTGGACGAGCTGGCCGAGCACGCCGAACGGCATGTCCCGCTCGGCGAGCGATCCGGTGGCGGTGATGGGCAGGGCCCCGAGCTCGGCGGCGTGCTCGGCGAACGCGTGCAGCAGTTCGCTCTTGCCGGTCGCCACGGCGCCGCTTACCAGGGCCACCCGGCCCTTTCCCTTGATGGCGCTGGTGAGTGATCCCTCCAAGGAGGCCAACGCCTCCTGTCGTTCGATCAGGCTCATGACGAGCCTCCCTTTGTCCCGACGAAAGTCACGTCCCCGCCGTCCATCGGAGGCCGGGTGCGCGGCCTCCCCCCGTGTGCGGGTTCAGTGCGTCGCATCCCCGTCCGCCCTTTCCGTGCGGTGCCATAGCACGAATTGGCTTTGTCCGATTGTCCGTTCATGTCCGATTTCGGCGTCTGTGGCCACGTTAAGTTGCCGCACCTTTCAGGCCTTATCGCGCGGCTATCCCCCGACGGCCGCCGCGACGGCGTGCGAGGCACGCGGCGCGGGTATCCCGAGCGGCACCCCGTTCACCTCCTGCTCCCGCGGCGGCGCGGCCGGCAGAACCGGCGGGGCCGCGGCGGCCCGCAGCCGCGCCCGGGTGGCCGCCGCCCGCACCGCCGACAGCGCCGCCTTCGCCACGTCCGCGTCCACGCCGGCGCCCCACAGCGTTCCGCCGGGCAGCAGGCACTCGGCGTAGACGGTCACCTCCTCGCCGGTGTGCGCCGCCCCCACGGTGCGGTGCACGGCCCGGACCTCCACGCCCCACCCGGCGAGGGCGGCCCGCAGCCGCGAGGCCGCGTCCGCCCACGCGCCGGGCGTCTCGCCGTCCACGTGGAGCTCGGCGGTGACGGGCTCGCCGGTGAAGACCAGCGGCAGCGGCAGGGCCGCGTACTCCAGGTACTCGCGGTCGAACAGGTCGAGCATCTCCTCGGGCATGATCTCCCCGCCCCGCGCGTCCGCCCTGGCCTGGACGACACGGGAGAAGTCGGCCTGCAACGCCCGCGGCAGGTTCAGCCCGTGGCGGGAGCTCATCACGTACGCCACGCCGCCCTTGCCGGACTGGCTGGTGATCCGCACCACGGTCTCGTGGGCGCGGCCGACGTCGCGCGGGTCCAGGGGCAGGTAGGGCACCTCCCACGGCGGGTCGGCGTCCGCCGCGGCGGCGCGGTCCCGGGCGTCCAGGCCCTTCTTGATGGCGTCCTGGTGCGATCCGGAGAACGCCGTGTAGACCAGGTCGCCGCCGTAGGGGTGGCGCGCGTGCACCGGGATGCCGGTGCACGCCTCCACGACGCGCCGGACCTCGGGCAGGTCGGAGAAGTCGATGCCCGGGTCCACGCCCTGGGTGAGCAGGTTGAGCCCGAGCGTGACCAGGCAGACGTTGCCGGCGCGCTCCCCGTTGCCGAACAGGCAGCCCTCGACCCGCTGCGCTCCCGCCAGCATGGCCATCTCGGCCGCCGCCACCCCCGTGCCGCGGTCGTTGTGGGGGTGGACCGACAGGCAGACGTGCTCGCGCCGGGACAGGTTGCGGTCCAGCCACTCCACCTGGTCGGCGAACCGGTTGGGCAGGGCGCGCTCGACGGTGGCGGGGAGGTTGAGGATGATCTCACGCCCCGGCCCGGGCCGCCAGACGTCCATCACCGCCTCGCAGACCTCCAGCGCGAACTCCGGCTCGGTGTCGCCGAAGAGCTCGGGCGAGTACTCGAACCCGAGGTCGCAGCCGGCGAGCAGCTTGTCGGCGTACTTCATCACCAGCCGGGTGCCCTGGACGGCCAGGTCCTTGCACTCGTCCCTGGTCATGCCGAACACCACGCGCCGGAACTGCGGGGAGGTCGCGTTGTAGAGGTGGATCGTGGCGCACCGGACGCCCTCCAGGCTCTCGACCGTGCGCCGGATCAGCTCGTCGCGGGCCGGGACGAGCACCGAGACGCGCACGCCGTCGGGGATCAGGTCCTGTTCGATGAGCGTGCGCAGGAAGGCGTGGTCGTCCTGGCCGGCGACGGGGAAGCCCGCCTCGATCTCGGTGTAGCCCATGCGCGTGAGCAGGCCGAACATGGCCAGCTTGCGCTCGGGGGACATGGGCACGGCCAGGGCCTGGTTGCCGTCGCGCAGGTCGGTGGACAGCCAGCGCGGCGCCGAGGTGATCGTGTTGTCCGGCCAGGAGCGGCCGTCCAGCGCGACGGGCGTGAACGGGCGGTAGCGTGCCGCGGGCGGCCGGGCCGGCCCGCCGCCACCGGCCGCCACCTTGATGATCTTTCCTGTGCTCACCGTGGTGGTTCCCTTCTCCGCCTGGGCCCGGTCCTCCCGAGCGGTCGGCAGGGAGCCGGCCGCAACGCGACCCGCGCGGCTCACGTGATCCGGAAATGCGTCGAATACGAGTACGGCGACAACATCACCTGGATCAGATAGGCGTCGGTCTCGTCCTGCATCCGGAAAGTGACGATTATCTCGGGATAGGCGGCGGTCAGGCCCAACCCGACGAAGTAATAGTCGCTATCGAAAACAATGCGATAGAGCCCGCGTTCCAGCTTCTTGTCGCGCCACTCGCTTATACAGCCCTCGCTGTCGGTCTCGGCGTCGGCCACGTCCTCCCAGCACCCGAGACGGTCATGTTCGAGCCGCGCCCGCACGCCGGCCGCCGACCGGCCGTAAACGCCGTCCAACGCCTGCGCCGTAATGCTCATCCCGAGAGCTCCATCTGCCGGGTCCGCCATGACGGACAGCTCGACCACCACTGCGATCGCGCGCCGGTCGCCATGGCGCCCTGGGCGCCGCACGCACGTGAGCTGCCGGACGACGTACCGCAGTCCGGTTTCGCCGGCCCCGACCCGACGCGCATGGATCCGGAGGAAAAGATGCTGATGGCACCCAGTCAGTTCCGGCCTGTGGCTAGCCTGCCGAATCTCGCTATCGATTCACTTTCGTCCGGCTATTTTGCGGCATCATCCGCCGTGCCCCGCCGGGCCGCCTCCCCTGCGTGCGGCGCTTTCGGTCGCCGGGAGCTCCACACTTCTCCCCGAAGCCCAGAAAAACGTCCTTAAAGGCCGAAAAGGCCTGAATAGTGCGCTGAGCAGGACCAATGGCAGGCGAGAAGAGAACCGATAATGACCGAATGGCGGCGGTTTCTACGTTGACGGTGTTCCCAAGGCTCGACCGCGCACCCGCGGACCGCGACACGAGAAGAGGTCAGCACGATGAGCGCACACACCCGCCCCGCCTTCCGCGTCGCCGGGGTCGCCGGGGTCGCCTGGGTCGCCGGGATCACTGAGACCGCCGGGATCGCCGCACGCGACGGCGCCCGCGCCGCCCGTGCCGGAGCCGCCGGCGGCAACACCCCCTGGGGCTGAGCCCTCGGGCGACGGAGGCCGCATCCGCTCCCGGCCCGCGCCGGGGCGCCGGCCGTCCGCCCTCACGTACAACCAGGAAATAAAGTACTCACAAGCGGACATTTCACCGTAGCGGCATCGCCTGACAGTGGCCGTTCGGTTGCATGCGCAAACAAGTATACGAGGCCAGAAAGTACACGTAGACTCTCTATAGATCTGAACCTCGTATAGGAGTACGATCCAGACATAAGTGACATCGCTATACGTGACCAGCTCGCGCCTGGCAGTATCAATGCGCAAGAGTGGCACGAACCGGCCACAGGTCGATGTTTACTACGGGGCGGATCTCCTGGAATCAGGCACCTGTTACCTCTCGCATCGGAGGGTGAGCAAAGTTCCGGATGGGCCGCGGGCTTTCTTGCGAGGAGATGCTGGTGGAATTCGGGATTCTAGGGGCTCTCGAAGCTTCCGTCGCGGGCCGTCGGCTTGATCTCGGGGGGATCAGGCAGCAGATCGTGCTGAGCGTCCTCCTGCTCGACGCCAACCGGGTCGTCACGATCGGCCGGCTCATGGAGGCCATCTACGGCGACGAGCCCCCGACGACCGCCCGCGCCCAGGTCCAGATCTGCATCTCCTCGCTGCGGCGGCTGTTCGCCGCCAACGGCAGCCCCGACATCATCGCCACGCAGTCGCTCGGCTACGCCATCCGCGCCACCGCCGACGAGATCGACGCCCAGCGCTTCGAGAGCCTCGTCCAGCGGGCCCGGCGCGCCCGCGAGGGCCGCAACCTCAACGAGGCCATCCGCCACTTCCGCGACGCGCTGTCGCTGTGGCGGGGGCCGGCGCTCGACGGCATCGACAGCAGGCTCGTGCAGTCGGCGGCCAGCAGGCTCGCCGAAGACCGCATCACCGCCAACGAGGACTGCATCCAGCTCGAACTCGACCTCGGCCGCCACCACGAGCTGGTCGGCGAGCTGACCGAGCTGACCGAGGAGCACCCGCTGCGCGAGCGCCTGCGCGGCCAGCTCATGACGGCGCTGTACCGCTCGGGCCGCCAGGCCGAGGCCCTCCAGGTGTACCGCAACGCCAGGCGCACCATGATCGAGGAGCTGGGCATCGAGCCCAACGAGCGCCTCCAGCAGCTCGAACACGCGATCCTCACCTCCGACGAGAGCCTGGACCCGCCGTCCCCGCAGGACAGGGTGGAGGTCCAGGCCGCGCCGGCCGTCCCGAACGTCCCGGGCATGCTGCCGACCGACATCGCCGACTTCACCGGGCGCACCAAGCAGATCGAGGACATCCGCCAGCGCCTGATGCTCGCCTCCGAGGACCGCTCGCGGTTCGCCGTCCCGATCATCGTGATCGTCGGCAAGCCCGGGGTCGGCAAGACCACGGTCGCCGTGCACGCCTCCCACAGCGTGGGCGACCGCTTCCCCCACGGCCAGCTCTTCGCCGACCTGCACGGCGCGGCCCCGAGGCCCGCGAGCCCCATGCAGGTGCTGGAGCGCTTCCTGCGCGTGCTCGGCGTGTCCGGCACCGCGATCCCCGACGGCCTGGAGGAGCGCGCCGAGATGTACCGCGCGCTGCTCGCCGACCGCCGCATGCTCATCGTCCTCGACGACGCGGGCAGCGAGAGCCAGGTGCTGCCCCTGCTGCCCGGCAACCCCGCCTCCGCCGTCATCATCACCAGCCGCAGCCGCCTGGCGGGGCTGGCGGGCGCCGTCCACGTCGACGTGGACATCTTCGAGTCCGACCAGTCGGTGAACCTGCTGTCGCGCATCGCGGGCATCGAACGAGTGCAGTCGGAGATCGAGGCGGCCGAGGCGCTGGCCGAGCTGTGCGGGCACCTGCCGCTCGCGCTGCGCATCGCCGGCGCCCGGCTGTCGGCACGCCCGCACTGGAGCATCGAGCAGCTCGTGAGCCGCCTGGAGGACGAGACCCGCAGGCTCGACGAGCTCAAACACGGCGAGATGGGCATCCGGGCCAGCATCTCGCTCACCTACGACAGCATCAGCGAGGACGCCCGCCGCCTGTTCCGCCGCCTGACCATCCTGGACGCGCAGATCTTCTCGGCCTGGGTGAGCGCGGCCCTGCTCGACCAGCCCCTCCACGACGCCCAGGACCTGCTGGACGACCTGGCCGACGCCCAGCTCATCGAGACCACCGGCGTGGGGTACGGCGTGCACAGCCAGTACCGCTTCCACGACCTGCTGCGCGTGTTCGCCCGCGAGCGCCTGGCCGCCGAGGAGACCCCGGCCGAGCGCGGCGCCGCGCTGGCCCGCGTCCTCGGCGGGCTGCTGTTCCTGGCCGAGGCCGCCCACCGCCGCGAGTACGGCGGCGACTACGTCCAGATCCACAGCGGCGCCGTCCGCTGGCCGCTGCCCGCCAAGCTGGTCGACCAGCTCGTCGCCGCTCCCCTGCAGTGGTACGAGCGCGAGCGCAGCATGCTGGTGTCCGGCATACGCCAGGCCGCGCAGGCGGGGCTCGTGGAGCTGTGCTGGGACCTCGCGATCAGCTCGGTGACGCTGTTCGAGTCGCGGGTCTACCTCGACGACTGGCGTGAGACCCACCAGATCGCGCTGGCCGCCGCCCGGCAGGCCCAGGACAAGCGCGGCCAGGCCGCCATGCACTACTCGCGGGGCTCGCTCTACATCACCGAGCAGCGGTTCGGCGACGCCCGCTGCGACTTCCAGGCCGCCGTCCAGCTCTTCGAGGAGGTCGGCGACCGGCAGGGCACGGCCCTGGTCATCAGGAACATCGGGTTCCTGGACCGGCTGAGCGGGCGGTTCTCCGACGCCGAGGCCCACTACAAACGGGCCCTGGACATCTTCCGCGGCACCGGGGACCAGGTCGCGTCGGCGTACGTGCTGCACAACCTGGCGCAGCTCCGGCTGGAGTTCGACGACCTGCCCGGGGCGCAGCGCCTGCTGGCCGAGGCGCTGGAGCTGAGCCGCACCAGCGGCAGCAGGCGGGTGGAGGCCCAGGTGCTGCACCGCATCGGCCATACCTACCTCCAGTCCGACCAGCCCGCGCTGGCGGCGGAGGTCTTCAACGAGGCGCTGACCGTGGTCCGCAACATCGGCGACCCCACCGGCGAGGCGTACGCGCTGCACGGTCTCGGCATCGCCCGGCTCCGGCGAGGGGAGCTGGCCGAGGCCGCGAGCGCGCTGCACCGGTCGCTGATGCTGGCGAGCACGTCCAGCGAGCAGCTCGTGGAGGCGCGGGTGCAGCTCGGCCTCGGCGAGCTGTCCATGGCGCAGGACGACGCCACGCAGGCCGTGCTGCACCTGGAGCAGGCGCTGTCGCTGTTCCGCTCGATGCACATGCCGTTGCTGGAGGCCCGCACGCTGGTCTCGCTCAGCGAGGCGCAGCGGCGGGCCGGCGACGACGAGGCGGCACGGGACTCGCTCGGCCGGGCGCTGGCCCTGACCGACAAGATGGACGCCCCGGTGGCCCAGCAGATGCGCGCCCAGCTCGACCAGATCATCGGCGAGGCCGCCCCGCGGGACTGAGTCCCGCGGGGCGCCTTCTCACCGTGCGCCGGGCCCCTAGGGGACGTCGTAGCCGAGCGTGTAGGGTCCGGACCCCGAGCCGGCCACGATGCGGTAGCGGTAGTAACCCGCCGTGCCGCTGTACGTCAGGGTCTCGTCGCCGCCGATGGTGGCGGCGGTGGCCACGGTGCCCCAGGCCGAGCCGCTCCACTTCTCCAGGTACAGGTCGAAGTTGGCGGCGTCCGGTCCGTCCAGGCATCCCCGGTGCGTCCCGGAGGCGCCGGTGTAGTACCAGTTGCCGTCGGGCTGGTAGGCGGTGGCGCCGGAGGCCAGCGTGCCGGTGCGCCGCTGTCCGAGGGCGTCGCACGGGCCCGGCGGAGTGCCGCCCGCCTTCGCGGCGATCGCCCGGTCCATCACGTCCAGGCCGACCAGGTTGAAGGGACGGCCGAGCACCCGCATCAGCGAGTTCTCCGACGGCCGGTAGATGCCGTACTCGTACTGGCTGCCGCCCTGGTAGGCGCCGATCACTCCCCCGTCCGGGGTGGCCCGCCCGATGTAGGACGCCCACTTCGCGCCGGACGCCGAGGTGGTGACGTTGGGCTCGCCCGGCTCGCCACCCGGGTAGGTGGTGCCCGCCGTGTAGTACTCGTCGGCGAGCCCGCCGATCGAGTGGCCGAACTCGTGGATGGCGATCTGGCCCGACTGGGCGTTGCCGCCGGAGGCGGTGGAGATGCCGCTGTAACCCGCGCCGCCGTAGGTCGTGCTGTTGCCCAGCGCCAGGATCACGTCCACCTGGGGCGCCGCCGCGGCGTACGCCTGGGCCTTGGCCGTGTCCAGGCACAGCAGCCGGGCCGTGCCGGCGCAGTAGAAGGTCATGTCCAGCGCCGTGTCACGGGTCGTGCCATAGGGGTCGTTGTCCACGCCGGACTGGTTGGACACCACGTTGACCAGCCACACGTTGAAAGAGTTCTTGTACTTCTTGAACGGCTCGACCGCCGCCACCTCGGCCCACTTGGACTCGGCGTGCTGGCGCAGCAGTCCCATCTGCGCGGCGGTGTAGCCGTCGCCGATGATGACCAGGTCGAAGCGCTGCGCGGACGGCCCCGTCTCCTGCAGGGGGATCACCTCGGCCGCGGCGGCCTTCTGGACCAGCTCGCGGCTGAGGGCGGCGGGTTTGCGCGCGGGGACCAGGACGCGGCTTATGGTGCCGTCGGGCGAGAACACCTCCCGCCATTCCTTCTCGGCGACCGGCCCGGCGTGGGCGGGGGCCGCCGGGAGGGTCGGGGATAAAAGGGCCGCGGCGGTCAGTGCCACCGCGGCCAGGCGTGTGAATCGTCCGGGCATGTCGGCGCCTCCTCGGGAGAGAAAGGGGGACGGCGCCGCCCCTTCCAACCGGGGCGGGCGGGATGCCTTCCAACCTCTCCCGCTCCCGCGCGCCTGGGAAATCCCGAACGGCCATAGCTTCGGAGTGATGACCGGCCCGCGTCGTGCCGGGCCGGAACTGTCGGTGGGCGCCGCTAGGGTCGCTGACGATCGATGGCCCGAGGTCCTGGATGGAGCACAACCATGCGCAAGATCATCGTTTCGACGTTCGCCACGCTCGACGGGTTCATCGACGACCCGCACCTGTGGTCGCTGCAGTACGCCGACGAAGAGAGCGGGAACTACGGGCTCGATCTCGCCCTGAGCGCGGACGCGCTGCTGCTCGGGCGCGTCACCTGGGAGGGCATGGCGCAGGCATGGCCCGGCATGGGCGGCAACCCGTACGGCGACCATGTGAACGCGGTCACCAAGTACGTCGTCGCGTCCCAGCCCGTGGACACCTCGGCCTGGAACCCCACGGTCGTCATCCCCGGCGACGACCTGATCCCCGAGGTCACCAAGCTCAAGCAGCAGGACGGCGGCAACATTCTCATCTGGGGTAACGGCCGCCTGACCGACGCCCTCGCCGCCGCCGGCCTGCTCGACGAGTACCACGTGTGGGTGTATCCGGTCATCAAGGGCGAGGGCGAGCCCCTGTTCCGCAAGGAGAGCGCCGGCACCCTCGAACTCCTCGGCACCACCACCTTCTCCACCGGCGCCCTCGTCCTCACCTACCGGCCGCTCACCTCGCCGCCGGCCTAAGGGCTCAGTTCTCCAGCCGGCCCAATGGCTCAGATTCCAGCCGGCCTGGGCCGCGACGTCAGCGGAAGGCGGCGACGTGGCGGCGCAGCCAGTCGGAGAACGGGCGGGCGGGGCGGCCGAGGATCTCCGGGACGGCCGGGCTGACGCTCCGTTCGGCGTCGGTCGGCTCTCCGATGATGGCGAGCGTGCCGTCGGCGACGGGCTCGGGCATGAACGTCACCATCTGGGCACGGGCCTCCTCGCGGGTCTGCTCGGCGAAGCGCACCGGCTCGCCGAGCGCCCGCCCGATCTGCTCGGCCCGCTCCCGGGGCGTGCTGAGCTCCGGACCGGTCAGCACGTACACGCGCCCCGCGTGGCCGTCCTCGCGCAGCGCCGCGGCGGCCACCTCGGCGATGTCGGCGGGGTCGACCAGCGGCAGGCCCACGTCCCCGAACGGCGCCGCCACCGTCCGCCGGGCGCGCACCGTCTCCGCCCAGGCGTACGCGTTCGAGTGGAAGCCTCCCGGGCGGAGGATCACCCATTCCAGGCCCGAGTCCCGGACGGCCTCCTCCAGCACGCGCAGCGGCGCGTGCGAAGGAGAGTCCGGCCGCGTCCCCGCGGCCTGCGAAGACAACAGCACGACCCGCCGCACTCCCCCCGCCCTGGCCACGTCGAGCACCGCCCGCCCGTCCACGTGCGCACCGGCCCCACTGACGAGCAGAAACAACGCGTCCGCCCCGTCGACCACGGCCCGCAGGCTCTCCGCGTCCGCCACATCCGCCCGCCGATACCGCACCCCGTCCGGTACACCTCCCCCGGGGACGTCCGCCCCAGGGGCACCCCCGCCAGGGGCACCCACCCCGGGCGCACCCCCGCCAGGGGCAGCTACCCCGGGAACGCCCGGCCTGCCAACGCCCGAGACACCGCGCGAGACCGCCGTCACCTCCTCCCCCGCCCTCGCGAGCGCCCGCACCAGCGGCCGCCCCACATTGCCCGTCGCCCCCGTCACCACGATCATGCGTTCTCTCCCGTCTCGACATGGTTCACCCGCATCCGAAAGAAGGCGGGATGGCCGCGGGAACGGCGTCCCACCGCGACCGGCCCGACGCTAACACCGCCCTCCCAGTACTCACCTAGAGGAAAGCGCCCCTGCCGACGACAACCACGAGCAACGTTCGAGGCTCCGCCGAGAAATGGGCCTCGCCTCCGGCTCGGACTGCGTTTCCCAGGCGCTGACGCGCATCCCCCTCGCATCGCGCACCGCAGAAGGCCGGCCAGTTGGACACCGTTGTGGACGCCGGACTCCGCCGACCTGCATCCCGCCGACCCGGCGCCAAGAAGAGCACGCACCAGGAACGACATGAGCACACCAGAGCTGAGGGCGGAGTGAACGCTGGGTTCGGGACCATGACGCGGAAGTGGGCACGGGGCTACAGGAGAAATGCGCCCGGGGGCTGCGCCGGGGATGAGGAAAACACCGACCTTCGAGAGAAGCGACATGCGGGGCTCCGCCGAGAAATGGGCCTCGCCTCCGGCTCGGACTGTGTTTCCCAGGCGCTGACGCGCATTCCTCTCGTATCGCGTTCCGCAGAAGCTCAGCTGGCCGCCGTCGTAGGCGCCGGGCTGCACCGACCTGCGTCCCGCCAACGCGGCGCCAAGGAAAGCATGCATCAGGAACGGGGAGAGAGCGTGTCAAAGCTGGGGGAAGTGAACGCTGGGTTCGGGACCATGAAGCGGTAGTCGACACGGGGCTACAGGACAGCTGTGCCCCCGGTCGCACCGGGCATGAGAGGAACGCCGACCTCGGGAGAAGCGACATGCGGGGCTGCGCCGGGGATGGGCCTCGCCTGCGGCTCGGGCTGTGCTTCCCAGGCGCTGACGCGCATTCTTCTCGCACCGTGCACCGTGCACCGCGCACCGCAGAAGGGCTCCGTTGTGGGCGCCGGGATTCGCGGGGCTGCGTCCCGCCGACGCGGTGTGGGAGGTGAAGAGCATGCGGGAGGAGGTGGGATCTACTCGCGATGGTCGGGGTGTGCGTCTGGGCGGCTTTGTGACGGAGCGCCTCCCCACTGGCAGCCCCTCCCCCACGAATAGCCACAACGAACACGATCAAGCGCGAGGAAGGGCTGGGATGCACGCCAGTGACCTTTCAACCGTCGCGCGCAGGCACCACAAGGTCTGACCGCACACGGTCCTCCCGCCGTCTGACCGCACACGGTCCTCGCGCGGTCCTCGCACGGTCTCGCCCCTCACAGAGCTCACGCGGTCTCGCCGCGGGCGGTCCCGCGCGGCTCGCTGTGCGCGCTGTTATGGGTGGGATCGCGGCGCCCGGCCGCGATGGCGCCGCACGGGTGGGGTCAACACACCTCAACCGTCCCAGTAACACCTCTCAGCCCGCGTCCCAGGAGCGGCCACGGCGAATGTCGGCTCCGGCTGAATACTGACCCTGTGGTTCCGCGTGAATGTTGACCCACCCCGTGATGATCATGAGGTGTTGAGCGTGGAGGACTGGGCAGAGATCCGCCGGTTGCACCGGGGTGAGGGGATGGCGATCCGTGCGATCGCTCGCCGGTTGGGGATCTCGAAGAACACGGTGAAGAAGGCGCTGGGCTGTCATCAGCCGCCGCGGTATGAGCGGGTGGCCAGGGGTTCGATTGTGGATGCGGTGGAACCGCAGATCAGGGTGCTTTTGGCGGAGTTCCCGGCGATGCCATCGACAGTGATCATGGAGCGGGTGGGGTGGACGCGCGGCAGATCGGTGATCTTTGATCGCATCGCGCAGCTCAGACCGTTGTTCCAGCCGGTCGATCCAGCGTCGCGCACGGAGTATCAGCCGGGTGAGCTGGCGCAATGCGATCTGTGGTTTCCCGCGGTGCAGGTGCCGCTGGGCTTTGGGCAGGCCGGTCGCCCGCCGGTGCTGGTCATGGTGAGCGGCTACTCGCGCATCATCGCCGCGCGGATGCTGCCCTCGCGGCAGAGCCCTGATCTTCTTGCCGGGCATTGGGCGCTGATCAGTGAGTGGGGGCGGGCGCCCAAGGCGCTGGTGTGGGACAACGAGGCAGCGGTCGGGCAGTGGCGTGGCGGCAAGCCGCAGCTGACCGAGACGATGAACGCGTTCCGGAGGACACTGGGCCTGAAGGTGATCCAGTGCAGGCCTGCCGATCCCGAGGCCAAGGGCCTGGTCGAGCGGGCCAACGGCTATCTGGAGACCTCGTTTCTGCCCGGCCGCAGCTTCACCGGCCCGCATGATTTCAACACCCAGCTCGCCCAGTGGCTGGTGCGTGCCAACCAGCGCATCCACCGCAGGCTGCACTGCCGGCCCGCCGATCGCTGGCAGGCAGACCACCAAGCGATGCTGGAGCTGCCGCCGGTGCCTCCGGTCACCGGATGGCGTCACACCACCCGGCTGCCCAGAGACCATTACGTGCGGCTGGACTCCAACGACTACTCCGTCCATCCAGGGGTGATCGGCCGCAGAATCGAGGTGGTGGCCGACCTGGAGCACATCACCGTCACCTGCCAGGGACAGCCGGTCGCCCGGCATGAGCGGTGCTGGGCCGATCACCAGACCATCACCGACCCCGCCCACGCCGCCGCAGCGGCCCAGCTGCGCAAGACTCACCGCGCACCGGCCTCCTGCCCGGCCGAACTGCAGGTCGAGCAGCGCGCGCTGACCGACTACGACCGGATGTTCGGCCTGATCGGCGACGACCGGGAAGGGGCCGCCTGATGACCGGCCACAACGCCACCAGCCGCAACACCACCGGCGCCAGCCGCAATCTGGCCGGCGAGATCGCCTACCTCACCCGGGCGTTGAAGGCCCCCTCGCTGGCGGGCGCGGTGGAACGCCTGGCCGAACGAGCCCGCGATCAAGGCTGGTCACACGAGGAGTTCCTGGCCGCCTGCCTGCAACGCGAGGTCGCAGCACGCGAATCCCACGGCGGCGAGGGACGCATCCGCGCGGCGCGGTTCCCCGCCCGCAAATCGCTGGAGGAGTTCGACTTCGATCACCAGCGCTCCCTCAAACGAGACACCATCACCCACCTGGGCACCCTGGACTTCATCACCGGCAAGGAGAACATGGTGTTCCTCGGCCCGCCCGGCACCGGCAAAACCCACCTGTCCATCGGCATCGGGCTACGAGCCTGCCAGGCCGGACACCGCGTCGCCTTCGCCACCGCCGCCGAATGGGTCGCCCGCCTGGCCGACGCCCACCACGCCGGCCGCCTGCAAGACGAACTCATCAAGCTGGGCCGCATCCCGCTGCTCATCATCGACGAAGTCGGCTACATCCCCTTCGAGGCCGAAGCCGCCAACCTGTTCTTCCAGCTGGTCTCCTCCCGCTACGAACGGGCCAGCCTGATCGTCACCAGCAACAAACCCTTCGGCCGCTGGGGCGAGGTCTTCGGCGACGACGTCGTGGCCGCGGCCATGATCGACCGCCTGGTCCACCACGCCGAAGTGATCAGCATGAAAGGAGACAGCTACCGCCTCAAAGACCGAGACCTCGGCCGTGTCCCCCCGGCCGGCAAGACCAACGACTAGAACAACCCGGGTGGGTCAACATTCACCCGGAACAGGTGGGTCACAATTCGACCGGTGTTGACAGCGAACGCCGGCCAAAGCGCAAGGAACGACCGGGAATCGAAAAGGAGTCAGCGCGGGCGTCTTCGAGTCCGGTCGAGCGCCGGTGCGCGATCTAACAGCTCTTATAGAAGAACTTATATAAGAGGTGACATGTTTCCTTAGGGTCCCCCTGGCCACGTGCGAAGAACCATCGCAGGGACACTGTGAGAGAGGCCGTCCCCGAAGATGGACGGCACTCGGACGCCTACCGAAGGGACCAGGGACGCCGATGAGCGCCGATGTGGCATGGACGCCGCCCGAGCCGGCCGACGCCGAGCAGGCGTGCCCGATCGGTCCGGCCGTGGAGGTGGTGTTCAGCCGCTGGACCACGCCGATCCTGTGGACCCTGGACCGCCACGGCCGTCAGCGTTTCGTCGAGTTGCAGGGACGCCTGCCGTCCATCACCCCGAAGGTCCTGACCGACACCCTGCGCCGCATGGAACGTGACGGCGTCATCACCCGCACCTACCACCCAGAGGTCCCGCCACGCGTCGAGTACGAGATCAGCGACCTCGGCCGCACTCTAGCTCCCTTGTTCGCCCACCTGAACCAGTGGGCCACGGCCAACATGTCCAAGGTCGATCAGTCCCGCCACGCCTACGACACCCGACCGCCCCGCTGAAAGCCCACCCAGTCGCCCCCACCACCCCTCACGGCGTGACCTCGAACCACACCGTCCGCCCCCCGCCACCGTCCGCCCACCCCCACGCCGAGGACAGCTCCCGCACGAGCCACAGACCGCGCCCGCCTTCACTCAGCGGATCCACCTGCACCGGAACCGGCGGAATCGCACCGGGCGCCCCTTCATCGATCACCTCGACCCGAACAGACTTCCCGTCGTCGTACACCTTGAGGCTCACCACCCCACCGGGCCTGCGCCCCGAGGCCGAGTGCGCCACGGCGTTCGCGACGAGCTCGCCGACCAGAAGCTCGACGTCGTCCATGCCGGTACGCCCGGCCGCCATGAGCAGCCCCCGCACGTAAACCCGCGCGAGCGACACCGACCCGGCCCGCCCGAGAAGTTCGACGGCGCCCAGCAGATCGCGCACTTTCACAGAGATTCCTCCGGATCCTCGTCGGGTTGAGAGATCGGCATGTCTCTGCTCAAACGCGGACTGGGCATCACAGCGTCTCTCACCGCATGTTATTCGGCCCTCCAATCGTGCGGTCATCCGATAGTTTTGATGATGCAAATAGGCCCACTGTCCCACCACATTCATGGTGAGACAGGCGCTGTATTTGTAAGACCAGGTGAGACCACGGAGAAAAGCGACATGCCCAACCCAATCCAAATCAATCCGGACGAGTCACCACAAGCGCGTTTCGCCTATGAATTGCGGCGGCATCGACTCCAAGCAGGGTGGACGCAGTTGCACCTGTCGCAGATGCTGACCGTGTCGGTCAGCATGGTCGGAATGCTCGAAACGTCCAGGCGGCGACCTGACAGAAGGTTCGCGGAAGCGTGCGACAAGATATTCAGATTGGACGGAGTATTCGTCGAGCTATGGAAACAGACCAGATGGGAGAGCGCGCCCGAGCACTTCCGGGACTTCGCCGCGGCGGAGGCTCAGGCGTCCGTGCTCCAGGTCTGGGATCCTCTTCTGATTCCAGGACTCTTCCAAGTCGAGCCGTACGCCCGGCGAATCTTCGAGGACGAGCCAGGGATCGCCGCCGAGACGGTCGATCAACGGGTGGCCAACCGCCTTCAACGTCAGGCCATGCTCACCAGTAAGAAGGCCCCCATGGTGTACAGCCTCATAGACGAAGGAGTACTCCACCGGCCTTTGGGCGGTGCGGACATCATGAGTGAGCAACTGGCATGGCTGCTGAAGATGGCGGAGCTTCCGCGAGTCACCATCCAGATCGTCCCGTATACCTCCTGGTCCACACTCGGCCTCCAGGCATCCTTCACCGTCGCCGAACAACGTGGTACCCCGCACAGCGCGTACGTCGAGAGTGCGCCCCGAGGACTGACGATAGAAAACCGTGAGACCATAGCGGCATTAGTAGGGCGTTTCGACGCCTTACGAGCAGCGGCCCTCCCACAGAACCTGTCCCTCGACATCATCAAGGATGTGATGGCGCAATGGATCTGACCGGAGCGAAGTGGCGTAAGTCCTCATGGTCCAGCGGCGACGGCGGAACCTGCGTGGAGGTGGCCGCCAACCTGCCAGGGCTCGTCGCCGTGCGGGACAGCAAGAACCCCTTGGGCCCCGCCCTTACCTTCTCCCATATCGAATGGCACGCCTTCTTGCACGCGGCGAAGGCCGGGGACGTCTGACGGAATCAGGCTCTGGTGGGTGACAGGGTCACCCACCAGGTTTCCAGGTCGTCGTAGGGCTCGTGGTCGAGGGAGAGGCCGCCGGTTCGGTGGGCTATGGAGCGTAGTTCGGTGACGGCGGGGTCGGTTTCCAGGTCTTCCGGGTCCAGGGGGTTGCTCAGGAGCATGTGGGGGCCCAGGGAGTACCAGTCGGCGATCAGTTCGTGGTCGGATCGGGCTTCGGCGGCGCGAGCGACGGCGGCGACGGCTTCCACCAGGGGTACGCGGCGGGGTGCGGCGGCGTCGTCACCGGTGAGGAGTCCCGCGTCGGACATGCGACGCCACAGATCGGTGCCGGCGTCGCAGTAGAGGTACGGGGGATCGACGTACCCGTCCTCCAGCCAGGTCTCGTAGCCGTCGAAGTCGTCGTCGTCCTCGTCGAAGTCCCGCAGCGCGGTGAACTCGTCCAGGGCGTCGAAGTACCCTCGCCGCTCGGCGTAGTCGGGGTGCCGTTCCAGGGGGAACCGGTAGGTGTAGCCGCGCCGGAGCAGGATGTCCATGACCCGGAAGTGCGTGAACGAGCAGTCGTACCGATCCTGGAAGCGGTACAGCGCGGCAACCTGGTCGCGGACGCGCGGGTCGGGGTCAGGGCAGTGGGCGTCCAGGACGCGGATCGAATCCGCGACCAGATCCTCGATCAGGTGCATCGACATCTCTGGACTCCCGGTCGACGCTGTGGCTTGGCGTTGCGAATCTACTGGATGCGTCCGCTTCGTCCCCGGGTGATCTCGTGGCCCTGCCGGGCGATGACGGCAGGCGGACAAGGTCTCTTCCCTGGTCATGAGCGATCGCCGGTCGGGGAGCCGGGTCGGCCGGGATCCGGCGTTGACAACATGCAGGTAAATACCTGCATAATGGCCGCGTGAGCCTCGAAGCGAGAGCGATGGACGCGGTCTTCAAAGCGCTGGCCGATCCCACCCGGCGACTCCTGCTCGACCGTCTGCGTGAGCACAACGGCCAGACGCTGAGCGAGCTGTGCGAACGCCTGAACATGGCGCGCCAGTCGGCGACGCAGCACCTCGACGTCCTTCAGCGGGCCAACCTCGTGACCGTCGTGCGACGCGGACGGGAACGGCTCCATTACCTCAATCCGGCACCCATCCACGAGATCGAGGAGCGCTGGATCTCGGAGTTCGACAGGCCCCGCCTGCGAGCGATCAGCGCCATCAAGAACCAGGCAGAGGAGTACGCCATGACCAGCGGAACCACGACCGTGCCGTCCTACGTCTACGTCACCTACATCCGCGCCGGCGCGGAGCAGGTCTGGCAGGCCCTGACGGACGCCGACCTCACGGCTCGCTACTGGGCACACGCCAACGTCTCGGACTGGCAGGCCGGCTCGACCTGGGAGCACCGCCGCGTCGACGGCTCAGGCGTCGTCGACGTCGTCGGCAAGGTGATCACGACCGAGCCTCCGACGCGCCTGGTCATCACCTTCGAGGACTCCCCCGACCTGGAATCGCCGAGAGAGCCGTCGGTCGTCACCTTCCTCATCGAACCGCACGAGGACATCGTCCGCCTGACCGTGACCCACGAAAGGCTCCCCAACCAGGACATGTACCGCGGCATCTCGGCCGGGTGGCCGGCGGTGCTGGCGAACCTGAAGTCACTGCTCGAAACCGGCGAGGTCCTTCCGCAGGCGCCCTGGGAGATGTCGAGCGCGCACGTCTGAGGAGCCTCAGCCGTAAAGCCCCCGAACTCATTGAAAAGGGAACCCTCGGCCGGATCGGTTGGAATGCCAGATGTTCTGGCATGGCGTGCCGAGGGGACCGATGTCCCTTCGATGTCGAGACTTTCCGTGGTCATGTCATGACCCGGCGTGTCCCGACCGTCGGCCTGCCCGTGTCCCACGCGCCACGCGTGAGGGGCGGGACGGCGGCCGGGTGTGCCGTCCCCCACGGTTCGTCTCACACGGAGGACTTCAATGACGACCATCGACCGCCGAGGGTTCGCCCGGCTCGCCGGGCTCGGCGCCGTCGGATCACTCGTGGGCGCGGTTCCCCCGGCGCCCGCCTCTGCATCCCCCGTCTCGCCCGCGCGCGGGCTCGCCGCGCCGAGCCTGGACACCTGTCTGGAGGTCGCCCGCGATCTGCTGCTCGTGGACGAGCGCGACCGGGACCTGAAGCTGAAGTACCTGCGGGTGCTCATCGACGAGGGCCTGCCGAAGACGCGCTCGCCCAAGAAGGTGCTGGTGGTCGGGGCGGGCATCGCCGGCCTGGTGGCGGCCACGCTGCTCAAGCGGGCCGGCCACCAGGTCACGGTGATCGAGGCCAACGGCAACAGGATCGGCGGCCGCATCAAGACCTTCAGGAGCGGTTTCGCCGACCCGGCCCAGTACGCCGAGGCGGGCGCGATGCGCATCCCGGACTTCCACCCGCTGACGCTGGCCCTGGTCGACAAGCTGGGCATCCCGCGCCGCCCGTTCTACAACGTGGACGTGCGCCCGGGCGCGGTCGCGACCGGTCCCGTCCCGCCGGTCGTCTACACCGCGCGGGACGGCCACGTGTGGCGGTCGGGCCCGGTCAAGGGCAGGTTCGAGGCGCCGAAGCGGCTGAACCACACCTGGATCCGGGTGAACGGCATCATCCAGCGGCGCGACGAGTACGCGGCCGACCCGCGAAAGATCAACGCCTCGTTCGGCCTGAAGGACCGCAGGACCACCGCGCAGATCCTGGACGAGGCGCTGGACCCGGTCCGCGACCACATCTCGGTCGTCCGGGGCTCGGAGCGGGTGGACAAGCCGCTCCCGGAGCTGATCAAGGGCTGGGCGCGGGTGCTGCGCGAGTTCGACGGCTACTCGATGTACAACTTCCTGTCCGGGCACGCCAAGCTGAGCGACGCGGCCATCGACGCGATCGGCACGGTCGAGAACCTGACCTCGCGCCTGCCGCTGGCGTTCATGCACACGTTCCTGACGCGCAGCCTGGTGAACCCGGCGGCCACGTACTGGGAGCTGGCGGGCGGCAGCCGCCTGCTGCCGTACCGGCTGGAGCCGGGCCTGCGCGGGGAGATCCGCATGGACCGCCGCGCCGTGCGCATCACGACGTCCAAGAGCGGTGTGCGCATCGACACCGTGAGCGAGAAGGGCAGCGACGAGTCGTCCTCGGCGCCGCAGCGGCCCGCCGAGTCCTTCCACGGCGATGTCGCGATCATCACGATCCCCTTCCCGGCGCTGCGGCACGTCGAGATCGCCCCGGCGCTGTCGTACGCCAAGCGCCGCGCGATCATCGAGTTGCACTACGACTCGGCGACCAAGGTGCTGCTGGAGTTCAGCAAGCGGTGGTGGGAGTTCGACGAGGAGGACTGGAAGCGCGAGCTCGGCCCCCGCTACCGTCCGGGGCGGGCCACGCACGTGATGGGCGGCGGGTCGGTGGCCGACAACGCCAACCGGTTCACCTACTACCCCTCCCACCGGGTGCCGGGCAGCGAGGGCGGCGTCGTGCTGGCCAGTTACGTGTGGGCGGACGACGCGGCGCGCTGGGACTCGATGGACGACCGGGAGCGGTACTCCTACGCGCTGCGCAACCTGCGCGAGGTCCACGGCGACCGGGTCGCCGAGTTCTACACCGGGCACGGCCAGACGCAGAGCTGGCTGCGCAACCGGTACGCCTTCGGGGAGGCCGCGGTGTTCACGCCCGGCCAGATGACCGAGATCCACCCGGCCATCCCGGTCCCGGAGGGACGGCTGCACTTCGCGGGCGAGCACACCTCGCTCAAGCACGCCTGGATCGAGGGATCCCTGGAGTCGGCGGTCCGCGCGGCCCTGGAGGTCAACGCCTGACCGTCGCGCCGCTCCCCTTCCGTGGCCCCGGCACACCCGCGGGCCACGGCGGGGAGAGGGCGGATGGACATGTCCCCATCTGGTGATCGTCCTGACACCCCCCGACCACCCGCTGTCTGACCGCGGCTGTCATCATTCAGCAATGAGCATTCGGGTCGTCGTCCTCGGTAACGGGATCGTCGGGGCGAGCACCGCCTACCACCTGGCCGTCCGGGGCGCGTCGGTCACCGTGATCGACCGTCCGAGGCTGGGCCGGGCCACCGACGCCGGGGCCGGCATCGTCTGCCCGTGGGTGGACCACGACGGCGACGACGCCTGGTACCGGCTGGCGCTGGAGGGCTCCCGCTACTACACGACCCTGGCCGGGCTGCTCGCCGAGGACGGCGAAACCGACATCAGCCACGCCCGGGTGGGCGCGCTGCTGGTGGCCGAGGACCCCGCCGAACTGGCCACGACAGAGGCGCTGCTGCGCGGCCGCGCGGCGGCGGCCCCCGACATGGGCAGGGTCGGCGCGGTGGACCGCCCCGCCGGCCTGTTCCCGCCGCTGGCCCCCTCTCTCACGGCGCTGTTCGTCCCGGGCGCGGCCCGCGTGGACGGCCGGGTCGTCCGGGACGCCCTGGAGCGGGCGGCGGTGCGGCGGGGCGCCCGGGTGCGCGGCGGCGCGGCGGCGCTGACCCCGGCCGGGGCGCCGCTGCTCGACGGCACGGCGCTGGACGCGGACGCCGTGGTCGTGGCCGCGGGGGCGTGGGCGGGCGAGGTGTGCGCGCCGATCGGGCTGCCGGTCGCGGTGGGCCCGCGGCGCGGGCAGATCGTGCACGCCGAGTTGCCGGGGCTCAGGACGGAGGGCTGGCCGATCGTCCTGCCCCGGCGCGGGCCGTACCTGCTGGGGTTCCCGGGGTCGCGTGTGGTGCTGGGCGCGACGGTGGAGGACGCCGGGTTCGACCCGCGCGCGACCGTGGGCGGGGTGGCCGAGGTGCTGTCGGGCGGGGCGCGGCTGGCGCCCGGCCTGAAGGAGGCGACGATCGTCGAGACGCGCTCGGGGCTGCGGCCGGTGACCGGGGACGGGCGGCCGCTGCTGGGCGCGCTCGGCGGGCACGCCGCCAACGTCGTGGTCGCGACGGGGCTCGGCGCCTACGGTCTGACGGCGGGTCCCTACATGGGCATGATCGCGGCCTGCCTGGCCCTGGGCGAGAGGCCGCCGCTGGACGTCACCCCGTTCTCGGCCGACCCGGCGGAGCGCGAACGGGACACTCTTCTCGAAGCCGGCTGATCGTCGGCGGCCCCGGACGCCCGGCGGGTGTCGCGGTGGCCCGGGACGCCGGGGCACAGGGATGCCTAGAGGGCGTATAGGGAGGTTCTCGCGCGAGACGGGGGAACTCACAGGCTCGCGGGCCGAGGTCCAAGTGTGTTCAAGCTTTGCCCCAAGGGACTTCGGACGCCCTTGCCCGCCTGACCTGCGATGATAACTTGAGGTTTTCCAGATGGTTTCGTCGTTTCACGGCGATTTCGGAGCGAAGCCCGGTCCGGCGAACGGGGGCTCGCCACGGCGTTCCGGGGGGACGCCCGGGCGTCTCGCCGCCGCCGCCGGGCGGGACCTGGCGGCGCCCGGCGGGCGCCTTTGACGATCTCGCCGAAAAACCGAAGATTCGCTGGTTCAACGGGTGGTAAGCGCTTTCCCAACCAGACGGCGCGCCGCCCACGACCTCGTGCCGAGGGTTTCCCGGCCGCCGCCCGCGCGCGGCGGACCTCGGGAGGCCCGGCGGGCGCCAGGGGCCTGCCGCCCCGACTCCGCCTCGACCCACCGTTGGGATCCTGAAGATGCTCGCAGAGGACCGAAAGACCGAGACGCTCCCGCCGCGGCGCGCGAAGTCCTTCTCACCCGTGATCCGGAGCCCGCTGTTGCTGCCGGTCTGCCTCCTCGCGGCGCTGCTGTTCCTGCCTTCGGGCACGACGCTCGGCATCATCCTGGCAGTGGTGCTCATCGTGCTGGCCGTCGCGGCCACCTGGTGGTTCTCCGGCCACCGGACGCACTCCGTGGAGGACATCCGCACCGAACTCGCGAAGATCGACGATCTGAGCGGCCGCGTGCCGCAGCCTTCCGGCGACGGCCAGGTCGCCCGGCTCGCCCGGACCATCAACAGCACGCTCTCCCGCCTGGAAGGAGCGAAGACGGAGATGGACCAGGCACTCGAACGGCAGCGACGGTTCGCCGCCGACGCCTCGCACGAGCTGCGCACCCCCCTCGCGGGCCTGCGGGCGAACCTGGAGGAGGCGCAGCTCCACCCCGACGACACCGACCTGGACGAGCTGCTCCGTCGCTCGCTGCGCGACGTCGACCGGCTTCAGGCGATCATCGCCGACCTCCTCCTGCTGGCGAGTGTCCGCGCCGACAACCACAAACTCCGCGAGGAGACGGACCTGTCGGAGATCGTCCGCGAGGAGGTGGCGCGGGGGGCGCACCGCGTCGAGGTCCGGCACCACCTGGACCCGTTCGTGCCGGTCGAGGGCATACGCGGCCAGATCGGCCGCATGGTGACCAACCTGCTGGAGAACGCCGAGCGCCACGCCCGCCACACCGTGGAGGTGGAGGTCCGCAGGTCCGGCGACGCCGCCGACTTCTTCATCGACGACGACGGGGCCGGCATCGCCCCGGACGACCGTGAGCGCGTGTTCGAGCGGTTCACCCGCCTCGACGCGGCCCGCAGCCGGGACCGGGGCGGCACGGGCCTCGGCCTGGCGATCGCCCGTGACATCGTCCTGGCCCACGACGGCACCATCGAGACGTCCGCCTCGCCGCTGGGCGGCGCCCGGTTCCACGTCCGGCTCCCTTTGGCGGGACCGCCGTCACGGTGGACGCGCGACGCCGCCGACGCGCGGACGCCGTGACCGCCGGGCGCCCGGTTCAGAAGCGGTAGCGGGTCTGCGCGTACGGCCCCTTGGCGAAGGCGAAGGCCGTGACCGGGGCGACCCGGTACACCAGGGCCCGGCCGCCCTCGCCGTGGAAGGCGCCGTCGCGCACCGCGAACCGCCAGCCCTCGCCGTACTTGCGCACGTACGCCTCGGCGACCCGCCCCAGCAGCGTCTCGTCTGTCGCGGGCTCGGCGCGCCCTTCCAGGACGAGGTCGACGCCCTCCCGCAGGGCGTTGGCCCCGGTGGTGAGCGCGCAGCAGGGGTTGTCCGCGAGGTTCGCGGCCTTGCGCTCGCCGACGCCGGTGCAGAAGTACAGGGCGCCCTCCGCCCAGACGGCGATCAGCGGCGTGACGTGCGGCCGCCCGTCGCCGCGCACGGTGGACAGCCAGTACACCTCCGCCTCGGCGAGCCCGGCACGCGCCTCCGCCCACGGCGTCGGGGCGGCGTCCTCGGCGCTGTAGCGCCTGTCCAGCTCGGTCACGGGCTCCTGGCCGGTCATGTCCTCATCTCCTCGTGATCCCTCGGCGATCGCCCCGGGTGTCCGGGGCACGGAGATGTAGACAGGCCCGGCGCGCGGAACTCATCGGCCGCCGCGGTCCGGGTTCAGGGTGTCACCAGGCGGTGGCGCCGAGGGCGGCGGGGACGGGGACCGACAGGTGGCGCAGCAGCAGCGCGAGCTTGTGGTCCAGTTCGGCGCCGACGGCGGTGATGGCGTCGTCGCCGAAGCTGCCGAACCCGTCGGCGGGGCGGTCGAAGCAGAACCGGGTCATCCCGTCGGCGCCCTCGGTGACGGCGGTGCGCAGCGGCGCGTACAGCAGGATGGCCGGGTTGTGGCGGAACATGCGCTCGGCGATGACGTGGTTGCCCATCAGGTACTCCGAGCAGCGGAAGTAGTCGCCCGCGAGGCCCATGATCGGCCCGGCGTCGTACTTCCAGTAGATCATGAAGTGGTGGGGCGCGACACGGCCCGCCAGCGCGCGCACCTCGTCCCACCGGGCTCCGCGTTCCACGAGCCGGCCGAACTCCTCCGCCGGGTAGGGGGGTACCGCCCGCTCGTACCGGTCGAGGAACTCGTCGAAGTCCTGGCCGACCTCGATCTCGTACCGCGTGACAGGGCGGCTGACCGCCGCGATCCGCTCCCGCTCCATAGACGCCCCCCACGTCCCGGCCATCCCCACGGTTGTACGTGCCCCCGAACCCGCGGCCGCACGCCGCTCCCGGCCGCGGCGCGATCTCCGGGGGCCGCGGGCTAGCCCAGGTCGGGGTGGGGGAAGTAGCGGTCGAGGCGGAGGATGCCGGGGTCGGAGGCCATCAGAGTGTCCAGGTCGTCGATCTCCCAGCCGGTGTCCAGCAGGCGGGGCAGGAGGGGGTGGACGCCGGGGACCGCCACCTGGACCTCCTCGACGGCCGGGTGCGCGGCGACCGCGGCGGACAGGGCCGCGGCGCAGTCCTCCGGCGTCTCCCCGCCGACCGGGCCCACCTCCAGGTCGCCCTCGGTCGTCCGGGCGAACGCGTACCCCGAGCCGGTGAGGTGCAGCGTCACCCCGGGCAGGTCCGCGTACCAGGACAGGGTGCCGGTCCGCTCGCCGCCGGAGGCCCGCGCGTCCATCGCCCCGGCCTCGCGCACCCGGTAGCCGTTCCCGGCTTTTGCTCCGTTCACGCTGTTCGCGCCGTTCCGTGCGTCGGTGCCGCCCTCCGCCGCCCGCACCCCGGACGGCCCCGGGGACGTGGCGGCGTCCGGGGTGAAGGTGAGGTACATCAGCGGGCAGACAGGGCGCATTCCCTGGCGGATGTACAGGCCGAGGGCTCTGGAGTCGTCGGAGGAGAACGTGACCCGGGGCGTGCCGGACGGCAGAGCGAAGCCGAGGATGCCGCTCCCTACACCGGACGACTGGTACTCGGGCAGGACGTACAGATCGCTGAGGTGGGAGATCTGCCCGCGGCGCAGCACCCCGCCGATGCCCACGATCCGCTCGTCCACCTCGCCCACCACCAGCGTCCCGAACGCCCGCTCGGCGTCGAGGAAGTCCGGCATGTCCGTCCAGCCGTCCAGCGCCTCGTAGTGGGCGGCCACCTCCCGCACGCCGGGCATGTCGGCGTCCTCCGCCACCCGCACGATCGTCTCCCCCATCGGCCCCCCAGCCACGCTTCTTCCCCACCCGTCCGGCCGTTCGCACCGGCCCCTCCCCTGTCTTTCCCCGCCGGGGTCGGCTGCCACCCCGGCGCGGCCTCGGGCGGCCATCCGAACTTTTATCCCGTTGTGACTTCCTTGCCCTATGCTTTTGTCTGGTTTGCACCCTTTTGGGGTGTCTGCTAGAGTCGCTTTTGCCCTGACGGGTCCCCCTGTGCACGGGACCGCCCACCTTCCGTGCGGCGCCGCTCACCCGGCGTGCCCCGTCCGCCGCCCCCGCGCCCCGCAGGGGTCCGCCTCCGGCGCCACGCCGGACGGCTTCCCCACCCGTGGATGCCCTCGCTCCCCCCTCGACGGACGACTGCCGTCCCGCGCCGACGCGGGGCTCCGACCGGAGACAGCGGCGGGGACCGTAAAGAACCCAAAAGACCGATAAAGGTGGACACAGCGTGAGGAGGACCCGCGTGCGGCGCAGACCCCCGGATTCATCGCGCCCGCGATGGCGCGACCTCCGCCCGTGGCGTTTCCGGACCATCCGCGGGCGCGTCACCGCCCTGGTCGCCGTCATCGCCATGCTCCTGCTGGTCCCGGCCGGGCTGCTGGCCGGCACGCTCGCGCGCCAGCAGCTCACCGAGGCCGGCTGGGCCGACGCGCGGTACGCGGCCGGAGCCGTCGCCGCCGCCGACCGGGTGGGACGGCTGGTCGGTCCGGGCATCATGACCGCCTTCCCCAGCATCGACCTCATCCAGGTCGTGGACTCCGACGGCCGGGTCCTCGCCGCCACGCCCGAGGCCAGCGGCCTGCCCGCCCTGTCGGACGTGCGCCCGCCCGCCTCCGACCCGCGCGCGGACCTGAAGACCTGCGCGCACCGGAACCTCGGCTGCCTGCGGCTGACGGCGCTGCGCGTCAACTCGTCGCCGGACTCCCACGTCGTCTACGCCGCCGGCGCCGACCGCGGCGGCATGTCGGTGGCGGCGTTCGACCTGATGTTCACCATCCAGGTCGCGGTGCTGATCTCCCTGGCGGTCGGCGCGGCCTGGAAGATCACCGGGCGCACGCTGAAGCCCGTCGACGCCATCCGCGCCGAGCTGGCGGCCACCAACCTCAGCGACCTGAGCAGCCGGGTGCCCGAACCCCCGGGCGACGACGAGATCGCCCGCCTCGCCCGTACCGTGAACAGCACGCTCACGCGGCTGGAGATCGCCCGCGGGCGGATGGAGGACGCGCTGGCCCGGCAGCGGCGGTTCGCCTCCGACGCCTCCCACGAGCTGCGCACGCCCGTCGCGGGGCTGCGCGTGCGGCTGGAGGAGGCGCGCATGCACCCCGAGGAGACCGATCTGCCCGAGCTGATGGACCGCGCGCTCGGTGACGTGGACCGACTCCAGGCGATCATCTCCGACCTGCTCCTGCTCGCCAGGATCGGCGGGGACGCGCCCGGCGCGCTGAAGGACGTGGACCTCGCCGAGATCGTCCACATGGAGGTCTCACGCCGCGCCGACCGGCTGCCCGTGCGCCTGCGGCTGACGCCCGGCGTCGTCGTCAAGGCGATGGACACGCAGATCGCCCGCGTGCTGACCAACCTGCTCGACAACGCCCAGCGGCACGCCAAGCGCGTGGTCGTGGTCGAGGTGCGGGCCGCGGACGGCCACGCCGAGCTGATCGTGTGCGACGACGGGGACGGCATCGCCGTGGAGGACCGGGAGCGGATCTTCGACCGGTTCACCCGGCTGGACGCCTCGCGGTGCCGGGACAAGGGCGGCACCGGTCTTGGCCTCGCGATCGTCCGCGACATCGCCCACGCGCACGGCGGCACGATCGAGGTCGGCGACGCACCCGAGGGCGGCGCGTGTTTCGTGCTGCGGATCCCCCTGCCCGTGTCCGAGGCGCCGCGACTGCACGTCACCGGCGCGGCGCTCACCCTGGCGTCCTCCACGCACCGATAGGACGCCCGCCGGTCGGCATTCCCGTCGCCGGGACGAGGGCTGGGAAACGAGTTTTGCCAGTCCGTGAGATTTGACCTGGGATGTCCAGGAAATCGTGAGGGACAGGCGGATCTCTCGGTGCGCGATAAGCGACGGTCACGACGCTGTTGTCCTGCTCATTCTTGAGGCCGCGGAACACTCGAAGGCACCGTCGCTTATCGGAAGGTGTATGGCGTGGCTAGCGTGGATACCAGCAGGAACAATCGCCAGTCGGATAAAACCGTCCCGACCGCGGTCGCCCAGGCAGGCGCGGGAAAGGTGGTGAGCGGCGCCAGGAAAGCGGTCGCCGGCGACCACCTCGCGGGCGAGTGGGAGGAGCGCGTCCGCGACATCCTGCGCGTGGGCGGGCTGCGCAGGCGCGGCGTGCAGGCCCCGTCCTATGACGAACTGCGGCCGTTCGGGCACCGGGAAACGGCCGGATTCCCGGTCTACAAGAATCTGGAGCGGCGGCTTCTCACCGCCACCGAGCACCCGGACCCGGAAATCGCGCACGTGCTCGCGACGTGCGCCGCGTACTCGTACTCCGACCCCGAGACGCTTTCCATGATCATGGCGAGAATGGGTCTTGAGGACAATCACTGTCAGATCATCCAGTCCTCGGCCGACGCCATGCTCATTTCCTCGACGGCGTTCCTCATTCTCAGCAGGAGCGGCCGGGTCGGGATCCTCTGTTACCGCGGCACCCAGCCGCTGAACTTCATCAACTGGCTGAGCAACCTGGACGTCGAGCCGGAGCGCATCGGCTACCAGATCAGCGACCCGTGCGCCACCGTGCACGCCGGGCTGTACCGCAACGTGCGGGCCACCCGCTACGAGATCATGAACGCGCTGCGCCACGCCATCGGCGACCACCAGGGCGCCGGCGTCTCCCGCGCGGACGGCCCCGCCCGCTCCGGCGAGCACTACTCCGCGCCCGAGGGCCAGTTGGAAGCGCTCTACATCACCGGGCACAGCCAGGGCGGCGCGATGGCCGCGCTCCTGGCCGTCATGATCCGGCACGAGCGCAAGTACCGCGACGTGCTCGCCGACCGCCTGCGCGCCGTCTACACCTTCGGCCAGCCGATGATCGGCGACCCGGCCTTCGCCGAGGCGTGCCAGAGCGACCCGTTCCTGCGCCAGAACGTGATCCGGTACGTGTACGACGGCGACGTGGTGCCGCACCTGCCCTCCACCGCCTCCGGGCCGTTCCGGCACTTCGGCCGCGAGTACCACTACCGGGTGCCGCACCTGGTCGGGGGCCTGACCTCGGTGATCTCCGCGGCGCGCTGCCCGTCGCGCATCCGCAAGGGCCGCTGGGAGGCCAGGAGGCGCGCGACCGGCCAGATGCCGGGCCTGTTCGGCATCCCGCTGTCGGCGATCGCCTACGTGGCCCGCAGGTTCGAGGCCACCCGCGCGCTGCCCGCGGTGTACTCGATCGACGACCACCTGCCGCAGCACTACATCTCCGCTCTGACCCCGCCCGGGGTCCAGAACGAGTTCGGCGACTGACACCCGCCCGCGATCACGTCCCCGGGGAGGCCATCCGGCCACCGGTTCTCAGCCCGGCACCAGGCTTTCCGCCCGGTGCCGGGCTTCCGTTCGTCACGGGAAATCGCCCCAGAGAAGCGGTCGCACGCTCTGTAAGGCGGTCTCGCCGGATTCCGGGGATTCCCTCTGCCGGGGCAGCAACGGAAGGGCCGCCGGCCTGTACTCGTACGCCACCTGAAACCACACCGTCCGGCCGGCGAGATCCTGGCGTACGCCCCAGGAAGAGGCGAGCGCCTGGACGATGTGAAGCCCGCGCCCGCCCTCCCCCGATTCGTCTTCACGCACCCGCGGAGCCTCTTCGCCGCCCGCGTCCACGACGTCGACGTGCACGAAGTCGTGGCAGTCGGCGAGCGCCACCGTGACTTTTCCGCCGTTCCTGGAATTCGAGTGGACCACTGAATTGGTGACCACCTCGGAGACCAGAAGTACGACGGAGTCCACCACCGGATGACCGTCCCCCAGTTTATCCCGCGCGAACTCACGGGCCATTCCGGCCGACCTCGGCTCACCGGCCAGCTCGATGACGCCCAGCAATCTTCCCATCCGCATGCGCACGCCTTTCGTCCGACGCGGGAAACGCGCTTCTTGGAGACTTCGCCCTCTCAGAGTGGCGACGGCGGGCTACGATCGGGGAGCGATTGGCTATTACGAGCGTTTACATTTTGGTGAGGAGTAAGTGAGCACAGCAATATCCATAAAATTAAGCCAGAAAGGACCGATTTGCCCCCCATGAAGGAAACAGGATCGACCGAATCCCCACGTGCCTTCTTCGCGGCCGAGCTGCGCCGGTACCGGGAGGCCGCAAGGCTCTCCCAGCGGGCACTCGCCTCCCGCATAGGCTTCTCGGAGTCGCTGGTCGCCATGGTCGAAACCCTCCGTCGCCCCCCGACCGACGACTTCGCCAAGGCCTGCGACAGGGCTCTCGCCCTGGACGGCGTCATGAGCCGGCTCTACGTCGCCATGGCGTGGGACAAGGCCGTAGAACACCTCAGGCCCTGGCTTGAAGAGGAAGAGGACGCCGAATCGCTCCGAAGTTGGGAGCCCACCCTGATCCCAGGTCTCCTCCAGACCGAGGCGTACGCACGCGCGATGTTCTCAACAGCCCCCGCCATCACTCCCGAGGAGGTCGAGGATCGGCTGGTGAACCGCATGCGGCGGCAGTCGATCCTGCACAAATACAAGCCACCGATGGTCACCTTCCTCATGGACGAAGCGGTGATCCGGCGTCGTGTAGGGAGCGCGGACATCATGCACGAGCAGATGAAGCTCCTCCTGGAGATGGCCGAGCGTCCCAACGTGACCATCCAGATCGTGCCTTACGACACCGGAGAGCACTGCGGCCTGGCAGGCGGTTTCATCATCGCCGAACGGAACGGAGCCGCCTACGCCGCCTATACGGACGCGCAACCGAATGGGCGGACGATCCAGCACCGCCAGATCATCGCCGAACTCAGCGCCAGGTATGACACCATCCGCGCCGAAGTTCTACCGTTTAGGCAGTCACTCCGACTCATAGAGGAAGTGGTGAATCAAAGTGGGTGACCTCCAAGGCGCACGCTGGCGCAAGAGCACCTACAGCACCGACAACGGTAACTGTGTCGAGGTCGCGTCCAACCTCCCCGGCCTCATCGCGGTCAGAGACAGCAAGACACCGACCACCCCGACCCTGCTCCTTACACCGGCCGAGTGGTCCGCGTTCCTGACCCACCTCAAGAACGGCACGATCACCGGTGGGTGACCTGCAGAAGGCCTGGTGGCGTAAGAGCTCCTACAGCACCCACAACGGCGAATGTGTCGAGGTGGCATCCAACCTCCCCGGCCTCGTCGCGGTCAGAGACAGCAAGACACCGACCAGCCCGGCCCTGCTTCTCACCCCGGCCGAGTGGTCCGCGTTTCTGACCCACCTCAAGAACGGCGCCTGATCTCCCGCCCAGTAGCACCAGAACGCGAGAGCCCTCACTCAAGAGCAGCCGAGGAGGGCTCTCGCGTTTCCGCTTCTCAACGCGGCGCGGAACGCCACACGTAGGCCGCCAGCACGGCGACTCCCCAAAGGGCCTGCGCGGCGAGGTAGCCCCCGAGGTGGGCGGGCCGGTCGAGTGCCGCCTGTAGGGCGGGAAGCGCGCCGAGCAGTGCGATGTCCACGCCGGTCAGCGCCCAGAGCACCGGGCCGGAGGGGATGGTCCCCATCCCGGTGTCGATGAGTGGCATGGAGTGGTCGACGGGATGCCTGCGCGCCATCCGGAGCGCCCCGGCGGCCGCGGCGGGGGCGCACAGCACGCCCAGGAGGAGCCAGGGGCCGGTCATGTCCAGGCACGTCAGAGCGAGGGTGGTCCAGGCGGCGGCCAGCAGGACAGGCGGGAGGGCCCTGGCCGCCAGCGCCTGGCGGGAGCCCACGCCCAGCAGCCGGGCGAGGGTGGGGTCACCGGCGTCGCGCCGGGCTCCCGAGGTGACGGACATGGCGGCGGCCAGGCCGCCCGCGGCCACCAGGAGAAGCGTGGGCGCCGAGAACCCGGCGCGCGAGGCGACCATGGGCAGCAGAGTGGCCAGAAGCAGGAGGGCCTGCGGGCCGGGGCGGCGGGCCAGCCGGCACACCTCGGTCCACGCGAGCGACAGGGGAACGGGGAGCCGTCTCGGCCAGGAACGGGACCGCAGATCGCGGGCACGCCAGTGGGCGTCCTCGGCGATCCAGGCCAGCCCGCTCGGATCCAGGTTCGTCGTGGCCCTGGCCAGGTCGCCGGTCCGGGTGGAGGCGGCCAGGAGTATCCGTGCGGGCATCCGGGCGAGGGCCGACCATGCCCGCCGCAGGAGCAGTGCCGCCGCGGCGGCGCACGCGACGGCGACGGGTCCGATGGGCACGGAGGGCAGCAGGTGCGGCGCGACGGCACAGAGAACGGCGACGAGCACCAGCGCCGCCAGCGTGACCTGGAGCCAGGCGTCCCAGGCGGCGGAGGACTGCGCGAGCACGGCCCAGGCCATGCCGCCGGTGGCGGCCGCCACGCCGAGGACCAGCGCCGCGACCAAGTGCCCGGGGGCCGCGGTCACGACCGGCAGGGCGAGGCCCAGCGCCAGACCGGCGGTGATCGAGACCGCGAGCAGGACCGGAACGGTCCTGCTCAGCACCGAACGCCGGGGCAGCGGCGTCAGGACGAGCCAGGCGGCGTCGGCGGGCGGCACCACCACGGGTCCGAGGGCGCGGGACAGGGCGAGGAAGGCCGCGTACCCGGCCACGATCAGCGCCGATCCGGCGCCGACCTGCGCGGGGGTGGCCTGCCTCGCAGCCGTGGTGAGCGCGGAGCCGACGGGCTTGGCGGCGACCACGGCCGCGACGAGCAGAGCGAAGACGGTGACGTAATGGTCGGCCCACCTCTTCGCGGGCCGGCCCGACCGGATGAGGGCCCGGATCTCCTTCACAGGTCGACCCGCCTAGCACCGGGGACCCGGGTGAGCCGGATGAGAGCCTGGATCTCCTTCACAGGTCGACCCTCCTGGCGCCGGGGACCTGGGCGAGCCGGAGGTCGTGGGTGGCCATCACCACGGTGCCGCCCGCCGCCGCGTACTCGCTCAAGATCTCGCCCAGCCGCACGCGGAACTCCGCGTCCAGACCTCGCTCGGGCTCGTCCAGCAAGAGGATCCGGCTGGGGCGCACCAGGGCCATCGCGAGCGAGAGGCGTTGCCGCTGGCCGGTGGACAGCCGCAGTGGCGCCATGTCGGCGCGCCCGGCCAGGTCGAACAGTTCCAGCGCCCGCTCCGGGGCCAGGCGTGGCGGGCGGTGCACGGCGGCCATGAGGTCCAGGTGTTCCCGCACGGTCAGCCCGGGATACCAGGCGGGCTCGTCGGCGACCAGGGCGACATCTCGCCAGAAACCCGGCTCGTCCGACGGCGGGCCGTCGATGACCGTCAGCTCTCCGGCAGCGGGAGAAAGCAGTCCGGCCAGGCATCGCAGCAGGGTCGACTTGCCCACGCCGTTCTGCCCGGTGATGGCCACGATCTCGCCCGGGGCGGCGGTGAGGTCCAGATCACTCAAGATCGGATTACCGCCGAGCTCCACGGCCAGCCCAACGGCGTTGATCACTTGGGACATGCTTCAGACACTATGCGCCGTGCGCGCACACCTGCCGATGATCGCCCCGATCCCGAGTCCCTCTCTGTTCATCTCGCGTGCCCGCCACGCCGGACGAGCAGGGCGAGCAGCGCGCTCGCCGTGGCCGCCCCGGCGCCGACCCACATCGCCGTGTGCAGGCCCGTCATGAACGCCTGCGCCGAGGCGTCGGCGACCGCCGCGGCGACCTGGCCGTGCACGCCGGGAACGATCGGCGGGAGTCCCTGGCCGACCGTGCCCGGAGAGGCGGCCACGCGGGCGGCGACCTCGCCGGGCACCCCAGCGCCGGCGAGCGCGTCCGGCAGCGCGCCGGCGACGGCGCCGGCGACCACTGATCCGAACACGGTGGTGCCGAGGACGCCGCCGAGCTGGTTCGCCGTCGTCTGGAGGCCGCCGGCGACGCCCCCGAACTCGACGGGCGCGTTCGCGACGATGGCCTCGGTCGAGGCGACGATCACCAGCCCCATGCCGAGCCCCAGGGTCACCAGGTACGGCCACTGCCCGCCGTAGGGCGAGCCGGCCTCCAGGCCGGTGAGTCCGTAGAAGGTGCCGGCGAGCAGGAGCATGCCCCCGAACAGCGGCCAGCGAGGGCCGAGCCTTCCGGTGAGGAAGCCGCCGAGCGGCGCGCTGACCGCGAAGACCGCGGTCAGCGGCAGCATCCGCAGCCCCGTCTCAAAGGGGCTGTAGTGGTGCACGTTCTGCAGGTAGAGACCAATGAAGAACAGCACGCCGTACAGCGCGAAGTTCCCGGAGGTCACCAGCGCGACGCCCAGTGACAGCGAGCGGGACCGGAACAGCGACAACGGCAGCAGCGGGTCGGCCGCACGGTGCTCGCGCATGATGAACAGGCCGAGGACGGCCAGGCCGGCGAGGCCGGGAAGGAGCACGGACGAGGAGCCCCAGCCGTGCCGCTGCGTCAGGATCAGGGACCAGACGACCAGGAACAGGCCGCCGGACAGCAGGGCCGCTCCGGACAGGTCCATGCCTCCCGCGCGCGTGCTCGCGCGCGACTCCGGCACGCGGCGGACGGTGAGGAGGACGGCGGCCAGGCCGAGGGGGAGGTTCAGCACGAAGATCGCCTGCCAGGAGACGTACTCGACGAGCAGGCCGCCGACGATGGGGCCGGAGGCCGCGGCGAGCGCGGAGGCGCCTCCCCAGGCGCCGATCGCGCGGTCGAGTTCGGCCGGGGGGAAGGCCGCGCGCAGGAGCGCCAGCGTGTTGGGCACCAGCATCGCCCCGGCGAGGCCCTGGAGCACGCGGAACGCGACCAGGACCTCGGTCGAGGGCGACAGGGCGCAGCCGAGCGAGGTGAGCGCGAAGCCCGCGACGCCGATCAGGAAGACGCGCCGCCGGCCGAAGCGGTCGCCGCACTTGCCGCCGAGGACGAGTGCGACGGCCAGGGCGAGGAGGTAGCCGTTCGTCACCCACTGCAGGCCGGCCAGGGACGCGCCGAGGTCTCTGCCGATGGTGGGGTTGGCGACGTGGACGATGGTGCCGTCGAGGCTGACCATCATGACGCCGAGGGCGACTGCGGCGAGCGTGAGCCGGCGCCGTCGCGGCGACGGGTAGGCGGCCTCCGTCGCGGTGGGGGCGGCGGGTGGGTGGAGATCAGAGGTGCTCATGGCGAGGAACTCCATCGGGGACATGGACGAGCGAAGTGGTACAGGACAGTACCACTTGGTACTCCGCTGTTCCACTTTTCGCGTGGCACCGGCAGAGTTCTCCTATGAGCAGCAAGAACCTTCGCTCCGACGCCAGGCGGAACCGGGACGCCGTGCTGGCCACCGCGATGCGCGTGCTCGGCCAGAAGCCCGACGCGAGCATCCAGGAGATCGCCGACGCCTCCGGAGTCGGCCGCACCACCGTCTACCGGAACTTCCCGGCGCGCGAGGACCTGGTCCGCGCCCTGTTCGCGGTGGTGGTCGAAGAGCAGCGCGCGATCGTCGCCGCGGCCGTCGCCCAGGGCGGGACCTCCGCGGAGATCCTTCGCCGGCTCGGACCCGAGATCCTCGCGGTCGGCGAGCGCTACCGCTTCCTCGACGTGCACCGCGACCTCGTCACCGAGGATCCGCACGAGCGCCCCGGCCCGGAGGACCCCTTGCTGACCTGGCTCACGGCCGCGCACGAGTCCGGCGCGATCCGCGCCGGACTGCCGCCGCACTGGGCGTACGCGATGGTCCGCGCGCTCGCCGTCGGCGCGAACGAGGAGGTCGCCGCCGGCCGCGTGAGCCCGGCGGAAGCGGGCCGCCTGCTCGGCGAGACGCTGGTGCGGACCTTCGCGACCTAGCCGCCGGTCGCGGCCCGCCGGTCGCCCGGCACATCGCCGCCTTCAACCCCGACAAGGGCGAGAAGGACGGCCCGGCGTGCGGTTCGAACGCCGGCTCGCCGCGCCGATCCCCGAGGCGTGGACCGCGCTCGGCGGCGCCCCGGACAGCGGGCCGGAGGGCGATGCGGACCTCGTCACGAACGACGGCGCGGAAGGTTGGCCTGGGGCGCAGACGAACGACGGCGCGGAAAGTGGCGCGGGGCCTCGACACGAACGACGGCGCGGAGGGTCGCGCGAACCTCGGCACGAACGGCGGTGCGGGCCGTGGGGTGGCGCCGGAGGGGTTCACGATGCCGGGCTTTCCAGCGATCGGGGTCATCGAGGTCAAGTCGCCGCACGTACTGGAGTGCGACACGCCGTCGGGTGGTGCGCTGGAGCTCGGTCAGGGCATCGGGCACGGCCCACGGCTCGCGCTCGCGCCTGCCTACCCGCCCGGGGAACGCACGACGGCGCGGGCCGCGTGGCGTACGTACCTCGGACGCCTGGCGGAGCGCCTCCGTGAACGGCTCGGGTGACCGGACCGGCTCGGGGTGAGCGGCTCGGGCGGGTCGGGTCGGGCGGGGCAGGACGGGCGGGGCGGGACGGCTTGGGCGGTCTGGCCGGTGATCGGGTTGGGCGGGTCGGCTCAGGCGGGGCGGGCGGGGCGGCTGGGGTGAGCGGGTCGGGCGGGGCGGGGCGGGGCGGCTTGGGCGGTCTGGCAGGTGATCGGGTTGGGCGATGCGGTTAAGTGATCTGATGGGGTGATCGGGTAGGTGATCAGATCGTTACTCTCGGTTACGATGGGGGTGCTGAAGATCGACGGCCGAGGAGAAAGCCATGCGACGTACCCTGACCACCCTCAGCGTGCTGCTCGCCGCCGCGCCCCTGCCTTTGATGGCCCTGTGCCCCGCGTCGGCGGCCGGGTGGGGGAACGGCGACGCGGACGGCGACATCGTGGTGGAGACCTCCAGCCTGCCGCGCACCAGGTTCTCCCACCCCGCGCCCGGGTGCTACTCGCTCCCCAAGTTCCCGCTGCTGAGCACCGTCACGGTCACCAACGGCAGCAACACCGACGTGATCATCTACTCCGGTGAGCAGTGCAAGCCCGGCTTCCTGCGCCCGGCGACCCGGGTGCGCGCGGGCACCTCCTCCCGGCACACCCTCACCGGCGCCTACAGCCTCATGGTCGACAACCCCTGACCGACCCAGCCCCCGGCGGGGCCTGACACGACCCCACCGGCTTCGGTGTCGCCCCGCAGCGTTCACCCGGGCTGAACCGGGATGGACGACCAGCGAACACCGGCAGACTGCCGGTGTTCGCTGCGCCTGCGCTAAGCGACGGAACCCGGGAAGCCCAAGCCGCGGCGCGGTGGTGGGCCGACCGGCTCACCACCACACACCCCGCGGACACCGGCGACGCTCAGGGCCCGCACCTCACGCGCACCCAGGCCGACCTGAAACAGTTCTCCCGACCCGCGAGCAGGTCGACATCTTTTCCATGGCGTCGGAAAAGATGTTCCACCCTCGTGGCGTCGGCGCGACTGGCATATGGGGATCAGCCATGACGATCGCTCACCTTACGTGCCGGAGGCGCGCCCGCGGGGCCAGGCGACATCGTCGAGCGCGAGGAACGGCGAGACCACCAGCGCGGCCGGTGTCATCCCGGCGAAGGTCATGGCGTCCCTGTGGAGGTGGGACTGGTCGGTGTAGCCGCATTCCGCCGCTACCAAGGCGGTGCTGTGGCCGGCGGCGAGACGGTGGGCCGCGTGGTCGAAGCGGATGAGCCGGGCCGCGCGCTTGGGGGTGAGACCGGCCTGGGCGCGGAACCGGGACCACAGGCGCTTGCGGCTCCACCCGGTCTCGGCGGCCAGTCGTTCGACGCGTATCCGCCCTTGGCTGGCCACCATCTGCCGCCAGCAGAAGGCGACTTCCGGATCGACAGCTCGGCCTGCGCCGTCCCGCCGGGCCAGCGCGGCCTGAGCGATCGCGAAGCGCTCCTCCCACGACCGGGCCGCACGCAATCGCTCGTGGATTCGTACGGCCTCTCGTCCCCACAAATCATCGAGGGTGGCCACCGTCCCGCCCAGATCCGAAGAGGCGCCCAAGACCGCGTGTGCCACGATCGGCGAAAGCCGCACCTGCAGGCACTCAGAACTCCTGGCCAGCCCCCGTCCTCGAGCCCTGTTGGGCGCGAGCCCGGCGACGACGCGTTCGCGCTGCCGCGAACCACAACCGTCTTCGACGACGAAGGGCTGGTCACCGAGATCGAACAGCAGCGTGACCGCGGGGTGTGAGATCAGCGCGACGTCGTGGAACTCGTTCGCGTGATCGCCGAACCCCGCCATCACGACCCCCGGCAGCCGACCGGGACGACGCGACGGGAGCGTGATGTCCCATCGTGGTGCGCCGGCGCTGACCGGCTTGGCTGACCGCACGCCGACATCGTAGGAGTCCCTTCGCGGCGGCCACAACGCGGCGATGTCAAACACGGCTCGGACGCGAGACACGGCGCGACCGCGCGTCAGCGTCGGCCGGCCCACACCTCGCGTTCGGCGCCGCCGGGGTCGTTGACGACGGTGATCTGCTGGTCGATCAGCGCGGTGGACCGTTCGGCCAGGTTGTATCGGGGCCAGCCCGGCTCACCGTCGGTGACGAATCGGACCCACGCGCCGTGGGCCGTATCGGCGACGGCCTGGCATGGCTCGTCGCCGATGAGGGCGTGGCTGGACTCCTCGTCCAGGAGATCGAACACGTACGGGATCTCCACCGCGTGGGCGGCGCCGAGGCGTCCGGCGAAGCTCGGCGTCTCGTGGTCGAAGCGGTACATCCAGGTGCCGGCCTCGCCCGTCTCGCCGGCCTCAAGGCGTGCCTCGGCGACCCGGATCCCCGGAATCCGGACGAAGCAGTCGGTGGTCACGGCAGCGAGCAGGTCACCGTCGCTCGCCGCCGGCCGGGCCGCCCGATACAGTTCGACCGTCCCGCCGGGCGCGCCGAGGGCGCCCACGACCGCGGAGAGGATGGGCTCGTCGACGATGTCGATCAGGCCGGTGGGGACGAGGCCGAATCGGGAGTCGTCCCGGTTCCACCCGGCCAGGAGCCGTACGCCGCCGCCGGCGCCCCTTCTCAACGCGTCGAGCGGGTGGGCGGGCAGGGTGTCGCCGTCGACGACCGGGGCGAAGGGGAGGCTGTCCCACGAGGCGGGGTTCGTGGTGGTCTGGACTTCCTTGAGGAGGGCGGAGGCCGCCCGTGTGAGCCGTTCGACCGGCACCTCGCCGAAGGCTTCGCGGGTCGGAACGACCCCGAGCGACCCAGCCAGCCTTGAGGCGACGCCCTCGGCGGCCTCAGCCGTGAGTGTCTGGGCAGCGGCCCCGCTTTGGGCGATCGCCTGATGGAACAGGCCTCGGGCGCGGGGCATGGCCATGAGGGTGATGATGCTCGCGGCACCGGCGGACTGGCCGGCGACGGTCACCTTCCCCGGATCACCGCCGAAGGCGGCGATGTTGCTCTGAACCCACTCGAGCGCGGCGATCTGGTCCAGCAGTCCCAGGTTGGCGGTGCCGTCATCGAGGTAGAGAAAGCCCTCGGCACCGAGCCGGTAGTTGATCGTGACGCACACGACCCCGTCGCGGGCGAAGGAGACGCCTCGGTAGCCGGCGACGGATCCGGACCCCTTCGTGAACATGCCGCCGTGAATCCAGACCAGTACCGGCAAGTTGGCCGCGCGGGGGTCGGGAGTCCACACGTTGAGGTTGAGGCATTCCTCGCCAGGGATCGCGACCTCCGGGAACAGCATCGCGCTCTCCAGGCCGTCGTTGTCCTTGGGGCAGGTCGGTCCATAATCAAGCGCGCTGCGCTCGCCCTCCCACCGCAGGGGCGGCTCGGGAGGCCGCATGCGGCGTGCCCCGAACGGCGGGGCGGCGTACGGGATCCCCAGGAACGCCGCCACTCCCTGATCTCTCCGGCCTCGCAGCCGACCACCCGTCACCCGCACCACAGGCGAGCTGTTCACGGTCCTCGTCATCACCTTGTCCTGTCGCTTGGAGCTCCGCGGCCTTGTCGCACGCGAAGTCCTGCCAAACACGAGATCGAGCATCGCAAGCTCAGGGCCAGGGCGTCTTGCACAAATGTTCCGTTCTGTAGTCAGCACCAGGGGCACCGGCAGCGGGCGAGACTTCCCCCGTTCCGGGACGCGCCGCCTGCCCCGGGACCTGCCGTACCAGCCGGCCACGGTCGCCGTGTACGGCGACGACGGCCGCCGCCGACTGCTGGTGTGCGACTTCGACGTCGCGCGCGCCCGCGCGGCGGGCGCCGCCGTCCCGGCCGAGCAGGCCGCAGAGCCGGCCGCGCTGCTTGGTCGTCTCGGCACCCGCGCTATGAGCGACGTGTCGCCCTCCGAGGGGCGGCACTGCCGGCCTCACCGCTGCCGTGGACGGAACTGCGGGATCCGGCGCGGGCGCTCTCGGTGCGTTACTCCACGTTGGACGCCGCACCGTAGCGTTCGGCCGCGTTCTCCCTCAGAGGTCAGCCGCGTTCACCGTCCTCGTCCAGCGCTGCAATGAGCCGGGCGGGGGTGCGGGCCCGGAACAGTGCGCGGATCGTGACGCCGGGGCCGAGTACGGCCGCCGCTCGTGCGACCAGGCGCATGGCGAGCATCGAGTCGCCGCCGAGGGCGAAGAAGTCGTCGGCGGGGGCGACACGCGGCACGTCCAGCACCTCGGCGAACAGCTCGCACACGACCTCCTCGCGCGAGGTGCGGGGCGCGCCGGCGGGCGCGGGGCCGGGGACGGGTAGCGCGGCGCGGTCCACCCGGCCGTTCGCGGCCACCGGCAGCGTGTCCACCACCACGAAGTGGCTCGGGATCATGTACGCGGGCAGGAGCGCGCCGACGTGCGCGCGCACCGCCTCCACGTCCACGCCGGACCCGCCGTTGAGCACCCGCACGCCGCGCACGGTGTACGGGACCGTGACGCGGTGAGGTACGCCCGCGCCGTTGCCCCGGCCGTTATACCCGCGCCGGTCATGACCGTTGGACTCGTGCCGGTCACGGCCATTGGATTCGTACCGGTTCACACCGTTGGACCCAGCCCGGTCCCAGCCATTGGCCTCGTCCCGGTCCCGGTCCCGGTCCTGCCCCCTATCCCTGTCCCTGTCCTGGTCCTGGCTCCAGGCCCTGTCCCGGTCCCGGTCCCTGTCCTGGTCTTTGTTCCTATCCCAATCCCGGTCGTCGGGGCGGTGGCCGCCGGGTGTGCGGCCGTTGGCCCGGGACACGCGGGAGGGTCCCTCCCCGTCGCCCGTGCCGAGTGCGCCGAGTTCGGGTGGCTCCACGTAGGCGATCAGCCGCTTCTCGCCCGGCCTGTCCTCCCGGACGACGACCGCGGCCCGGCCCACCGACGGGGCCGCCTCCACCGCCGCCTGGACCTCCCGCGGCTCGACGCGCAGGCCGTCGATCTTCACCTGGGCGTCGATCCGTCCGGCGAGCTCCAGCTCCCCGTGGGCGTTCCAGCGGGCCCGCTCGCCCGTCCTGACCATGCGCTCCCCCGGCGCGCCGTAGGGGTCGGCCAGGAAGCGTTCTGCGCCGGCCGCCGGGTGGACGGAGTACCCGCGCGCCACGCGCGGCCCCGCGATGTACAGCTCGCCGACCACGCCCGGCGGGACGAGCCTGAGCGAGGCGTCCAGCACGTAGGCCCGCACGGACGCCAGGGGACGGCCGATCGGGACCAGGCCGGGCACCGGGCCGTCGTCCGGCAGGGGGTGACGCGTGGCGAACGACGCCGTCTCGGGCGACCCGTAGGCGTTGACCACGCGGGTGCCCGGATACCGGTCCCGCAGGCGGCGCACGAGCGGCGCGGGCAGGGCGTCGCCGCACACCCAGACCTCGCGCAGGGCGCCGAGCGCCTCGGGGGCGTCGGCGGCCAGCCGCGTGAACAGCGAGGTCGTCATGAACGCCGCCCCGGCCCCGCGCCCGGTGAGCGTGCGAGCCGCCGCGACGGCTCCGTGCCCCGCGAGTGTGCGGGCCACCGCGACGGCCTCAGGCTCGCCGGACGGCGCGATCACACACCGGCCGCCGTTCAGCAGCGGGATCCAGATCTCGTACGCGGAGGCGTCGAACGCCTGCGCCGCGTGCACGAGCACCCGTTCGTACGCCGGACCTGCGAACGCGGGGTCGCGGGCCAGGGCCGTCACCCCGGCGTGCGTGACCGCCACGCCCTTCGGCCCCGCGTCCGTCCCGGAGGTGTAGGTGACGTAGGCGAGGCCGCCCGGAGGGATGGCCGGCCGCGGCGCCTCGTCGCGCGCGGCGGCGGGCGCGGGCTCGGCGCCGACGACGATCACCCACGCCGGGTGGTCGAACCGCACCGTGCGCGACGCCTCGTCCAGCAGCAGCACCTTGGCCCGGGTCTCGGCGACGATCGCGCTCAGCCGGGACGGCGGGTCGCGGCGGTCCAGCGGCACGTAGGCGCCGCCGGCCTTCAGCACGGCCAGCAGGGACACGACCAGTTCGGGCGAGCGTTCCATCAGGACCGCGACGGTGACCTCCGGGCCCACCTCCAGCTCGGCGAGCCGGCGCGCCAGCCTGGCCGCCCGCGCGTCGAGCTCGGCGTAGCTCATGGTCTCGTCCCCGTACTCCAGGGCGACGGCGCGGGGCGCGCGCCACACCTGCTCCGCGAACAGCTCCGGCACGGTCTCCCACGGGTCCGGGGCCTGGTCGTCGCCGGTGGTGTCGCCGGCGTTGCCGTCGGCCAGGACGCGGCGGCGCTCGCCGGGTGTGAGCAGCTCCACCTCGCCGAGCCGCAGCTCCGGGCGCGCGGTGACCTGCTCCAGCACCAGCAGCAGGCACGCGATCAGGCGGGCCACGGTCTCGCGGTCGAACAGGTCGGTGGCGTACTCGGCGACCCCGGCGAGACCGCGCGGCCGGCCGTCGCCACCGGCCTCGCGCAGGTGAAGGCCCAGGTCGAACGACGCGACGAGCCGGGGCACGTCCTGGAAGGCCGCGCCGGGAAAGGGCGGGTCGCCGCCGTGCGGGGTGAAGGTCAGCGCCACCTGGAACAGCGGGTTCCAGGCGAGGGACCGCTCGGGGGCCAGCTCGCGGACCACCCGGTCGAAGGGGACGTCCTGGTGGGCGTGGGCGGCGAGCCCCGCGGCGCGGACCCGGTCCAGCAGCGTGCGGAAGGCCGGGTCGCCCGAGGTGTCGGCGCGCACCACGATCGGGTTGAGGAAGGAGCCGACCAGGTCGTCCAAGCCCGAGCGTCCGGGGACCGGCGTGCCGATCGGGATGTCCTCTCCCGCGCCGCAGCGGGTCAGGACGGTGGCGAGCGCCGCCTGCAGCACCATGGACACGGTGGTCGCCGTCCCGCGGGACAGCGCGACCAGGCGGCGGTGCAGCTCCTCCCCCACGGTGAACTCGACCGTGGCGCCGCGGTGGGAGGGGACGGCGGGGCGGGGGCGGTCGGCCGGAAGCACGGGACGCGCCGGGAGGCCGTCCAGGGCGCGCCGCCAGAACGCCAGCCGCGCCGCGACCTCGGGGGCGTCCTCGTCGTCGAGCGTCTCGTGCTGCCACAGGCTGTAGTCGGCGTACGTCGCGGGCAGGGGCGTGAACTCCGGGGCCGCGCCGTCGCCGCGCGCCCGGTACGCCAGCGCGAGGTCGCGCAGCAGCGGGCGCACCGACCAGTCGTCGGCCGCGAAGCGGTGCAGCAGCACCAGCAGGACGTGCTCGGGCTCGGGGGCGTCCTCGACGGTGAACAGCCACACCCGCAGCGGCGGGCCGGCGGCGATGTCGACGAGCTCCCGGGCCGCCTCGGCGAGCGTGCCCTCCAGGGTGGCGGCGCGTACGGCCATCCGGCGGAGGCGGGGGCGCGCCGTGTCGAGCACCTTCTGGTACGGGAGGCCGTCGAGCTGGGGGTACACCGTGCGCAGCGGCTCGTGCCTGGCCACCACGTCGCCGAGCGCCGCCTCCAGCGCCGCCGCGTCGACCTCGCCGCGCAGGCACAGCGCCACCGGCATGGTGTGCCGCGGGCTCGGCCCCTCGGCCTGGGCCAGGAAGCACAGCCGCCGCTGGCCGGACGACAACGGCACGCGCGCCGGGCGGGGCAGGACGACCGGAACGGGCCCGCGCACGCCGGGACCCTCGTCGGCCAGCGCCCGCGCGACACCCGCCACGCTGGGGCCGCGGAACAGGACGCGGGCGCGGGCGCGGGCGCCGAACACCGCCCGGATGCGGCCGATCAGCCGGACCGCCAGCCGCGAGTCGCCGCCCAGCGCGAAGAAGTCGTCATCGACGCCTACCCTCGGCACGTCCAGGACCTCGGCGAAAAGACCGCAGAGGATCTCCTGCTCAGGGGTGCGGGGCACGTGGCCGGGGAAGAGCGACGAGAACACGGGATTCCCTTCGTTCGGACGGGTCGGGGGGACGGGGCGGCGCCTTCCCGCGATGCGAGGACGGCGCCGCCGTCGTGCGGGGCGTCCGCGTCCGGGCACGGCCGGGCACGGACGGGTACGGCGGCGAGGAGCCGGGAAGAAGGTCACGCGGGACGCGACGGGCGCCGTCGACCTCCCGCCCGTGACGGAGCACGGACTCCGGTGCCACGCCGTCTCGCCCGGCCCCGGCGACACGTCACGCTCATGTGCGAGTACGTGGCCGGACGCGTCGGGGCGCCCGGTGGGGCCTTGAAGACCGTCCCGGCCGAGGGACCGGCGGCCGGGACGGCCGGCGTGAAAGGTCAGACGTCCGTCAGGGTGATCGGATCGACCGGTCCTGTAACGATCCAACCCCTGACGGCATTCTCGGCGCGGTGTACGCCGAAACGTGCCCCCTTCACGGCTCCACCGTCTCGCACGGTGCGCCGGGAAGGCGGGAAATCTCGTGGTTCACCGGCACGGGACAGGCACCGGCCGGAGCGTTCTCGAACTGGGTGCGCCGCCATCTGTGCGTCCAATTGATGTCGCCGCCCCCGAGATGGCACACGGTCACGATCTCGGCCACGAAACCTCTGTTCCCCGGTTACCGATTCGATTCGGTCTGGTGGCAACCATAGGGCCGTCAAAGCACTCGACGCAAGGGCCCCCGCCATATCAGGATCGTCTTCGTCGACTTTCCGCCATCACATTCTCACTATCCAACTGCGATTATGCGAATGAGCAGCTCAGTCCGCACGCCGGTTGCGGGCGCCCGGTTTTCCCGGCACCATTGGACCGCTCCCGTTATGGACGCCCGCAAACGGTTTGCCGAGAGTGACACGGGTCCGTAACCCGGCGTGGCCGAACATGTTTCCCGCGTGGGGCTCATCACCGGGGGCCGGGCGCCCGGCCCGTTGCCGCATTCGCGATAGTACGTTTCGACGTCGCGCGGCGGAGCACCGGCGCGCACGGCGCCACTAAAACACCCCCTCGACCTTTCCGAGTGATATTCGGTAATGCTTCCTGCCGGATCGGCCGTTGTCTCGCATTCCGGGACGCACGCGATATCGGATGGCGCGATTCACCGGTTCGCGAATGCTTTCACACGCCGCGCGGCGCCGCGGCCCTGTGGTCACGGGGGCTCACGCCGCGTACGCGCTTGAACGCGGCGCTGAGGGCGAACGCGCTGCCGTACCCGACCTGCCGGGCCACGGCCTCGATGGTCGCGTCCGTCTCGCGCAGCAGGTCGGCGGCCAGGTCCAGCCGCCAGCCCGTCAGGTACGCCATGGGCGGCTCGCCGACGAGCTCGGCGAACCGCCGGGCGAGGGCCGCGCGCGAGACCCCGGACCGGGACGCCAGCTCGGCGACCGTCCAGGGATGCTCAGGGGCGTTGTGGACGAGACGCAGCGCCGTGCCGACCACCGGGTCGCCGTACGCCCGGTACCAGGCGGGGGCGCCGCCGTCCGCGCGGGCGAACCAGGCGCGCAGCACGGCGATGAGCAGCAGGTCGAGCAGGCGGTCCAGCACGGCCTCCTGGCCCGGCTCGTCCTTGACCATCTCGCCGGCCAGCAGCGGGATGAGAGGGCTGTCCCAGGCGTCGCCCGCCAGGACCACCAGCACGGGCAGCGCGGCCAGCAGGCGCCCGCTGATCTCGCCGCGCATCTGGTAGGTGCAGGTGAGCATCATGACCGGCCCGTCGGGGCTGTCGCCCCAGGTGCGGACGCCGAGGTCCATGACGCCGTCCAGGGGCCGGCCGTCCGGGGTCGCGCAGCGCTGCCCCGGATGGATGACGATCTTCGGCGGCGTGTCCGGGTCGTCCGCCATCGTGTACGGCTCCGGGCCGCGGACCACGGCGGTGTCCCCCGGCCGCAGCAGCACCGGATCGCCGGTCTCGGGGACCAGCCACGCCTCGCCGCGCACCATGGCCACCAGCGTCAGCGGCGCGCCGTCCCGGACGCGGAGCGACCACGGCGGCGTGAAGATCGAGCGCAGGAAGAAGGCTCCCCTGGCCCTCGGCCCGTCCAGCAGCCTCGCGAGCGCGTCCATGGCCCCACCGTAGACGCCCGGACATGCGGACGCGCTTCTCGGCCATGGACCGTCTTCCCGCCCAGCGCTTCACTGGCAACGCACGGCGACGCGACGGGCGCGCCGAACGGTGAGGAGGCGGAAGGTGGAAGCGTTCCGGCAGGCGGCGCTGGTCGCGGCGACGGTCGCCACGGGGCTGGTGGCGGGGCTCTTCTACGCCTACGCCTGCTCGGTCATGCCCGCGCTGAGACGGACCGACGATCGCACGTTCATCCTGGTGATGCGGCGGATCAACGTCGCCATCCTGAACGGCTGGTTCGCGGCGGGCTTCGCCGGGGCGCCGCTGCTGACGGCGGCGGCCCTCGTGCTGCACCTGGGCGAGGAACACCGCGGCACGCTGCCGTGGATCGTGGCGGCGCTTCTCGTGTACGGCGTGATGCTGGCCGTCACGTTCGGCGTCAACATCCCGCTCAACAACGAACTGGAGGCGGCCGGGGAACCGGACGGGATCGCCGACCCCGCCGCGGTCCGCGCTCGGTTCGAGTCCCGGTGGGTGCGCTGGAACGTCGTGCGCGCGCTGACCTCCACCGCCGCGCTCGGCCTGCTGGCCTGGGCACTGATCATGCACGGGCCGGCCGGGGCCTCGTAATGGGCCTCCGGCCGACCCGGCGTGGGCGTCGTGCCCTGGACGGCCGGTCGCGGCGCGGGGGCCTGCGACCGGCCGGGTCAGACGTTGAAGTATTTGGCTTCGGGGTGGTGAACGATCATCGCGGAGGTCGCCTGTTCGGGGTGCAGCTGGAACTCCTCCGACAGCGACACCCCGATCCGCTGCGGGTCCAGCAGCTGGAACAACTGCCGCTGGTCCTCCAGGTTCGGGCACGCCGGATAGCCGAACGAGTACCGGCAGCCGGTGAAGTTGACCTTCAGCATGTCCTCCAGCGTCTCCCCGCCGCCGATGCCCAGCTCGGCGCGGACCCGGGCGTGCCAGTACTCGGCCAGCGCCTCGGTCAGCTGCACCGACAACCCGTGCAGTTCCAGGTAGTCGCGGTAGGCGTCCTTGGCGAACAGCTCGGCGGTGGCCTGGGAGATCCGCTCGCCCATGGTGACCACCTGGAAGGCCACCACGTCCACCTCACCGGAGCCGGCCGGGCGGAAGAAGTCCGACAGGCACAGATGCCGGTCCCGGCGCTGACGCGGGAAGGAGAACCGGGTCCGCTCCCGCCCCGCCTCGTCCAGGATGATCAGGTCCTCGCCGGCCGACACGCACGGGAAGTACCCGTACACCACCGCGGCCTGCAGCAGGTTCTCGGTCTGCAACCGCTCCAGCCACATCCGCAACCTGGGCCGCCCCTCAACCTCGACCAGCTCCTCATACGAGGGCCCCGAACCGCCCGTGCCGGTGCCGCCGCGGGCGGGTTTGAGGCCCCACTGGCCCATGAACGTGGCCCGCTCGTCCAGGAACGCGGCGTAGTCGGCCAGCGCGATCCCCTTCACCAGCCGGTCCCCGGAGAACGGCGCGACCGGCAGCGGGTTGTCGGCGGCCACATCAGAGCGGGCGGGCAGGGCCTGCTCAGGAGTGCGGGTCAAGGTGGCGCCGGTCTTGACGCGGCGTTCCCGAAGCGGCGGCAGGGCGGCGCCGGGGGTGCCGTGTTTGACGGCCATGAAGGCGTCCATCAGCCGCAGCCCCTCAAAGGCGTCGCGGGCGTAGCGGACCTCGCCCTGGAAGGTGTCGGCCAGGTCCTGTTCCACGAACGCCCGGGTCAAAGCGGCGCCGCCGAGCAGGACGGGGAAGCGGGTGGAGATGCCGCGGGAGTTCATCTCCTGCAGGTTCTCCTTCATGATGACGGTGGATTTGACCAGCAGGCCGGACATGCCGATCACGTCGGCGTCCTTTTCCACCGCGGCCTCCAAGATGGCCGACACCGGCTGCTTGATGCCCAGGTTGATGACCTCATAGCCGTTGTTGGACAAGATGATGTCCACCAGGTTCTTACCGATGTCGTGCACATCGCCCTTGACGGTGGCCAGCACGATCCGGCCCTTGGACCGGCCCTCCACCCGGTCCATGTGCGGCTCCAGATACGCCACCGCCGCCTTCATCACCTCGGCCGACTGCAACACGAACGGCAACTGCATCTGGCCCGAGCCGAACAGCTCCCCGACCGTCTTCATGCCCTCCAGCAACACCTCATTGATGATCTCCAGAGCGGGCCGGGTGACCAGCGCCTCCTCCAGGTCCGCTTCCAGGCCCTTGCGCTCCCCGTCCACGATGCGGGCCTTGAGCCGCTCGGTCAGCGGCATCGCCGCCAGCTCCGCCGCCCGGTCGGCGCGCACCGCCGCCGCGTCGACTCCCTCGAACAACTGCATGAACCGGGCCAGCGGGTCATAACCCTCACGCCGCCGGTCATACACCATGTCCAACGCCACCTGGCGCTGCTCATCGGGGATACGCGCCATCGGCACGATCTTGGAGGCGTGCACGATCGCCGAGTCCAGCCCCGCGTTGACACACTCGTTGAGGAACACCGAGTTCAACACGATCCGTGCCGCCGGATTCAATCCGAACGAGATGTTCGACAGGCCGAGGGTGGTCTGCACCTGAGGGTAAAGGCGCTTGATCTCGCGGATCGCCTCGATGGTCTCGATGCCGTCCCGGCGGGTCTCCTCCTGACCGGTGGCGATCGGGAAGGTGAGGGAATCGATGATGATGTCCTCGACCCGCATACCCCAATTACCGGTCAGGTCCTCGATGAGGCGGGAGGCCACCCGCACCTTCCAGTCGGCGGTGCGCGCCTGCCCCTCCTCATCGATGGTCAAAGCCACCACGGCCGCGCCGTGCTCCTTGACCAAGTGCATGATCTTGGTGAACCGGGAATCCGGGCCGTCGCCGTCCTCGTAGTTCACCGAGTTGATGATCGCCCGCCCGCCCAGCATCTCCAACCCGGCCCGCAACACCGCAGGCTCAGTGGAGTCCAGCACGATCGGCAACGTGGAGGCGGTAGCGAACCGGAACGCCAGCTCCCGCATGTCGGCCACCCCATCCCGGCCGACATAATCCACACACAAGTCCAGCATGTGCGCCCCGTCACGCACCTGGCCTCGCGCTATGTCGACACATTCCTCCCAGTTTTCGGCGAGCATCGCCTCGCGGAAGGCCTTGGAGCCGTTGGCGTTGGTGCGCTCCCCGATCGCCAGATACGAGGTGTCCTGGCGGAACGGCACGTGCTGGTACAACGACGCCGCGCCCGGCTCGACGCGGGGCTGCCGTTCCACCGGCTGCCGGCCCGCCACCGCTTCGACGACGCGTGCCAGGTGTTCGGGGGTGGTGCCGCAGCAGCCGCCGACCAATCCCAGGCCGTACTCGCTGGTGAACTGCACATGCGCCGCCGCCAACTCCTGCGGCGACAGCGGATACCGCGCCCCGTCGGCGGTCAGCTCCGGCAACCCCGCATTGGGCATGCACGACAACGGCAGCCGGGCATGACGGGCCAGATAGCGCAGATGCTCGCTCATCTCGGCCGGACCGGTCGCGCAGTTCAACCCCAGCACATCCACACCCAGCGGCTCGATCGCCGACAGCGCCGCCCCGATCTCCGACCCCAAAAGCATCGCCCCGTTGGTCTCGATCGTCACCTGCGCGATCACCGGCACATCACGCCCCGCCGCCGCAACCGCCCGACGCGCCCCCACCACCGCCGCCTTGACCTGCAACAAATCCTGACACGTCTCCACGATCAACGCATCAGCCCCACCCGCGATCAACCCCGCCGCGTTCGCCTCATACGCATCCCGCAACGCCCCGAACGCCACATGCCCCAACGTCGGCAGCTTCGTCCCCGGCCCCATCGACCCCAAAACGAACCGCGGCCGCACAGCGGTGGAGAACCCATCCGCCACCTCCCGCGCCAGCGCCGCCCCCGCCCGCGACAACTCGAACACCCGATCAGCGATCCCGTACTCCCCCAGCGCCGCCAGATTCGCCCCGAAGGTATTGGTCTCCACACAATCCACACCCACCGCGAAGTAGGCCTCATGCACCCCACGCACGATGTCCGGACGCGTGACGTTCAACACCTCGTTACACCCCTCATGACCATCGAAGTCATCCAGCGAGGGGTCATAGGCCTGCAACATGGTGCCCATCGCACCATCGGCCACCAGGACGCGCTGGGTCATGTGCTCGCGGAAGGTGCTCACGATGTACTCCCTGGACGGGCGGCGGAGAGGGGCGGACGGGGCGGAAGTCTAGACGGCCCGGCGGAGCGCGTCGGCGCGGTCGGTGGACTCCCAGGGGAAGTCGTCGCGGCCGAAGTGGCCGTAGGCGGCGGTCTGAGAGTAGATCGGCCGCAGCAGGTCCAGATCACGGATGATCGCCGCCGGACGCAGGTCGAACACCCGCGAGATCGCCTCCTGGATCCGCGGCACCTCCACCTTCTCGGTGCCGAACGTCTCCACGAACACCCCCACCGGCTGCGCCTTGCCGATCGCGTAGGCCACCTGCACCTCCACCCGATCCGCCAGACCCGCCGCCACCACGTTCTTGGCCACCCACCGCATCGCGTAGGCCGCCGAACGGTCCACCTTGGACGGGTCCTTGCCCGAGAACGCCCCACCACCATGACGGGCCATCCCGCCATAGGTGTCCACGATGATCTTCCGGCCCGTCAGCCCCGCGTCACCCATCGGGCCGCCGATCTCGAACCGGCCCGTCGGGTTCACCAGCAGCCGGTACCCCTCGACGTCGATGTCGAGGTCCGCGAGGACGGGGGCGACGACGTGCTCCCTGATGTCCGGGGTGAGGAGGTCGGCGAGGTCCACGCCGGGGGCGTGCTGGGTGGAGACGACCACCGTGTCCAGCCGCACCGGCCGGTCGCCGTCGTACTCGATCGTCACCTGCGTCTTGCCGTCCGGACGCAGATACGGCACCGTGCCGTTCTTACGCACCTCCGACAACCGGCGCGCCATCCGATGCGCCAGCGTGATCGGCAACGGCATCAGCTCCGGCGTCTCCCGGCAGGCGTACCCGAACATCAACCCCTGGTCGCCGGCCCCCTGACGGTCCAGATCATCGGAGCCCTCACCCTCACGGACCTCATAGGCGTCGTCCACGCCCTGGGCGATGTCGGGCGACTGCGCCCCGATCGACACCGACACACCACACGAGGCACCGTCGAAGCCCTTGTGCGACGCGTCGTACCCGATCTCCAGGATCTTCTCCCGGATCAGGCCGGGGATGTCGACGTAGGTTCCGGTGGTGACCTCACCGGCGACGTGGACCTGGCCGGTGGTGATGAGGGTCTCGACGGCGACCCGGCTCTTGGCGTCGCCCTTGAGCATGGCGTCGAGAACGGCGTCGCTGATCTGGTCGGCGATCTTGTCCGGGTGGCCTTCTGTGACCGACTCGGAAGTGAAAAGACGGCGGGACATATTCACTCCTCGGGTTGCTGACGGAAAAGCGAGCGCGTACTCAAGAGGGTTTCCGATTTTCTTGGAAAATGCGCCGTGCGAGGCCGCCGCGGCCGGGCGGAAGGGGTATTTCCAGGTCGGCCCGCGTCCATGTCGACTTCTGGTTGTGCGTGACGGCGGCCTCGCATCGGCGATGAGTTCGCGCGGGCGGGTTCGCGACGTTAAAAGCAAGGCCACCGCGCGAGTGGCGTTCACGCGATGGCCCTTGCGGGCGTGGTGACCCGCCGCGCGGAAGAACACCGGCCAGGCACATCACCTCATCGTCCCGGATAAAATCCACGCAAGCTCGATCGATTCGATGCTAGGCAGGTGCGCGACGGCGCAGAAACCCCAGCGTGACCCCTAGCGGTTACGGCGGCCGAATGCGCGGTGACGGGACGGCGCGGAAGGGCCGTGGCGCTTTCCGGCCAGCACAAAGTCCGTGCGGCCCGGCGCCGCGCGGGACGGCCTGGGGTCCGCGATCGCCGCCGGGCCCCGGATTTCCGCGCGGGACTTGACAGACGGGCGACGCGTCACCCTTAGGCCCCGGCATGGCATCTGGTAAGACCACGGAGCGCTTCCGGGCCGACGCGAGACGCGATCGTGTGGACGCCGGCGACTTCACCACCTGCGGGTCTTACGCTATGCACCCGTGATTACCCACAACGCTACGTAAAGTAGCGCTTTCCCAGGTTTAACAGAGCATCACAGACGGGATATCTAGGACGTAAATCCTCACCCGGTTGCTGTAACCACAAACTTGTAGTATATGGGATAAGCGGAAGAAGTACGAAGGAGAAGAGTAGCGCTACATCCTGCGCGCCTCACCAGGCGGGTCCCCGCCCTGGGCCTGCGCCCTGTCCCCGCCTGAGGTGGCGTACCTGATACTTGCCCCGGCAAAGTCTTGAGAGCGTGAAGACTTCGGGATGGTCCTAGGGTTTTCTGGCGAGGAGTAGGCAGGTGGAGTTCCGCATACTGGGACCACTTGAAGTGCTGGCGGGCACGGAACGGCTCGACATCGGGGGGACGCGGCAGAGGATCACCCTGGCCAACCTCCTGCTGGACGCCAACCGGGTGGTGACCGTGGACCGCCTGGCCGAGGCCATCTACGGCGACCACCTGCCGCCGACCTCACGGGCCCAGGTCCAGATCTGTATCTCGTCCCTGCGCAGGTTGTTCTCCGCACACGGCGACCCCGACGTCATCTCCACCCAGTCGCGGGGCTACATCATCCGCGTCGCGGACGACGCGATGGACGCCCGGCGCTTCGAGGCGCTGACCTCCCTGGCCCGCCGCGCCCGCGAGGCCGGGCACCTGGACGAGGCCGTCTCCCGCTACCGCGAGGCCCTGGCCCTGTGGCGCGGGGAGGCCCTGGAGGGCATCGACGGCAGGCCCGTGCAGGCCGCGGCGAGCAGGCTGAACGAGGAGCGCATCCTCACCAACGAGGACTGCGTGCAGCTCGAACTCGACCTCGGACGCCACCAGCAGCTCGTCGGCGAGCTCAACCGGCTCGTGGAGCAGTACCCGCTGCGCGAGCGCCTGCGCGGCCAGCTCATGCTCGCCCTGTACCGCTCCGGGCGCAGGGCCGAGGCGCTGCGGGTGTACCGCCTCGCCCGCGAGACGATGATCGAAGAGCTCGGCATCGAGCCCAACGAGCAGCTCCAGCGGCTGGAACAGGCCATCCTCACCGCGGACGACAGCCTGGACGCGCCCCCCGAGGCCCCGATCCCCGCCGAGCCGCCTCCGGCGCCCGCCTTCCCCGTGCCGGGGCTGCTGCCGAACGCCATCGCCGACTTCACCGGGCGGGGCAAACAGGTCGACGCGATCGAGCGCGAGCTGGCCCTGGCGTTCGAGGACGCGGGCCGGTTCGCCGTCCCCGTCATCGTCATCACGGGCAAGGCGGGGATCGGCAAGACGACGGTCGCCGTGCACGCGGCGCACACCGTCGCGCAGCAGTTCCCGTTCGGTCAGCTCTTCGCCGACCTGCACGGCGGCGGCGCGTCCCGGCAGGTCAGCGCGATGCAGGTGCTGGAGCGCTTCCTGCGCGCGCTCGGTGTGCCGGGCAACTCCATCCCCGACGGCCTGGAGGAGCGCGCGGAGATGTACCGGGCGCTGCTCGCCGACCGCAGGACCCTGGTCGTCCTGGACGACGCGGCGGGCGAGAGCCACGTGCTGCCCCTGCTGCCGGGCACGCGCAGCTCCGCCGTGATCATCACCAGCCGCAGCCGCCTCGCCGGGCTGGCGGGAGCGATCCACATCGACATGGACATCTTCGACGCCGACCAGTCCATCGAGCTGCTCGGGCGCATCGCCGGGGTGGCGCGCGTGCGCTCGGAGCCCGACGCCGCCAGGGCGCTCGCCGAGCTGTGCGGGCAGCTCCCTCTGGCGCTGCGCATCGCCGGGGCCCGCCTGTCGGCACGCCCGCACTGGCGGGTCGAGCAGCTCGTGAGCCGGTTGGAGGACGAGACGCGCCGGCTGGACGAGCTCAACCACGGGGAGATGGGCATCCGGGCGAGCATCTCGCTGACGTACGAGAGCGTCGGGGAGGAGGCCAGGCGCCTGTTCCGGCGGCTGGCGATCCCCGACACCGGGATGTTCTCGGTCTGGATCGGCGCCGCGCTGCTGGACCGCTCGTTCGAGCACGCCTCCGACCTGTTCGACGAGCTCGCCGACGCCCAGCTCATCGAGGCGGCGGGCGGCGGCGCCCACGCCCTGTACCGCTTCCACGACCTGATCCGGGTGTTCGCCCGCGAGCGCCTGGCCGCCGAGGAGACCCCGGCCGAGCGCAAGGCGGCCCTGGAGCGCGTGCTGCGGGCGCTGCTGTTCCTGGCCGAGGCCGCGCACCGGCGCGAGTACGGCGGCGACTACGTCCAGATCCACAGCGACGCCCCGCGCCGCCCGCTGCCGGCGCGGCTGGTCGCCGAGCTGGTCGCCCAGCCGCTGCCCTGGTACGAGCGCGAGCGCCCGCTGCTGGTCTCGGGCATCCGTCAGGCCGCGCAGGCCGGGTTCACCGACCTGTGCTGGGACCTGGCCATCAGCGCCGTGACGCTGTTCGAGTCGCGCGCCTACCTGGACGACTGGCGCGAGACGCACGAGATCGCGCTGGCCGCCTGCCGTCACGCGGGCGACGTGCGCGGCCAGGCGGCGATGCTGTACTCGCGCGGGTCCCTGCACATCACCGAGAAGCGGTTTCCGGAGGCGCGGCGCGACTTCGAGCAGGCGATCCGCCTGTTCACCGACATCGGGGACGACCAGGGCACCGCGCTCGTGCTGCGCAACATCGCGTTCCTGGAGCGGATGAGCGGGCGGTACGAGGACGCCGCGGCCCACTACGAACGCGCGCTCGCCATGTTCACCGCCGACGGCGACCAGGTGGGCGCGGCGTACGTGCTGCACAACCTGGCGCAGCTCCGCCTGGAGACCGGCGACCCAGAGGGGGCGAGCAGCCTGCTGTCGGAGGCGCTGGCGCTGAGCAGGGAGGGCGGCAGCCGCCGGGTGGAGTCGCAGGTGCTGCACCGGATGGGCGACACCTACCTCGCCTGGGGCGAGCCCGCCCTGGCGGCGGAGATCTTCGACACCGCGCTGGCCATGGTGCGGGCCATCGGCGACCCGGTCGGCGAGGCGTACATCCTCAACGGGCTCGGGCTCGCGCGGCTGCGGCGCGGCGAGACCGGGCGGGCGGACGAGGCGCTGCGCCACGCGGTCGGGCTCGCGCTGTCGACCGGCGACCGGCTGGCCGAGGGGCGCGCGCTGCTCGGGCTGGGCGAGCTGGCCCTGGCCCGCGACGACGCCGGGCACGCGGTGGCGCATCTGGAGCGGGCGCTCGGCATCTTCCGCTGCATCCGCACGCCGACGTACGAGGCCCGCGCGCTCACCATGCTCGACGGCGCCCAAGCCGCGCTACGGCGTCAGACCCTGCGGGACGTCGGTCCGGAGGAGACGTCCGGCGCGCTCGGCCGCGGCGACCACCTGGGCGAACCGGGCGAACTCGTCGGCTGACCGGGACGGCCCCGGCTGCACGGCGAGGGCACGGCGGTGGCACGGCGAGGGCACGGCGGCGCCATGGCGGTTCGGCACGGCGAGGGCATCGTGGCGCGGTGGTGGAACGGTGGTCGTGCGGCGGTGTCTTGGTGATGGCTTACGGGTGTCGCGGCGGTGTCGCGGGGTTCGTTCTCCGTGCATCCGCGACATGCAGCACGCTTTCCGGACAAGGCGGGCGGGACGGGCGGGCGGCGCGATAGGATACCGGCACGCCGGAGGAACGCGTCCGGCGATTCGCGCGCCGCGTTATCACCCGGGCGGCCCGCGCCGCGCGCGACGCTTCTTCCCGCGCGGCGGCGACGCCGAATAGGCCCGATTTCGCGGCAGGCCTTATGTTCCAGGAATACCTGATATACGATGCGCACGCATCTCGCAAAGAGCCCTTTCCCGCGAGCGCCGAATGCCGGTCCGCCCCGGCGAAGGGACGGCCCGGGAAACCGCGCAGGTCGTGGGCACGATGAGCGGGAAAGCGAAACGGCCGCGACGCCGCTCCGGTCCGTCTAAATAGCGCCGCACATCCCCTGCGAGAACCCTTACCCGCGGACGCCGCCGCCCGGGCGGCACACGATCTACCACCCCAAGAAACCCCCGTATTGATTTCCACGGGAACTTCGGCGTCGATACGCTGGGAACGTGACCGTTACCCATGTGAGCATTGAAAGGCCCCGCGGGGACGCCCTTTCGCCTTTACGCGTTTCCCCGGGCCCGCGCCGTCGCGGGAGGCCCTCGCCCCGGCGGGGCGGCATGGGCGCCGGTGACGTGTCCTGGCGGTTCCTCACGGGGTGCGCGGTACCATGATCAAATCAATTCTCCCGGACAGCGTGGTGGCCGTCGAGGTTTTCACCGACCCGCCGGATCCGATGCTCTTCCCCGAGGAAGAGATGTCGATCGCCCACGCCGACGACGTCCGGCGCAAGGAGTTCACCACCGTGCGGGTGTGCGCGCACGACGCGCTGCGCAAGCTCGGCATGCGGCCGAGCCCCGTGCTGCCCGGCCTGCGCGGCGAGCCCCTGTGGCCGCCGGGCGTCGTGGGCAGCATGACGCACTGCACCGGCTACCGGGCGGCCGTCGTCGGGGCCTCGGCCAAGGTGTCCACCATCGGGATCGACGCCGAGCCCAACGAGCCGCTGGTGGGCGGCGTCCTGCCGGCCATCTCGCTGCCCGAGGAGCGTGACACGCTCGCCAAGCTCGCCGCCCGCCATCCCCGCATCCATTGGGACCGCCTGCTGTTCTGCGCCAAGGAGGCCGTGTACAAGGCGTGGTTCCCGCTGACGAAGCGGTGGCTGGACTTCGAGGACATCATGATCAACATCGATCCGCTGCACGGGAACTTCTCCGCGTGGCTGCGGGTGACCGGTCCCCGGGTGCGCGGCCAGCGGCTGTCGGCGTTCAACGGCCGATGGTCGGCCGAGGGGGGCCTCATCATGACGGCGATCGTGGTGCCGAGCCCCGGCAGGTCCCTCGCCCCCCGGCACGCCGTCGAGCGCCCGGCGGCCCATCCGCGCCGCGCGCACGCCGTGGCCGCCCCGCGGCGCTGACGCGGGGCGGCCGGGCCCGGCGCCGCGGCGTCCGGCCCGGCTCCGGGTGGGCCACCCGCCTCTCCCCGCACGGCGCGGGCCCGATCGAATACGTGTTTGAATAGGTGCCGTATGCTGGGCTTATGACCGCACCGTTCCAGGCCTCGCTGCTGGACTCGTGCGAGCGGGCCGGGCCCGGCCCGCTGGGTTCCACGGTGAGGCGCACGCTGCTCGGCCACGGCGCGTGGATCGACCTGCGCCCCGGCTGGATCTCCGGCGCCGACGACCTGTTCGAGCGGCTCGCGCGCGCCGTGCCGTGGCACGCCGAGCGCCGCCACATGTACGACCGACTGGTGGACGTCCCCCGGCTGCTCAAGTTCTACGACGAGGACGAGCCCCTGCCCGATCCCCTGCTGGAGCAGGCCAGGGACGCGCTCAACGCGCACTACGCCCGCGAGCTGGGCGAGCCGTTCCGCACCGCCGGGCTGTGCCTGTACCGTGACGGGCGCGACAGCGTGGCCTGGCACGGCGACCGCATCGGCCGGGGGTCCACCGAGGACACGATGGTGGCGATCATCTCGGTGGGCGCGCCGCGCGCCCTGCTGCTGCGCCCGAACGGCGGCGGCCCGGCGCTGCGCCACGAGCTGGGCCACGGCGACCTGATCGTGATGGGCGGCAGCTGCCAGCGCACCTGGGAGCACGCCGTCCCGAAGTCGGCCCGCGCCACCGGCCCCCGCGTCAGCGTCCAGTTCCGCCCGCGCGGCGTCCGCTGACCCTCTCCGCCGCAGAACCGCCGATCACCCGGCGTCGACGACGGCGGCGCCGATGTCCACCGCCATGGCCCGGCTCCCGGCCAGCAGGCCGCCGTCCACGGGCAGGTCGATCCCGGTGATCCACGAGGCCCGGTCGCCCGCCAGGAACGCGACGGCCTCGGCGACGTCGTCCACGGTGCCGACCCGTCCCATCGGGTACCACGGGACCGCCCGGTCCAGGGCGTGCGGGTCGGCCGCGAGCCGCTCGTCCCAGACCGGGGTGGCGATCGTGCCGGGCGACACCGCGTTGACGCGCACGCCGTACGGGCCGTACTGGACGGCCAGCCCGCGGGTGAGGTTGATCAGCCCGGCCTTCGCCGCGCCGTAGGCGTCGTTGCCGAAGTACCGGTGGCCGTTGACCGACGCCACGTTGACCACGGCTCCCCGCCCGGCCTCGCGCATGCCCGGCAGGACCGCCTGGCACAGGCGGATCGCCCCGCCGAGAACGACGTCCAGGTCGCCCGACCAGACCGGCTCGGGCGTCGACTCGAACGCGATGTTGCCGCAGACGGCGGCGTTGTTGACGAGGACGTCCAAGGGTCCGTGGCGCGCGGTGATCGCGCCGATCGCCGCCCGGACGGACGTCTCGGAGCGCACGTCGAGGTGGACGGCCTCGGCGCCCTCGATGCCGTCGGCGACCGCGCGCGCCGCGTCCAGGTCGACGTCGGTGACGATCACCGCGGCGCCGCCGGCGTGCAGGGTGCGGGCGATGGCCGCCCCGATGCCTCCGCCGGCGCCGGTGATCAGCGCGCGGCGCGGCGCGGCCGTGTCCCGGGGACCAGATGACATGGATCTCCCATTCCCGTCTGCGGCTCAGCCCTTGAGCGCGCCGGCCGTCAGGCCCTTGGTGATGTGCTTCTGGAGGAGGGCGAATCCGAGCAGTACGGGCGTGACCGTGATCATCATCCCGGCGAACAGCGTGGCCCAGTTGGTGCCGTAGTCGGCGGCCTGGCCCAGTTGGAACAACCCGAGCGGCAGGGGCATCTTCTCCGGCGTGTGGATCAGCAGCAGCGCGTAGAAGAACTCGTTCCAGTTCTGCAGGAAGCTGATGATGGCGACCGACGCCAGCCCGGGCCCCATGAGGGGGAGGATCACCGAGAGGAACGTGCGGGTCGGGCCCGCCCCGTCCATCGCCGCCGCCTCCTCCAGCTCGTACGGCAGGGTCTTCATGAAGCCGACCAGGACGAAGACGTTGAACGGCAGGTTGTAGGTGGCGTAGACGAGGACCAGCCCGATCCGGCTGTCCAGAAGGCCGAGATCCTGCATGATCAGGTAGAGCGGCGCGAAGGTGACCATCCACGGGATCATCAGGCCGAGCAGGAACGCGCCGAGCACCAGGCCGCTGAACCTGAAGGTGATCCGGGCCAGGGGGTAGGCGGCGAACACGGCCAGGACGACGCCGATCGCGGTCGAGGCGACGCTGACGACCACGCTGTTGCCGAAGAACAGCCCGATGTTCGCGCGGTCCCAGGCGTTGGCGTAGTTCTCCCAGCGCCACCCGTCGGCGACCTGCCAGGGCGGCGAGGAGATGAACTCGGCGTTGGTCTTCATCGACACGTTGAAGACCCAGGCGTAGGCGCTGACCGAGGACAGCGCCACCACGCCGAGCAGCAGGTAGAAGAAGAGGTGGTGCGGGCGGAAGGGCGCGCGGGGCCGGGGTGAGGCGCCTCTGCGCGGCGGGGCGGGGACGGGCGGGGAGGGGGCGTCGACGGGGCCGGCGGGCGCGGGCTGGGCGGCCAGGTCAGTACTGGAGGTCATCGCGCTTCATCACCTTGTCGAGGATCTTGGCCGCCGCCAGCATGACCGCCACGAGCACGACGCCGATGGCCGCGGCGTAACCGAAGTCGGCCCGGTCGAAGGCGATGCGGTACATCAGGGTGCCGACGGTGTCGGTCGAGCCGAAGGGACCGCCTCCGGTCAGGATGTAGACGAAGGCGAAGCTCTGCAGGCTCTGCACCACCCACAAGATGGCGAGCATGCGCAGGAGGTCGCGCATCATCGGCAGCATGATGCTCCGGAACACCCGCCACTCCCCCGCCCCGTCGATGCGCGCGGCCTGGAGGACGTCGGTGGGCAGGCGTTCGAAGCCGGCGCACAGCAGGACGATCCAGATGCCGATGCCGTGCCACACGGACACGAACGTCACGGCGGCCAGCGCGGTGGCGGGGTCGCCGAGCCAGGTCTTGGCCAGGGCGCCCAGTCCCATGGACTTCAGCGCGGGATTGATCAGGCCGAGGGTGGGGTGGTACAGGAACTTCCACATCAGCGAGACGACGGCGACCGACAGGACGACCGGGGCGAACACCACGAACCTGAAGAAGCGTTCGCCGTGGATCCGTTGCGACAGGGCCCAGGCGATCGCCATGGCGGGCGGGAACAGCATGCCGCTGCCGATGAGGGTGATCAGGAACGTGTTCTTGAGCGAGTTGAAGAAGTCGGGGTCACCTGCCAGCAGGCGATACTGGTCGAGCCCGACGAACCGCATCGTTCCCGTACGGGAGAACTCGTTCAACGACAGGTCCACCGTCTTGACCAACGGGTAGAGGAAGAAGACCCCCAGCAGCGCCAGCGCGGGAATCAGGAATGGGATGATGATGCGCCGCTGTGCCGCCTTGTGCATGCGACCTCCCGGGGTTCTCGTCCGCCACGGGGCTCCGGCGCGGGCAGGAGCCCCGTGGCGGGTTCGGTTGAGGGGGTTCAGTTGCCGTGGACGCGGCGCAGTCCCTTGTCCAGGCTGTCGAGTGTCTGCCGGGCGTCCTGCTTGCCGAACAGGAGCTTGGCGATCTCGGGATAGACGACGTCCTTCGCCTTGGACGACAGCAGGCCGTAGTAGCTCGCCTGGAGCCGGTCGGCCTTGGCGACGACGTCGGAGATGCCCGGCAGGCCGGGAGGGCTGGACACCCCCTTGACCGCGGAGACCTCGCCGATCTCGCCGGCCCTGCGGGTCTGGGTCTCCACGCTGGTGACCCGGCGGATCCACTCCAGTGAGAGCGGGATGTTCGCGCTCTTGGCGGACACCGACATCAGCTGGGCGGTGGCGAGCATGCTCGCCTGGTCGCCGGTCCCGCCGGTCACGGCCGGGAACTGCAGGACGCCCAGCTCGAAGTCCTTCGGGATCACGTCGGCCATCTCGCTGACGAGCCAGCTGCCCATGAGGATCATGCCGGCCTTGCCCTGGAAGAACTGGGCCTGGGCCGCGGTGAAGTCGGTGCCCTCGAACCCCTTGAGGAAGGCGTTCTTGTCCCGGAGGCCCTGGAGCATCTCAAGACCCTTGAGGAAGCCGGGGTCGTCGGTGATGTTCCCCTTGCCCTCGGTGAGGACGTCGTGGACCTTGTCGTATCCGACGGTGCGCAGCCAGATGTTGTCGCTCCACATGCCCATGTAGGGCTCGAACAGCCCGGTGACCGCGATCGGGTCCACTCCTGCGGCCTTGAACCGGTCGGCGGCCGCGGTGAGGTCGTCCCAGGTGGCGGGCGGGGTGATGCCGTGCTTCTTGAAGAGCCCCGCGTTGTAGAACAGCACCTGCAGGGACAGTTCGGAGGGCACGCCGTAGATCTTCTTGGTCGACGGGTGCTGCATGAACTGCAGGACCGCGGGGCTGAACTGGTCCAGCCAGGGCTTGCCCGTGGTCGTGTCGACCTGGTCCAGGTAGGGCTTGAGGTCCAGCAGCGCGCCGCTGTCGGCCCACTCCAGCAGCGCCTCGTTGGTGCCGTCGAACATCGTGTAGTCGACGTCGAGCCCGTCGCCGGCGCGCCACCTCTGCTCCAGGGCCGGACGCGCCTTGGTGTTGGCGAAGGTCATCTTGAGGTCGGCGCCGGGGTGGTCCTTCTCGATCCCGGCGGCGACCTCCTCCAGGAACTTCAGAGAACGGGTGCCGGCGGCGGGAAGCACGCCGACCTCGATCGGGCCGCCCTTGACGTCCTGCTGCCAGCTCTTGGCGTCGGGTGGCTTCGCGGCGGACTCGCCGCTTCCACCGCCTCCACCGCACGCGGCCAGAGCCAGGGAGAGGACGACGACCGAACCGGCCAGTAACGTGCGGGTGATCTTCACTAGAGAACCTCCATTATTAGTGATATCGGGGTTAGTGTCCGTGTTTCTAGATGCTCGTCCGATTACTCAGTGCCGCCGCGAGAGATCGGGCAGGAGATCCGCGAACTCCTGGAGGAAGACCTCGATCCGGCGAAGCTCCTCGGCGTCGAGCACGTGGGCGGGCCTGCGGCAGTAGGGGCTGTCGATGAGACCCCGGCGGAAGGAGATCTGCTTCTCGGCGGCGATGATGAGCTCGGTGTCGAGCATCCAGTACGAGATGTAGGGCAGCAGCCGCCGGTGCAGGTCCTCGCCGCCCGCCTCGTCGCCCGAGGTGAGCCGGCGCCAGATCTCGACGTAGATCTCGGTGAACGAGCATCCGGGCTGGCTGCCGACCGCGCCGCGCCGCCAGGCGTCGGGCAGTTGCACGCCGGCGTAGCCCTCCAGCGAGGTGACCGGCGGGTCGAGGGCGGCCAGTTCGCCGATGAGCCGTCCGGGCGGGCTGGACTCCACCTTGATCAGCCGGAGGTTCGGGTGGGTGCGCACCAGGTCGGCGATGGTGGCCGCGTCGAGGCTGGTCCCCGTCTCGGCCGGGGCGTACTGCAGCACGACCGGGGTCGGGGCGACCGCGTCCAGGACCGCCGCCACGTGCTCGACCTGGGAGCGGCGCGAGGGGTTGAGAAAGTGCGGCGCCAGCAGGTTGATCAGGTCCGCTCCGGCGGCCACGACGTCGAGCGCCCTGGCGACGGCCATGCGGGTGGTGTGGTCCTGCACCGCGACGATCGCCGCGAAGTCCTCCCGGGGGGCGGTGCGTCGCAGGAGGATGCCGGTCAGCTCGTGGCGCTCCTCCTCGGTGAGCTTGTAGAACTCCGAGGCGAAGCCGGGGAACATCACGCTCGTCACGCCCGTGCCGAGGACGTGGTCGACCACCCGGCCGAACCCCTCGAAGTCGACGTCCCCGGAGTCGGTGAACGGGACTTCGAGAACGGGCGAGATCCCCCGGACCAGATCCGAGGCGTCCCCGTAACCGCCGCGGAGGGGAGCCGCCGTGGGAGAGGCACTCGTCTGGATGTTCATTCGCACTCCTACCTCGATGAGGATTGTTTCGAAATATCAGAAATATTTTTCTGATGATGGGCAGTAGATCCCCATGGCTACGACAAGAGGCGTGCCGGGGGGAGGAAGCGGGTGTCAGCCGAGAGAACGGCTCAGAAGGCGCATGATCGTACCGCCGAGCACGTCACGTCGCGCCTCGTCGTCGATCGGCCAGTCCAGTACGCGGCGCAGCTCGGAGCGCGGCACCGTGTAGGGCGCGTCGGTGGAGAAGACGAGCCGCGACGGGCCGATCTCCGCGTCCCTGCCCAGCTCGACCAGGACGGTGTCCCACGGCGCGTAGCTGGTGTCGCCGTAGAGGTTCGGCGCGTAGCGCAGCGCCGGCGCCGCGTCGATCCAGAAGTCGGTGGCGCCGCTGCGGCCCATCACGAACGGCGTCTCCGGCCAGCGCCTGGCCAGGCTGGCCAGGGGCAGCGGCAACGCGCTCGGAGGGGTGCCGGTACGGACGTAGACCGGCCACGCCGCCTCGGCCGCGAACTCCAGCAGCGGATCGAGGAGCCCGTCGAGAAGGTCGAAGCCCTGGAGCACGCTGTCCACGTTGAGGGCGCGGGCGCCGGCGTCCCTGGCGCGTTCCAGCTCGTCCAGGGCCGCCCGTCCGCGCCACGGATTGGCGACCGCGTACGGGATCAGCCGCCCCCGCGAGGCGGCCGCCGCCGCGGCGACATGCTCGTTGCCGGCCCGGTTGTCGTAGGCGATGCAGCGTTCGTCCGGTGCCACCAGCGCCACGTCGACGCCCAGCGCGTCCATCGTCGCGATCAACTCATCGGCCTGGAGGACGACCTCGCGTCCCCGCCCCAGCCGCACATGCGCGTCGACGATCAACGGGCACCCCCCACGGTCAGGCCCAGTGCGGTGAGCGCGTCGGCGTGGATGATCCGCTCGATGAGTTCGGACGGCACGCGCGGCAGCGCCGTGCCCTCCAGGATCTTGTTGACGCCCCGCAGGCCCGCCATCGCCTCGCCGGTGTTGGCGATCGGGAAGTCCGAACCGAGCAGGAGCTTGTCCGTACACCCCCATTCGACCGCGGCGAGCAGCGACTCGTAGCAGACCCACGGTCGCAGATAGATGGAGGAGACGTCGGCGTAGACGTGGGGGTGCTTGCGGATCGTCGCCACGGTCTCCTTGCCCCAGGGATGGCCCATGTGGGCCATGACGATGCGCAGTTCGGGGAAGCGCAGCGCGACCTCGTCGGTCACCAGGGGGTAGGTGTAGCGCAGCGGCGCCGTGCGGATCGGCGACGCCCCCTGGTGGAAGAGGATGGGGAGCGCGTTCCTCTCGCAGTAGGCGTAGAACGCCAGCGCGGGCTCGCCGAGCGGGTCGAAGTTCTGGTAGTTGGGGCCGAGCTTGACGCCGGCGAGCCCCATCTCGCGACAGCGCTCGGCCTCCTCCAGGCAGTCGGGGGACGTGGGATCGACGGACATGAACCCGATACGGCGGGCGGGGTCGTTCGCCACGAACTCCGCGGTCGCGTCGTTGGTACGTTCCGGGTCGTGCGGAATGCCGGTCGTGGTCGCCGGGTCGGCCACCGCGATGTTGAACACGATCGCGACGTCCGCCGCGGACATGGCGCTGTCGAAGTCGGCCCAGGTGTTGGTGGTGACGACGGGACGATCGGTGCGCCAGGAGGTGAAGACGCACGCCTCCTCGGGCGGCACCACGTCACGGTGGGTGGGAGTGTGGGCGTGGACATCGACGATCATCGGAATTCCCTCATCAGGTCTGCTCGTGGCCGGACGCCCAGTCCGGGTGAGTCGCCGAGCCGGACGCGACGGCCGTCGCTGTCCAGCGGCTCGTCAAGGATGTCCTCGGCGTAGTAGTGCGCGCCGATGATGTCGGAGGGGAACTCCCGCGACAGCGCCGGCAGCGCGCAGGCGACGTGGAGCTGCGCGGCGGCGCCGATGCCGAGCTCGCCGTTGGAGCCGAGGATCGTGTCGATCCCGAAGGCCGAGGCGAGCCTCCCCATCGCCACGGCGCGCCCGGGGCCGCCGCTCTTGCCGACATAGAGGCTGACGCAGTCGGCGGCCTCCGCCCGTACGAGCGCGGCGAGGTCGGCCTCGCCGAAGACGGACTCGTCGGCGACCACCGGCAGGCCGAGGTTGCGCAGGTGCCGCATGCCGTCCAGGTCGGCCGGCGCGACCGGTTGCTCGACGAACGAGACGCCCTGCTCGGCCAGCGCGGGGATCGCCCGGGCCGCCTGGCTGCGCGTCCACCCTCCGTTGGCGTCGGCCCCGAGGAAGGCCGCCGGTCCGGCGAGCCCGCGGGCGCGGGCCACCCGGGCGACGTCATCGGCGACGCCGAGCCCGACCTTCACCTTGAAGGCCTGGAACCCGGCAGCCGTCGCGGCCAGGAAGACCGAGTCCAGCGCCGGCCCGTCGCCGGACAGGGAGAGCTTGATCGGGACCTCGTCGCGGTAGGGGCCGCCGAGCGCCACGGCGAGCGGGACGCCGAGGGTCCTGGCGAAGGCGTCCCACAGCGCGATGGACACGCCCGCCTTGGTGAACGGGTTGCCCGCGAGCAGCCGGTCCATCAGGAGCTCCAGGCCGCCGACCGGTGTGAGCGGCCGGCCCACCAGGGCGGGGGCCAGGATCTCGCGGATGAAATGCGCCGCGCTGGCGGCGTCCTCACCGCTCCACAGCGGCGTCGCGCTGACCTCGCCGTACCCTTCGACGCCGGTACCGGTCACCACGCGGACCAGCAGGAAGTCCGAACGGGCGTGGGTTCCCCTGGCCCCGGTGACGACCAGGTCCGGCCGCGCGTCCAGGCTGACGGCCGCGGTGTGGACCGCGGCGACGGCCGGCCTCACCGTCCCGCCGCCAGCAGGGCGCGGGGGTTGTCGACCAGCATCGCCCGGCGCTGCTCGTCGGTGATCCCCCATCCGTCGATCTCGGCCACCCGGGCGACCGCGTAGTCCTGGCTCTTGCGGTCCGACAGGCCGGCGTCGGTGCCGAACAGCACCTTGTGGGAGGGCGCCCGGGAGAGGATCTCGCGCGCCGCGTAGGGCGGGGTGCCGCAGATGCAGATGTAGAGGTTGGGGGTCTCGATGGTGAGGGCGAGCGACTCCCGCCAGGTGTCGTGGAGGCCACCGTGTCCGAGGACGACCGGGAGCGAGGGGTGCCGGCGGGCCAGGGCCGCGATCTGGCCGCCGGTGGAGTACGGCGGTGTCCCGTCGTGGCTCAGCAGGATGCCGCCGCTCTGGGCGAGAACCTCGCAGATCGGATCGAGCGCCAGTTCGTGCATGCTGAAGCCCTGCAGCCACGGATGCAGCTTGAGGCCGCGCAGCCCGAGCCGGTTGAGCATCCGGTCGACCTCTTCGGGGGCGTCCGCGCGGCGCGGGTGCACGGTCCCGAAGCCGGCGAGCCGCCGCGGGTACCGCCCGACGAACGCGGCGAGGTCGTCGTTGGCCTCGGGAGTGGCGTCGAAGAGGCCGTCGTGGCTCAGGACCAGCGCCTGTTCGATGCCGGCCGCGTCCATGAAGGCGACGAACTCGTCCGCGCCGAACTGGACGCCGCCCAGCCAGCCGGCGGTGCGCCACGCGGGGGTGTGGGTGTGGAAGTCGATCATAGAACGCTCGCAAGCTCTACCAGGCGGTCCGCCGCCCGGCCGACGATGTCCCCGAGCCGGCGTTCGCCGGCGTCGGCCGTGGCCAGCTCGGGACGGTCGGTGTACCCGTCGATCCGGCGCCACACGGCCGCGGAGTGCAACTCCATTCCCGGGACGGCCGGGACCTCCGGCGCCTGTGCCCGGGGTTCGCACGGGCCCGCCAGGTCGGGCCGGAGGGCCATGACCATCGAGGTCTCGAACTCCCCGGCGTGTCCCGGCACGGGCGGCTCGCCCTCGGCGCCGGCGAGCCGCCAGTAGTCCAGGTGCGCGACGGACAGGTCGTACCGGGTCGAGCCGGCGGCGGCCGCCGCGTGGCAGACACCGACGTTGCCGCCGTGCCCGTTGAGCAGGACCACCCGCCGCCCGCCCTGCGCCGCGACCGAGCGGAGCAGGTCGCAGAGCACGGCGAGCAGCGTCTCCGGTGACAGGGAGAGCGTGCCGCCGTACGGCAGGTGGTGGTCCGACGCGCCCCAGGCGATCGTGGGGGCGACGATCAGCGGCCTGCCGCTGCGGCCCGCCGCCGCCGTCGCCGCGCCGTCGGCGACCGCGCCGGCGATGAGGGCGTCCGTCGAGGTCGGCAGGTGCGGCCCGTGCTGCTCGGTCGCGCCGACGGGGAAGATGACGACGGCCTCGGGCAGGTGCCGCCTCAGCTGGTCGCGATCCGTTTCGGACCATCGCAGAGCTACCGACCCCATCCAACATCCTTCGAGATATCGTATTTATTTCCGATTGCTCGAATCTTAGGGTTCGGCAAGCTCCGATGGCAATGCCCCGGTCCGGCATCCGAGTCGCTGGGAGATCACGACGCCGAGCCGGACGACCCCGGCCAGAGCGGCGGCGCGCTTGTCCCCGACGAGGTCACGGGCGAAGCCGGTCACCCCGACCGACCCGGCGACCCGGCCCTCCGCGTCGAAGAACGGCGCGGCCACGCAGGAGATCTCGGCCTGCTCCTCCTCGTCCTCGATGGCGTAGCCGTCGGCGCGCACCCTCTCCAGCAGCTCCTTGAACGCCTTCGGGCTCGACCCCCGCGCCCGCGGCCCCTGCCCCGTCCTGAGCTGCGGCAGCAGGACGGCGAGTTCGCCGTCGGACAGGTGGGCCGCGATGGCCCGGCCGAGGGCGGTCAGGTCGAACGGCGCGACCTTGCCCGGGTAGGTGTCGAACTGGATGAAACCCGGCGTCGCGGCCTTGGCCACGTAGACCACCGAGGCGCCGTCCAGCACCCCGATGTGGACGGGCATGCCCAGCTCTTCGCCGAGAGCCCGCATCTCGACGGTCGCGATCTGCGACAGGTCGACCTTGCGCACCAGCCGGCTGGCCAGGCTGTAGAGCCGCAGCGTGGGGCGCCAGAAGTGGCTTCGCCCGATCACCCGGCGGGTGGCGTACCCGCGGTGCTCCAGGGTGTAGACGATGCTCGCGCAGGTCGCCAGCGGTATCCGGGTCACCTTGGCCAGCGCCGTCAGCGTGAGGTCCTCCTCGGCCGTCACCAGCTGTTCGAGAACGGTCAGCGTACGGTCCACCCCCGTTGACGCCGGGCGCTCCCCACCGCTGCCACCATCAGACATCGACCGGTCCTCCCTTTCTGCTCGTCCTTGCCTCGCACCTGCACCGGTGTCGGTGGCCGCCCATCGGAACGTGACCCCAGCCCTCAGGCCCGATACTCTGAAATTCCGATAATAGTTTCACTATATCGAAACGATGGGACCTGTGAGCGCTGAACAAGGGAACCCGGGAGCGACCGTTTCCGGCGTTGTAGCCATCATCCGCCTGCGTGAGAGTGAACCCGACGACGCCATCGCGACCGCCCTGCTGGACGGCGGTGTCCACGTCATGGAAGTGACCCTGCCCACCCCCGGCTCCCTGGGCGCCATCCGCCGGTGGAGCACGCACGGCGACCTCCTCGTCGGGGCCGGGACCGTGCGCACCGTCGCCGACGCCGACGCGGCGATCGCCGCGGGGGCCCGGTTCCTGGTGACCCCCACGACCGTGCCGGACGTCCTCGCCGCCGCCCGGGCCGCGGGCGTCCCCGTGGTGTGCGGCGCGCTCACCCCGACCGAGATCGACCTGGCCTGGCACCGCGGCGCCACCGCCGTCAAGGTCTTCCCCGTCTCCGCCGTCGGCGGCGCCGGCTACCTGCGGGCCGTCCGCGAACCGCTCGGCGACGTGCCCCTGCTGCCCACCGGCGGGGTGAGCCTGGCGGACCTCGCCTCCTACGCCCGCATGGGATGCGCCGGCGCCGGCGTCGGCGGCGCGCTCGTCTCCGCCGACCTCGTCGCGAGCCGCCGCTGGGCGGCGCTGACCGAGCGCGCGGGCGCCTTCACCGCGGCGTGGAACGAAGGGCGGGTGCGGCGGGATGCCTGACGTCCTGACACTCGGCGAGGTCATGGCCTGCCTGCGCGCCGACGGCCAGGTCAAGCTCGGCGGAACCGCCCGGATGAGCGTCGCGGGCGCCGAGGCCAACGTCGCCATCGGCCTGACCCGGCTCGGGCACGACGTCGCGTTCGTCGGCGCCGTCGGGCCCGACCAGTTCGGCGAGCTCGTCCGGCGCACGCTGCGCGCGGAAGGCGTCGGCGTCCACGCGCTCAGGACGGACCCGGCGCCGACCGGCATCGTGGTCTTCGAACAGCGCGTCGCCGGGGTGACCCGGGTGGACTACCACCGGCAGGGCTCGGCCGGCGGCAGGCTCTCGGTCGCCGACGTGGAGAACGCGTTCGCGGCACTCCCGGCGCCGCCGCGGATCCTGCACATCACCGGGGTGACCCCGGCCCTCGGCGAGGGACCGGCGCTGGCCGTGCGCGCCGCGGTGCGGCTGGCCAAGGCCGCCGGGGCGCGGGTCTGCCTGGACGTGAACCACCGCGGCCGCCTCTGGCCCGAGGACCGGGCCCGCCGGGTGCTGACCGAGCTGTCCGCCGAGGCGGACCTCGTCGTCGCCTCCGAGGACGAACTCGCGCTCGCCTCGGCCGGAGACGACGAGCCGGGCCGGGTGCGGTCGCTGCTCGCCGGGGCGGCGACCGAGGTCGTCGTCAAGCGCGGGGCGGCCGGCGCCACGGCGTTCACCGCCGACGGGGCGCTGAGCCGTCCGGCCAGGCCCGTCACCGCCGTCGACACGATCGGCGCCGGGGACGCCTTCGTCGCCGGATACCTTTCCGGTCTGCTGGACGGCCTGCCGCCGGCCGAGCGGCTGGCGCGGGCGGTCACGACGGGGGCCTTCGCGGTCGCCGGTCACGGAGACTGGGAGGGGCTGCCGACCCGCGCGGAGCTGCCCATGCTCGACCTGCCGGACGGAACGGCGGTCCGCTGACCTCCTCCCACGGCCGAGGGCGGGGATTCCCGCCCTCACGTGGCAGGTCTCCCTCTCCCGGACGGCTGACACTGCCAGGCGTGAGTTTCCTACCGTCCGTCTGACAAGTCCGGCAACAAGCGAATTGTCGCTTCCCGCGCCGTACCCCCTTGCCTTTCCCCAGTGCCGATGTCACAGTGTCCAATCATCGACACCTCGAATATATTTCCAAGATATCGAAACTACTCTCTTCCCCTCTGTCGTCACATCCGGCACCGAGCGCTACGCGCGTGCCGCTTGAGGAGGCCGTCCACGTGAGAGACCCGTCCAGGCGCCGAATGCTCCTGATCACCGGCGGAACCGTCGCCGGAGGCGCATTGGCCGCCGTCACCCCCCTGACCGCGCAGCAGAGCGCGCACGCCGACACGTTCGTCCCCACGCCACTGGCGTCGTCCGACCCCGAACCCAATATCGAACGCGCCAAGCGCTGGTGGCTCCCGCAGCGCAACGTGTGGACGCCGATCGGCTGGAAGGGCCACCTGTTCCGCTTCAACTGCGTCTACAACGGGGCCCTCATCTGCGACCCGAGCTGGGTCATCGCGGCCAAGCCCAACACCGAGCCGTACCGCGGGAAGAACTTCCAGACCACCGTCGTGATGCCCCTGCGAGGCGGAGGCTTCCGGGACTTCCCGGCCACCGCGCGCGAGGTCTGGGACGACGACCTCGGCTACGGCAGGCAGGGCTGGGTGGAGGACAGCGACGCGCCCGTCCTGTGGACCGAGCACCGCCGCCACGAGGGCCTCGTCATCAGGCAGACCGTGTTCGCCCACGTCCCCGGCGGCGGCCCCGTCCAGACGGCCGTCGAACCGATCTACGCGTGGACCCGCTTCGAGGTCGTCTACGTCGATCCGCTGAACGCTCCCAAGGATTTCACGTTCCAGCTCTGGCTCAGCGGCTCCTACATGAAGCCCTCGGGCCCCTACCAGGACGAGAACGGCGTACCGCTCACCGTGTTCCCCGAGACCGCCCCGATCGCCGGCGGGCTCACGATGCAACGGGTGTACAACCCCACCGGCAAACCCATCACGGTGCCGATCACCGACGCCGCCGGCAACGCCCGCCTCCTGGTCACCACCGCGGACAAGGGCACCATCGCCATGACCGAGAACCCCAAGGTCAAAGGCGTCTACGACCTGCGGCTCGGCCTGCCCGTGGCGACCGGCGCCCACATCGACGTGCTGATCCCGATGCTGCCCCAGCCGCTCGCCGACGCCAAGGCCGAGATGGCGAAGGGCCGCGAGGCGGCGCTCGCCGAGTGCCAGGCGTTCTGGAAGGAGAGCGCGACCACCGTCGCCACGATCGACACGCCGGAGAACTACGTCAACCAGGTCGTGCGCCGCGGTCCGCAGCTCGCCCAGGTGGTCGCCGAGAAGAGCCCCGACACCGGGATGTTCACCTTCCTGTCCGGGTCGTACGCCTACGACGTCCTCTGGAGCACGCCGACCTCCATGGTCAGCCACATGTTCCTGGACCGGCTCGGCCACCACGACGTCGTCGAGAAGCACATCGAGATCTACAAGGTCACCCAGGGGACGCGGACCCCGCCCGGGGCCGTCTTCGCCGGCGGCTCCTATCCCGGCTACCTGTCCACGCCGAAGACGCTGCAGGCCATCGACTGGATGAGCGACCACGGCGCGATCCTGGAGATCCTGTCGGTCCACGCCCTGCTGACGAACCGGCAGGCCTTCATCGACAAGTGGCTCGACGTCATCGTGAAGGCCTGCGACTTCGTCGTCCAGGCCTGCGGGCTCACCGGCCACAACGGCGTCAAGGGCCTGATGCCCCCCGGGCACTCCACCGACGAGGGCGTCGAGACCCAGGGCTTCATCAGCCAGTGCTTCACCTACAAAGGATTCGCCTCGGCCGTCGAACTCCTGCGGCGCCTCAAGCACCCCCGGGCGGCCGAGTTCGCCGCGTTCGCCGACACCTTCCGCGCGACCTTCGCCCAGGCCGTGCGGGACCTGGCCGACAGGTCGCAGAAGTGGACCGACGCCCAGGGCAAGCAGTGGCCGGTCTTCAGGCCGCAGTTCGCGGGCGAGGGCGTCTGGGACGCCTTCACGATGCTCGACACCGGCGCGCTGATGTCGGTCTGGGCCGGGCTGATGCCGGCGTCGGACCCGTTGATGAAGTCGTTCGTCGAGTTCTTCCGCGTCGGCCCGAACCAGCGGCTCTTCGACCCGGCGCACCACAACGCGCTGTACCGCGCCGTCCTCGACCACGAGCAGTCCTCCAGCGAGCCCTGCTACAGCTGGAACATGTTCCACAGCTGGCGGCTCGGGGACAGGGCGCACTTCATCGAGGGCCTGTACGGCCTGCTCACGGGCGGTCTCTCCCAGGACACCTACATCTCCAGCGAGCACCGGAACGCGATCTACGGCAACCTCTTCTCCCACCCCATCATCACCTGGTCGCTCGTCCACGCGGTCATCGACGACAGCCTCGTCGCCGACCAGCTCCGGCTGCTCCGGCTGTGCCCGCTGGAGTGGCTCTCCTCCGAGAAGGAGACCCGGTTCGAGAAGGTCCCGACCAAGTTCGGCCCGGTGACGCTGCGCATGAAGCTGGATCAGCGGCGCGACACCCTCAAGGTCGACTTCCAGGGCGACTGGCACCACGAACCCAAGCGCGTCGCGGTCGACACCCCGCCGCTGCCCGACCTGAAGTGGATCACCGTGAACGGCAGGAAGCACCGCGCCGGCCGGGAGGTAGTGCTCTGATGACGACATCGACCCGCGCGACCACGGTCGTCACCACCCTGGCCATGGCCGTCCTCACCGTCCTCGCCGTCGCCCCGGCGGCACAGGCGGCGCCGGGCGACGAGCGCGCCCGCGCCACGCCCGGCCCCGCCCGGCCCGGAAAACCCACCTCGCCCCCGGGCAGGATGAAGTCCAAGAAGTGGGACGTGAGCGGCATCAGGTCCAAGAAGGCCGCCAAGAGTCCCGCCCCGAGCTCCCGCACCGCGGCGTCCACGCCGGCGGCCGGCGACGTCACCGGCGACGGCCGCGCCGACCTGGTCGCCCATCTGTCCAACCCCGACGCCGGATCGCTGCGCGTCCACGCCGACAACGGGGCGACCACGTCCAACCCGTGGGAGTCGACCTACGTGGCGACCTCCCCGAAGTGGGTGTTCGCCGACATCCTGCTGCTGGCCGACGTGACCGGCGACGGTCGCGCCGACGTCATCGCGCGGGACCCCGCCGCGAGCGCCGGCGCCCTGTGGGTCTACCCCAACGACGGGTCGGGCTCGGCCGACCCCTGGCCGAACCGGTTCGGCGCCGGCACCGGATGGAACACCGTCAACAAGATCCTGGTGGCCGACGTCACCGGCGACGGCCGTCCCGACCTGCTGGCGCGGAACCCGTCCTCCGACGGCGGCACCCTCCTGGTCTACCCGAACAACGGCTCGGTGACGTCGAACCCGTGGACGCGGTCGCCGATCTGGTCGGGCAGCGGCTGGAACCTCGCCCAGGCGATGATGCTCGGCGACGTCACCGGCGACGGGCGTCCCGAGATCGTCGCGCGCGACGGCAACGGCGCCATCCTCGTCTACCCCCACAACGGCGCGACGTCGACGAACTTCTGGACCTCGATCGTCTACGGGAGCAGAGGCGGGTGGAACGCCTCCGACCGGCTGTCCATGGCCGACGTCACCGCCGACGGGCACCCGGACCTGATCGCGCGCGACACCTCCGGCGCGCTGTGGATCCACCCCTGGCAGAGCTCCACGGCGGGCGCCATGTGGTCCGCGACGACACGCTTCCCGGCGGGCCAGGGCTTCGCGTACGCCACCGAGGTCGTGCCCGGCGACGTCGACGGCGACGGCAGACCGGAGCTGGTGGCCCAGGTCGCCCGCAGCGGCGACCTCTGGCTGCTGCCCAACACCAAGGCGGCCACCGGCAACCCGTGGCCCTCCCGGGTCAGCGCCGGCGCCGGCTGGGGCTTCGCCTCCCAGGTCCTCCTCGGTGACGTCAACGGCGACCACCTCCAGGACCTGCTCGTGGTCGACAAGAACGTCTCCAACGGCACCCTGTGGATCTATCCCAACAACGGCGCCGCGACAGGCCCGCGCTGGACCTCACGGTACTTCGGCGGGACCGGCTGGAACATCTTCGACCACCTGATGGTCGGGGACGTCACCGGCGACGGCCTCACCGACGTCGTCGGACGCGACGACACCGGCGACCTGTACGCCTACCCCGGCAACGGATCCGCCACCGCCTTCCCGTGGACGCCGCGCGCCTGGGTCGGGAGCAACTGGCAGACCGCCACCCGGCTCGCCCTCGGTGACGTGGACCACGACGGCATCGCCGACCTCGTCGACCTGGAGAACGACGGATCCCTCTGGGTCTTCCCGACCGGCGCGTCGACGGACCCGATCGCGATCCCGGGCGCCTGGGCCGGAACGCGGTCCATCAACCTCGGGTACGTGACCGGGGGCCCGGGACCGGACCTCGTCACGGCCGACGCCTCCGGCAGGCTGTCGATCTACGCCGCCAACGGCGCGACCTCGGGCGTCCCGTGGTCCGGCACTCCCAGATCGGGCGGCGACGGTTTCCAGGACGCGATCTCCCTGGTGCTCTAGTGACGGCCCATCGAAAGGACTCGGACATGACGGATCACACCAAGGAGGGCATCCACACCGACCAGGCCCCGCCCCCGCGGGGGGCCTACTCCCAGGCGGTCGTCGTCGGAGACCTCGTCTACACCGCGGGCTTCGGGCCGGTCGACCCGGTGACCCGGGCGATCGTCGGCGACGACGTCGCCGAGCAGACCCGCCGGACGCTGCGCAACGTCGCGGCCGCGCTGGAGGCCGCGGGCTCGGACCTGCAGGACGTCGTCAAGGTGACCGCGCACCTGGCCGACATCGACAACGACTGGGACGGCTTCGACACGGCCTACCGCGAGTTCTTCGACGAACCACGCCCGGCCCGCACGACCGCCGGATCCGCCCTGGGCGGAATCCTCGTGGAGATCGACGTCGTCGCGATCAAGGGCTGCCGCCGACGGTCCTGAATCCGCACGCCACCGCACGCCGGGGGTCTCGCCGGCGGTGGGTGCCGTGTCCTCACAAGGGGCACGGCCCCCACCGCCGTGACCCGAGCCCGCGCCGATCCGCGTGCCCCCGTAACCGCCGAACGCGCGTCGTGCGTTCCTGGCCCCCGGATCACGTGAGACCAGGTCAGATCAGGGCGGCCAGCTCGCGCCACTCCCGGAGCGGGAGGGTGGCGGGGTCGGCGGTGATCACCTGGAGGCACACGTGGTCGGCTCCCGCGTCGAGATGTTCCTTCACCCGCCCGGCGATCACCGGCAGGTCGCCGTGGGCGACGATCCCGTCCGTGAGGCGATCGCTCCCCCCGTCCGAGATCTCCGCCTCGGTGAAGCCGAGCCTGCGCAGGTTCGCCCTCTGGTGCGGGGCGTGCGCCGCGTACCGGCCGGCGTGCCCCCGGGCGACCTCGCGGGCGCGGGCGCGGTCGGTGTCCAGGACCACCGCGAGCTCGACCGCGAGCAGCGCGTCCGGCCCCATGATCTCGCGGGCGCGGTGGGTGTGCTCGACGGTCACGAAGTAGGGATGGGCGCCGAGCGTGCGCTCGGCGGCGAGCTCCAGCATCTTGGGGCCGAGCGCGGCGAGGACCCGCCGGGGCGGCTCGGGCGCGGCGACGGCGGTCAGCGGGACGGAGTCCATCGCGTCCAGGTAGGCCGTCATGGACCGCACGGCCTTGCCGACGCCCGGGACGCGGTACCCGTTCCACTCCAGGGGCGTCTCGTCCACGCGGTGCCCGCCGAGGCCGAGCAGGTAGCGGCCCGGATGGGCCTCGTTGAGCGCCCGTTCCGCCGCGGCCATGGCGACCGGGTCGCGGGCGCCGATGTTCGCGATGCCCGCGGCCACGGTGACGCGCCGGGTGGCCGACAGCAGCAGCCACGCCTGGCTGATGCTGTCGCGCCCGAACGCCTCGCCGTACCAGATGGCCCCGTAGCCGAGTTCCTCGATCTCGGCGGCGGCCTCGCGCACCCGGGTGGCGGGGTGCCCGTCCAGGGCGAAGGTCCACAGGCCCAGCCGCCCGAGCCCGAACCGTCCGTCGTCGGTCAATGCGACCCCCCTCGTCGACTATCCGGAGAGGTTCTCCGGATATCTGGACCCTACAATACGGAGAAGTTCTCCGCTTGACCTTCCGGGGGTTCCCATGGCACCGCGGCCGCTGCGAGCCGACGCGCGGCGCAACCGCGACCAGATCGTGGCCGCCGCCAGGGAGGTCGTCGCCGAGGAAGGACCGGACGCCTCGCTCAACGAGATCGCCCGGCGCGCGGGCGTCGGCCCCGGCACCCTCTACCGCCACTTCCCCACGCGCCAGGACCTCCTGGTGGCCGTGTTCCGCGACCGCATCGAGACCCTGTGCGCGACCGCGGACGACCTGGCCGCCACGCGCCCGCCCGGCGAGGCGCTCACGGCCTGGCTGGACGCCGTCCTCGTCCACGCCCTGACCAACAAGGGGCTCGCGACCACGACAGGGGACGGCGGGACCGCCGGCGGCTTCGACTGTGTGGGCATGATGCGCGCGGCCGGGGAACGCCTGCTCACCGCCGCCAGGCGCGCCGGGGCCGTGCGCGCCGATCTGGAAGTCGGCGAGCTGTTCGGGCTGGTCACCGGCATCGCCCTCGCCGCCGCGGACCCGGCCAGGGCCGCCCGCCTGCTGTCCCTCACCCTGGACGGCGTGCGCGGCCCGGCGTACCGAACGGACACGCGGGCGGACTGACGGCTTCATCGGGCCTTTCCCCGAGGCTCGTCCGCGGTGCCGGCGGCGGTGGCTTCGACCTCCCCAGGCGCCACCCGGGGCCGCGTCCCCGGCGACCCCGGAACCGGACGCGCCGCCTGTCCCGGCGGCGGGGACGCTCATATCCTCGATCTGGTCCGCTCACGGTGAGCGCCCCGCCGAGCTGCGAGGAGCACGCACATGGCACCCCTCGGATACGACCGCTACTGCGACGAGATCCTCGACCAGAGCGGCCTGCTCCGCTACCTCGTCAAGGGCGCGGACCCGTCGGCCCCCGTGCCGACCTGCCCCGGCTGGACGTTCGCGGCGCTGGTCCGGCACATCGGCGGCAACCTGCGGACGGTCGAGACCGCCGTGCGCGCCGGGACGCCGGTGAGCGACCCGGCGACGCAGGTGACCGGGCTGTCGGGCCCGCGGGACGACGACCCGGCCGAACTGGACGCGTGGTTGTCCGACGCCGCAGAGAAGTACACCGCCACGCTGCGCCAGGCGGGGGCGGACGGCGAGGCGACGGTGTGGGGCTTCCAGGGGAGCACGCCGTTCTGGGTGCGGCGGGCGGTCCACGACATCGTCGTGCACCGCGCCGACGCCGCGCTCGCCCTCGGCGAGGAGTACGCCGTGGCGCCGGACCTGGCGGCGGACGCGGTCGACGAGCTGCTGGAGCTGTTCGCGGGCCAGCAGGCGGGCGGGCTGCCCACGCTGGCCGAGCTGCGCGGCGCCGGCGAGACGATCCGCCTCTCGGCCGCCGACACGGGCGCGGCGTGGCTGATCGCGCTGGGCCCGGACGGCTTCACCTGGCGCCGCGACGACACCGGGAGCGAGGACGCCACGGTGACCGTGCGCGGCTTCCTCACCGACGTGCTGCTGACCTTCTACCGCCGCCTGCCCGCCACCGGCGGACGGGTGGAGGTGCGCGGCGACGCCGGCCTGCTGGACTTCTGGCTGGCCCGCGCCTCCCTCTCCTGACCTCGCGGTCGCTCACGCGTTCGTCATCCTCCACCTGTACGGCGGGCGCGTCGTCGTGACGGCGGGGGCGGGGCGGGTGTGCCGGTCGGGGCCGTCCCGCCGTCGCGTGCCCGGGGTGCGCGGCCGGCGTCGTTACGGTGGGGGCATGACGTCTCGCGCCCTGTTCGCCGGGCTGTGCACGCTCGACCTCGTGCAGGCGGTGGAGCGGCCTCCGGCGGCGAACGAGAAGGTGACCGCGCTGCGGCAGACGGTCGCGGCGGGCGGGCCCGCGGCCAACGCGGCGGTGACGTTCGCGCACCTGGGCGGGGCGGCGACGCTGGTCAGCGCCGTGGGCGGGCATCCGCTGGCGGCGGGGGTCCGCGCCGACCTGACCGAGCACGGCGTGCGGCTCGCCGACCTGACGCCGGACGCCACCGCTCCCCCGGCCGTGTCGACCATCATGGTGAGCCGCGGCGGCGACCGCGCGGTGGTGTCGGTCAACGCCGCCGGGCTGGACGTGCGGCCGCCGCCCGGCCTGGACGAACTGGTGGAGGCGAGCGTGGTGGTCCACCTGGACGGCCACCACCCCGCGCTCGCTTTGGAGGCGGCGCGGCTGGCCCGGCGGCGGGAACGCCTCGTCCTGCTCGACGGGGGAAGCTGGAAGCCGGGCACGGCCGGGCTGCTGCCGTACGTGGACGTGGCGGTGGTGTCGGCCGACTTCCGCCCGCCGGGCGCGGGCGGCCCCGAGGACGTCCTCGCGCGGCTGCGCGCGGCGGGCGTGCCGTGGACGGCGGTCACGCGGGGCGCCGCGCCGGTGCTGTGGCGCGGGAAGGGACCGGTGCGGGCGCTGCCCGTGCCCGAGGTCGAGGTGGTGGACACCCTGGGCGCGGGCGACGTCCTGCACGGCGCGCTGACCTTCGCGCTGTGCCGCGCGCTCGGCGGGCCGGGACGGGCCCGGGACCTGGGCGAGGAGGCGTTCGCCGCCGCGCTGGAGTTCGCCGTCCCGGTGGCGGCGGCGTCGTGCGAGTCGTTCGGCACCCGCGCGTGGCTGCGGCGCCGCACCCGCTGACGGCATTGGCACACCCGGGTCAGGTGGTCGGCGGGGTGTTTCTCTCGGTGTCGTAGTGGGCGCGGGATGTCATGACCTCGGGCATCTCGCCCTCCAGCCATTCGATGAGCCCGGACAGGCGGCGCGCCGCCTCGCGGCCGAGCGGGGTGAGGCTGTACTCGACCTTGGGCGGGATGGTGGGCTGGGCGGCGCGGTGGACCATGCCGTCACGTTCCAGGGCCTGCAGGGTCTGGGCGAGCATCTTCTCGCTGACGCCGTCGACGCGGCGGCGCAGGGCGTTGAAGCGGTAGGTGCCGTCGGCGAGCGCGGCCAGGGCGAGGATGCCCCAGCGGCCGGTGATGTGCTCCATGGTCTCGCGTGAAGGGCAACCGCGCGCGAACACGTCGAAGACGACCTCGTCGTGCTCGTCGCGCGCGCACGCGTCCCGCCCGTCCGCCACGACCGGCTCCCGCCCGGCGCGCGTGTGCGACGCCCGCGCCCGCCGCGCCTTCGTGCCCTGCTTTTCCATAACACCAGCTTACGGTCTCCGTGCTATACCCGGGAGAGCACTTACCGATCCTCTGGCACTATCTCACAGTTAGTACTAGCCTACGCTCGAACCCCGACTCACAGGAGATCGAACCCATGATCGTCGTCACCGCCGCGACCGGTCACCTTGGCCGGCTCGTCATGGAAGGCCTGCTGGCCACCGTGCCCGCCGACCAGCTCGTCGCCGCCGTTCGGAACCCCGGCAAGGCCGCCGACCTCGCGGAACGGGGAGTCCAGGTCCGGGAGGCGGACTACGACCGGCCGGAGACCCTGGCGAACGTCTTCTCCGCGGGCGACCGCGTGCTGCTGATCTCCGGTCCCGACCTCGGCACGCGGGTCGCCCAGCACAAGGCCGTCGTGGACGCCGCCGCCGCGGCCGGCGTGGCCCTGCTCGCCTACACCAGCGTGCTGCAGGCCGACACCAGCCCGCTCGCCGTCGCCCCGGACCACCGGGCCACGGAGGAGTACATCCGCGCCTCGGGCGTCCCGTACAGCTTCCTGCGCAACGGCTGGTACAGCGAGAACTACAACGCGGCGATCATCAACGGCGCCGAGCACGGCGTGATCGCGGGCAGCGCGGGCGACGGGCTCATCGCCAGCGCCGCGCGCGCCGACTACGCCGCCGCCGCCGTGGCCGTGCTGATCGGCGCGGGCCCCGGCGAGGTCGAGAACCACGACAACACCGTCTACGAGCTGTCGGGCGACATCGGCTGGACCATGCGCGAGCTCGCCATCGAGGTCGGCGCCGCCACCCCCCGCGAGGTCGTCTACCAGAACCTGCCCCCCGAGGAGTACACGCGCGTCCTGGTCGCCGCGGGCATGCCCGAGCCGGTCGCCGAGGTGTACGCCGCGATGGACGTGGACATCTCCCAGGGCGCCCTCTCCGCGACCCCGGGCGACCTGCACAAACTCATCGGCCACCCCACCACCCACATCCGCGAGACCGTCGCGGCCCTCTTCCCGCGCCCCTGACGGTGCACTCGGCGCCGGGGCGTCGATCCGGGCCCCGCGCGGCCCCGGCGCCCCGGGCCGCCCGCTCCGCTCGGCGCCCAGTCTCGGTTGAACGGTTCAGTCGAGGGCGCCCAGGGTGATGCCCTCGATGATGTGGCGTTGGGCGGTGACGGCGAGGAGGAGGACGGGGGTGATGGCGATCAGGGAAGCGGCCATGATCAGGTTGTAGTCGGTGGTGAACTGGCTGCGGAAGACCGACAGGCCCTGGGAGAGGACGGCCATGTCGGTGGTGTTCACGACGATGAGCGGGAACAGGAAGTTGTTCCAGTTCTGGAGGAACAGGATGATCGCCAGAGCCGCGGTCACCGGGCGGGCCAAGGGGGCGTAGACGCGGAGGAAGACGCGCAGCTCGGAGGCTCCGTCGAGGCGGGCGGCCTCGCCGAGTTCGCGGGGCGTGCCGAGGAAGAACTGGCGGAACAGGAACGCGCCCAGGCCCGAGGCGATGTTCGGCACGATCAGGCCCTGGTAGGTGTTCAACCAGCCGAGGCCGCCGAGAAGCTCCGACATGGGGACGATGATGGCGCTGAAGGGCACCATCAGGCCGCTCAGGGCGAGGACGAACAGCACGCGCCTGCCGGGGAAGTCGAGCAGGGCGAAGGCGTACCCGGCGAGGAGCCCGGTGGTGAGCTGTCCCGCCGTGGCGGCGACGCCGAAGATCGCGGTGTTGAGGTACCAGCGGCCGAAGGGGGCCTGGGAGAGCGCTTCGCCGATGTTGGACCACCGGGGCACGGCGGGCCACGGCGGCGCGGCCGGGTTGATCACCTCGGCGTTGGTCTTCAGGGCGCTCAGCGTCATCCAGACGAGCGGGAACGCCACGATCGCGACGGCCAGGCCGAGCGCCAGGTAGACCGCCGCGCGGCGGGCGAAAAGGCTAGCGGGCACGGCCGGACCGCCCCACCAGCCAGAGCTGCGCGAGCGTGACCAGCAGGGACAACAGGAAGAGGGCGACCCCCATGGCGTTGGCCCTGCCGGTGTCGAACTGGACGAACCCCTGGTCGTAGACGTAGTAGAGGGCGGTGGAGGTGGCGCCGTCCGGTCCGCCCTGGGTGAGGACGTAGATCTGGGTGAAGGTCTGCAGGCCGGTGAGGGTGGTGACGACCCAGATGAGCAGCGTGTGGCGGCGGGTCAGCGGCCACTGCACGTGCCGGAACCTGCGCCAGGCTCCCGCGCCGTCCACGGCCGCCGCGTCCAGCACGTCCCGGGGGACGGACTTCAGCGCGGCGACGTAGAGGATGACGTTCTGCCCGAAGAACTGCCACGCGCCGAAGGTCAGCACGGCAAGCAGCGCGGGCCCCGGCGCGGACAGGATGTCGGCCTGCGGCAGGCCCAGGGCCGCGAGCACCCTGTTGACGACGCCGAACCGCGGCGCGAACATGTTCGCCCAGATCAGCGCGGTGGCGACCACGGGCACGACCAACGGGACGACGAACGGGGCGCGCAGCCGCGCCACCCCCGGCGCGCGCGAGTTGAGCAGCAGCGCCAGCCCCAGGCCCGCGCCCATCGTCAGCACGACGAAGCCGGTGGTGTAGACGGCGGTGACGCCGAGGGCGTGGCCGCCGCCCTCGGCGAGCATCGCGGTGTAGTTGTCCAGGCCCACGAACCGGGGCGCCAGGTCGAACACCCCGCCGCCGTGCAGGCTGCGCCACAGCAACATCCCCAGCGGGACCAGGGAGAACGCGACGGTGAGCAGCACGGTCGGCGCCACGAACGCGTAGGCGAGCGCGCGGGTCCTCCGCCCGCTCCCGGCCCGCCGGGCGCGGGCGAGCGGGGCGGCCGAGATCAACTCCCCCACCCCCGCCCGGAGGGTCCTGCCGCGCACGTCCGGCCGTGGCGGCGGAACCCACGCGCCCTGGCGGTGCCGGACACCGGGACGGCGACGGCCGGGACGGTGGTCATCCGAGCTTCTTCAGGGCCGCGTCGCCCTCCTTGGCGGCCTGGGCGAGGGCCTCCTGCGGGGTCTTCCTGCCCTGCAGGGCGGCGTTGATCTGGGTCCACAGGCTCTGGGAGATCGCGTTGTAGGCGGGGGTGATCGGGCGGACCTTGCCGGTCTTCTCGGCCTCGGCGAACACCTCGTACGCCGGGTCCTTGGCGATGTGCTCCTTGAGCAGGGGCTGCTCCAGCTGTTCGGGGGCGGAGGGCAGGCCGCCGCTCTGGACGGCGAGGTAGGCGCCCTGGGCGGGGCTCGCCAGGAACTTCAGGAACGCCAGGCCCGCCTTCTCGGCGGCGGGGTCGGTCTTCAGCAGGGCGGCCACGCCGATGCCCAGGCTGGTCGCGGTCCCGGCGTCGCCCCGGGGCATGGGGGCGACGCCGAAGTCGATCCCGGCGTCACGGAAGGTGCTCACGGCCCACTGGCCGTTGACGATCATCGCCACCGCGCCGCCGGCGAAGGCGGGGGCGCCGTCGAAGCTGCCGGCCTGGGCGTAGCTGGTGCTCGGCGCGGCCTTGCTCCGCAGCAGGTCCACCCACGTGGTGAGCGCCTTGACGCCCTGCGGGCTGTTGAAGGCGGTGGCGGTGCCGTCCGGGGTCAGGAAGGACCCGCCTTCGGCGTACAGCAGGGGCGCCCAGGCGAAGCTGATCCATTCGGCCTCGCCGAGCGGCACGTAGAAGCCGTACTTCCCTTTGGCCGGGTCCGACAGCTTCTTGGCGTCGGCGGCCAGCTCGGCCCAGGTCGCGGGCGGGCCGTCGATGCCGGCCGCGGCGAACGCCTTCTTGTTGTAGAAGAGCACGACGTCGCCCACGCCGCCGAGGGCGATGCCGAGCTGGCGACCTTTGTGGAACAGCGACTCCTTGATGCCGGGGTACAGGGCGTCGGTCTCGGCGGTCAGCTTGCCGTCCAGGGGGATCAGCTTGCCGCTCTGCGCCACCACGGGCAGGTCGGAGGGGTTCTGGGTGAGCAGGACGGTGGGCTGGGTGCCGTTCTTCAGCGCGGCGATGACCTTGGGCAGGTACTGGTCGGAGCTGGCGATGTACTCGCCCTTGGCGCGCATGCCGGGGTGGGCCTTGGCGAACGCGGCGTCGACGGCGGCGATCTGGTCGGGCTTCCAGCCGCTGGTCCAGTACGTGAACGTGCCCCCGGCCGCGCTCCCCTGCCCGCCGGAACCGCCCGAGCCCCCCGAGCCGTCGCAGGCGGCCGCGGCGAGGACGAGGCCGAGCGCGGCGGCTCCGGCGGCGAGACTTCTCCTGATCATCAGCATCCCCGTTCGTTCGCGTCCTGCGGTACGGCGTGCCTCCCGGCAGGCGGCGGCGTACCCCGTCGCCGGCGGTGCCGGGTTCCGATCTTGACCGCCATGATAACCAAGTTGAAAGGTAGGTAAATGGCCGTGACGGACCGTCCTTCCGTCCAGGTTTCTCCGGTGGAGACCGGGTACGCGACAAAGGAGGCACCCACGCGGCGAGGGCGTGGGCCGAAGGGGATCGAGGGAGGACCGATGGGCAACCGGCAGCGGGTCGTCATCGCCGGCGGGGGTTTCGCGGGCTTCAGCGCCGCGCGCCGCCTGTCCCGGCTGGCCAAGGGCGCGATCGAGATCGTGCTGGTCAACCCGACCGACTACTTCCTGTACCTGCCGCTGCTGCCGGAGGTCGCGGCGGGGATCCTCGACCCGCGCAAGGTGGCGGTCCCGCTGGCCGGGAACCTGCCGGGCGTGCGCCACCTGCTGGCGAGCGTCGACTCGGTGGACGTCGAGGCGCGCCGCGTCATGTGCACCGACGCCGAGGGCGCCCGGCGCGAGCTGCGCTACGACCGCCTGGTGATCGCCGTGGGCAGCGTCAACAAGCTGCTGCCCGTCCCGGGCGTGGTGGAGCACGCCCACGGCTTCCGCAGCATCGCCGAGGCCCTGTACCTGCGCGACCACCTGATCCGCCAGATCGAGCTGGCCGACGCCGAGGACGACCCCAAGGAGCGCGACGCGCGGTGCACGTTCGTCGTCGTGGGCGCGGGCTACACCGGCACCGAGGTCGCCGCCCAGGGCCAGCTCCTCACCGCCGACACCAAGAAGCGGCGGCCGGGCCTGGCGGACCGGCCGCTGCGCTGGCTGCTCGTGGACAAGGCCCCGCGCATCCTGCCCGAGCTGGACGAGCGGCTCTCGCGCACCGCGCACGCCACGCTCGTGAGTCGCGGCATCGACATTCGCCCCGGCACGACGGTGGAGGAGGCGACCGGCGACGGCGTCCGGCTGTCCGACGGGGAGTTCGTCCCGACGCGCTCGCTGATCTGGTGCGTGGGCGTACGCCCCGACCCGCTGGTGGAGTCGCTCGGCCTGCCCACGGCGAAGGGCCGCCTGGAGGTGGACGAGTACCTGAACGCGCCGGGCCACCCGGAGATCTTCGCGATCGGCGACGCGGCCGCCGTGCCCGACCTCACCCGGCCGGGCGAGCACACGGCGATGACCGCCCAGCACGCCACCCGCCAGGGCAAGCGGGCCGCCGACAACATCGCCGCCTCCTACGGCCACGGCGAACGCCGCCCGTACGAGCACCACGACCTCGGTTTCGTGGTGGACCTCGGCGGGGTGAAGGCCGCGGCCAACCCGCTCGGCGTCCCGCTGTCGGGGGTTCCCGCCAAGGTGGTGGCCCGCGGCTACCACCTGCTGGCGGTTCCCGGCGGCCGCACCCGCATCGCGGGCAACTGGCTGCTGGACACGATCCTCCCCCGCCAGACCGTCCAGCTCGACCTCGTCCGCGCCGCCGCCGTCCCCCTCGACCAGGGCACCCCCGACCGTCCCCACGACGGCGTCTCCTGACCCGCGCCGCCACGCGGAGGTTTGGCCGGAGGTGTGGTGGTAGAGGGGCGGGATGCCCGATGTCGATCATCGTGAGAGCGGCCGCAAGGGGATTCTGGTCGGCACCGCGTCGTGGACGGACAAGAGCCTGCTGGCGTCCGGGTGGTATCCGGCGGACGCCACGACGCCGGCGGCGCGGCTCGCCCACTACGCCTCGCGGTTCCCGCTGGTGGAGGTGGACGCCACCTACTACTCGCCGCCGTCCTCACGCACCGTCCAGGCGTGGCTCGCGCGCACCCCGCCGGGCTTCACGTTCAACATCAAGGCGTTCTCGCTGCTCACCGGCCACCCCACCCCGGTGCGCACCCTCTACAAGGACCTGCGGGAGCGGCTCGGCACCACCAAGGCCAGCGTCTACCCCCGGGACGTGCCGGCGCCGGTCGCCGAGGAGGTCTGGGAGCGGTTCCTCGGCACGATCAGGCCCCTGCACGAGGCCGGCCGGCTCGGCGCCGTGCTGTTCCAGTTCCCGCCCTGGTTCGCGCCGGGCGAGCGCGCCCGGCGAACCGTCCTGGACGCCGTGCGGCGCTGCGCCCCGATGACCGCGTGCGTGGAGTTCCGCAACGCCGCGTGGATGTCGCAGGACGCGCGGGACGCGACGCTGGGCTTCCTCGCCGAGCACGGCGTCCCGTACGTGAGCGTGGACATGCCGCAGGGGCATCCGTCGTCGATCCCGCCGGTGCTCGCGGCGACCGCCGAGCCGGCGGTGGTCCGCTTCCACGGGCACTCGCGGCTGTGGGCGAGCAAGGTGATCGAGGAACGGTTCGGCTACCTGTACTCCGAGGAGGAGCTGGCGCGCTGGGCGGGCGAGATCGCGGAGCTGGCGGCCCGCACGCCGCTCGTCCACGTGCTGATGAACAACTGCTGCGCCGACAACGCCCAGCGCAACGCCGCGAGGCTCGCCGAGCTCCTCGGCGTGTGAGACGCCGCGCCACGGCTCAGACGTCCACGGGGCCGCCGCTGCGCCAGTAGACGTTGTTCTCCCTGGCGAGCAGGCCCTCGTCGATGAGGTAGCGGCGCAGGGCCGCGTAGTCGTCGTGGAAGGCCCGCAGGGCGACGTTGACGTCCTTCTCGGGGTAGCGCACGCCGGGCTCGAAGACCCGGGCGATGTAGCCGAGCACGGCGAGGCGCTTCTCGCGCCGGGTGGGGATGGCGCGCAGGCGGCCCTCGACCAGGAAGGTCTGGAGCACCCGGCTCTCGGCGTCGGGCGCGGGGGCGGGCGGCGGGGCGGTGGCGTGCAGCAGTTCGCGGAACCGCTCGCGCCGGGCGTGCCAGCCGTCCGGGCCGCGGGCGACGAGGCCGCCGCGTTCGAGGCGGTCCAGCGCCCGCCGCTCGGCGTCGGGGGCGAGTCCGCAGTCCCCCGTGGTGCCGTGCAGGACGAGGGCGGAGAAGACCCGCAGCGTGTCGTCCTGGGAGAGCAGGCCGAGCACCCGCCTGATGTGATCTTCGCTCATGACTTCCCGATGCCCTCGTCGACGCGGCCGCCCGCGCCGGCCGCGTCCGTGGTGACGGTCCTCGCTCATTCTGGCGCATGACCGGCCCGCTCCGTCCGGTCCGCGCCGCAGGCCGATGTCCAGAATGCCACGAAGCTCCTCTTGCTAAGCGGCCAACGCTGGGCAATTATTTTCATCTGATCACCCCTTAATGAAAGGAATAATTTTGGACATCAGTGCCGGCGCCTACGTCCGGGAGGTCGAGATGCTGGTGCGCGAGGTCGCCACGGGGCGGGCGGAGGCCGTGCGGGAGGCCGCGGCGCTGCTCACCGCCGCGCTGCGCGCCGGCGGGGTGATCCAGGCGTTCGGCTCCGGCCACTCCGAGGCCATCGCGATGGAGATCGCGGGCCGCGCGGGCGGCCTGGTCCCCACCAACCGGCTGGCCCTGCGCGATCTCGTCCTGTACGGCGGGGAGCCGGCGTCCCTGCTGGGCTCGCCCGAGCTGGAACGCGACCCGGCGGTGGCCCGTCGCGTCTACGAGCTGGCGCCGGTCCGGCCGGGGGACGCGTTCGTGCTGATCTCCAGCTCCGGGGTCAACGGCTCGGTGGTGGAGCTGGCGTCCCTCGTCAAGGAGCGCGGCCACCCCCTGGTCGCGCTGACCTCGGTGCGCCACAGCGCCGCGATGGCCTCACGGCACCCCTCCGGGCTGAAGCTGATGGACCTCGCCGACGTGGTGCTCGACAACGGCGCCCCCTACGGCGACGCGGTGCTGCGGCTGCCCGGGGGCGGCACGTTCGGGGCGGTGTCCACGATCACCTCGGCGCTGCTGGCGCAGATGGTGGTCGCCGAAGTGGTGCGGGCGCTGACGGAGGCGGGCGAGGAGCCCCCGATCTACCGCTCGGCCAACGTCGTCGGCGGCGACGAGCACAACCGCGCCCTGGAGGCCCGGTACGCGGGGCGCATCCGCCGCGGCGGCTGAAGTTCCCCTCTCCTCTCCACCCCCAGGAGGACCAATGGCGGACAACTCCTTCACCCGGCGCGAGCTGCTGCGCGCGGCGGCCCTCGCGGGCGTCCTGCTCCCCGGGGGCGCGCTCGCGGCCTGCGCGTCCCCCGGAGGTGGGTCCGGCGGCCCCGCCCCGGCGGCCACCGGCGCCACGTCGGCGGCCAACCCGCTCGGCATCGCCGAGACGTCCCCCTTCGAGGTGGTGATCTTCGACGGCGGCTTCGGCGACGCCTACGCCCGCGAGGTGCACGAGCCTTTGTTCGCCGCCGAGCACCCGAAGGCGACGATCAAGCACACGGCGACCAAGGAGATCGCCAAGACGCTCCAGCCCCGTTTCGCCGGGGGGAACCCGCCGGAGTTCGTCAACAACTCCGGCGACAACGCGATGGACTTCGGCGCGCTGGCGCAGGACGGCCAGCTCCAGGACCTCGGCGCGCTGCTGGACGCCCCGAGCTGGGACGACCCCGCCGTGAAGGTGCGGGACACGATCCTGCCCTCGGCCGTCGAGCTCGGCACCTACGACGGCACCTACTGCGTGCTCAACTACGCCAGCACGGTCTGGGGCATCTGGTACTCCACCAAGCTGTTCGGCGACAACGGCTGGGAGCCGCCCGAGACGTGGGACGAGTTCACCGCGCTCTGCGAGAAGATCAAGAAGTCGGGGACGTGCGCGCCGTTCACCTACGCGGGCAAGCACCCGTTCTACATCTACGAGACGATCCTCACGCTCGCCGCGAAGATCGGCGGCGTCGCGGTGCTGAAGAACATCGACAACCTGGCCGAGGGCGCGTGGAAGGCCGAGCCGGTCGCCACCGCCGCCACCGCCTTCGCCGACGTCGGCGCGAAGTACCTGCTGCGCGGCACCGAGGGCCTGGACCACATCCAGACCCAGACCGCGCACGACAAGTACCAGGTGGCCATGCTGCCGTGCGGGTCGTGGCTGGAGAACGAGCAGAAGGACACCACTCCCCCCGGCTTCGGGTACGCCATGTTCCCGCTGCCGTCGTTCAGCTCCGCCGACGCCCTGCCGTACGGCACGCTGCACTCCCGCCCGGGTGAGGAGTTCTTCGTCTCCGCCCGGTCGGCGAACCCGCGCGCGGGCATGGAGTACATGCGCGCGATGCTCTCCAAGGAGGGCGCGGGAAGGTTCAGCGAGATGGTGAGCACGCTGACCGTGGTGAAGGGGGCCGCCGAGGGCCGCACGCTGAAGCCGGGGCTGCGCAGCGCGGCGGCGCGGCTGAAGCAGGCGGGCGAGAACACCACCTACTTCCGGTTCCGCCAGTGGTACAAGGAGCTGCACGACGAGGCCGCCGCCGCGACGGGCCAGCTCATGGCGGGCCGCCTGCCGGTGGCCGCGTGGGCGGACCGGATCCAGCGCAAGTCCGACGAGATCAGGAACGACTCCTCGGTGAAGAAGTACACCCGAAGCTGACCAGCGGTCTCCCGCCGGGCCCGCGCGGCCCGGCGCGGACCCCGGGCCCCACCGACGACCCGGCCGACAGCGAGGCGGCCGTACAGCGGCGACAGGGAGAACAGCGTGGCCGATCGCACGAAAAGGTCCTTCCTCGGCAACCGTGCCGCCCTCACCCGGGCGCGGTTCATCGCCGGGTTCCTCGCGGCCCCGGTGCTGCTCTACCTCGTCTACGTGATCTCCCCCTACGCCCAGGCGTTCTCCATCGCGATGACCGACTGGCGCGGCGTGAGCGCCCACCCCGGCTTCGTGGGCCTGGCCAACTTCGAACGGCTGCTCGGGGACGGCGTGTTCTGGACCGCCGTGCGCCACAACGGCCTGCTGCTGGTCCTGATGCCGATCGGCACGCTGGTCATCGCGCTGTTCTTCGCGTTCCTGCTCAACGCGGGCGGCGCCACGGCGGCCTCGGGGGTGTTCGGCGCCCGGTTCTACCGCGTGGTGTTCTTCTTCCCCCAGGGGCTGGCCGTCGCGATCGTCGCCGTGCTGTTCCAGCAGGTGTTCCGGCCGGACGGGAGCGGCATGCTGAACGCCCCGCTGATCGCCCTCGGCCTGGAGCCGGTCGGGTTCCTGTCCGACCCCGGCGTGGCGCTGTGGTCGATCCTCGGCGTGCTGGTCTGGCAGGCGGTCGGCTTCTACGTCGTGCTGTTCTCCGCGGGCATGGCGTCCATCCCGCGCGAGCTGTACGAGGCGGCGGAGATCGACGGGGCGGGGCGCGGGCGGCTGTTCTTCCGCGTCACCCTGCCCCTGCTGTGGGACACCGTGCAGGTGGGGTGGATCTATCTCGGCATCGCCGCCCTGGACGTCTTCGCGATCGTGTGGGTGATGACCGCCGAGCACGGCGGCCCCGACCACGCGACGACGGTCATGGCCGCCGAGATCTACCGCAACGCCTTCCAGTACTTCAAGTTCGGCTACGCCTCGGCGATGGGCGTGGTGCTGTTCTTCTTCACGGTCGCCTTCGCGGCGGTGGCCCTGCGCCTGTCGCGCCGCGAGCGGGTCGAGTTCTGAGTCGAGTGGTGAGAGGGGCGGAGACGTGGCGTCTCAGGCGGGATCCCAGCCGGTCGCGCTCGCCAGGAGCGCGGCCCGCGAGCGGCGGCGGCGTGTGCTCGGCCCCCTGGCCGGGCTGTCGCACGGGGCGCTGCTGGTGTGGACGGCGCTGGTCGTGGTCCCGATCGTGTGGACGTTCCTGGCCTCGGTGAAGACCGAGGACGAGATCTTCGGCAGCGCCTGGTCGCTGCCCGCCGTCCCGCGGTGGGACAACTGGGCGCGCGCCTGGGAGCAGGCGCACGTCGGCAGGTACATGCTCAACAGCGTCGTGGTGGTGAGCCTCGGCACGGCCGGCACGATGCTGCTCGGCTCGATGGCGGCCTACGTGCTCGCGCGCTACCGGTTCCGCGGCGGCCGGGCCGTCTACCTGCTGTTCGTCTCGGGCCTGGCCTTCCCGGTGTACCTGGCGCTGACGCCGCTGTTCTTCGTCGTGCGCAACATGGGGAGCCTGCCGCTGATCGGCCCGCTGATCGGGCTGGACAGCTACGGCGGGCTGGTGCTCGTGTACATCGCCTACTCGCTGCCGTTCACCGTGTTCTTCCTGTCGGCGTTCTTCCGCACGCTGCCCGGGGCGGTGGCCGAGGCGGCGTTCGTGGACGGCGCCTCGCACGCGCGGGTGTTCTTCCAGATCATGCTGCCGCTTGCCAGGCCGGGCATCGTGAGCATCACGATCTTCAACGTCCTGGGGCAGTGGAACCAGTACCAGATTCCGCTGGTGCTGCTCAGCGGCCAGTCGAAGGACAAGTGGGTGCTCACGCAGGGCATCGCCGACATCTCCACGGCCGCGGGCTACGACGCGGACTGGGCGGCGCTGTTCGCGGCGCTCAGCATGGCGATCCTGCCCATGCTGGTGGTCTACACGATCTTCCAGCGGCAGATCCAGGCCGGGCTGACGGCGGGCGCGCTCAAGTGAGCCGCCCGCTCACCTCTGCAGGCGCCGTTTCATCTCGGCCTCGTAGATGTGGCGCCTGCCCTTGGCCAGGTCGTTCCTGACCCGCTCCTCGGTCTCGGCGAAACAGCGGTGGTAGCCGTCGTCGTACTCCTCGACCACCTGGAACGTCCACCGGCCCGGCAGCACGTCGCGGCCGAGCAGCTCCGTGGTCACCGCGTCGGCGTGCGCGGTGTGCCCGGCCTCGCGCAGCAGCGACACGGCCTCCTCCAGTTGCAGGTGGGCGTGCCCGGTGAGCTGGTGGAAGGCGTAGAGGTGGCCGCGGGCGCGCTCCACGGTCTCCAGGGCCTCGGACAGTTTGCCGAGGGCCTCGACGGTGGTGTCGTCCAGCCCGGAGGGCCGCCGGTGGCCCGGGTCGGGAAGGTCGTCGCTCATGATCCCTCCCTACCCGCCTCTTCTCTTCCCATCTATCCGACCCGCACGCGCCGGTCCTGGGAGCGCCGGGCGCTCGCCCGGCGCTCGTCGGGGTCGGTGCCGCCCCAGATGCCGTGTTCCTGGCCGGTGCGCAGGGCGTAGTCCAGGCAGGGCACGCGCACGGGGCAGCGGCGGCAGACCGCCTTGGCGCGCTCGTGCTGCAGGTGCCCCGGCCCCTTCGCCGATATCGGGAAGAACAGCTCCGGGTCCTCGCCACGGCAGGCGGCGCGGCGCAGCCACGAGACGGCGGGGAGGATCGTGTTCTGGGTGATCATGGCATTCCAATGCGAGTGAGCGCGGAGTCCTCAGGCTGCCGGTTCAGCCGTGGAGTCGCGTGCCCGCTGTCGATCCCTTGACACCTGTTTGCGGGTAAATCAGGGCACCGATGTGAATATCGAGTGCCGCGTATTACTTCCGCTTTGATGCCTAGCGTCCACTCTTGTCCGGTTCTTGATCCCCGGCACGATCGCCGCCGGACCCGCGGGACGCCCGCCTGAGCGGCCGGACCGGCGTCATGTCCCCGTGACCCGTTGGTCGGGGTTGATTGTTCGATTCCACGGCCCGGAAACCAAACAACCTTCGCGGACTACACAAAAGTCGCAAGGCGCGGCACCGCATGCCGTGCCTCTCCTACGGCCGGCGCGTCCCGCCGGTCGTCCGAGTGCCGACAAGGAGACCGATGTCCGCATCAGCAGCACTGGCCGCGTCACCCGGGTCGTCCAGGCTGAGACGCCTGACGGCCGTGATCGCCGGCGTGGCGTCCGCCGCGATCATGCTGACCGGCCTGACCGGGACGCCCGCCCACGCCGCCCGCACCGCTCCCGCGGCCGCCGCCGACGGCTGCTGGGGCAGCGGGCCCGTCGTGGTCGATCCGCGCGGCGCCCGCTGGCAGACCACCTACTGCCGCACCTACCGGGCCGGCGACGTCTACAACTACGTCAACGGGAGCTGGCAGCCGATCGGCCGGCTGAACGCGGGCGACAACTGGTTCGCCTGCCAGTCCCACGGCCCCGAGAACCCGCCGGTCGGCGACTGGGCCAACGACATCTGGCTGTACACCGAGGCCGACACGTTCTGGGAGACCGGCGGCTGGGGCGGCTTCCCCGCCACGCACGTCACCGGCGGCGAGAACTACGGCCCGATCCCCAACCTCGCCTGGTGCCCCTGGGAGAACACCCTGGCGGCCCACGGCGCCCCGACAAGCAGCGGGAAGTGACACATGCCCCTTTTATCCCCTAGGGACGGGCGCGCCGGCGTCCGCGTGACCCGGTACCTGACCACCTTGGCGGCCCTCGCCGTCGCCGTCCTCGGCCTCCTGGCCCCCGCGACGGCCGCCGCCGCGGCCCCGTCGCCCTCCCCGTCCGCCTTCCTGCCCGTCTCCCCCGTCTCCCCGTCGGTGTCCGGCCGCCTGCCCGACCCCAAGGAGGCCGGCGAGCGCGCGCTGCGCCAGGCCATGCGGCTCGGCGACAACTCCTACTACGACGCCGACAAGGTGCCGGAGCACGGCCTCACCGCGCAGGGCAGGCTGGCCACGCTGGCGGCCTTCCCCACCGAACCCCCGCAGCCGGGCACCGGCGAGTGCATGCGGAAGCCCGAGGCTTTGCGCCTGGAGGGCTGGACCCACAACCGCCTGCTGTGGTGCCAGAACGTCGGCTACCGCGCCCGCTACGGGCTGTACGACCGCAACGGCGTCTGGACCTACAAGGGCAGCAACCAGCTCCTGTTCGAGATGGTCGCGGTGGGCAGCAACACCCAGCGCGCCGTCCGCGTGTACTGGCGGCCCGTCGCGGGCTCGGTCGAGTACAAGGACTGGTCCCTGACCGACACGCCGAGCCTTCTGCAGCTCGGCGTGCGCGCCGAATGCGTCCAGCAGTCCACGGGAGCCTGCTCGACGGACCAGGGCAAGGTCACGCGCGCCTGGGGCGCCTGGAACACCACCACGGAGTGGTCGTACTGGGACGTCCAGGGCCCGGCGCGGGCCAACGACAGCAGCCGGGAGAAGGTGTCGGCGTTCGACTGGTACCTGATCACCGACGGCACCTCCCCCGGCTATCCCCTCAAGGAGACCCCGGGCCACACCCTGGCGCAGCCGTTCCGCTGTGACTCGGCCGACTACTTCAGCCGCTTCGGCCAGCCGTTCGACCGGGCCTGCGTGTTCACCGCGGTGGTGCCGCACCTGCAGTACAACCTGTCCAGCAAGAAGCACGGGGCCGTGGCGCGGCACATCTACGACGCCCAGCTCAGCCCGGACACCTCCTACCCGATCGAGAACCACAGGAAGGTGTTCCCGGGCTGGTGGGGCAACCCTCCGGCGCACGAGCCGCTGCACCGGGTGGAGGGCAGCGGCACGATCGCCACGTCCAACGAGCTGTGGAAGAACCACGCCTGCAACCGCACCGGGCCGTACGCGACCACGGGCCTGCCGCCGCGGACGCCGCAGCAGGCGGCCGAGGGCTGGGAGTGCGACGAGTACCCCTTCCACGCGACCGCCGAGGGCGCGAGCAGCGGCACCTGGGACTTCTCGGTCCGCTGGGTGCCGAAGACGCAGAACGCCTCCGCGGGCGGCTCGCTCATCTCCTACTTCTTCGACGACCGCATCCTGTTCGTCAACGATCCGTTCTGGGTGAAGATCAACCCGTGATCGGGCGCGCGCGCCCCGGCCCCCCGCGCGGGGTGCCGGGGCGCGCGGCGTCTCAGGGGCAGGGCGGCCGGTAGGGCAGGCCGGGAAGGTACCGGTCCCACTCGGCGCGGGTGATGCGCGGGCGGGCCAGCTCGCACACCCGGACCGCGACCGCGCCGGTCGCCGTGGGCCACAGCCGCGCCGTGCGGTCCTCGCCGGCGCTGAGCAGCGCGCGCCCGTCGCGGCTGTAGGCCACCGCGTACACGCGGTCGGTGTGCCCGGTGAGCACCACGGCGGGACCCGCGGCGCGCGGGCCCGCCACGTCCCACAGCCGCACGGTCCTGTCCAAGCTCGCGGTGGCGAGGGTGCGGCCGCCGGGCGCGAACGCGGCGGAGGTCACGGCGCCGGTGTGCCCGGTGAGGACGGCCAGCGGGCGGGGGCGGCCAGGGTCGGCCACGTCCCACAGCCGCACGGTCCTGTCCAGGCCGGCGGTGGCCAGCCTGCGCCCGTCCGCGGAGAACGCCACGGCCTGGACGGCGCCGGCGTGCCCCGCGACGGACGACAGCCGCCGGGGACGGCGCGGGTCGGCCACGTCCCACAGGACGGCGCCCGCGGCGAGCGCGGTGGCGAGCACGCGCCCGCCGGGGCGGAAGGCCAGCGCGGGCGTGCCTCCGGCCTGGGCGGGGAGCGCCCCCGCCGGTCCCGGCCTGGCAGGGTCGGCCACGTCCCACAGCCGGACCACGGCGTCGCCGGGCCCCGCCGAGGCCAGCAGGCCGCCGCGCTCGTCGAACGCCACCGCGCGGACGCCGCCGGCGTGGGCGCCCAGAACGGCCGGGGGCGCGTGGCCGTCCACCGGCCACAGGCGCACGGTGCCGTCGGTGCTCCCGGTGGCGAGGTAGGCGCCGCCGGGGTGGAAGGCCACCGCCCTGACCTGGCCGGTGTGGCCGGTCAGCACCCGGCCCGGCACGGGGTGCGCGGGGTCGGAGACGTCCCAGAGCGCGGCGGTGGAGTCCTCGGCCCCGACGGCGGCGGTCCCGCCGTCCGGGGAGAACGCGCCCGCCGAGACCGCGGCGGCGCCCGTGCCCATGACCGGGCCGGGCAGGGCGGTGAGCAGGGCGGTGTGGTCGGAGCTCGCCGAGGCGAGGGTGCGGCCGTCGGGGCTGAAGGCCAGCGACCGCACGGTGTCGGCGTGCGCGCCGAGCGTGGCGACCGGGAGCGGCAGGCCGGGGTCGGAGACGTTCCACACGCGGGTGGTGTGGTCCCGGCCCGCGGTGGCGAGGGTGCGGCCGTCCGGGGCGAAGGTCACCGCCTGCAGCGGCCCGGTGTGCCCGGCCAGGCGGCCGGCGGGCCGGGGGTGGCGCGGGTCGCGCACGTCCCACAGCCGGGCGAGGTGGTCCCGGCCCGCGGTCGCGACCAGGCGCCCGCCGGGGCCGAAGGCCACCGAGGTGACGCCGCCCTCGCCGTGCGGCAGGCGGGCCAGGCGGCGGGGACGGCGCGGGTCGGCCACGTCCCACAGGCCCGCCACGCCGCCCGCGGTGACCAGCACCTTCCCGGCCGGGTCGAACGCGACCGCGCCGACGGGCAGCGGGCCGGCGGGGACGGCGGACAGGCGGCGCGGGGCGCGCGGGTCGGCGACGTCCCATAATCGCACCACGCCGTCGTCGCCTCCCGTGGCCAGCAGGCGGCCCGACGGGTGGAAGGCCAGCCCGGACAGCGGGGCGCGGCCGGTGCCGGCGGTGGCCAGGCGGCGCGGCGCGCGGCGGTCGGAGACGTCCCACAGGCACAGGGTGCCGTCGTGGGCGACGCCGGCCAGCACGCGCCCGTCGCCGCGGAAGCGCAGGGCCGCCACGCCGTCGCTCTGGCCGGGCAGGGCGGCGGTGAGCGCCGGGCGGTGCCGGACGGCGAGGTCCCACAGCCGCACCACGCGGTCGTCGCCGCCCGTGGCGACGACCCGTCCGTCCGGGGTGAAGGCCACGGTGTCGATCTCGTGGTCCAGACGGGTGGTGAACGGGACCGTGAACGCGCCGAGCAGGCCGCCGCGCGCCTCCGCGGTCGGCTCCAGGCGGTACGCGGCCAGGCTGAGCTGCGCGGCCAGCGGAGGGTTCACCGGGCGCAGCGCCACGGCCTGGTCGGCGACCCGCTGCGACAGCGCGACGTCGCGCTGCTCGGTCACGGCCTCCTGCGCGTTCAGGGCGTAGGCGGTCGCGGTGGCCGCGACGACCAGCAGGGCGCTCAGCAGCGCGACGAGTCGCCTCAGCACGCGGGTGCCCCGGCGGACCGCCGCCTCCTCGCGCTCCCGCGCGGCGAGGCTCGCCCGCAGGAAGTCGCGTTCCCTGACGCTCAGCGCGCCGCCGTCCCGGTCCGACCACTCCCGGGCGACGTCCAGCCGCACGCCCCGGTACAGGGCGCCGGGGTCGTGCCCGAGCGACTCCCACGCCTCGGTGGCCTCGGCGAGCAGGTGGTGGGTGCGCAGGCCCTCCCGGTCGTCGGCGAGCCAGTCGCGCAGGCGCGGCCAGGAGTGGATGAGCGCCTCGTGCCCGATCTCGACGCTGTCCTGGTCCACGGTGAGCAGCCGCGCCCGGGTGAGGTGCTCCAGGACCTCCGCGGTGCCCGGGTCGTCGTCCAGGGTGTCGCGGCGCACGCGGCGCTTGGTGTCCTGCGTGCCCTCGCCGAGCGCGGTGAGCCGCAGGAACAGCCGCCTGGCCAGCCGCCTGCCCTCGCGGCCGAGCTGGGTGTAGGCGCGCTCGGCGGTCTTGGCGACCGCGCCGTCCAGCCCGCCCGCCGCCTCGTACCCGGCCAGGGTGAGGGTGGAGCCGCGCCGCCTGCGCCAGGTCTCCAGCAGCGCGTGGGAGACCAGCGGCAGCGCGCCCGGCTGCCCGGCGGCGTCCCCGACGACGCGGGACACGAGCGCGCCCTCGACCATGAGCCCGGCGTGCGCTGCGGGCCGGACGACGGCGTCGCGCAGCTCGTCGGCGGTCATGGGGCCGATGGCGACCTGCGCCTCGCAGAGCACCTCCAGCAGGCGCGGGTGCGTGGTGCAGTGGGCGTAGAAGTCGGCGCGCACGCCCGCCACCACGCGGCAGCGGGTGCCCTCGGCGCGGGCCGCGGTGACGAGCAGGTCGACGAACAGGGCGCGTTCCCGCTCGTCCCGGCAGAGGGTGAAGACCTCCTCGAACTGGTCCACGACGAACAGGACCTCGGCCTCGGGAGGCCGCGTGACCAGGGCCTGGCGCACCAGGCGGTGCAGCGCGCGCGGGTCGCCCCCGGACAGCTCCTCGTGCAGCGCGCCCGGGGTGGCGCCGGTCAGGGACGCGAGCTGGATCGCGCACTCCTCCAGCGGCCGGGCGCCCGGCGTGAACAGCAGCGGCGCGCACGGCCCCCCGGCGGCGCGCACCCGGGCCAGCAGGCCCGCGCGCAGCAGCGACGACTTGCCCGCCCCCGAGGCGCCGACCAGCACGACGACGCGCTGGTCGGCCGAGCGCGCCAGCAGTTCGTCCACCAGGCGGTCGCGCCCGAAGAACCTCGGCGCGTCCTCGGCCTGCAAGGCGGCCAGGCCCACGTACGGCGAGTGCGCCTCCCCCTCGCCCGTCGCCTCGGCCGCGCCGCCCGGCGGCGTGCCCGCGCTGAGCTCGCGCCAGCGTTCCTCCCACTCGCCGGCGTCGCCGCCGCAGGCGCCCACGTAGGCCAGCGTGACCGCCAGCGTGGGCAGCCGCCGCCCCGAGGCGGCCTCCGACAAGGTGGCCGCCGAGTAGTGCGCGCGGCGGGCGAGCTGCCGGTAGGTCGGATCGCCCGCCTTCTTCCGTAACAATCGCAGGTCCGCCGCGAATCGCAGCAGCTCACTGTCCCCCGCGTCCAGCGGACGCTCGCGCCGAGGCATCGGCCTCTCCCCCGTTCCGCACGGCGGCACGACGTCCCGCCGTGATCCGGGCGCGGACCCCCGTCCGCGCGCCCCGGCGCCCACCCTAGACAATTCCCCACGGAAACGATCAGAGGGTGTCAGATGATCTGACACTCGGGAGTGTCGAACGCCGGCCGGGGGTCAGCTCGCGGGGGTCTCCCAGTCCCAGGTGATGCCGAGCACGCCGGCGGCGACGTTCGAGGCGACCAGGTGGACGGCGTGGTGGGGGTTCAGCGTGAGCACGCCGGTGCGGTGCGGCGGGCCGAGCAGCCCGCGCCGCGCGTAGGAGTAGCAGGCGGCCGGCAGGCGCTCGGGGTGGAAGCGCACCTCCAGCAGGTACTGCGACACCATGTAGCGGAAGCCGTGGCCGTACTCGGTGTCCGGCTGGTCGGCGTGGTCCTCGTACTGGTGCTCGAAGACCCAGGTCTCGCCCGCCTGCAGCTTGCTGCCGAACAGGTACTCGGCGACCAGCACCGGCTGGGTGGGGTGCCGTTCGACCCGGGCGAGCGTGCAGTTGTCGATGGGGTTGAGCTGCACGTTCTCGATGACGCTGCCGGGGCCGCCGAAGAACCGCAGGAAGTAGCGGTCGACGCCGTCGCGGCGGGCCCGGATGAGCGTCCGGTTCCACACCTTGCTGGCGGCGCCGTACTTGTTGACGGTCACCTTCTGCTGCTGGCTGAGGATGGTCGCGTCCCGGTCGCGCGAACCGGGCAGCCGGTCGAGCAGCTCGCCGATGGCGCCGCCGCGCTCGTCGTGGACGACCGACTCGTGGTCGAGCAGGTCGCGCAGCGAGGAGGGGGGGAGCCCGAGTATCTGCTCCAGCACCGCGACCACCCGCATCGACCTCTCGGTGCCGGGACGGCGGTTGCCCTGCTGCCAGTCGCTCAGCGTCGACAGCGCGACGGGCACACCGGCCTGGACGATCCTCCGGCGCAGGCGCTCCAGCGTGAGCGAACGCTCCTGGATCGCGACGCGTAGCGCCTGGTGGAAAGGGCCGACGAGCAGCAGGTCGGCGAGATCGCCGTGCTCCTCTCGGGACTCGCGGGTCATGGCGGCACTCCTGGATCACCGAACTTCCTGGACCATGCAATCCGCCGGCGGGCGCATCCGGGCCCTGGCGGTTCCCTCCTTGCTCCCCTTCCGCGCGACCTGCCTGCCTCCCCGCCTTGCCGGGGTCTCACGTGCCGTGCCTTCGGCCGGCTTCCCTGAACCGGCCCGTGCCGTCGAGGACCCGGCGCGCGTGCCCGCGTTCGCGCGGCGGCGGCCACGCGCGACGGTGTCGCGCGGGCTTTCCGCCGGAGCCTGGCCCTCGAAGGTCAACGGTAGCGAAACTAGGCCCCAAAGCGCGAAATTTCGGTACTTGAAGCTCATGAAACAGCCGACGCCCGGGGGCCGTCGGACGGACCGGGCTCGCGCGGCCCGTCGGCGCGCGGGATGATGCCTGGTGGCACGGTCCCCCGACGGCCGACCCCGGGAGCAGAGTCCATGACGGACGCCTTCCACGGCCCACGGGGACGGCGGAGCCTGTTCCGCCGTCCCCGCCCGCCGAAGGAACCCGACGACGAGCTGATCGTCTCCGAGCTGTACCGCGAGTACCACCGGCCGTTGCTGGCCTTCGCGGCCCGGCTCACCGGAGGAGACCTCCAGTGGGCCGAGGACGTCGTCCAGGAGACCATGATCCGGGCCTGGCGCAGCGCCGGCGAGCTGCGGCCGGAGGCCGCCTCCCTGATGCCGTGGCTGGCCACGGTGGCGCGGCGCGTCGTCATCGACGACGTGCGCCGCCGGGACGCCCGGCCCCAGGAGGCGGGTGACGTGCCGCTCGGGCACGCCCTCGTCCCCGACCTCACCGACGACCTGCTGCGCCAGGTGGTGGTGGAGGACGCGCTGCGGTCCCTGTCCCGCGCGCACCGCGAGATCCTGAACGAGACGATCCTGCGGGACCGGTCGGTGAACGAGGCCGCGTCGGTGCTGGGCATCCCGCTCGGGACGGTGAAGTCCCGGGTGTACTACGCCCTGCGCGCGCTGCGCGTGGCCCTGGAGGAAAGGGGCGTGACCGCGTGACCGCCGAACACACCGACGTGGGGGCCTACGCCCTGGGCCTGCTGGAGGAGCCGGACCGCCTGGCCTTCGCCGCGCACCTGACGGGCTGCGCCGCGTGCCGGGCCGAGCTGGCCGAGCTGTCCGGACCGGCGGGCGCGCTCGCCGGCGTCCCTCCCCTGGAGGACGACGGCGACGACCACGCCCCCGAGCGGCTGCTCCGGCTCGTGCGGCGCGACCGGGCCGCGGGCCGGCGCGCCGGGCTCACCCGGTACGCCGGGGGCCTGGCCGCCGCGGCGGCGCTGGTCCTCGGCGGGGTCGCGGCCGGCGCGACCGTCGCCGGCGGGCCGTCCTTCGGGCCCGGCCACTCCCCGCACGGTCCCGCCGAGGCGTACTACAAGGCGGGCGTCCCCATCCCGGGACGGCCCGGCGGCGTCCCCGGCGTGTCGGGCGGCCTGGTGCTGGAGGGCAAGGACTGGGGCACGCACGTGGCCCTGGAACTGCGCGGCCTGAAGGGCCCCTTGGAATGCACGCTGGTCGCCGTCACCGGGAAAGGCGAAAGGCGCGTCGTCACCGGGTGGGCGGTCCCGGAAAAGGGATACGGAATTCCGGGCTCGCCGGAACCGCTTTATGTGCATGGCGGGAGCGCGGTGCCGCCCGACCGGATCGACCGTTTCGAAGTGACCGCCTCCACCGGGGCGACACTTCTCACGGTAAATGTCTGACCTGGCAGCTTAACCGTTCCCGCCGCGTGGGTTCCAGGCCGTGTTCTGTGGAGTTTTACCGGTCCGCGAATTGAACCTCTTTCACACCCGGCCCCGTACTAAGGCCGGATACACCGGACAGCACCTTCGACGCGGAAAACAAGAGGTTCATCATGGCCAAGCGCACCCTCACCCTTCCCTTCACCGGTCTCGCCGCCGCGGCTCTCCTCGCCACCGCCCTCGCGCCGGCCGCGAACGCCGCCGCGCACGACCCCTCCCACGGTCCCTCGCACGGGGCCTCGCACGCCGGTCACGGCGCCGCACCGGCCTCCGCCGATGGCGCCGCGCAGACGTCCACGTCGGCCGGGACCACCCCCGTGTATTTCGCCGCGCGGCTCAGCGGCCGGGAGGAGGTGCCCGTCAGGGGCGGCCCGGCCGTGGGCGACAAGGACGGCGGCGCCTACGCCGTCGTGCGCATCAGCGGCGACCGGGTCTCCTACGCCGTGCGGTGGAAGGGCATCGAGGTCCCGACGGCGTTCCACATCCATCAGGGCAAGGCCGGGACCAACGGCGACGTGAAGATCGGCTTCTTCGCCGAGGCGCTGCCCGGCAGTGCGAGCGCCGTGGCGGGACGGCTCACGGTCGGCGACCGCGGCCTGCTCGCCAGGATCACGAAGAACCCGGGCAACTGGTACCTCAACCTGCACACCGGAGAGTTCCCCGGCGGCGCCGTGCGCGCCCAGCTCCACCGGCTGCCCCGCGGCGCCGACCTGGCCGCGCTGCTGGCCGACGGCACGCGCGCCTCCTTCGGCGTCCGCGCCGACGGCAGGCAGGAGGTGCCCGCTCCCCCGAAGAGGACCGGCGACCGCGACGGGCGCGCCGAGTGGTTGTTCGGCCTCCGCGGGTCGAAGATCTACTACGCCACGGTCTGGGACCGCGTCGACCCGGTGACCAACGGCCATGTTCACCGCGGCAAGAAGGGCCGCAACGGCGAGGTGGTGGCCGACCTGTTCGCCGACGCCGACGGGCTGCCCGCGTCCGTCTACGGCATCGCCGGCGCCGCGCCCGTCAAGGCCGAGATCGCCGATGGCATCAGGAGGAACCCGAAGAACTGGTACGCCAACCTGCACACGACCGTGTTCGACGGCGGCGCCGTCCGCGGCCAGCTTCTCAGGACCCGCCACGGCTCCTGGTAACCCCGGCCGGGAGCCTTCCCCCGCCCCGCCGGCCCGGACCACCCCGGGCCGGCGGGGCCTTCGAGCGGCGCCCGCCGTACCGGCCGTGACCCGGTGCGGCGGGCGCCTTGGCTTCCGGCGGATTTCGCTCTCGCCGGGCGGCCCCGGCACCGCCAAGGATCCACCCCGCACAGTGAGCAGTTCGTAACGTTCGCGAACATTGACCGGTCGGTCAATCAGGGTGACGGTCGAAGGCACGACACCTATCTCTTCGCCGGAGGCACGGATGGACCTCTCCAAATCCTGGGCCGACGTCGTCGCGTTCCTCGCGGGCGCGGCGGCGGTCCTCGCGCCGTTCCTGTGGGCGGACGGCACCCGCGCGGCCGCCCAGCCGCTGCTGCTGGTCGGCGGCCTTCTGCTCATCTCCGCGCTCTGGTCGCTGCTCGGCGCGGGCGGCGCCAGCTCCTGGGTGACGGCGGCGTTCGGGGCGCTGCTGTTCCTGTCCCCCTTCGCGTTCGGCTTCGACGGCGACGGCGCCGCCGCGTGGACGGCGTGGATCGCCGGGGGCGTGACGGTTATCGTCGGGCTGTGGACGGCCCTTCAGACCCGCACCGGCACCCGGGCGCCGACGCACGCGTGATCGATCCGTGGTCCCGGGCCGCCCGGCGGCGGTCCGGGGCCGGCGAGGCATGGCCGGACGCCCGCACCCGCATCCTGGACGCCGCGGAGGAGCTGTTCGCCGGCGGCGGCTACGACGCCACCGCCACCGCCCAGATCGCCAGACGGGCCGAGGTGCCCAAGGGGCTCGTCTTCCACTACTTCCCCCGCAAGATCGACGTGCTCGTCACGCTCGTCGGGGAGCGCACGCGCGTCGACGACATGGGCGACGAGCCCGTCGAGGAGGTCCCCGGCGACCCGGCGGGCGCGCTCGCCCGCCTGGCCCGCCGCGTGCCGCTGCGCGCGTCCCCGGCGATGCGCCGCATCCTGTTCCGCGAGGCCGACACCCACGGCTCGGTGCGCGAACGGCTGCGCAACCTGAACGCCGAGATCATCCGCCGCGCGAGCTTCGTCCTGGAGCTGACCCTGCCCGGCGGGCGCGGCGACGCGGCGCGCCTGGAGGCCGCCGCTGCCACCTTCGCCGCCGTGCTGCTTTACCAGGAGAGCCTGTGCACGCTGACAGGCCACCACATCGACCCTGACGTGGTGGCCGATCTGATCGTCAAAGCTCTCACCTGAGATCGGCGGATCGTTCCATTTCACGGGCTGTACGGCCCTGTCCTGGGGTTCCTGACACACGGGTAAAAATTCTGTCATCAATGCATTTACCGTTAGGAAAGTTTCCTACAAAATAGGAGCACCCCCAGCACAGAAGGAGCATCACATGCGAAGAATGATCACGCTGTCCGCCGCCGCCGTGATGGCCATCGGTGCCACGGTGTTCGTGGCCTCCCCCGCCAACGCCCACGGCTATATCTCCTCGCCGCCGAGCCGGCAGGCCAACTGCGCCCGCGGCGCCGTCTCCAACTGCGGCGACATCGTCTGGGAGCCGCAGAGCGTCGAGGGCCCGAAGGGCCTGCGCAACTGCCACGGCAACGTCGGCAGGTTCGCCCAGCTCAGCGACGAGAGCAAGGCGTGGCCCGCCGCCCGCGTGGGCAGGACGGTCACCTTCACCTGGACGCTCACCGCCCGGCACCGGACCAGCACCTGGGACTACTACGTCGGCGGCACCCGCGTCGCGTCGATCAACGACGCCGGCAGGCAGCCCGGCTCCACCGTGTCCCACACGGTGAACCTCGGCAACGTCACCGGCCGGACCAAGGTGCTGGCGGTCTGGAACGTCTACGACACCGCGAACGCCTTCTACAACTGCGTGGACCTTCAGGTCGGCTGACCATCCCGGAGGGCCGGACGCCCGGCGCCGCCGCCGCCACGGCGGGGCCGGGCACGCGTCCGGACCCAGTGGTCCCGCCGCGGGCGCGCCGACGTCCGCGTCCGCGGCGGGACCGTGGACGGATCCGATCCCGTTCGCTACGTTCCCCCCATGCCCCCCAAAAAGTGGCGAACCGGCCTCGGCCTCGCGGCGGCCGTCGCGATCCTGGCGGCCACGGCCCCGGCGCACGCCGAGACGGAACCCTCCGGCCCCGCCCGCGACCTTCCCTCCGCCCTGGACTCCGGCCCCGCCCCCGGCCTCCCGTCCGCCTCGGACGCCGCTCCCGCCGGCGCGCCCGGCGTGGACGAGTTCGCGCGCCGCCTCACCTGGCGGCTCACCCCGACCGGCAGCACCGCGCGCCTGCGCGGGCTGTCGCCCGTGAACGGGCGGGTCGCGTGGGCGTCCGGCTCGCTCGGCACCGTGCTGCGCACCGGCGACGGCGGCGGGCACTGGACGGCGTCCGGCCCGCCCGGCACCGCCGACCTGGAGTTCCGGGACATCGAGGCCTTCGACGCGCGCACCGCCGTGGTGCTGTCCATCGGCGAGGGCGAGGCGTCCCGCGTCTACCGCACCGAGGACGGCGGGCGCACCTGGGCCGAGACCTTCCGCAACGACGAGCCGCGCGCCTTCTACGACTGCATGGCCTTCTTCGACCGCAGGCACGGCCTCGCCATGAGCGACCCCGTCGACGGCAGGTTCCGCGTCCTGTCCACCGACGACGGCGGGCGGAGCTGGCGCGTGCTGTCCGCGGGCATGCCGGAGGCGCTTCCCGGCGAGGCCGGGTTCGCCGCGAGTGGCCAGTGCCTGGTGACGGCCGGCGACCGGGACGTGTGGCTGGCCTCGGGCGGCGGGGCGCGCTCGCGCGTCTTCCACTCGCGCGACCGGGGCCGCACCTGGAAGGTGTCCGACACCCCGATCCCCGCGGGCGACCCGGCGCGCGGCGTGTTCGCGCTGGCGTTCCGCGACCCGAGGCACGGCATCGCGGTGGGCGGGGACTACCGCGCCGGCCAGGCGTCGCCGAGCGCCGCCGCGGTGACCGAGGACGGCGGCGCCACCTGGAGGCCGGCCGCCGAGCCTCCCGCGGCCTACCGCTCGGGGGTGACCTGGCTCCCCTGGGCCCCGTTCGCCGCCGTCGCGGTCGGGCCGGCCGGCAGCGACGTGACGCTCTCCGCCGGGGCGCGGTGGCGCGCCTTCGACGGCGGGTCCTTCGACACCGTCGCGTGCACCCCGGACCTGAGCTGCTGGGCGTCCGGCGAGCAGGGCCGCGTCGCCCGCCTGGCGTTCGGCGGGCGGTGACCCGGCGACCGGCGGGCCACGCGCCCGCCGGTCCCGCTATCCGACCCGGCCGACCCCGCACAGGAAGTAGGCGCCGATCCTGTCCAGCTCGGGGGCGACCACGGGGCTGTCGGAGCGCCACTGGTGCAGGTTCACGATGCCCGGCTCGACCAGTTCCAGCCCGTCGAAGAACGGCTCGATCTCGCGCGACATCCGCGCCACGAACGGGGCGGAGGCGCCGCTGTAGACGCGCTCGACGCCCGGGGCGGCCTGGGGGCGCTCGTCCACGGCCACGTGCGAGATGGCCATGTAGCTGCCGGGCGGGAGCGCGCCGCGGATCTTGGCGATGACGCCGGCCGGGTCCTCGGAGTCCCTGATGAAGTGGACGATCGCCAGCAGGAGCACGGCGACGGGTTCGCCGAGGTCCAGGTGGCGGCGCAGCGCCGGGTCGGCGAGGATCTCGTCCGGGCGCCGCAGGTCGCCCTCGACGACCAGCACCTGCGGGCTGTCCTGCAGCAGCGCGCGGGCGTGCACGAGCACCTGCGGGTCGTTGTCGACGTAGACGGTGCGGGAGCCGGGGGCGTGCTCGGCGGCCACCTGGTGGACGTTGCGCTGGGTGGGGAGCCCGGCGCCGATGTCGAGGAACTGCCGGATGCCCTGCTCGGCGAGGAACCGTACCGCGCGGATGAGAAAGGCGCGATTTTCGCGGATACCTATGGGGATTTCCGGTACGAACTTGAGCACCTTGTCCGCCGCGTCGCGGTCGGCGGGCAAATTGTCCTTACCACCCAGAAAGTAGTCGTACATGCGCGCCGCGTTCGGAGTGTTGGGGTCGAAACCCGGGCCGAACGAGGACGGGTTCATCGAAGTCCCCCACTGATCCGCTTCACACCGGCGATCTTAACAAGTACCGACGAATATGAGCATATGTAGAAAAAACCCCAGTCCCGGTGCCATGATCCTCTCATGGCCGCAGCCTCCCCACGCCGTGTGCTGGGCGCGCAGTTAGCCGACGGCATCACCAAGGGCAACATGTGGGCGCTGCTGTCCCTGGCCACGGCCGGCACCGCCGTGATCTCCTTCCTGCCCGCGGCGCAGCCGCACGTGCTGACGACGATCCTCGGCGTGCCGGAGTCCTCGCAGGGCACCACGGTCGGCCTGCTCGGGTTCGCCGCCGAGCTGGCGATGGTGCTCAGCCTGGCCTGGTACGGCGCGCTCGCCGACCGGTTCGGGCGCAGGCTGGTCGTGGTCGCCGGGCTGCTGCTGTGCGCGGCCGGCGCGGCGCTGTTCCCCTTCGCCGCGAACACGGCCGTCCTGGTCGCGCTGCGCGTGGTCTTCGGCCTCGGCGTCGCGGCGCTGAACACCATGCTCTCCACCATCGCCATCGACTACGTGCGCACCCGCTCGCGCGGCAAGTCCTACGGGCTGATCGGCGTGTTCGGCGGCCTCGGCGCGGTGCTCGCCGTGCTGGCGCTGGTCCGGCTGCCGCGCGCGCTGGAGGCGGCCGGGCTCACGCCGGTCGCCGCCACCCGGCTGGCGTTCCTGCTCATCGCCGCGGGCGTGCTGGCCACCGCCGGGCTGCTGTGGCTCACACTGTCCCCCGTCAGGGTGAGCGACACCGCCGCGCGCGTCCCGCTGCCGCGCCTGGTGCGCGAGGGGGTGGCGCTGGCCCGCGACCCCGGCGTGGCGCTGTCGTACGCCGCGTCGTTCGTCGCGCGGGCGGACCTGGCCATCGTCGTCGGCTTCATGACGCTGTGGATCGCCGACCACGCCACCTCCGCGCGCGGGATGTCCAGCGCGGAGGCGCTGGCCAGGGCCGGGGCCGTGGTGGGCGTCTCACAGACGGTCGCGCTGCTGTGCGCGCCGCTGTTCGGCTGGCTCGGCGACCGGATGCGCCGTCAGGACCTGGTCGTCCTCGCCCAGGCGTTCGCCGCCGCGGCGTACCTGTCGACGCTGCTGGTGGAGGACCCGCTCGGCGGCGGCATGATGGCCGTCGCGGTGCTCGTCGGCGTGGGAGAGATCGCCGTGATCACCACCGCGGGCCCGCTGCTGGCCCAGCAGGCGCCCGCCGCGGTGCGCGGGTCGGCGTTCGGCGTCCACACGCTCTGCGGCGCCGCGGGCATCATGGTCATCTCGGCGCTGGGCGGGTGGCTGTACGACACGTGGCGGCCGGCCGGGCCGTTCGTGGTCTCCGGCGTCGCGGGGCTGCTGGTGACGGCCTTCGGCCTGGCGGTGCGGCGCGCGGTCAGGCCGCGCGGCGAGGCGGACCAGGCGCGCGAGGCGATGCCCACCGGGTAGCCCGACGGTGCCGACGGCCGGCACGGACGGGCGGCGCTGACGGCCCGGGGGGACGGCCAGAACGCGGCTTGTAAGACGGCCGGAGTCCGGCGGGCGGGACTCCGGCGGCACGGCCGGCGTGCCGGTGCTCCGCCGCACCAACGGGCACCGGCACGCCGGGATCACCCGGCTCCCGTCACGCGGACGCCGAGTCGTGGCACGGGCCTGCGGGGCTCACACCGGGGCGGCCCCGGCCCGTGGCGTCAGGGCCACCAGGCGAGCCCGAGGAGGAACGACCTCCCGGACCCGCGCCCTTCCTGGCCGGCGTCGGGCGCGTCCGGGTCCGGCGCGCCCAGGGCGTCGCCGGGCGGCGTGGTGGCGGCGCCGCTCGCGTGCGTCTCCATGTCCGTCACGTCGTCCTTCCCGTCGTCGGTGGCTTCCCTGTCGGTGCGCCGGTCATCGGCGGTGTGTCCGGCGTCTGTCTCTCGCATTCCTCGGTGACCTTCTATGGCGATGGCCGCGCCTCCGCCCGCCGTACGGCGACTGCGGCGTCCGTCATCGGGAGTCGTCCGGCTCGAACAGGGCGACGAGCCAGCCGAGCCACACGCGCTCGTTGTCCGCCGGGTCGACGCTGTCGGAGAAGATGTGGTGGCCGATCACGACCGTGGACTTGGAGCCTTCGATGAACCGGTAGAGCCCGTCGCCGGTGCGCACGCCGAGGAAGTGGGGGGCCACGTAGTCGGCGACGCCTTCGATCGGGTCGAGGCCCTCGGGCGCCAGGCGCACCCGGTCGCCCCTGACCACCGGTCCGTTGAGCCCGAGGCCGCGCTCCAGCACGCTCCAGAGGGGCTCATCCCGGATGCGCCGCGCGGGTGGCGTGTAGACCACGAGCGCGAACCGCCCGGGGAAGCGGGTGAGGTACTGGTCGAGGGTGTGCAGATACATGTCCCAGCCTCTGCTCACCACCGTTACCCCGTCCGCTCGGCACCGCGGGTTCTGGTGGTGGGTCGGCCGGGGAACGTCCCGCCGTGGGCTGGTCGGCCGGGCGGCCCCGGCCTGCCGGTGCGTCCGGTGAAGATCCCCTCTCGCGCGGGATCGGCCCGCTGCTCGGACCCCTCGCCTGACGCGAACGGGTGGGTCATCTCGCACCTCCTTGGTCGCGATCTCGGATGCCGCGGTTGTCGCGCGACGGCCGGAAAGCCGGAGTCCGCCGAGGCCGGGACACACGACCGGGCGAAGCCCGGCAGTCGGAAGCACCCGCGGCCCTGGCCCGTCCTCGACGTGCGCGCGCCTTCCCGAAGCGGTGCCACTCGGCACTCCCGTGTAACACTCTGCGGGAAGCGCCGCCCCGGGACCATGCGGATCGGTGGCAGCAAGTTGCAGGAGCCTGGCAACTTCCTGCCATCCGGGGGCCGGGCGCCCGCGTCCCGTGGGGACGGCTCGCGCGGTCCCCGTCGCAGGCCGGGGTCGAGACACCTCACGCCCTCCGGTTCCGTCCGAGATACGCCCTACCCCGTCCGCCCCGTCCAAACGGGCGACCGGAGGCGCCGGATCGCTCCCGCCACCTTCCCGCACGGCGACATCCGTGCTCAAGCGAGCACGGGACGACGGTCCATTTAACGTAAAGTCGCGGAACCCGAACGGCGCCGCGGGCCCCGGCGCGGCCGTCCCCCGGCCGGCGAGGCGAAAGACGCGGCGCGCTTTCTCCGGGGCGGAAACGCGTGTCCGGCGCGCGGGCCGGACGCCCGGTGACCGCGGCCATAGCGTCCCGGAAGCGCGCGGATAGGGGTCGGATAGCGGCCGCGAATACTTTGGCGATGCGAGCAGGGAAGCGGCAGGACGCGAAGCCGCGCAGACGAGGGGGACCGCTGCAATGAGGGATCACGTGAGAAGACTCACCACCCGGCTCATCGTCATCGCCGTCGTCGCCACCGGGGGGTTCGTGACGGCCGGCGCCATGACCTCGGCCCACGCCGCGTCGCACGTCGTGCGGATCGCCGACCACGCTCACGCGAGTTCGCCGCACACGGTGTGGCGGGGCAACACGCCCTGGGGCTGAGCCCCTTCGCGGCGGGGCCGGCGCGGACACGGACGCGGCGGTGGTCACGGGACCGCCGCCGCGTCCGCCTTTTTTTCGCGCCGATTCCCATTCCCGCGCGCTTTCCGGCGCGCCGGGACATGATGTGGGAATGATGCGGCACCCCGCCGTCCGGCCCACGTCGTTTCCCGCGTCCTTCCCCCGGAATCGAACCGGCGAACGGCCCGCCCGGCGCCCGGTGACGAGCCGGTCACGGTCCCCCGTTTCCGTGATCATCGGCCGCGCGCCGGGTGAGATCATCGGATGAGGCGGCGACCGAAAGGCGATCCGATGGCGCACGACCTCGCGGATCCCGCGAGCTCTTCCGAGGCGGCGGACCCGCCCGGTTACGCGGTGGTCGACCTGGAGACGACCGGCCTGCGGTCCTCGTGGCACGACCGCGTGATAGAGATCGGCGTCGTCCACCTGAGCCCGGCCGGCGAGGTCACCGGCGAGTGGAGCACGCTGGTGAACCCCGGCCGCGACCTCGGGCCCCAGCACGTCCACGGCGTCCGCGCCGCCGACGTCCGCCTCGCCCCCGCCTTCGGGCAGGTCGCCCGCCGGCTCGCCGGGCTGCTGCGCGGGCGTGTCCTGGCCGCGCACAACCTGCCCTTCGAGGTCGGCTTCCTGGCCCGCGAGTTCGAGCGGCTCGGCGTCCGCGCGCCGCTGCGCACCGAGCTCGGCGTCTGCACGATGGCCGAGGCCGCGCGGTTCCTCCCGTACGGCGGGCGGGGGCTGGCCCGGTGCTGCGCGCTGGCGGGCGTGCCGCTGCAGGACCACCACGACGCGCTCGCCGACGCCCGCGCCGCCGCGGGGCTGCTGCGCCACTACATCCGATTATCCGGCGGGTGGCGGGAGCGGCTGGAGGCCGCCGCCGCCACCGTCTGGCCCGCGCCGTCCGGCCCCGACCTGCCGTGGGTGCGGCGTGGCGCGGCCGGTCCCCGCACCCGGCCCGCGGGACCGGAGCTGCGGCTGAGGCCGGGAGACCTGGTGGCGTTCACCGGGGACCTGCCCGGCGGCCGGGAGGGCTGGGAGGCGCGCGCCGAGCGGGCCGGGTACACCGTGCACCCGCGCGTGACCCGGCGGGTGCGCGTGCTGGTGGCCGCCGACCCCGACACTCTCTCGCGCAAGGCCGGCACGGCGCGCGCGTACGGCGTCCCCATCCTCACCCCGCCGGAGTTCGCCGGCCTGATTCCCCCCGACGTCCCGGTCCTCACGCCTCGACGCGGCCGGTGAGGTAGGCCAGGACGGCGTTGACGCGCCGGTTGCTCGCCGGGGCGTCGGCGATGCCGAGCTTGCGGAACACGTTGTGCGTGTGGGTGCCGACGGTCGTGACCGACAGGGTGAGCCGGTCGGCGATGCCCCGGTCGGACAGGCCCTGCGCCATGAGCGCCAGCACGTCGCGCTCGCGCCCGGTGAGGCGGGCCAGGGCGTCGTGCTCCCGGCGCGGCGCGAGCAGGTGGGCCACGACGTCGGGGTCCACGGCGGTGCCGCCGGCGTGCAGGCGGCGCAGCACCTCGTCCAGCATGGCGGCGTCGAGCAGGCGCTCCTTGAGCAGGTATCCCAGCCGGGCGGCGCCGTTCTCCAGCAGCGCGGCGGCGTAGGAGTTCTCCAGGTAGTGGGACAGGATGAGCACCGCCACCCGCGGGTGCCTGCGGCGGATCGCGGCGGCCAGGCGCAGCCCCTCGTCGGTGAAGGTCGGGGGGAGGCGGATGTCCAGCACGACCGCGTCGGGGCCGTGCCGGGCCACCAGGCCGAGCACCTGCTCGGCGCGGGTCGCCGTGGCGACGACCTGGTGGCCGAGCCCGCCCAGCAGGCGGTTCAGCCCCTCCCTGACCAGCAGCGAGTCCTCGGCGATGATCAGGCGCATGACGGGTCCACGGTGAGCTCCACGGTGAGCACGGTGCCTTCCCCTGGCGGGCTGTGAAGGGTGAACACGCCGTCCACGGCGGCGACCCGGTCGGCGAGCCCGGCGAGGCCGGAGCCGGGGCGGGGGGCCGCGCCGCCCGCCCCGTCGTCGGACACCGAGACGACCAGCCTGCCGTCCGCGGCCGAGGCGGCGACCTCCACGCGGCGGGCCGCCGCGTGCCGCAGCGCGTTGGTCAGCGCCTCGGCGGCGACGAAGTAGGCCGTGGCCTCCACCGCCTCGGGCAGGCGGGGCAGCTCCCCCGCCCGCAGGCTCACCGAGGGCCCGGCGCGGAGGACGAGCTGGCGCAGCGCGGCGCGCAGCCCCTGGATGGTGAGCACGGCGGGGTGGATGCCGCGTGCCAGCTCGCGCAGCTCGCGCGTCGCCGCGTGCAGTTCCTCCTCGGCCTCGCGCAGCAGCTCCAGCGTCTCGGCGGTCGCCTCGCCCAGGCTCTGGCGCAGCAGGTTGAGGGCGAGGCCGACGGCGAGCATGCGCTGCTGGGCGCCGTCGTGCAGGTCGCGTTCGAGCCGGCGCCGCGCCTCGTCGCCCGCGGCCACGATGCGGGCGCGCGAGGCGCGGACCTCGGCGAGCCGCGCCCGCACCGCGGCCTGCAGCCGGGCGTTCTCCAGGGCGAGGCGCGCGGTGGCGCTGACGGCCTCCAGCAGCGCGGGCTCGGTGCGCAGGCTCGGGTCGTGGACGAGCACGGCGACCGGGGCGCGGGGGTCGCCGACGACGGTGAACCGGCGCGGGTCCAGCTGCACGGGCACCTCCAGCGGCGCCCCGGAGGCGTCGACGTACCCGCCGGGCACCGGGAAGGCGACCCGCAGGTGGGGGTCGCCGAGCGCCTCCGCCAGCGCGGGCCCGAGCCGCTCCGCGGGCATGGCGGCGATCTCCCGGACCAGGTCGGAGACCCGCGCCTCGTCCAGCCGCTCGCGCAGCAGGCCGAGGAAGAACGAGGCGGGCACCGCGACGAGCGCGGCGAACTGGGCGAGCGCCAGGGTGGAGTCGCCCTCGGAGGACCAGTCGCCCGGCGCCCGGGCGGCCAGCAGGCCGACCGCCGCCCACAGCAGCGCGGTGGCGACCATCGCCGTTGCGGGAAAGGCCAGCAGGCGCCGCTCCCTGGTCCCGGCGCGGACCGCGCGCCGTACGATGACGCCACCGCCGACCAGCACGAACACCGCGGTCCCGAGCGAGACGCCCCGGGCCGCGGCCTCGGCGAGGCCGGGCGCGTCGAGCAGCGGCATGGGCGCGCACACGTCGCGGCAGCCCCGCACCGGCACGGCGGGCCCGGCCAGGAGCAGCGTCAGGGCGGTGAGCCCGCCGAAGGCGTAGCCGGCGCGCATGACGACCCGTCCCATGCGGTCGCGGATGACGCCGGAGGGGTAGGCGAGGAAGACGTGCGCGCCGAGCGGGAGCTGGAGCGCCGTGAGCAGCAGCGCGACGGTGACGAGGACGCGCATCCCGGCGCCGCCGGCCTCCAGCGCGAACGCGGCGGGCGCGTCGGCCGCGAGCAGCACGCCGAGCAGGGCCATCAGCACGCCCATGGGCGTGCCGGGGCGCACCCGCTCGACCAGGAAGCCCGCGGCCAGCCACACCAGGATCTGGGTGACCTCTTTGACGTAGAAGAGCGGTTCGGCCGCGCCCCAGCGGGTGGCGAACCAGACGTCCAGGGCGGTGAGGGCGAGCCCGGCCAGGACCAGGGCGCCGTGCCGGCGCCGGGTGCCCTCCGTTCCCGCGGGCGGCGGGGCGACGGCGGCCGGGGAAGGGAGGGGCGTGGTCACGGGCGTAACCCGGCCAGCTCGGCGAGGCGCTGGGCGGTCAGCTCGTCCTTGGGCAGGAAGCCGCGCACGTTCGGGGCGCCCGCCTCGGCCCCGAGCTCCAGGGGCGAGTGGCTGGAGATCAGCACGACCGCCGGGGGGTCGGGCAGCTCGGCGAGCATCGCGGCCACGGCGAACCCGTCGATGTCGGGCAGCAGGACGTCGAGGACCACGACCTCGGGGCGCAGTTCGGCGGCCAGGGCCACGGCCTGCCGCCCGTCGGCGGCCTCCCCTATCACGCGGAGCCCGCCGGCCTCCAGGAGCCGCCGCGCCATGCGGCGGAATCCCGGGTGGTCGTCCACCAGGAGAATGCCCTCGTCCATCGCCTCATGATGACATTCCACGAGGACGCGGAGATCTTCGCCGGGCGTTCCCCCACGGTTCTCAAGGTTTTCCAGGAAGACTTGTGAACCCAGTCCTCGGGCACGCCGGTGGCCTGACCGAGGAGTGGGCGAGCGCGAGGAACGAGTGCTCGTCCACGACGAGGGAAGGCCGCCGGCTCAAAGGCGCCCGAGCACCGCGCGAACGGAGTTCGCGCCATGGACACGAGGCGGCGCTCCGCTCAGGAGATCGTGCCGACGGCGCCCACGATGCCGATGCCGCCCCGGTGCGGGAGGATCACCGTCTCGGGGTCGGGACGCCACTCCTCCACCGGCACCACGCCGGGCGCGAGCAGTTCGAAGCCCTCGAAGTAGGAGCGGATCCGCGCGTGGGTGCGCGGGATGATCCCGCCGGTGGCGGTCGCGGTGTAGACGTCGCGGCCCCGCCGGATGTCCTCCTCGCTGAGGTCGCCGGGGGTGATGTGCGAGATGGCCACCATGCTCCCCGGGGCCAGGGCGCGGCGCACGGTGCGGACGATCTCGACGGACTCGGCGTCGTCGACGACGAAGTGCAGGATGGCCAGGAGCAGCAGCCCCACCGGCCGGTCGAAGTCCAGGTGGGCCCGCACCTCGGGGTGGTCCACGATGCCCTGCGGGTCGCGCATGTCGGCGGAGACGACGACGGTCCTGGCGTTGTCGGCGAGCAGGGCGCGGGCGTGGGCGAGCACGATCGGGTCGTTGTCGACGTAGGCGGTGCGCGCGTCCGGGTTCACCCGCTGCGCCACCTGGTGGACGTTCTCCTGGGTGGGCAGGCCGGTGCCGATGTCCAGGAACTGGTCGACGCCGGACTCGACCATGACGCGCACGCTCCTGCGCAGGAATGCGCGGTTGGACCGCGCGATCTCCCTGGCGTTCGGCACCAGCTTGATGATCTTCTCGGCGGCTTCGCGGTCGGCGGCGAAATTGTCCTTACCGCCCAGGTAGTAGTCGTACATGCGGGCGACGCTGGGAGTGGTGGGGTCGACGACCCAGGGTTGAGCCCTGTCCCGTTCGGTCACGTCGCCGCCTCCCCCACGCCGTACGATCTTCCGTCCTGACCAATCTATCGATCATGTGGGCACGATTTCCGGATTCTTCATGGCGCGTCGCGGATCATGGCTTTATGCCGACACCTCCCCATGCGTCCACATCGACGATGGTGGAGGGGTCCGTCTCAGGACGCCACCGGGCGATCGGCACCACGCCCGGCTCGACCGGTTCCAGCCCGTCGAAGAAGCCGGCGAGCTCGGCGGGGCCGCGCAGGTGGTACGGCGCCGCGCCGGACTCGTTGTAGCGCCGGGTGGCCTCCAGGTTGGCCGCGTTGGTGTCGGCGCTGTCGTTGAACGCCAGGTAGCTGCCGGACGGGAGCCCGGCCATCAGGCGGCGTACGAGAGCGTGCGCCTCCCCGGTGTCGTGGACGTGCCCGGTGATCTGCATGAGCACCAGCGCGACCGGTCGCGTCAGGTCCAGGGTGCGGCCGGCGGCGGCGAGGATCGCCTCGGGGTCGCGCAGGTCCGCGTCGATGAAGCTGGTCGCGCCCTGCGGGGTGCTCGTGAGCAGGGCGTGGGCGTGCACGAGCACCAGCGGATCGTTGTCGACGTACACCACGCGCGACTCCGGGGCCACCCGCTGGGCCACCTCGTGGGTGTTGTCCACGGTGGGCAGGCCGGTGCCGACGTCCAGGAACTGCCGGATTCCGGCCTCGCCCGCGAGGTGGCGCACCGCGCGGCTCAGGAAGTGCCGGGACGCCCTGGCGAGCTGCTCGATCCCCGGGAAGACCCGCGCGAAGCGGTCCCCGGCCTCCCGGTCGACGGGGTAGTTGTCCCGGCCGCCGAGCCAGTGGTTCCAGATGCGGGCCGAATGCGGCACCGAGGTGTCGATCTTCACCGACTCCGGGACGGGAAAGGCCGCGTCGTCCGGCACTGGACACCAACTCCCGAGGAGAACGTAATCCGATTTTCACCGAATAACGTAGATCCTGATTCGGTCGCGTGCCAGAGCGCGCCGACGTGACGGTTTCCTTTACCGCCGGGGCGAGCGGGCCGAAAATCCGGACGCCGATGCCCTGCCGCCGCGCGCCGATGAGACGGGATCACCGGGGCCTTTCACAGATCGCGCCCGAAACCGAGCAGCCGGAGGTTCGGCACGGGAGCCCAGTCGAGCTCGGGCCTGCGCGTGAACCCTTCGGCGAGATAGATGCGCTGGGCGCCGGCCATCGCGGGCTGGCTGGACAGCAGCAGCGCCCGGACCCCTCTCAGCGCGGCGCGCTCGACGACCGCCCGCACCAGCGCGGTGCCGACGCCGCGCCCGCGCGCCTCCGGGGCGACGGCCAGCCCTCGGATCTCGGCCTCGTCCGGCCTTTTGGCCACCTCGCTCCCGGCGTGCCAGGTCTCCAGCATGACGGTCCCGAGCAGCCGGTCGCCGTCCACCGCGACCAGGACCTCGCCGGCGCCGTCCGTCCCGAGGGCGCGCAGCGCGCCGGCGTAGGAGGGGTTGGCGTCCAGCAGCCGGTCGGCCTGGTAGGCCGCCACGCGCAGCGCGCCGGCGGCGTCCATCTCGTCGGGAAGAGCGTCACGCACCACCATGGCGGCATTCAACCAGCATCCCCGCGCGGAACCCGCGCCGGGTTCCCGCCCGGCCCCGGCATGAGGCCACGGCGGGCGGGCAGTGGGGCCGGGTGGTGGACGAAGGGCTGGTGCTCCTGCTGGCGTGGGGCCAGATGCTGGTCCTGCTCGGCTTACTGGGATATTTCCTGCTGAGAGGCCGGTCATGAGACGCGCGGCCGCCGTCCCGCCCGTCCTGCTCGCGGCGCTCCTCCTGTCCGGGTGCGTCAGCCCGGCCTGGGACGACCACGACTACGGGCTCAAGGCCGCCGCGACCGCCGAGGCCGCCGCCTCCGGGGTGGAGCTGGCGCGGCAGGCCGTGCGCGGGGCCGGCCGGCTGACCACGCCGTACCTGAAGACGCTGCTCACCCAGGCGGCCGACGACGTGGGCGGCGTCGGCGACCAGTTCGGCCGCGTCCAGCCGCCCTCCGACGACTCCGACCGGCTGCGCGCCGAGGTCACCGGCCTGACCTCCGCGGCCGAGGACGAACTGCGCGGCCTCCTCATCGAGGTCAGGCGGGACGGGCTGCACGACCCGGCGAAGGCGGACCGGGAACTCGGCGACCTGGCGCGGCGGCTGCGCGCCATTGAGGAGACGTACGGGTGAAGCGGCTGTTCGCGGTGACGCTCGGCATCCTCACCGCCTTCGGCGGGTTCGTCGACATCGGCGACCTGGTGGCCAACGCGCTGGTCGGGGCCAGGTTCGGCATGTCGCTCGCCTGGGTCGTCGTGGTCGGGGTGGTCGGCATCTGCCTGTTCGCCGAGATGTCCGGCCGCATCGCCGTGGCCTCGCGGCGGCCGGTGTTCGACCTGGTGCGCGAGCGGCTCGGCCCCCGCGCGGGCCTGGCGAACCTCGGGGCGTCCTTCTTCATCAACGTGCTCACGCTGGCCGCCGAGATCGGCGGCGCCTCCCTGGCGCTGGAGCTGGTCACCGGCGTGAACTACCTGCTGTGGGTGCCCGCTGTGGCGCTGGTGGCCTGGCTGGTGATGTGGCGGGTCAAGTTCGAGACCATGGAGAAGGTCTTCGGGCTGGCCGGGCTGGCGCTGGTGGTGTTCGCCGTCGCGGCGTGGCGGCTCGGCCCCGACTGGGGCGAGCTGGCCCGCCAGGTGACCCATCCCCCGCCCGACGAGGGCGCGCCGACGTACTGGTACTACGCGGTCGCGCTGCTCGGCGGCGCGATGACGCCGTACGAGGTGTTCTTCTTCTCCTCCGGCGGCGTCGAGGAGCGCTGGACGGCCAAGGACCTGCTGACCTCGCGGGCCAACGTGTTCGTCGGCTTCCCCCTCGGCGGCTTCCTGTCGCTGGCCATCGCCGCGTGCGCGGCCACCGTCTTCCTGCCCCTCCACATCCAGGTCGGCACGCTGGACCAGATGCTGCTGCCCGTCGGGCTCGCCCTCGGGAAGGCCGGGCTGGTGGTGGTGATCTTCGGCGTGTTCGCGGCGACGTTCGGCGCGACGCTGGAGACCGCGCTGTCGTCGGGGTACACGCTCAGCCAGTACTTCGGCTGGCAGTGGGGCAAGTACGTGCGGCCCAAGGACGCGGCGCGCTTCCACGCCGTCGTCCTGGTCGCCACGATCGTGGCCGCCGCGCTGGTGCTCACCACGGTCGACCCGATCAAGGTGACCGAGTACTCCCTGGTCTTCTCCGCCGCCGCGCTGCCGCTGACCTACCTGCCGGTGCTGATGATCGCCAACGACCCCGACTACATGGGCGAACGCGTGAACGGGAAGTTCTCCAACGCGCTCGGGACCGCGTACATGGTGCTGCTGCTGGTGGTCGCCGTGGCGGCGATCCCGCTGATGCTCGCGACGAAGGCGGGGCAATGACCGGAGCGCGGATCCTGCACGCCCAGCTCCACCTGCTGGACCGCCAGGTGGTGCGCGCCCGCGACGGCCGGCAGGTCTGCAAGGCCGACGACCTGGAGCTGAAGCACGACGCCGAGGGCCGCCCGTACGTGTCGGCGATCCTCGCCGGGCCGCTCGCGCTCGGGCCGAGGATCGGCGGCGTGCCCGGCAGGCTGATCGTCGCCGTCACCGAGCTGTTCCGGCCCGAGGAGGACCCTGCGCCGCGGCGCGTCGACATGGCGCAGGTCTCCGGCATCGACGCCGCCCTGTCGGTGGACGGCGACCCGGAGGAGCCGGCCCTCGAACGCTGGACGCGGCGCAACCTCATCGCCCCCATCCCCGGCAGCGGCGCCGGGGAGGACACCGCCGCGCCGCCGGGACCGGCCGGAGTGCGGGCGGAGGAGGGCGCGACGCGGATCAGCGAGATCATCGGCCGTCCCGTGAGCGACGCGACCGGCACGCCGATGGGCCAGGTGGCCGACGTCCAGCTCACCCAGGACGGCCCGCTGCTGCGCGGCGTCCAGCACGCCTTCCGCGTGTCCGGCCTCATCGTGGCGCCCCGGCACACCGGCCAGCTCTTCGGCTACGAACGCGGCCCCGGCGGGCAGGCCCCCCTGCTCGTGCGGATGATCGTCCGGCGCCTGCACCGGGGCAGCAGGTACGTCACCTGGGACCAGGTGGCCTCTCTCGGCACCCCGCCCGCCCCGATCCGCCTGTCCGTCCCCGCCGCGGAGACCGCCCCGTTGACGGAGCTCTACGAACGCGACCCGGCCACGTAGGGGCCGCCCCTGCCGGGCCACCTGGACCGGCGAGGTCTCGCGAACGCTCTCCCATCGGCACGGACGGCGCCGGTCCGGGCGGCGGGATCAGTGGCCGCGCTTGCGTTCGCGGCGCTTGGCGCGGGCGGCCTCGTAGCGGCGCTCGGCGTCGGCCGCCTTCCTGGCCCGCAGCCCGGCGGACGCCTCGGCCTTGCGTTCCTCGTACTCCAGGCGGACGGCCTCCTGCGACGCCGTGCTCCGCCGGCCCCGCGCCACGCGGGCGGCCTCCCGGGCGGCCAGCTTCGCGGCCCGCTTGGGGTTGGGCCGCCGCAGGGGCCGCGCGTCGCTCGGGACGGGCGGGTTCGCGGCGGCCCTGGCGAGCAGGGCGGAGCCGTCGCGCAGCAGGAAGTCGTGCAGCTCGGCGTCCGTCGGCTCACCGCCGAACACCACCCGGGTGGCGCGCACGGCACCGCCCTCGTCGATCTCCAGGTAACCGACCCAGAACGGGTCGGCGAAGCACACGGTCAGCGTCACGGCGCTCATGTCCCCTCCAGCGGGCATACCGATCACCGGCCTGACGAGGCCGGATTCCGGCATGCCGGACATCCCTGGAGAGGGCGGATACAAACCGTCGGACGACGGCGCCTGGGCTACCGACCAGGCCGCGTTTTCGCATGCGCCGACGAGTATATCGGCCCTGGTCCGCCCGGCCCTGGTCCACTCGACCCCGGGCCACTCGACCCCGGGCCGCCCGGCCTCAGCTCGGCGACGGGCCGGGGCCGCCGCGCCAGGCCGGCACGGGGCGCAGGCCGGTGGCCACCTCGAAGGCGGCGCGGGCGAGCAGGCGGGTCGAGTCGAGCGTCGGAAGCGGGGACACCTCGGGCGTCACCAGAAGCGGGATCTCGGTGCAGACCAGCGCCACCGCGTCGCAGCCCCGCGCGGCGAGCCGCCCGATCACCTCGGCGTACCTGCGGCGCGACTCTTCGCTGAAGACGCCTTCCAGCAGCTCGGTGAAGATGATCTCGTCCACGGCCGCGCGGTCGGCGGCCGCGGGCACCTCGGCGGCGATCCCCCGGGCGGCGAGCGCGCGCGGGTAGAGCGGGCCGTCCATGGTGTACCGGGTGCCGAGCACGCCGACGCGGGTGCGGCCGTCCCGGGCGGCACGGTCGGCGACGACCTCGGCGATGTGCAACCCCGGGAGGGCGAGGTCCTCGCCCGGCAGGTCCAGGGCCATGTGCGCGGTGTTGTCGGGGCAGGCGAAGAAGTCGGCGCCCGCGCCGGCGAGCCGCCGCACGCTTTCGGCGAGCGTGTCCCGGATGGGCGCGTGGTCGCCCGCGTCCCAGTACGGCATGCTGCGCGCCAGCGGAATCAGGTCCAGGGTCACGTCGGGATGCCGGTGCGGCCCGAGCGCGCGGAACCCCTCCCCGCAGAAGGCCCGGAAGCACAACGCGGCCCCCTCGGCGCTGTGCCCCAGGATCCCGAAGTGCAACGTCTCCACCCCATCACCCCACTGAACGCCGAACCGGACATCCCACCTTCACCCTACTGATGGCGTCCACGGTGCCGCGGGCCCGCCGCGACGGCGGGCGCGACGGGGGCTCAGGACCGACCGGCACACGCGGGACGGGCCGCTCGGCACGGTCGCGCGACGGAACCCGCCCGATCCGGGGACCGGCACGACGCTGTCCGAACGGTCGTACGGCAGGACTCGCCGGAATCCGGGGGGCACGACGCCGGTCGGCACGACGACCTCACCTTCCGTTAACGCGTCCGTGGTCGTGTACCGCCATCGCGGCGGCGTGACGGCGCCGGATGCGCCGCCCGCGGGGCTGCGCGATATGTCGGCTTCGTACCTCACGCCGCGCGACCGGGCACTCCCGGCATTAACCCTCTGGACTCCCTTCGCTCTCTCGCCGCTCATCGGGCCGAGCGGAAGCCGATCTAGCGTCCGTGTAGCCCCCCCGACCCCCGCACGAGGAGCAAGCACATGTTCCGACGCAAGACCCTGACGGCGGTGTTCGTGGCCGCCGTCTCGGGCGCGGTCGCGATCGCGGCCGTGACGCTGCCGGGAGGCGTGGCCAACGCGGCCACGTCGACCTTCGCCCCGGTCGCGGACACCTACGTGGACAACGGCGCGACCGGCACGAACTACGGCACCTCCGGGCAGCTCGGCATCGACAACTCGCCGGTCAAGCGGTTGTTCCTGCGGTTCACGGTGTCCGGCGTCTCCGGCACGGTCACCAGCGCCAAGCTCCGCCTGCACACCGACGACGTCAGCGGCGCGGAGAGCCCGAACGGCGGCACGTTCCGCGCGGTGAGCAGCACGACGTGGTCGGAGACCGCCACCACCTGGAACGACCAGCCGGCCATCGACGGCGCGACGCTCGGCACGATCGGCTCGGTGGCCAGGAACGCCTGGTACGAGGTCGACGTGACCTCGTACGTGACCGGCGACGGCTCCTACAGCATCGGCGTGACCTCGCCGAGCTCCGACGGCGCCGACTACGACGCGCGCGAGAGCGGCGCGGCGACGGCGCCCCAGCTCGTGGTGACCACCGGCACGACCTCCAGCCCGACGCCCACGGTGACCACGTCGTCGGCCGCGGACCCGGTGCTGGTCGGCGCGGGCGACATCTCCAACTCCGGCTCGGGCGACACCGCGACAGCGGCGCTGCTCGACGGCATCGCGGGCACGGTGTTCACCCTCGGCGACAACGTGTACGACAACGGGACCGCCTCCGAGTTCAACACCTACTACAACCCGACCTGGGGCCGGCACAAGGCGCGCACCCGGCCGGTGCCGGGCAACCACGACTACAACACCTCGGGCGCGTCGGGGTACTACGGCTACTTCGGCGCGAGCGCCGGCGACCCGAGCAAGGGGTACTACTCCTACAACATCGGCTCGAACTGGCATGTCGTCGTGCTGAACTCCAACTGCTCGGCCATCGGCGGCTGCGGCGCTACGTCCGCGCAGGTGCAGTGGCTCCGCTCGGACCTGCAGGCCAACCCCAGGCCGTGCACGGTCGCGATGTGGCACCACCCGCGCTTCACCTCCGGAGCCAACCACTCGCCCGACACCTCGGTCGCGCCGCTCGTGCAGGCGCTGTACGACAACAACGCCGACCTGATCCTGACCGGCCACAACCACCAGTACGAGCGGTTCGCGCCGATCAACCCTTCCAACCAGCTCGACAACGCGCGCGGCATCCGTCACTTCGTCGTCGGGTCCGGCGGCGCCGGCCACTACGGGTTCGGCACGATCCTGGCGAACAGCCAGGTGCGCAACAGCGACACCTACGGCGTGCTGAAGCTGACCCTCCACGCCAACAGCTACGACTGGCAGTTCGTCCCGCAGTCGGGCAAGACGTTCACCGACAGCGGCACCACCGCCTGCCACTGAACGTGCGCCTGAGCGGCCTCGACGGAAGCGGCGCCGCCGGTGGGCCCATCGGGTCCCGCGGCGGCGCCGTGCCCGCCCGGGGCGCCGGCCTCCGCCGTCCCGTCCTCCTCCCACCGCGAGGTCCCGATGACCCTCAGCACGCGCACCCGCGTCCTCGTCACCGTCCTGGCGGCCCTGCTGCTCGCCGGGGCCGCCGTCGCCTACGCGGCCTCCGCCCGGTCGGCGCGGTCGGCCGCCGAGGACAGGCGGGCCGCCGCCGTCCCGTCCGGTCCCGTGGGCGGCGGGCCGCGCCTGCAGGTGCTGACCAACGGCCTGCTGTCGACCGTCTCCCGCGCCGACCCCGGCGGACCGCGCGAGGTGTCCCGCCGGACGTGCGACCGCGCCTACGCCGCCGCCGGGACGGTCGCCTGTCTCACGCCGGTGGACCCGCTCGGCGCGACCTCGCTGCTGGTGCTGGACGCGTCCCTGCGGGAGCGGAGGTCCGTGCCGCTCCGCGGCTTCCCGAACCGGCTGCGCGTGTCGGCGTCGGGGCGCATGGTGGCCTGGACGCTGTTCATCGACGGCCACTCCTACGCCACGACCGGCTTCTCCACCCAGGCCGGCGTCCTGGACACCCGTACGGGACGGCTGGTGAAGTCCCTGGAGGGCTTCACGATCACCCTGGACGGGCGGCCGTACCGGAACCCGGACGTCAACTTCTGGGGCGTCACCTTCACGCGCGACGACAACCGGTTCTACGCGACCCTGTCCACGGGCGGGCGCCGCTACCTGGTGGAGGGCGACTTCGCCGCGGGGACGGTGCGGACGCTGCGCGACAACGTGGAGTGCCCGTCGCTGTCCCCCGACGGCGCGCGGATCGCCTACAAGTCGGCGGTGGGCGGCGACCCGAAGAAGGGCTGGCGTCTGTCGGTGCTGGACCTGGCCTCGGGACGGATCACGCCGCTGGCCGAGACACGCAGCGTGGACGACCAGGCGGTGTGGCTGGACGAGCGGACGGTCGCCTACGCCCTGCAGACGAGCGACGGCACCAACAACACCTGGGCGACCCCCGCCGACGGCACCGGCACGCCCCGCCTCCTCGTCCCCGGCGCCAACTCCCTCTCACCCACCGACGGATCCTGATCCGCGGACTTCCCCATGCCCGCCGGCGGATCCTGATGCCGCCGGTCTTCCGGCCTCCGGCTGCCCCGGAGGCCGTTTCCTTCCCGTCCTGTCCCGACGGGACCAGGGGTCTCCTGCTGCCAGATGTACTTAGTGTAGCCTTACCTAAGTTCTGTGGCGGGCGGTTCCGGAGGGAGACGTGTGGGCACGTCAGGGCGGCAGGTACTGGCCCGTTCGATCAAGGGGCAATGGCGCGGCGTGGCCACCGGCTCGGCGCTCGGCTGCGCCCACCAGGCCGGCGAGGCGCTGGTCCCCGTTCTGATCGGCGTCGTGGTCGACCAGGCCGTGGCCAAGGGCGACGCCGGGGCGCTGCTGTGGTGGCTGGCCGTCCTCGCCGTCGTCTACGTCGCCCTGTCGTTCGGCTTCCGCTTCGGCGCCCGCGCCGGGGAACGCGCCGCCGAGCAGGCCGCCCACCTGCTGCGGGTCGCGCTCGTCCAGCGCGTGCTGCACCCGGGCGGCGGCGCGGAGACCGGCAGGCCGCCCGGCGCCCTCACCTCGATCGCCACCGAGGACGCCCGGCGCGTCGGCGCGGTCAACATGGCGGTGATACTCGGCGTGGCGGCGCTGGCCGGCGTGCTCGTCGGCGCGGTGGCGCTGCTGCGCACCTCGGTGCCGCTCGGCCTGACCGTGCTGGCCGGCACGCCGGTGCTCCTCTGGCTCGGCCACCTGCTGAGCAAGCCGCTCGAACGCCGCAGCGAGGCCGAGCAGGAACGCGCCGCGCACGCCTCCGGCGTCGCCGCCGACCTGGTCGCCGGGCTGCGCGTGCTCAAGGGGCTCGGCGCGGAGGCCGCCGCGGTCGCCCGCTACCGGCGCACCAGCCGCGCCTCGCTCGCCGCCACGCTGCGCGCGACGCGCGCCGAGGCCGTCCAGAACGGCGTCGTCGTCGCCCTGACCGGGGTCTTCATCGCCGTCGTCGCCCTCGTCGGCGGTCGGCTCGCCGCGCAGGGGGACATCAGCCTCGGGCAGCTCGTGTCGGCGGTCGGGCTCGCGCTGTTCCTGATCGGCCCGCTGGAGACGTTCTCCTGGGTCAACGCCGAGCTGGCCCAGGGCCGCGCCTCGGCCGCCCGCGTCGCCGCGGTCCTGTCCGCGCCCCCCGCGGTGTCCGGCGGCGCCTGGCCGCCGGCCTCCGGCCCCGTACGCGGGACGGTGCGCATGCGGGGGGTCGTGTACGGCGGGCTGCGGGGGTTGGACCTGGACGTGGCGGCCGGAGAAATCCTCGGCGTGGCCGCGACCGGCCCGTCGGACGCCACGGCGCTCCTGCGCCTGCTCGACCGCAGGGCGGATCCCGACGAAGGCGTCGTCGAACTGGACGGCGTCCCGCTGTGCGACCTCGACCCGGCCGGCCTGCGCACGGCGCTCCTGGTCGCCGAACACGACGCCGAACTGTTCGCGGGCACCCTGCACGAGAACGTGACCGCCCCCGGCGCCTCCGAGGCCCGGCAGACCATGCGCGCCGCAGAGGCCGACGTGGCACGGGTGATGCGCCCCGTCGCGGCCGAAGCCGAGGTTTTGCAGGAAGGACACACCGTCGAGGCGGAGGTCCCGCAGGGGATGCGCGCCCCCGAGGTCGAGTGGGCGATGCGGGCCGCCGCGGCCGACGAGGTGGCTCAGGCCTTGCCGGACGGCGCGGCGTCGATGATCGGTGAGCGCGGGCGCTCCCTGTCGGGGGGGCAGCGGCAGCGGGTCGCGCTGGCGCGGGCGCTGGCGGCCCGCCGTCCCGTGCTCGTCCTGCACGACCCGACGACCGCGGTCGACGCCGTCACCGAGGCCCGCGTCGCGGCCGGGATCCGCGAGACGCGCGCGGGCCGCACGACGATCCTCGTCACGACCAGCCCCGCGCTGCTCGCCGCCGCCGACCGCGTCGTGCTTGTCCACGAGGGCCGCGTCACCGCCTCGGCCCCGCACGCCGAGCTTCTCCGTCACCACGCCCCCTACCGGACGGCGGTCCTGGCATGAGCGATCTCCGCGCAGAACCCTCGCCCCGGGCCCCGCTGCGGCTGCCCGTGGCCACCCCCGCGCGGACGCGGGCCGCGGTGCGGGAGCTGGTGCGCCCGCACCGGCGGCTGGCCACGGCCGGGTTCGCGGCGCTGGTGGCGGCCACCGCCATCGGCCTGCTCGTCCAGCCGCTGCTCGGCCGGGTCGTGGACCTGGTCGCCGGGCGGCATCCGGCCGCCGCGCTCACCCTGCCCGTGGTACTGCTGGCCGCCGTCGCGGTCGCGCAGGGCCTCGCGACCATGCTCGGGCTGTCGCTGGTGTCCCGCCTCGGCGAGACCGTGCTGGCCCGGCTGCGGGAGCGGTTCGTCGACCGGACGCTGCGGCTGCCGCTGGAGCGCCTGGAGCGCGCGGGCTCGGGTGACCTGACGGCCCGCGTCACCTCCGACGTCTCGCGGGTGGCCGAGGCCGTGCGCACGGCGCTGCCCGAGCTGGCCCGCTCGCTTCTGGCCATCGTCCTCACCCTCGCCGCGATGGCCGTGCTGGACTGGCGGTTCCTGCTCGCGGCGCTGGTGGCGGTGCCCGTCCAGGCGCACACCGCCCGCTGGTACGTGCGCCGCGCCGTCCCGCTGTACGCCGAGCAGCGCGTCGCCGCCGGGGACATGCAGCAGCAGCTCCTGGACACGATCGGCGGCGCCGCCACCGTGCGGGCGTTCCGGCTGGAGGAGGAGCACGCCGAGAAGGCGGCCGAGCGGTCGCGGTGGGCGCTGCTGCTGACGATGCGCGGGGTCCGGCTGGTGCTGCGCTTCTACAGCCGCCTGCACGTCGCCGAGTACGCGGGGCTGGCCGCGGTGCTGGTGACGGGGTTCCTGCTGGTGCGCGGCGGTTCGGCCTCCATCGGCACGGCGACGGCCGCCGCCCTGTACTTCCACAGCCTGTTCGGCCCGGTCAACTCCGCCCTGGTGCTGATGGACGACGCGCAGGTGGCCGTCGCGGGCCTGGCCCGCCTGGTCGGCGTCACCGACCTCGCGGATCCCTCGAAGCTCACAGAAGCCTCTGATGGCACCGCCCCCTCCGGACCGGAGGACCGCCCGGCGCCCACGGCGAACGCGGCGCCCCGTCCAGAGGTGGCCCCGGCCACCGCGGCGGACGGCGGCGCGGCGGTGGCGGTGGCCGGGCTTGAGCACTCCTACGAGCCCGGCAGGCCCGTGCTGCGCGGGGTGGACCTCGCCCTGGCGCCCGGCGAGCGGGTGGCGCTGATCGGGGCGAGCGGGGCGGGCAAGACCACGCTGGCCAAGCTCGTCGCCGGCGTACACTCCCCCACCGCGGGCACCGTGCGGGTGGCCGTCCCTGGAACCGAGGACCCGGCGAAGGTGGTGCTGGTCACCCAGGAGACGCACGTCTTCTCCGGGCCGCTGGCCGAGGACCTGCGCCTGGCCGGGCCGGACGCCGGCGACGACGAGCTGCGCGCGGCGCTGGCCCGCGTCGGCGCGCTCGGCTGGGCCGAGGCGCTGCCCGAGGGCCTGGCCACCGAGGTCGGCGAGGGCGGGCACCGCCTCACCGCCACGCAGGTGCAGCAGCTCGCCCTCGCCCGCCTGGTGCTGGCCGCCCCGCCGGTGGCCGTCCTGGACGAGGCGACGGCCGAGGCGGGCAGCGCCGGCGCCCGCGTGCTGGAGGAGTCCGCCGAGCGGGCGGTCGAGGGCCGTACCGCCCTGGTGGTCGCCCACCGGCTCACCCAGGCCGCCTCCGCGGACCGCGTCGTCGTCATGGACGGCGGCCAGGTCGTGGAGAGCGGCGGCCACGACGACCTTCGCGCCGCGGGCGGCCCGTACGCCGCGCTGTGGGAGGCGTGGTCGGACGCGAGGTCCGGCCTCCCCTCCGCCCACGACCCTTCCACCCATGTCTGAAACACAAAGGATCCACTGATGTTCCGCATTCTGAGAGGGGCCAGGACCGCCGCGGCCCTCGCGTCCGTCCTGTTCCTCGGCACCGTCGCCGCCTGCGGCTCCGGCTCCGGCGACGGCTCCGCCGAGCCCTCCGGCTCCGCGGCCCCGGCCACGTCCGGCCAGGCGGGCGCGGCCTACCCGGTGACCATCGAGCACAAGTACGGCAGCACGACCATTCCCGCGCAGCCGAAGCGCGTCGTCACGGTGGGGCTGACCGACCAGGACGCCGCGCTGGCGGTCGGCACGGTCCCGGTCGGCACCACCGAGTGGCTCGGCGGCTACCCGGGCGCGGTCGGCCCGTGGGCCAAGGACAAGCTGGGCACGGCCACCGCCCCGACCGTCCTCAAGGACACCGGGACCGGCCCGCAGGTGGAGAAGATCGCGGCGCTGGCCCCGGACCTGATCCTCGCCCTCTACTCGGGGGTGACCAAGGAGCAGTACGAGACGCTGTCGAAGATCGCTCCGGTGGTGGCCCAGCCCAAGGACTTCCCTGACTACGGGGTCCCCTGGGAGCGGCAGACGGAGATCATCGGGAAGGCGCTGGGCAAGGAGGCGGAGGCCAAGGCGCTGGTGCGGGACGTCGAGGGCCGTTTCGCCCAGGCGCAGTCGCAGCACCCGGACTTCGCGGGCGCGACCGGCGTCGTCGCCACGCCGTACGAGGGGATCTTCGTGTACGGCCCGCAGGACAACCGCGCGCGCATCCTGTCCTCGCTGGGCTTCACGTCACCCGAGGGCCTGGACAAGGCCGTCGGGGCGGAGTTCGGCGCCAACATCAGCAAGGAGCGCACCGACCTGCTGGACGCCAAGGCCGTCGTGTGGATCGTCGCCGACCCGGCCGCCGACGCCGCCAAGCTGCACCAGGACAAGCTGTACGCCGACCTGGACGTGGTCGCGCAGGGCCGCGAGGTGTTCGTCAAGGAGACCGGCGACTACGGCAACGCCTTCTCGTTCGTGTCAGTGCTGAGCCTGCCGTACACCCTGGACCGGCTGGTGCCGCAGCTCGCCGCCGCCGTCGACGGCGACCCCGCCACCGAGGTCGCGCAGCCGCAGTCGTAACCCCCTGCCCTGACCGCACGCCGCCGCCCGGCCCCCGGGCGGCGGCGTCGTGCGTACGAGGCCGGTGAGCTGGGTGGATTTGCGATCTCGGATACGCCCGGGGGTATAGTGGCAGGCATGGAGCTGAACGAGGGCATGATCGGTGACGCGCTGACCCGGTTGAAGCGGGCGCAGGGCCAGCTCGCCGGCGTGATCGCGATGATCGAGGCAGGCGAGGACTGCACGAAGGTCCTCACCCAGCTCGCCGCCGTCTCCAAGGCGCTCGACCGCGCCGGTTTCAAGATCGTGGCTACGGGGCTGCGGCACTGCCAGGACGCGCAGAACCGCGGCGACCAGCCGCCCATGAGCGTGGCCGAGCTGGAACGGCTCTTCCTCGCGCTCGCCTAGACACGCGGCCGCGGAGGCTCCGCGGCCGCCTCTTTTTGACACCGTGATACCCCCGGGGGTATGGAAAGGAGCAGGCGATGGAGGTCGTGACCTTCCGGACGCCCGGCCTGGGCGACCAGACCTACCTGCTGACACATCAGGGCCAGGGCGTCCTCGTCGATCCCCAGCGCGACATCGGCCGCTTCCTGCGCGCCGCCGCCGAGCGCGACGTGGACCTGCGGTTCGTGCTGGAGACCCACCTGCACAACGACTACGCCTCCGGGGCGGAGCAGGCGGCGCTGCGCACCGGGGCCGAACTGGTGATGCCCGCCGCCGCGGCGCCCGCCTACCGGCACACGCCCGCCTTCCACCAGGAGGAGATCGACGGCGGCGCGCTGACCGTGCGTCCCCTCCACACGCCGGGCCACACGCCCGAGCACACCAGCTACCTGGTACTCATCGAGGGAGAGCCGGTCGCGTTGTTCTCCGGTGGCAGCCTGCTGGTCGCCTCGGCCGGGCGGCCCGATCTGCTCGGCCCCGAGCGGGCCCGCTCGCTGGCCCGCCTCCAGTACGCGTCGCTGCGCAGGCTCGCCGCGCTGCCCCCCGCCGTGGGCCTCTACCCGACGCACGGCGAAGGGTCCTTCTGCACGGTCTCCGGCGCCGGGCGGACGACCTCGACGATCGGGGACGAGCGCGCCGGCAACCCGCTGCTGGCCCTCGCCGGTCCCGACGAGTTCGCCGACGCGCTGCTGGCCGCCCCCATGCCCATCCCGGCCTTCTACCAGCACATGAGCCCCGCCAACACGCGCGGCGTTCCGCCCATGCCGCCCCTGCGCGTCCCCGAACTGGGGGTGGCGGAGATCCCCGCCGGGTCGCACGTGGTCGATATCCGGCCCCGCCAGGCGCAGGCCCAGGGCATGCTGCCCGGCTCGCTCGGCGTCGAGCTGGACGACGACTTCGGAAGCTGGGCGGGCTGGCTGCTGCCGTACGCCGAGCCGATCACCCTGGTCGCGGAGCCGGGCCAGGACGTCGCCGAGGCGGTCACCCAGCTCGCCAGGATCGGCGCCGACACCGTCCAGGGCGTCGTCCTCGACCTCGGCGCGACCGCCACGCAGACCTACGAGCTGCTGGAGCTCGACGCCTTCACCACCCTGCTCGCCCGCCCGGACGCCCAGCTCCTCGACGTGCGCATGCCCGCGGAACACGAGCAGGCGCGGCTGGAGGGCGCGACCGAGCGGTTCCTGCCCGATCTCATCACCCTGGGCATCCCCGACGCGCTGGACCCGGCGCGGCCGGTCCTGGTCGCCTGCGCCTCGGGCCGCCGCGCGAGCATCGCCGCCTCCCACCTCGCCCGCGAGGGCTTCCGCCCGATCGCCCTGACCGGCGCCGGCCTCGCCGAGGCCGCCGCCGCGCTCCGCGATCGCGACCGCGCCCCCGACACCGACACCGACACCGACACCGACACCGACACCATCTGACCGGCGCGACGGCCGGTCCGCCCCATCGCTCGTCCGTGAGCTCGACAGAACCTGGAGAAGTCCCCGTGTCCCGTATCGACGCCGCCACCGCCCGCTCGTGGATGGCATCCGATCCCGGCGTCCGCGTCCTGGACGTCCGCACCCCGGGCGAGTTCGCGTCCGCGCACATCGCCGGGGCCGTCAACCTGCCCCTCGACCAGGCCGCCGCCCACCTGCGGCGCGCCGTCGCCGGCGTGGACGGCCGCGTGCTGCTCGTCTGCCAGTCCGGCGCGCGCGCCGAGCGGGCCAGGACGGCGCTCGGCGACACCGGGCCGGCCGGGGTCGCGGTCCTGGACGGCGGCATGAACGCCTGGACCGCGTCCGGAGGGCCCGTCGCGCGGGGACGCGCGCGCTGGTCGCTGGAGCGGCAGGTCCGCCTCGTCGCCGGGAGCGTCGTGCTCGCCTCGGTCGTGGCGAGCCTGTGGATCCCCGCCGCGGCGGCGGTCGCCGCCCTGATCGGGGCGGGGCTGACGGTGGCGGCGCTCACCGACACCTGCGCCATGGGCATGCTGCTCGCCAAGCTGCCCTACAACCGGGCGGGAGGCGTGAACGTCGAGGCCGCCATCGCCCGGCTGCGTCAGGGCCCGTCCGAAGCGGGCGCCTGATCGTGGCACGCGGCGCACCGGGCCGGCCCATGTCTCCCGAATACCCCCCGGGGTATCGATGTTCGCCCTGACCCTCGCCGCCGCCGTCCTGGTCGGCGTGACGCTCGGCCTGTTCGGCGGCGGCGGGTCGATTCTCACCGTGCCGGTGCTGGTCTACCTCGCCGGGGCGCCGGCCAAGGCGGCCATCGCGATCTCGCTGTTCGTCGTGGCCGTGACCAGCGCGGTCAGCGTCATCGGGCACGCCAGGGCGGGGCGGGTCCGCTGGCGTACCGGGCTCCTGTTCGGCGTGGCGGGCATGGCGGGCGCGTACGGCGGCGGGCTGATCGGCCCCTACCTGCCCGAGTCGCTGCTCATGGCGGCCTTCGCCGCCATGATGCTCGCCACCGCCCTCGCCATGATCCGCGGCCGCCGCACCCCCGCCCCCGCCGCACGGCACCGCGAGCCGCCCGTCGCGCACGTGGCCGCGGAAGGCGTCGCCGTGGGGCTGGTGACCGGGCTCGTCGGGGCGGGCGGAGGGTTCCTGGTGGTGCCCGCCCTCGCGCTGCTCGGCGGCCTGCCCATGGACGTGGCGGTGGGCACCTCGCTGCTGGTCATCACCATGAAGTCCCTGGCCGGCCTCGCCGGATACCTCCACAGCACACCCGTCGACTGGAGCCTGGCGCTCCCGTTCAGCGTGGCCGCCGCCCTGGGCGGCCTGGTCGGCGGCGCCCTGACCGCACGCCTCGACGCCACCCGCCTCCGCACGGCATTCGGCTGGTTCGTCCTGGCGATGGGCGCTTTCGTCCTCCTCCAGCAACTGCCGGCCACCTGACCCACGCCCCCGCGGCCCCGGCGCGCACGGCCCGTCGATTACGCGGAGCCACGACCGGGTAGCAGGCTGCTATGGGGCGTCGTGGGCGCCGCCGGCCGACGCGCGGTCCGACCAGGACGGGGAGGGTGGATGCGCACCCTGTTGGTACACCCCAGCGGCCTGATGTACTCCGAGATCTTCCTCCGGCTGGAGCCGCTCGGCCTGGAACGGGTGGCCGCCGCGCTGCGCCGGGCGGGACATGAGGTGCGCCTGCTGGACCTGCAGATCTTCACGCACCGTGACCTGCGCCGCGAACTGCTCGCCTTCGAGCCTCAGGCCGTCGGATTCGGCCTCAACTATCTCCCCAACGTGCCGGAGGTCCTCGATCTGGCCAAACGGGTGAAAAGTCTGCTGCCACGCTGTTTCGTCTTCGCGGGCGGGCACAGCGTCTCGTTCATCGCCGCGCACGTCCTCGCGCAGTCCGAGGGCGCCCTGGACGCGATCCTGCGCGGCGAGGGCGAGGCGGCGGCCCCGCTGCTGCTGGCCGCCGCGCGGGACGGCGGTCTCAGCGAGGTTCCCGGCGCCGTGACCGCCGAGGGGTCGTGCGCGAAGCCGCCGCTGCTGCTGGACAGCCTGGACGAGCCTCGCCCCGCGCGGGACCTGACCCGGCGCCGCGACAAGTACTTCATCGGCGTGATGGACCCCGCGGCCTCGGTCGAGTTCACCCGCGGCTGCCCGTGGGACTGCTCGTTCTGCAGCGCGTGGACCTTCTACGGCCGCAGCTACCGCAAGATGTCGCCGGAGGCCGCGGCCGAGGAGGTGGCCTCGATCCGGGAGCCGGGCGTGTTCATCGTGGACGACGTCGCCTTCATCCGGCCCGAGCACGGCGACGCCATCGCCGCGGAGCTGGAGAAACGGAAGGTGAGGAAGGAGTACTACCTGGAGACGCGCGCCGACGTGCTGCTGCGCCATCCCGAGGTGTTCGAGCGATGGCGGCGGCTCGGGCTGAACTACATGTTCCTCGGCATGGAGGCGCTCGACGAGCAGGGCCTGGACCTGTATCGCAAGCGGACCAGCCCCGACCAGAACGTCAAGGCGCTCGAAGTCGCCCGCGACATGGGACTCACCGTCGCGATCAACCTCATCGTCGACCCGGCCTGGGACACCGCGCGGTTCCGGCTCGTACGCCGGTGGGCGCTGTCGGTGCCCGAGATCGTCAACCTCACCGTCATGACGCCCTATCCCGGCACCGAGATCTGGCACACCGAGTCGCGCAAGCTCACCTCGCGCGACTACCGGCTGTTCGACATCCAGCACGCCGTGGTCCCGACCACGCTCCCTTTGCACGAGTTCTACCGCGAGCTGGTGCGGACCCAGGCGGTGATGAACCGCAAACACCTCGGCGTGGCGGGCGCGGCCAAGACCCTGCGGATCATCGGCCGCAACCTGCTGCGCGGGCAGACCAACTTCGCCACGGCGGTGTGGAAGTTCCGGTCGGTGTACGACGCCGACCGGCAACATGGCGATCATTTCCGTGAGGTCCGCTACGAACTGCCGGTTCCCGACCGGCGTGCCGTCGGGCCGGCCGACCGGCGCGAGCTGTACGTCCACCGGCGTCCCCGCTGAGCCCTGCCGGACCCACCCCGCTACCGAGCCGTGCCGGGCACGCTCGGCTACGGGTGTCCCCGCGCGCCACCGGAGGCCGGGCCGCGCAGCCGCGTGTTCTCCTCGGAGACGACGGCCGCCGCGACGTCCTCCGGGTAGGAACGCCGGGCCCACAGCAGGATGGCCCCGTTGGCCGCCAAGGGGATCAACATGAGCAGGAAGGTGTACTCCAGGCCGTCCGCCCTGCCTCCGTGGCTGAGCGCGTCCGCCAGCATGCCGAACACCACCGGCGCGCCGGCCTCCGCCGACATCCGCAACGCCGTGCGCACGCTCTCCGCCCGGCCCCAGAGCCGGTGGTGGACCACGTCGAGGCGCGCGGCGTCCAGCGGCGGGTTGGCCGCCGCCAGGCAGAACGCCGCCGCGGTGAACAACGGGAGGGCCTTCTCGGTCGACGTGGTCATCAGCGCGGGCAGGAACAGCACGGCGGAGACGAGGTAGGCGATCGCGGGCACGCCGACCCGGGCTTCCACGTGCCCGCGGCGCACCAGCCGGTCGGCGAGGCGTCCCCCGGTCAGCACCCCGAGCAGCGCGCCGGCCCCCACGATCGGCAGTATGCCGCTCACCTGGATCTTGGTCAGCCCGAAGTGGGCGGACACGAACTCGACCGCGAACGTGCGCAGCCCGGCGAAGAAGAAGTACCCGACGACCGAGGCGATGATCATCAGCCGGTTGGTGGGGATGCGCAGCACGTAGATCACCGCCGCGCGCAGCGACATGTCCGTCGGATCCTCGTGCAGGACCAGGGCGGGGTCCGGGGCCACTCCCCGGCGCCGGATCTGCCGGCGCGCCGTCGCCTCCGGTTGAGGGCGCACGCCGTGCTTCCCGCCCAGGGCCGGCATCCGGTCGCGGCCGCCGCGCGCCGGTTCGCGCAGATGGCGGACCACGACGTAGAGCAGGGCCAGCGCGATCAGCGCGAGAAGGCCGAAGGACCAGCGCCACGACAGCAGGTACCCGAGGTCGCCCACCATGATCAGCCCGAAGCCGGCGCCGAGCGTCTCACCCGCCAGGATGAACCCGTAGACGCGCCCCCGTTCGGCGACGGGGAAGTAGTCGCCGATCAGGGACGCCAGTGTCGGCCCCGCGGTGGCCGTCACCGCGCCCAGCGCCACGCGCGACATCAGCAGCGTCGAGAACGACCCGGCCAGCGCGCCCGCGACCATGGCCGCGCTCCACAGGACGATGCTGGCGGCGAGCAGCCGGACGCGGTTCACCCGGTCGGTCAGCATGCCGACGGGCACGGCCGCCAGCGCCCCGACACCGGAGGAGATCGCGACCAGGGCGCCGATCTCGGTGTTGCCGACGTGGAGGTCGCGCTCCAGTTCGGGGGCCAGCGCGCCGACCGTCCCCTTGTCGGCGGCGTCGAGGGCCATCACGCAGGCGAGGATGACGATCACCTCGGTGCGCGCCGGACCGCCCAGCGCGGCGTTGAGCCGCGCCAGCCCCCATTGCGCGGCCCTCCGGAGAGGGCCGCTCTTTTTCCTGGCAAAGCGGTATGGCATGGGCATAACCGACTTCGCTCAACGCTCTCCGGCAGGTCCGGGCCACCGGCCCCGCCACCAGGCCTGACGCCTCCATTGTCCCGGTCCGCCCTCGGCCCCCCACCGCGGCCCCGCCCCCGAACGGCGCGCCCTCGCACGCCGGCCACCGACGGCGCGACGGCCGCCTGCCCGCAGGTTTTCCCAGGTCGATGCGCTACGCGTGAACCAGCACGACCTGGCACGGGCAGAGCCCGGCTTGACCGCCCACCGAGCGGAAAACCTCGGCAAGCGTTACGGCCACGCGTCCAACACCGGGCAAAAGGCCGCCGCCCCCGGAAACCGCCGGGGACGGCCGATCACGCCACGCCGCCGAGCGCTCCGCCTGTCACCCGGTCAGGTCGTCATGTGGTCGATGAGGCTCTGCGGGCGCATGTCGGTCCAGACGGACTCGATGTGCTCCAGGCACTCCTGGCGGGTGCCGGGGCCGTGGGCGACCGTCCAGCCCGCGGGGACCTCGGCGAACTCCGGCCACAGGCTGTACTGCCCCTCGTCGTTGACGAGCACGGAGTAGACACCGTCGGGGTTCTCGAAGGGGTTGGTCACTTTCTCTCCTCTGAATCGATGTGCGGTTGACGTGCGGATGGTGGTGACGTGCCGGGTCAACGCCCGTCGCCGGTGGCGCGGGCGACCAGGGCCCGCAGCACCTGGAACCAGGTGCCGGCCAGGTCCTCGATCTGGGCCTCGGTCAGCAGCTCCCCGGCGAAGGACCACTGGGCGACGAGCACCGGCCCGCCGGGGCGGTCCTCGGTGAGGGCGTTGACCGTCAGCGGGTGCGACAGCGGCATGCCCGGGTCGGCGTCCAGGTCGGTGACGTCGCCCTCCGGCGCGTACGCCCAGTCGTCCTCGTCGAGGCCGCCGAAGCGTCCCAGGTAGTTGAACTCGATCCCCGGCGAGCCCAGCCGGGCCAACTCGGGACCGGCCTGCGGGTCCAGGTGGCGCAGCAGGCCGTACCCGATGCCCGCCGTGGGCAGCGCGGCCAGCCGCTCCCTGACCCTGGCCACCGCCGCGTCCAGCGCGGGGCCGCCCGCGAGCGCGTCGTCCAGGCCGGGGCCCGGGTCCAGCAGGACGGGGACGACGCTCGTGAACCAGCCGACCGTCCGCGACAGGTCCGCCTCGCCCGCCAGCGCCTCCTCGCGACCGTGGCCCTCTAGGTCCACGAGGACGCCGTGCCCGGCGTCGCCCGCGTGCCGTCGCCGCCACCCGGCGACGGCGACGGCGAGCGCGGTGAGCAGCACGTCGTTGACGGTCGCGCCATATGCGGCCGGGACGCGGCCGAGCAGCGGCTCGGTGACGTCCTCGGGCAGCGTGCGGGACAGGTAGCGGGCGGTCGCGACCACGTCGCGGGACGGGTCCAGCGGGCGGGGCGCCGGGAGCGGGGAACCGCCCTCCAGCGTCCGCCGCCACAGCGGCAGCTCGCCGCGCAGGACCGGATCGGCGGCGCGCTCGCCGAGCAGCTCCGCCCAGCGGCGGAACGACGTCTCCACCGGCGGCAGGTCCGGAGTCCTGTCCTCGGTGACGTCCCGCCAGGCCGAGGCGAGGTCGGGCAGCAGGACGCGCCACGAGACGCCGTCGACCGCCAGGTGGTGGATCGTGAGCAGCAGACGTCCCTGCCCCTCCGGCCCCGCGTCGAACCAGACGGCCCGCACCATGACGCCCGCGTCCGGGTCGAGACCGGACCGCGCGGCGAGCGCGTGCCCGGCGATGACCGCCCGCAGGTCATCGCCTTCGACGCCACGAACATCGACCCTGGTCACCAGCCCCGCCGCGTCCACGGCTCCCGCGGCCGGCACCCGCAGCACCCACCGCTGAGCCTCGTTCGCCGCAGACCCCTCCGCGGGCCGGTCCAGGCGGGCGCGGAGCATGTCGTGGTGGTCGAGCAGGGCCTGCAGGACGCGGCGCAGCCGGTCCTCGTCCAGGTCGCGCGGGGTGCGCAGGAGAGCCGCCTGGTGGAAGCCCCCGATCGGACCGCCCAGCTCGCGCACGGCGTGCATGATCGGCGTCAGCGGGACGGTGCCGGTGCCGTCGTCGTGGGTCGCGGGGGCCCCGCCGGGGCCGGTCACGACGGCGACGGTGGCCAGGGCCGCGACCGTGCGGTGCAGGAAGAGCTGGCGGGGGCTGAACCGCACCCCCGCCTCCCGGGCCCGCGCGGCCAGGCGTATCGCGACGATGCTGTCGCCGCCGCAGGCGAAGAAGTCGTCGTCGGCGCCGATGCGCGGCAGGCCCAGTACTTCGGTGAACACGGCGGCCAGGGCGCGCTCGACCTCGCCGGACGGTTCCCTGCCGCTCGCGGCGAGGGTGAAGTCCGGCGCGGGGAGCGCCTTGCGGTCGAGCTTGCCGTTGGGCAGCAGCGGCAGCGCGTCCAGAACGACCACGGCCGCGGGCACCATGTAATCCGGCAACGCCGCCGCCACGAAGGCCCGCAACTCCGCCGAATCAGGCCCACTCGTCTTCCTGGCGAACGCACCGCTCCCAGCGGCCTCGTCCGGGACCTCCGCAGGACGCGATCCATCCGAAGACGGACCGTCCAGGGAAGGAGCATCCGGAGAAGCGCCGTCGACCGGAGAGTCGTCGCCGGTGAGGACCACGTAGGCGACCAGGCGGGTGACGCCTGGGGTGTCCGTGCGGGGGGTGACGACGGCCTGGGCGACGGACGGGTGGCGGTCGAGGACGGCTTCGATCTCGGCGGGCTCGACGCGGAACCCGCGAATCTTGACCTGGTCGTCGGCGCGCCCGCCGTACTCCAGCCGCCCGTCGCGGGTCCAGCGGGCCAGGTCGCCGGTGCGGTACATGCGCGTGCCGGGCACGCCGTACGGGTCGGCGACGAACCGTTCCGCCGACTGGCCGGGACGGCCCAGGTACCCGCGAGCCAGACCCTCGCCCGCCAGGTACAGCTCCCCGGTCACGCCGGGCGGCACCGGCCGCAGCCGGTCGTCCAGCACGTAGGCGCGGGCCCCGGAGACCGGGCGGCCGACCAGGGGCCGCTCGCTGTCACGGATCCGGGCGGCCAGGGCGTCCACGGTGGCCTCGGTGGGGCCGTACAGGTTGAACGCCTCGGTGGCCGGCAGCGCGGCCAGCCGCCGCCACAGCGAGTCGGGCACCGCCTCGCCGCCCACGCCGACCACGGCCAGCGGGCAGACGCCGTCCTCGATCAGCCCCGCCTCGGCCATCTGCGCGAAGAAGGACGGCGTGACCTCGATGAAGTCCAGCCTCTCCCGCCGGGCGAACGCGGCGGCCAGCTCGGCGTCGCGGCGCTCCTCATCGTTCAGGATGTGCAGGGCGTGCCCGTCGAGCAACCACAGCTGCGGCTGCCAGGAGGCGTCGAAGGAGAACGACCAGGCGTGCCCGACGCGCAGGGCGGTCCTGCCGGTGGCCCGCTTGGCCGGGTCGTACAGCGTCGCGCGGTGGCTGTGGAACAGGTTGACGACCCCGCGGTGGCTCACCACGACGCCCTTCGGGCGGCCGGTGGAGCCGGAGGTGTAGATGACGTAGGCGGGGTTGAGCGGGTGCGGCCCGGCGTCCAGGTCCTCGCCGGGCAGCCCGGCCAGCGCCGCGACCGTCCCTGGGTCGTCCAGACGCAGAACGGGCACGCCCGCGTCGGTCGGTGACGACCTACCAGGCCCGGCCTTCTGCGGCGATTCCGCCTCCGGCGACGGTCCGGCGTCGTCGCCCGTGGTCAGGACGAGTACGGGGCGGGCGTCGCCGAGCATGTCCCGCACCCGGTCGGCCGGGAGTCCGGGATCGACGGGCAGGTAGGCGGCGCCGGACTTCATCACGGCCAGGATCGCCGTGACGAAGTCCGCCGAGCGCGGCAGCGCCAGGGCGACGACGCGTTCGGGGCCGGCGCCGCGCGCGGCGAGCAGGCGGGCGAGCCGGTTGGCGCGCTCGTTCAGCTCGGCGAACGTCCACCGGACCGCGCCGCAGACGACGGCGACGGCATCCGGCGTGGCCACGACCTGCGCCTCGAACAGCGCGGGAACCGTGGCCGGACCACCCGCGACCAAAGCGGCCGTCTCCGCAACCGCGGTGACACCGTCCGCCGCCGAGGCGTGCCCGTGCGCGGCCGTGGCGGACCCCTCTGGAGCCGCGGTGACGCCGGTCGTCGCGGGAGTGCGCGAAGGCGTGGGGAGGGGGGTGGTGCTCCAGGTGGTGAGGATGGTGTGGCGTTCTTCGGCGGCCAGGAGGTCGATCTGGCCGACCGGACGTTCGGGGGCCTCGGCGATCTGGGTGAGGACGCGGACCAGGCGGGTGGCGAGGAGGCCGGCGGTGTCGGCGTCGAACAGGTCGGCGCTGTACTCGATCCAGCCCGAGATGCCCCGGCCCTCGCCGTGGTCGACGAAGTCGAAGCTCAGGTCGAACTTGGCGGACTCCTGGCCGAGCGGCTCGGGGCTCGCGGTCAGCCCGGCCAGCGCGGGGGTGGCGCCGCCGCCGGTGAGGTAGGCGACCATCACCTGGAACAGCGGGTGCCTGGCCAGCGAGCGGGCGGGGTTGAGCGCCTCCACCAGCCGCTCGAACGGCACCTCCTGGTGCTCGTAGGCGGCGAGGTCGGCCGCGCGGACCCGGGCGAGCAGTTCGGCGAAGGTGGGGTCGCCGGACACGTCCGTGCGCAGCACGAGGGTGTTGATGAAGAACCCGACCAGGTCCTCCAGGCGCTCGTCGGCGCGGCCGGAGATGGGCGCGCCGATCGGGATGTCGTCGCCCGCGCCGAGCCGGTGCAGCAGCGTGGCCACGGCGGCCTGGACGACCATGAACATGCTGACGCCGTGCTCGCGTGCCAGGCGGCGCAGGCCCGGCTCCAGGCCGGACGGCAGCGTGAACCCGGCCGCGCCACCGCGGTGGCCGCTCTCGGACGGCCGGGGGCGGTCGGCGGGCAGCGGCAGTTCCTCGGGCAGCCCGGCGAGGGCCCGCGTCCAGTAGGCGATCTCGCGGGAGTGACGGCTTCCGGGGTCGGCGGGGTCGCCGAGCCGTTCGCGCTGCCAGAGGGTGTAGTCGGCGTACTGGAGGGGCAGCGGCGCCCAGTCCGGGGCGTCCCCGGACAGCCGGGCCCGGTAGGCGGTGGCGAGGTCGCGCCACAGCGGCGCGTCGGACCATTCGTCGCCGGCGATGTGGTGGACGACGAGCGCGAGCACGTGCTCCTGTGGTCCCACCCGGAACACCCGGGCGCGCAGCGGCGGCTCGTGGTCCAGCGCGAAGCGGTGCCCGGCGGCCTCGGCCAGCCTGCCGGGCAGCTCCTCCTCGGTGACCGGCTCCGGCTCCCGGACGTCCAGCGCGCCGGCGAGCCGGCCGGGGGGAAGGACGAGCTGGCAGGGGTGGCCGTCGCGTTCGGGGAAGACCGTGCGCAGGCTCTCGTGCCGCTCGGCCAGGTCGCGCAGCGCGGCCTCCAGCGCGGACGGGTCGAGCGGGCCGGTCAGGCGCCAGGCCATGGGGATGTTGTAGGTGTCGGTCGGGCCTTCCAGCCGGTACAGCACCCACAGGCGCCGCTGGGCGAACGACAGCGGCATCGGCTCGTGCCGTGCCACGGCGGCCAGGTCCGTGCCGCCGCCGTCGCGTGCCTGTTCCAGCCTGCGGGCCAGGCGGGCGACGGTGGGCGCCTCGAACACCTCGCGCAGGGTGACCTCGGCGCCGAGCGCGGTGCGGATCCGGCTGACCAGCCGCATGGCCAGCAGCGAGTGGCCGCCGAGCGCGAAGAAGTCGTCGTGGACGCCGACGCGCCCGGTGCCGAGGACGGCGGCGAACAGCTCGGCGAGGATCTCCTCACGAGCGTCCCTCGGCCGCCGCCCCGGCGCCTCGCCGGCCGAGTCCGGCGGTGCGGGCAGAGCGCGCCGGTCCAGCTTCCCTCCGGCCGACCTCGGCAGCGAGGCCACGGTCACGTAGACGGCCGGCACCATGTGCTCCGGCAGCGTACGCGCGAGGTGCGCCCGCAGCCCGGCGGAGTCCGGCGCGGCCGGGGCCAGGGCGGGGATCGCGGCGGGGACCACGTAGGCGACGAGGCGGCGGACGCCGGGGGTGTCCTCGCGGACGGTGACGGCCGCCTGGGCGACGGAGGGGTGGGCGCGCAGGGCGGCCTCGATCTCGCCGAGTTCGACGCGGAAGCCGCGCAGCTTGACCTGGTCGTCGGCGCGGCCGAGGAAGACCAGGGTGCCGTCGGCGCGGCGCCGGGCGAGGTCGCCGGTGCGGTACATGCGGGTGCCGGGCGGGCCGTAGGGGTCGGCGACGAACCGTTCCGCGGTGAGCGCGGGACGGTTCAGGTACCCCTGGGCGAGTCCGGCCCCGGCCAGGTACAGCTCGCCGGGCACGCCGGGGGGCACGGGCCGCAGCGCGGCGTCGAGCACGTGGGCGCGGATGTTGGCCACCGGCGCCGCCCAGACGCCCTGGCCGCCCGCGTGCCAGCCGTAGGCGTCCACGGCGCACTCGGTCGGCCCGTACATGTCGTGGACCGCCGTGCCGGGCGGCGCGGTCAGCCGTTCCCACAGCTCGGCGGGGGTGGCCTCGCCGCCGACGGTGATGACGCCCGGCTGGTGCGCTCCGGGCGCGAGGAACCCGTGGTGCAGCAGTTCCTGGACGTAGGTGGGGGTGAGGTCGACGTAGTCGAGGCGCTCGGTCTCCAGGTAGGCGAGCAGGGCGGCGGGGTCGGTCATCGTGGCCTCGTCCAGGACGTGCAGCTCGTGCCCGGCGAGCAGCCACAGCATCGGCTCCCATGAGCCGTCGAAGCCGAACGAGGCCGCGTGCATGGCGCGCAGGGTCTCGCGCCCGGCGGCACGGCGCGCGGGTTCGATGACGTCCTCGTACTGGCCGCCGAACAGGTTGCTCAGCCCGCCGTGCGTCCCGACGACGCCCTTCGGCGTGCCGGTGGACCCGGAGGTGTAGATGACGTACGCGGCGGCCTGCGGCGGCGTCCCGACGCGCGCCGGGACGGTGCGGTCCCGCCTCGGCGGCGCGTCGCCCCGTTCCGGCGCGGGCGTCCCGGTCGCGTCATCGGCGGACGGCGGCACGGACAGGCCGGGGGCCGGATCATCGACGCGATCGTCCGGTACGGAGGAACCGTCCGGATCGCCGAGGACCAGGGACGGCAAGCCGCCCGGGAGCGGCGGGGCGGCGTCGGTGGTCAGGACCAGCGTGGGGGCGGCGTCGGAGAGCACGTATGCCAGCCGCTCGGCCGGGAGGCCGGAGTCGAGGGGCAGGTAGGCGGCGCCGGCCGTCAGGACGCCCAGGATCGCGGGGACCATCTCGGAACGGGGCAGCGCGAGCCCGACCAGGTCGCCCCGGCCGACGCCGCGCCAGCGCAGCAGGCCGGCGATGCCGTTCACCTTGGCCGCCAGATCGGCGAACGTCAGCCTGCGCCCGCCCGCGACCAGCGCGACCCGCTCGCCGTGGGCGCGGGCCGCCGCGGCGAAGATCTCGGGCACGGTGCGCCGTTCGACGGGCCTGGCGGCGCCGTTCCACGCGCCGAGGCTCGCCGCGTGCTCTTCGGCGGTGAGCACCGGCGCCTGCCCGATCGGCTGCCGGGGGTGGGTGGCCAGGTGGCCGAGCAGCGCGACGGTGCGCGCGACCAGGGCGTGGGCGGTCTCCTCGTCGGCGAGGTCGGCGGCGTACTCCAGCAGGACGACGACGCGGTCCTCGCCGGTGTGGTCGGCGAAGGTGAAGTCCAGGTCGAACTTGGCGGTGGTGATGCGGGCGGGCAGCCACTCGGTGGGCATGCCGAGCACGTCGGGATCGCCGCCGGGGCGGTGGTGGTAGCCCATCATCACCTGGAACAGCGGGTTGCGGCCGGGCACGCGCGGCGGGTTGAGCGCCTCGACGAGCCGCTCGAACGGGAGGTCCTGGTGCTCGAAGGCGGCCAGGTCCGCCTCGCGCACCCGGGCGAGCAGCTCGGTGAAGGCGGGGTCGCCGGACAGGTCGGCGCGCAGGACGAGGGTGTTGACGAAGAAGCCCACCATGTCGTCCAGCGCGCTGTCGGTGCGCCCGGCGATGGGCGAGCCGACGACGATGTCGGTGCCCGCGCCCATGCGGTGCAGCAGGACGGCGAGCGCGGCGTGGAACAGCATGAACATGCTGGTGCCGGTCTCGGCGGACAGGGCGCGTAGTGCCCTGACGGTCTCGGCGGGCAGTTCGGCGCGCACGGTGCCGCCCCGGCCGGTGGGGTCGGCGGGCCGGGGCCGGTCGAGGGGCAGCGGCGTCTCCTCGGGCAGGCCGGCCAGCGCGGCCGTCCAGTGGGCGAGCTGCCGGGCGGCCTCGCCGCCGGGGTCGGCGGGGTCGCCGAGCAGGCGGCGCTGCCACAGGGTGTAGTCGGCGTACTGGACGGGCAGCGGCGCCCAGTCCGGGGCGCGCCCGTCGCGGCGCGCCCGGTAGGCGGTGGCGAGGTCGGCGAGGAAGGGCCGGTCGGACCATTCGTCGGTGGTGATGTGGTGCAGGACGACGGCCACCACGTGGTCGTCGGGCCCGAGCCGCAGCACCTCGGCGCGCACGGGCAGCCCGGCGGCGAGGTCGAACGGGCGTGCCACGGCGGCGGCGACCCGGGCCTCGACGTCCCCGGCGACGCAGTCGGCGACGGCGAACTCGGGCCGCGCCTCGGCGGCGGGGACGACGTGCTGGTACGGCTCGCCCTCGTGCTCGGGGAACCGGGTGCGCAGGGCCTCGTGCCGGGCGACGACGTCGCCGAGCGCCTCCCGCAGCGCGGCCGTGTCGAGGGCGCCGCGCAGCCGGAAGACCAGCGGGAAGTGGTAGGCGTCGCCGCCGCTGAGGCGTTCCGCCAGCCACAGGCGGCGCTGCGCCGGGGAGGCGGGGACGCGCTCGGGCCGTTCGGCCGCGCGCGCGACGGCCGGGCGGGCGGGCCGTCCGGTCTCGGCGCGGGCGGCGAGCGCCTCGGGGGTGGGGGCCTCGAACAGGTCGCGGATGGCCAGCTCGGCGCCGAGCTCGGTGCGGGCGCGGCTGACCAGGCGGGTGGCGAGCAGCGAGTGGCCGCCGAGGTCGAAGAAGTCGTCCTCGGCGCTCACCTTCGGCAGGCCGAGCAGCTCGGCGTACAGGCGGCAGAGCACCTGCTCCTCGCGGGTGCGCGGCTCGCGCCCGCCCGTGGCGGTCACCGGCTCGGGGTCGGGCAGCGCGCGCACGTCCAGCTTGCCGTTGTCGTTCATGGGCAGCCCGTCCACGACGACCAGCGCGGTGGGCACCATGTAGTCGGGCAGGGCGGCGCGCAGGTCGTCGCGCACGCGCCGCACCAGCCCGCTCGCGCCGCGCGCCACGCCCGGGGCGTTGGCGTACGGGGGCGTGCCGCCGCCGGGGCGGTACAGGCCGCCGGTCAGGCGGGCCGCGCCGCGCACGAGGACGGCGTCGTAGTGGCCGGGCTCGGCGGACGGGGTGGTGAGCAGCCGGTGGCCGTGCTCGGCGGCCAGGGCGTGCAGGGCTTCGGGCTCCACTCCCCCGGCGATCGCCGAGCCGGGTTCGGAGGCGGCGCGGGCGTCGGGGACGCCGGTCACCCGCAGCGGGCCGGCGCCGTGGTCGCGCAGGAGGCGGCCGAGCGCGTCCGCGCGTCCGGCGGGCCAGGCGATCTCGGGCCCGGCGCCGAGCGCGACGTCCGGGTTCCCCTGGTACAGGACGACGTCGTAGCGGTGGCGGGTGAGCTCGTCGTGGTGGTGGCCGCGCTTGGTGCGCAGGTCGGCGCCGTAGCCGAGGGTGGTGAAGAAGTCGGGGTGGACCAGCAGTTCCTTCTCCAGCGCGAGGCCGCGGTCCACGGCGCGGCGCACGGCCTCGTGGTCGGCTCCCTCTCCGGCGCGGGTGAGCTGGATGGCGGTGTGGAAGGCGCGGGCGGTGCGCAGGTCGCGCACGTCGCCGACGAACAGGGCGCCGCCCGGGGCCAGCAGCCGCATCGCGCCGTGGATCACCTCGGCCAGGTGGCCGGCGCTCGGGAAGTACTGGACCACCGAGTTGATCACGACGGTGTCGAAGAAGTCCCGCGGCAGGCCGTCGGTGACGTGGGCGGCCTGGCAGCGCAGCTCCACCTTGGCGGCCAGCGCGGGGTCGCGCCGCAGGTCCGCGCCGAGCTTGCGGATCACGGGGGCGGCGAAGTCGGTGGCCCAGTACGCCTCGGCGTCCGGGGCCAGCCGCGACAGCAGCAGGCCCGAGCCGACGCCGATCTCCAGGATCCGGCGCGGGCGCAGCTCGCGGATCCGCTCGACCGTGCGCTCGCGCCACTCGCGCATGTGCTCCAGCGGGATCGGCCGCCCGTCGTAGCTGCTGTCCCACCCGGCGAAGTCCTCGGCGAACAGCGCGGTGCCGATGCGCTCGTACTCGTCGGAGTAGATGTCGCGCCACTCGCCGATCTGCTCGCGCTCGGCGGACTCGCGCTCCTCTCCGTCCTGCTCGGCGGGCACGAGGTAGCCGACGAGGCGGCGGGTGCCGGGGGCGGCCGGGTCGTCGCGGGCGACGACGGCCGCGTGCGCGACCTCCGGGTGGCGGGCCAGCGCGGTCTCGACCTCGCCGGGCTCGACGCGGTGCCCGCGGATCTTCACCTGGTCGTCGGTGCGGCCGAGGAAGTCCAGGTTGCCGTCCGTGCGGCGCCGCACCAGGTCGCCGGTGCGGTACATGCGCTCGCCCGGCGCGCCGAACGGGTCGGCGACGAACCGCTCGGCGGTCAGGCCGGGCCGGTCCAGGTAGCCGCGGGCCAGGCCGACGCCCGCGATGTACAGCTCGCCGGGGACGCCGGCGGGGACGGGCCGCAGCCAGGGGTCCAGGATCCGGGCGCGGGTGGCGCGGATGGGACGGCCGACGGTGGGCGTGGCGCTGTCGCCGGTGCCGCCGCCGAGGGTGTTGATGGTGTACTCGGTCGGCCCGTACAGGTTGTAGCCGTAGGTGCCGTCGGTGTCGCGCAGCCGGTTCCACACCGTCTCGGACACGGCCTCGCCGCCGAGCAGCACCAGCGGCGGCCGGTGCCCCTCCAGCAGGCCCTCCTCGATCAGCAGGTGGGCGTAGGTGGGGGTGACGTTGACGACGTCGATCCTGTGCGCCTGGCAGTAGGCGACCAGGGCCCGCGCGTCGCGCCGCAGCTCCTCGTCGCAGACGTGCACCTCGTGTCCCTCGACGAGCCAGAGCAGCTCCTCCCAGGACATGTCGAACGCGAACGACACCGTGTGGGCGACGCGCAGCCCGCGTCCCCCGGCGGAGGCGACGGCCGGGGCGAAGATCTCCTTCTGGTGGTTGAGCTGCATGTTCGTCAGGCCGCGGTATGGCGTGACGACGCCCTTGGGGCGGCCGGTGGACCCGGAGGTGTAGATGACGTACGCCGGGTGGTCCAGGCTGAAGGCGGGACGGTCGGCCTCGGTGACCGGACCGGCGTCCAGCCCGGCGAGCGCTTCGGCGACGGCGGGGTCGTCGAGGACGATCCGCCGCCCGTCCGGGACGCCGCCCGCCAGGCGGGCCGAGACGGCCGAGGTGCACAGCATGAGCGCCGGGTCGGCGTCGTCGAGCGTGGCGACGAGCCGGTCGGCCGGGTGGTCCAGTTCCAGGGGCAGGTAGGCGGCGCCGGTCCGCAGCACGGCGAACAGCGCGGCCACCATGTCGATCGAGCGGGGCAGGCCGAGCGCGACGACCTTCTCCGGGGCGGCGCCGCGCGCGAGCAGCAGCCTGGCCAGGCGGTTGACCCGGGCGTCCAGCTCGGCGTAGGTGACCGACAGGTCGCCGAACACCAGGGCGGTGGCCTCAGGAGTGCGGGCGGCCTGGGCGGCGAGCAGGTCGGCGATGGTCTGCTCGGGGACGGGGACGCGGCTGGCGGCGTCCTCGCCTTCGAGGGCGGCGCGCTCGCCGGGCAGGAGCGGGTCGAGGCGGCCGGTGGGCGCGCCGAGGTCGCGGACCAGCCGTGCCAGGGTGGCGGTGAAGCGGTCGAGCAGGGCGCGCGCCCGGTCGGCGCCGACGACGTCCGGCCGGTGGGCCAGGGTGACGCGGACGCGGCGGCCCGGGGTGACGATGACGGTCACCGGGTAGTGGGTGGCGTCCACGTTGGCGACGGCGGTCGCGCCGTGCCGTGCCGCCAGCTCGGCCAGCCGGTCCTCGGTGTCGGCGTTGCGCAGCACGAACAGGGTGTCGAACAGCCGCCGGTGCCCGGTCTCGGCCTGCAGCACGCCCAGGCTGAAGTACTCGTACGGCATCAGGGCGAGGCGCTCGCGCTGGACGCGGCGCAGCAGGTCCAGCACCGGCTCCTCGGGGGCGAAGGCGACGCGGGCGGGGACGGTGTTGAGGAACATGCCGATGACGTTCTCGACGTCCGGCACCTCGCTCGGCCGCCCGGCGACGGTCGTGCCGAAGACCACGTCGCCGCGCCCGGTGACGGCGGCCAGCGTGAGGCCCCAGGCGGCGGTCAGGACGGTGTTGAGCGTGAGGCCGTTGCCCCGGGTGACCTCGCGCAGCCGTTCGCCGAGGGCGGCGGGCAGGTCGGCGTCGAGGCTCTCGGGGATGACCGGGTCCAGGTCCTGGCCGGCGGTCCCGGCGATCAGCGTCGGCTCCTCCAGGCCGGCCAGCGCGCCGCGCCAGGCGCGGGCGGCCTCGCCGGCGTCCTGGGACTCCAGCCAGGTGAGGTAGTCGCGGTAGGACCCGGGGCGGGCAAGGCCGGCCGCGTCGCCCCCGGACTCGTACAGGGCGAACAGCTCCTCCAGGAACACCCAGGCCGACCAGCCGTCCCACAGCAGCAGGTGGCGTCCGATGACCAGGCGGTCGCCCAGCCCCGCGCCGCGGTGGATCAGCAGCATGCGGAACAGCGGCGGCGCGGCCAGGTCGAAGCCGCGGGTCCGCTCCTCCTCGACGAGCGCGCGCATCCGCGCGTCCCGTTCGGCCTCGGGAAGGCCGGACAGGTCCGCCTCCTCCAGCGGGATCTCGGGGTCGCGGACGATGAACTGCAGCGGGCTGCGCAGGCCGTCGGCGGTGAACCCGGCGCGCAGGCCGGGGGTGCGGGCCAGCAGCGCGCGGGCGGCGGCGCGCAGCCGGTCCGGGTCCAGCGGCGCGGCGAAGTCGAACGTCTCGTGGACGGTGTAGACGTCCAGGACGCCCTGGTCGTAGGTGGAGTGGAAGAACAGGCCCTCCTGCAGCGGCGCCAGCGGCCAGACGTCCTCGACGTCCCCCGCCGTCCGCCGCACCCGGGCGACCTCCTCCTCGTCCAGGCCGAACCCCGTCCCGGCCTCCTCGTCGAGGCCGAACCTCGTCCCGGCCCGTGGCTGCGGGGCGGTCGCCCCGGCCTTCGCCGCCGCGGCGACCGCGAGCGCGGCCGGGGTGCGGTGCTCGAAGACGTCGCGCGGATCCAGCTCCAGGCCGGCCCGGCGGGCGCGGCCCGCGACGCCGATGGAGGAGATGCTGTCGCCGCCGAGCATGAAGAAGTCGTCGTCGGGCCCGGCCTCGTCCAGGCGCAGCACGGCGGCGAAGATCTCGGTGAGGACGCGCTCGCGCTCGTCACGCGGCGCGCGGCTCTCGGCGCGCACCGCCTCGGGGGCGGGCAGCGCGTCACGGTCCAGCTTGCCGCTCGGGGTCAGCGGCAGCGCGTCCAGCACCACGTACGCGCCGGGCACCATGGCCGCGGGCAACACCCCGGCCACCTCGGCCGCGAGGGCCCGCACATCGATCCCGCCCGCGACCCCGCCGTCCTGGCCGCCGCCGGTCCCGCCACCGCTCCCGTCCCCGGCCACGACATCGGTCACGGAGCCGGTCCCGGCCACGGCCACGGCGCCGGTCCCGTCCTCCGTCACGGATGCGATCGCAGAGGCGGTCGCGGGGGCGGTTTCGGGGGCGGTTTCGGGGGCGGTTTCGGGGGCGGTCGCGCCGGGCTGTGGGGAGGCGGGGACGACGTAGGCCACGAGCGTGGTGCCGCGGACGGCCACCGCCGCCTGGGCCACCGACGGCCGGGCGGTCAGCGCCGCCTCGATTTCGCCCGGCTCGATGCGGTTGCCGCGCAGCTTGACCTGCCGGTCGGTGCGGCCCAGGTACTCGACCGCGCCGTCGCCGCCGACGCGCACGAGGTCGCCGGTGCGGTACATGCGGGTGCCGGGCGGGCCGTAGGGGTCGGCCACGAACCGCTCGGCGGTCAGGCCGGGACGGGCGTGGTAGCCGCGGGCGAGCTGGACGCCGGTCAGGTACAGCTCGCCGGGCACGCCGCGCGGCACCGGCCGCAGCGCGGCGTCCAGCACGCGCAGCCCGGTGTTCCACACCGGCCGCCCGATCGGGACGGCGGACTCCCCGGACCTGGCCCCCGAGGACCCGGCCTTCTCGATCGGCGACGAGGCGGCGACGCTGGGCCCGTCGCAGGGGTGGTAGGTCACGTCCACGGCCGCCTCCGTGGGGCCGTAGAGGTTGTGCAGGGAGACGCCGGTCAGCTCCCGCCAGCGGGCGGCGGCAGGGCCTGGCAGCGCCTCGCCGCTGCTGAACACCCGGCGCAGCGACACCGCCCAGGACGGGTCGGCGGTGATCTCGCCCGCCGCGAGGAACGCCTCCAGCATCGACGGCACGAAGTGCATCGTGGTGATCCGCCGCTCGCGAATCAGCTCGGCCAGGTAGGCGGGGTCGCGGTGCCCGTCGGGCCGGGCGAGCACGACGGCGGCGCCCTCGCACAGCGCCCAGAAGAACTCCCAGACGCTGACGTCGAAGCTCGACGGCGTCTTCTGCAACACCCGGTCGTCGGCGCGCAGCCCGTACTCGCCCTGCATCCAGGCCAGCCGGTTGACGATCGCGCGATGCGTCACCACGACGCCCTTGGGGCGTCCGGTGGATCCCGAGGTGTAGATGAGGTAGGCGGCGTCGTCCGGCCCCGCCTCCACCGCGTTCCCCGACGCGTCGGCCTCGTCCGCTTCCGCGGTCAGCGCGTGTTCCTGCGCGTCGGCGGGAGGCTCGTTCCCGGGCTCGGGGGCGTCGAGGAGCAGCGGGGTGAGGGTGGCGAGGCGGGGCAGGCGCGGCGCGGCGGAGGTCGTCGTGACCACGGTGTCCGCGCCCGAGTCGGCGAGCATGTAGGCGATGCGGTCGGCCGGGTAGTCCAGGTCGACGGGGAGGTAGGCCGCGCCCGACTTCAGCACGCCCAGCAGGGCGACCATCAGCTCCGCCGAGCGCGGCACGGCGACGGCGACCACGCGCCCCGGTCCCGCGCCGAGCCCGCGCAGGCGGCCCGCCAGGGCGGTGGCGTGGGCGTCCAGCTCACGGTAGGAGAGGGTCTCGTCCTCGTAGACGACCGCCGTGGCGTCCGGGGTCCTGGCGACCTGGGCCGCGAAGGCGGCGGCCAGCGTGGTCGCGGGGACCTCCACGACCTCCCCCTCGGGGGTGGCGGCGGCCAGGTCCTCGGGAGCGGCCGGGTCCACGCGGGCGACCAGGCCCCGGGGCGTCTCGGCGACGGCCCGCAGGACGCGGCCCAGACGGTCGGCGAGGGCGCGGACGGCGTCCCCGGCCAGGCGCTCGGCGTGGTGCTTGAGGCGCAGGTCCAGCCGCCGGCCGGGCTTGACGATCAGGGCGAGCGGGTAGTGGACGGCGTCGTGGAACTCGTGGCCGGTGACGGCGACCGTACCGGTGGGGTCGGTCAGGCCGGTGGCGGAAGGGTAGTTCTCGACCACGACCAGCGTGTCGAACAGCTCACCGCCGCCCGCGAACCCGGCGACGCGCTGGATCTCGGCCAGGCCGAGGTGCTGGTGGTCCAGCAGGCGGGCCTGCTCGTCCTGGAACCGCTCCAGCAGGCCGGAGAGCGTGTCGGCGGGGCTCCAGCGCAGGCGGGTCGGCAGGGTGTTGATGAACAGGCCGACCATGGACTCGATCCCGTCCACCTCGGCGTCGCGGCCGGAGACGGTGGTGCCGAAGACGACGTCCTGGCGCCCGGTCAGCCGCCCGAGCACCAGACCCCACGCGACCTGCACGATCGTCCCCAGGGTGACGCCCCGTTCCCGCGCCACGGCGGCCAGCCCGGCGGTGATCCGCTCAGACACCTCGACCCGCACCTGCGCGGGCCGAAGCGGCGCGCCACCCGCCGGCACACCGGCCAGCCGTGCGGGCTCCTCGACGCCCGCCAGAGCCTCCCGCCACGCGGCGCGCGCCCCCTCCCGATCGGCCCGCGCCAGACGCCGCAGGTGCTCACGGTACGGGGCGGGCGCGGGGAGAGACGCGACATCCACGCGACGATCCCGCGTGCCCGTCTCCGCGTCGGTCGCCTTTGCCGCCTCGGGTACCCCGGTGGCCTGGGGCGCCTGCGCCACTTCGGCCACGGGCACGTGGCTGGCCTGGGCCGCCTCGCCCACCCGGCCCGACTCCACCACGTCGTGTCGCGTGCCGTCCGGCAGTTCCCAGGGATGGGCGTACAGGGCCATCAGTTCGCGGTGCAGGATCGGGAGGGACCAGCCGTCCGCGATGATGTGGTGGAAGGTGAGGAGCAGGCGGCTGCGGTCGTCGGCGAACCTGACCAGCGCGCAGCGCACCAGCGGCGGCCGGGCCAGGTCGAAGCGCCGGGTGCGCTCCTCCCTCGCCACCGACCGCGCCCGCTCCTCCGCCGCCGCCGGGCCGTCCGCCCGCAGGTCCACCTCGCGCCAGGGCAGGTCGAGGTGCTCGGCGATGAGCTGCACGGGGCCGCCGTCGGCGCGCCTGCGGAAGAAGGCGCGCAGGGGGGCGTGCCGGTCCAGGAGGCCCTGGGCGGCGCGGCGCAGGGCCGCGCCGTCGACGGGTCCGCGCAGGTCGAGCGCCTGCTGGACGACGTACGCGTCCCCTGCCGGGCCGTCGATCACGGAGTGGAAGAAGAACCCCTGCTGCAACGGGCCGAGCGGCAGGACCTCCTCGACGGGGATCGGGTCCTCGCCCTGCAGTTCCGCGATCTCGTCCGGGGCGAGGGTCAGCAGCGGGCCGCCGGCCTCCTCGCCGGGCGGGGTCCCGGCGTCCTCGGTCCGTCCGACCACCTGGGCGAGCGCGGCGACGGTGCGGTGGCGGAAGACGTCGCGCGAGGTCAGGCGCAGGCCGCACTCGCGGGCGCGGACGAGCAGCCGGATCGCCACGATGCTGTCGCCGCCGAAGGCGAAGAAGTCGTCGTCGACGGTGACCGACTCGACACCCAGCACCTCGGCGTACAGCGCGCAGAGCAGTTTCTCGCGCGGGTCGCGGGGCGCGCGGCCGGAGCTGAGCGCGGCCGGGTCGGGCAGGGGCAGCGCGGCGCCGTCCAGCTTCCCGCTCGGGGTGACCGGCAGCCGGTGCAACGGCACGAACGCGGACGGCACCATGTACTCGGGCAGCCACTCGGCGGCATACGCACGCAACGTCTTCATGAGAACCGCGACATCCCGGAACGGCACCGGCCGATTGGCCTGCGGGAACGCCCCCGCACTCCGATAGACGCCCTGGAGCGCGCCGCCACCGGCCACGTCCTCCGCGTGACCGGGCACGTCGTACGTCCGGCCGGCGTCGTGCGGGTAGGCGGCCGTGTCGTGCGAGTGAGCAGGCACGTCGTGCAGGTCGGCGGGCACGTCGTACGCCTGGCCGGGCGCGTTGTGCGAATGGTCGGGTGCGTCATACGTCCAGCCAGGCGCGTCGTCCGGGTGGGTGGGCGTGTCGTGCGAGTGGGTGGGGAACTGGGCTTGGGCGTCTTGGTGGGTGGCGGGGGTGAAGAGGGCGTCGAGGGCGCCGTCGGCGGCGTGGGCGTTCCAGGTGACCGCCACGTGGCGGTGGTGGCGGGCGGCGAGGGCGTGCAGTGCCTCGGGGTCGGCGCCCGAGAGTGGCAGGGCCGGGCCGCCCTCTTCCTCGACGGCGTACAGCGCGGCCAGGTCGTCGGTGAGACGGGCGTTGGGCACGCCGACGACGCGCAGCGGACCGGGGTGCCCGGCGAGGCGCGCCTCCAGCGCCTCCAGGGCATCCAGCGCGTCCCGGACATCCAGCGCGTCCCGGACATCCAGCGTGTCCCCAACATCCAGCGAATCTCGGGCATCCAGCGAATCTCGGGCATCCAGCGAGTCAAGCGCGTTCAGCCTGCCAAGATCGGCCCACCGGACTTCCTCGGCATCGGCCCGTGACCCGCCGTCGGCGTCCCGGGAGGCTCGGTCCGGCTCTGTGTCGCCGACCTCCCCTGAGGTGGCGTTCTCGAGGCGGGCGTCGGTGGGATGGAGGACGACGTCGTATCGATAACGGGTCAGCTCGTTGTGGAAGACGCCGCGCTTGACGCGGATGTCGGCGTCGAAGCCGGGCAGCGCGGCGAAGTAGTCGGGGTCGAGGAGCAGCTCGCCCTCCCAGGCGACCGACCGCTCGACCGCCGTCCGCAGCGCGTGCTTGTCCTGCCCGTCACGCCCGTCCCCGGCACGCCCGTCTTCGGCACGCCCGTCTTCGGCACGGACGGCGCTGTTACGCCCGTCCCCTTCGCGTCCGTCCCCGGCACGGACGGCGCCGGGCGACTGGCGGCGGGTTTCGACGGCTGCGCGCAGGCAGCGGAGGAGGCGCAGGTTGCGCACGTCGCCGACGAAGACGCGGCCGCCCGGTACGAGCAGCTCGCTCGCCTGGCGCAGGACGCCGGTCAGGTATTCGGCGTCGGGGAAGTACTGGGCGACGGAGTTGATCACGATGGTGTCGAAGAAGCCCTCGGGCACCCCGGCGAGGTCGTGCGCGGGGCGGGTGAGCAGTTCGACACGCCCGACGAGCTCGGGCATGGCGGCGACCTGGGCGCGCAGGGCGTCCACGGCCTCGTGCGACAGGTCGGTGCCCCAGTACGCCTCGCAGCCGGGCGCGACGCGGGACAGGATGAGCCCGCTGCCGACGCCGATCTCCAGCACCCTGCGGGGCCGCAGTTCACGGATGGCGGCGACGGTGGCCTCCCGCCACTCGCGCATCTCCTCGACCGGGATCGGCAGCCCGTCGTACATGCTGTTCCAGCCCGCGAAGTTCTCCCGGATCCCGCCCGCGCCCGCGAAGCCGGCGGCCTGGGAGGCGTCCGCGCCGAAGCCCTCCTGGACGCCACCCGCGAAGCCGGCGGCCTGCGAGACGTCCGCGTCGAAGCCCTCCTGGACGCCGGCGCTCGCGTAGGCGCCGTCGGATCCTGCGGCCGAGTACAGCAGGTCGTGGAGGTCCTTCCATTCCTCGACCCGGCCGGGGCCGTCGGAGCCGGTCTCCGGGGCGAGGGCGGGGACGACGTAGGCGGCCAGCCGCCGGTCGCCGGGACGGTCCTCGCGGACGACCACCGCGACCTGGTCGACGGCGGGGTGGGCGCGCAGCACGGACTCGATCTCGCCGGGCTCGACGCGGAAGCCGCGGATCTTCACCTGGGTGTCGGCGCGGCCGAGGAAGTCCAGCCGTCCGTCGGCCCGCCACCGGACGAGGTCGCCGGTGCGGTACAGCCGCTCGCCGGGCTCGCCGAAGGGGTCGGCGACGAACCGCTCGGCGGTCAGGCCGGGCCGTCCGAGGTAGCCGCGCGCGAGCCCGGCGCCGCCGAGGTACAGCTCGCCGGTGACCCCGGCGGGGACCGGGCGCAGGCGGGCGTCGAGGACGTAGGCGCGGGTGCCGGGGTCGGGGACGCCGATGGGGACGATGGACCCGGCGGGGGTGCCGGGGTCGCACAGGCCGAGGGTGGAGTTGGTGGTGGCCTCGGTGGGGCCGTAGGCGTTGAACATGTGGCGGCCGCGCGCGTAGCGGGCGACCAGCTCGGGTGAGACGCGCTCGGTGCCGGCGAGCAGGGTCGCGGGCGGCAGTTCGACGTCGCCGGGCATCGCGGCCAGCAGGGCCGGGGGCAGGATCATGAACGTGATGCCGTTGGCGTGCGCGTAGTCGGCGAGCGCGGCTCCCGGCACGCGCAGCTCGGCGGGGACGACGACGAGCCGGCCGCCGGACAGCAGGCCGAGGCACAGGTCCCAGAAGGCGACGTCGAAGCTCGGGGAGGCGAACTGCAGGACGCGGCTGTCGGGGCCGACGCCGAACCGCTCGCTCTGGGTGGCGACGAGCTTGGCCACGCCGGCGTGGGACAGCACCACGCCCTTGGGGCGGCCGGTCGAGCCGGAGGTGTAGATGACGTAGGCGGCGTTGGCGACCGACAGCGGCCCCCGGTCGTCCTCGCCCGGGTCGTGGGCGGGGCCGGCGGCCAGTTCGCGGACGGTGCCGGCGGCGTCGAGGACGAGCGTGCCCGTGCCGGGGGGCGGTTCGGGCAGGTCGCCGGCGACCTCGTCCGTGGTGACGAGGCAGGCGGGGGCGGCGTCGGCGAGCATGTAGGCGACGCGGTCGGCCGGGTAGTCGGTGTCCACGGGCAGGTAGGCGGCGCCGGACTTGAGCACGGCGACCTCGGCGACGATGAGCTCGGCCGAGCGGGGCACGGCGAGGGCGACGACGCGCTCGGGGCCGGCGCCGCGCGCGATGAGGGCGTGGGCGAGGCGGTTGGCGCGTTCGTCCAGTTCGGCGTAGGTGAGGCGGGTGTCCTCGAAGACCAGCGCGACGGCGTCCGGCCGCTGCCGCACCTGCGCGGCGAACATCTCGGGCCAGGTCAGGAGCGGGACGTCGTGCGCGGTGTCGTTCCACTCGTGCAGGACGCGGCGCAGTTCGTCCGCGCCGAGCATGTGCAGGTCCCCGACCGGAGCCTCCGGCCGCGCGAGCGCGTCGGCGAGCAACGTCGTGTAGTGCCCGAGAATCCGCTCAACGGTCTCCTCCAGGAACAGATCCCCCCGGCATTCGACCCGGACCTCGTCCCCGACGACTCCAAGCACCAGATCCAGCCCCTGGCTCCCGGCGTGACCGCCCTCGCCGTCAGCGACGGCCCGTCCGGCCACGCCCGAGTCCTGCGTATGAAGCGCGCCGTAGGAGGAGGCGGGGTCTGTGGTGAAGGCGGTGTTGAAGAGGAGGCCGCCGCCTCGCATCGGGGCCGGGCGCAGGGCGTCGAGCAGGGCCGGCAGAGGGACGCGGTGGGCGCGGGCCTCCGTGCGGGCGGTCTCGACGCGCCGGGTCAGGTCGGCGAAGGTGGTGTCCCCGGTGACGGCGACGCGCAGCGGCAGCCCCTCGTACCCGACCGTGACGTCCCCCGCGCCTCCGTACCGGTGGAGCAGCGCGACGAACGCGGCGAGCAGCACCGGCTCGGGCGCGGCGACGTCGAGGGCGCGGACGCGGGTGTCCCAGTGCCCGGTGGGCGACAGCGGGTACGGGAGGTCGGCCGGCAGCGCGGCTTCCTGCGGAAGCGGGGAGAGACGCCGGTTCCAGTACTCCGTTGCTTCTTCGATGCCGGACACAGGTGACAAAGCCTCCCAACTCAACGAATCAGGGCCGAGATCCAGCCGTGACCGGCCACATACTAAGGTAAGGTTTACCTAAGTCACATCCCTGGGGCGCATGGTTTTCCGACCGAAAATCAGGTATGCCTCACTTAAGGAAGTCACAGTGGAGACATCGCGGTGACCCGCGCCCAAGGGCTACGGCCCGCGTTCCTCCTGGTGCTGCTCGGTGCCGTCCTGCTCGTCCTGTGCCTGCTCTCCATCGCGCTCGGCGCACGAGGGATCCCCCTGGACCAGGTGCTGCGCGCGCTCGCCGGCCATCCCGACAGCCGTCTCGTCGACAACGTCGTCTGGACGGTCCGCGTGCCGCGCACGGCGCTCGGGGTGACCGCCGGCGCGGCGCTCGGCCTGGCGGGCGCGCTCATGCAGGCCCTCACCCGCAACCCGCTCGCCGACCCCGGCGTGCTCGGCGTCAGCGCCGGCGCCGCGTTCGCCATTGTGTTCTCCGTCGCCGTGCTCGGCCTCGGATCGCTGCTCGGGTACATCTGGTTCGCCTTCGCCGGCGCCTTCGCCGCGGGCGTCCTGGTGTTCCTGCTCGGCAGAATGGGACGCTCGGGGCTGACACCGGTCAAGCTCGCGCTCGCGGGCATCGCGATGACGTCGCTGCTCACCTCGCTGACCAGCGCCATCGTCCTGACCGCCCCCGACGCGCTGAACCGCTACCGCTTCTGGTCGGCGGGGTCGCTCGCCGACCAGGGAAGCGAGACCGTGCTGCGGGTGCTGCCGTTCGTGGTCGCGGGGGCGCTGCTGGCCATGGCGTGCGCGCCCGCCCTGAACAGCCTCGCGCTCGGGGACGACGTGGCCGCCTCGCTGGGCCGGCGCCTCGGGCTCGTCCGCCTGCAGGGCGTGGCCGCGGTCACGCTGCTGACCGGCGCCACGGTGTCGGTCATCGGCCCGGTGGTCTTCCTCGGCCTGGTCATCCCGCACGCCGCCCGCGCGCTCGCGCAACGTGCCGGGATAGGGCCGGACCACCGCTGGCTGCTTCCGCTGTCGGCGGTGCTCGCGCCCTGCCTGCTGCTGGCCGCGGACATCGCCGGGCGCATGGTCGCGCGGCCGGTCGAGATCCAGGCCGGGGTGCTCATCGCGTTCCTCGGCGGGCCGTTCTTCATCGCCATGGTCCGCCGTCGCAAGCTCGCGGAGGTGTGAGCCGTGGTCCGCACCTCCGGCGAGACCCGGGCCGGCGACACCGCCGCCGTCCCCGCGCGCCGGCACTTCCGCCTCGCCGTCCCGCCCGTCTCCGGCGTCCTGCGGCCCCGCCTGGTCGCGGTGTGCGCGGCGCTGCTGGCCGCGACGTTCCTGGTGTTCTGCTGGGGCGTCTCGATGGGCGACGTCCCCATCGGGCTCACCGCCGTGATGAAGGCCCTGGCAGGCCAGGGCGACCCGGGGACGCTGCTGGTCGTCAGGGAGCTGCGGCTGCCGCGCGCCCTGGTCGGGCTGCTCGCGGGCGTCGCCTTCGCCGTGTCCGGCGCCCTGTTCCAGACGATGACCCGCAACCCGCTGGCCTCCCCCGACATGATCGGCCTCACCGAGGGCGCGGGGACGGCCGTGGTCGCGGGGATCGTGCTCGGCTGGGACGCCGGCATCGGCGTGCAGGCGCTCGGCCTGACCGGCGCGCTCGCCACCGCGCTGCTGGTCTACCTGCTGGCCTGGCGGCGCGGCACGACCGGCTACCGCATCATCCTCGTCGGCATCGGCCTGTCGTGGATCTGCACCAGCGCCACCGACTTCCTGGTGGCGCGGGGCGGACGGTTCCAGGCGCAGGCGGCGCTCGGCTGGCTGGTGGGCAACCTCAACGGCCGCTCGTTCGAGGACGCGATCCCGCTCGCCGTCGCCGTCGCCGTGCTGGTGCCCGCGACACTGGTCCTCGGCCGCCTGCTGCGCACCCTGCAGCTCGGCGACGACGTGGCCGCCGCGCTCGGCACCCGCGTCCAGGCCGTGCGGCTCGGCCTGATGCTGACCGGCGTGGGGCTGGTGGCGTTCGCGACCGCGGCGGCGGGGCCGATCGCGTTCGTGGCGCTGGCCGCGCCGCAGATCGCCCAGCGGCTGGCCGGGGCCGCCCACCCTCCCCCGGTCGCCTCCGCGCTGACCGGGGCCCTGGTGGTGCTCGGCGGCGACCTCGCCGCCCGCACGATCATCCCCGGCACCGAGCTCCCCGTCGGCGTCGTCACCGGCGTCCTCGGGGCGCCCGTCCTGCTCTGGCTGCTCATCCGCGTCAACCGCGCGGGGTCAGGAGGCTGAATCATGGATCCGGACCTGCGGGCGAGCGGCCTGCGCCTGGCGTACGGCGACCGTACGGTGGTCGACGGCCTGGACGTGGTGGTCCCGCCGGGGCGCATCACGGCCATCGTGGGCGCCAACGCGTGCGGCAAGTCGACGCTGTTGCGGGCGCTGGCCCGGCTGCTGGCGCCTTTGGAGGGCGCGGTGCGGCTGGACGGCCGGGCGTTGCGCTCGATCCCGACCCGCGAGCTGGCCCAGCGTCTCGGCATCCTGCCGCAGACGCCGGTCGCGCCCGAGGGGCTGACCGTCATCGACCTGGTCGGCCGGGGCCGGTCGCCGTACCAGACGTGGTGGCGGCAGTGGTCGGCGGCCGACGAGCAGGCCGTGCACGGCGCGCTCGCCGCCACCGGGCTGACCGCCCTGGCCCACCGCCCGGTGGACGAGCTGTCCGGGGGGCAGCGGCAGCGCGCCTGGATCGCCATGGCGGTCGCGCAGGGCACGCAGGTGCTGCTGCTCGACGAGCCGACGACGTACCTGGACCTGGCGCACCAGATCGACGTGCTGGACCTCATCACCGACCTGAACCGTCGCGAGGGCCGGACCATCGTCATGGTGCTGCACGACCTCAACCAGGCCTGCCGGTACGCCGACCACATGATCGCCATGAAGTCCGGCAAGATCGTCACCGAGGGCGCCCCCGCCGACGTCGTCACCGCCGCCACGGTCGAGGACATCTTCGGCCTCCGCTGCCAGGTCACCATGGACCCGATCAGCGCCACCCCCCTGGTGATCCCGAAGGGCCGCCACCACGACGCCTAGCCCGACCGGCGCGGCGCCGGGTCTCGCTCTTCCCCGTTCTCCCAGGTGACGGCTGTCCCGGTCGGGAACGGGAGCGGCGGTAGGCTGCCTGTGGGCGTACGCGGAGAGCGGTCATGAGAATTCTCGGCATGATTTCCGGCACCTCCCACGACGGCATCGACGTGGGCGTGGTCGGCTTCGACCCGGCCTACGCCGGGGGCACGCTGGCCGGGGCGGTCGAGTACACGGCGGTCACCCCCTACCCGTCCGGGTTGCGCGCGCGCCTGGTCAGGGCGCTTCCGCCCGCGGCGGTGACGTTCGCCGAGGTGTGCGAGCTGGACACGCTCATCGGCCAGAGCTTCGCCGAGGCCGCCGGGACGGCGATCGAGCGGGCCGGGCCGGTGGACCTGATCGTCTCGCACGGTCAGACCGTCTTCCACTGGGTCGACGGTCCGCGTGCCCGGGGGACGCTGCAGATCGGCGCCCCCGCCTGGATCGCCGAGCGCACGGGGACGCCTGTGCTGTCGGATGTGCGCGTGCGCGACATCACGGCCGGCGGGCACGGCGCCCCGCTGGTGTGCCTGCTCGACGTCCTGCTGCTCGCCGGGCACCCGGGGACCGCCGCCGTGCTCAACGTGGGAGGGATCGCGAACATGACGGTGGTGCGCGGCCCGGACGAGCCGCTCGCCTACGACATCGGACCGGGCAACGCGCTCATCGACGCCGTCGTGGCGGACCGAGGGCTGAACGCTGACGGGTTCGACCGGGACGGGCGCATCGCCGCCTCCGGGACGGTCGACGAACGCCTTCTCGCGGTGCTGCTCGACGACCCGTTCTACCGGTTGCCCGCCCCCAGGAGCACCGGCAAAGAACTCTTCCACGGGGCCTACGTCGAGGACGCGATGGCGAGGGCGGGCGTGCGGCCGGACGACGCCGGCCTCGTCGCCACCCTCACCGAGCTCACCGTGCGCACCGTCGCCCGCGAGGTGACGGAGTCCGGCGCCGACCTGCTCGTCGTCTCCGGCGGCGGATGCCACAACCCCGTGCTGATGGACGGCCTGCGCCGCGCGTGCCCGGGGGTGACCGTCACCTTCTCCGACGACTACGGCGCGCCGGCCGACGCCAAGGAGGCCATCGCCTTCGCCCTCATCGGCTGGCACACCGCCCACGGCCTGCCGGCAACCGTGCCCGCCGGCACCGGAGCACGCGGCCCGCGCATCCTCGGCGCCCTCACCCCGGGCTCGGGACCGCTCGTCCTCCCGGCCCCGCTCCCCGAGCCTCCCCGGGCTCTGAAGCTGACCCGGCGACGACCCTGACCCGGCGCGGCGGCGGCCCTGAAGACGACCGCCGCCGCGCGGGCCGTGTCAGGGGTGGGCGGTGAGGTAGCCGCCCATGGTGGTGAAGTAGTCGGTCGCGGAGTGCTCGGCGCCGTCGTCGGTGCGCACGCGCCGGACGAGCAGGCCGGGGAGGCGGCCGGTGTGGGCGTCGGCGCCGGCGACGATCACCACGCCGTCGCCCTCGCGGATGAACACCCGGCCGGGGGTTCCGCCGTACCTGGCCTCCGAGACGGCGGCGGAGACGATGCGGATCCTGCGGCCGTCGTGGTAGGTGTACGCGTTGGGGTAGGGGTCGGACTGGGCGCGGACGAGGCGTTCCAGCCGTTCGGCGGGCCAGGTCCAGTCGATGCGGCCGTCCTCGATGGAACGCTTGTGGAAGAAGCTCGCCCGGGCGCGGTCCTGCGGCGTCCAGCGGGCCCGGCCGGAGGCGATGAGGTCGAGCGACTCGCGCACGACCGGGCCGATGAGGTCGACGGTGCGGTGGAACAGGTCGGTCGCGGTGTCGTCCGGCCGGACGGTCACGGCGCGCTGGAGGACGATGTCGCCGGCGTCCAGGCCGGCGTCCATGCGGTGCGCGGTGACGCCGACCTCCTGCTCTCCGTTGATGAGGGCCCAGATGATGGGGGAGAAGCCCGCGTACGCCGGCAGCAGCGAGTCGTGGACGTTGAGCGTGCCGTGCGGCGGCAGGTCGAAGATCTCCGGCGGGAGCCAGGTGCGCCAGTTGTTGGCGACGATGATGTCGGGGGCGGCGTCCTTCACGGCCTGGAGCAGCTCGGCGTCGCCGGGGCGGCGGCGCAGCAGGACGGGCACGTCGTGCTTGGCGGCCAGCTCGGCGACGGAGTCGTCCCAGATCTTCTCGTAGGCGTGGTCGCTCTTGGGGTGGGTGACGACGAGGGTCACCTCGTGACCGGACTCGATCAGGGCCTGCAGCGTGCGATGGCCCCAGGTCTGGTACCCGAACATGACGACCCGCATAAATGGTTCCCCTCTCGAAACCACGAAGACAAAGAAGGTTAGCCTAACCTCATGATTGCAAGGTAAGGCTAACCTTATCTAGCATGTCCATGGCGAAAAAGGAGGAGATGCCGCGGTGAACGCACTGCCCAGCGGGCCGGACGTCGTCTACGACATCCTCGGAGTGGGATTCGGGCCGTCCAATCTGGCACTGGCCATAGCACTCGACGAGCACAACGCGAAGGCCGGCGCGGCGGACCGCCTGCGGGCGGGGTTCCTGGAGAGGCAGCCGAGCTTCGGATGGCACCGCGGCATGCTGATCGACGACGCGACGATGCAGGTCTCGTTCCTGAAGGACCTGGTCACCCTGCGCGACCCGTGCAGTGACTACAGCTTCCTGTGCTACCTGCGCGAACGCGGCAGGCTCGTCGACTTCCTCAACCAGAAGACCCTGTTCCCGCTGCGGGCCGAGTTCCACGACTACCTGGAATGGGCCGCCGCCCGGGTGGACCACCTGGTGGACTACTCCTCGGAGGTGCTCGCCGTCGAGCCGGTCACCTCCCCCGGCGGCGAGATCGCCTGGTTCGACGTGGTCGGCCGCGGCGCCGACGGCCGCACGGTCGTGCGCCGCGCCCGCAACGTCTGCCTGGCCGTCGGCATGGAGCCGCACCTGCCGCCGGACACCGTGCTGTCCGACCGCGTCTTCCACAACAGCGAGCTCGTCCCCCGCGTGGCCGCCCTGGTCGCGGGCGGCTCCCCGGTGCGGCGCGCGCTGGTGCTCGGCGCCGGGCAGAGCGCGGCCGAGGCCGTCGAATACCTGCATCGCTCGTTCGGCGACGCCGAGGTGTGCGCGGTGTTCGCCAAGTACGGCTTCACCCCGGCCGACGACAGCCCGTTCGCCAACCGTATCTTCGACCCCGAGGCGGTGGACGTCTACTTCAACTCCCCGCCCCACGTGAAGCGGTCGCTGTTCGACTACCACCGCGGCACCAACTACTCGGTGGTCGACATGGAGCTGATCGAGGCGCTGTACGCCACCAGCTACCGGGAGAAGGTGCAGGGCCGCGAACGGCTGCGCATGCTCAACGTCTCGCGCATCCGCGACGTGCGGGAGACCGGCGAGGGCCTGGAGGTCACCGTGGAGTACCTGCCCACCGGCGAGCGCGAGGTGCTGGCCGCCGACATACTCGTCCACGCCACCGGCTACCGCTCCCGCGACATCTCCGCGCTGCTCGGCGAGGCCGCCAAGCTGTGCCTGCGCGACGAGGAGGACGGCGTGCGGGTCGGGCGCGACCACCGCGTGGCGGTCGCTCCCCCGGTCACCGCGGGCGTCTACCTGCAGGGCGGCACCGAGCACACGCACGGCATCTCCTCCACGCTGCTGTCGACGACGGCGATCCGCGCGGGCGAGATCCGTGACTCGCTGCTGACGCACCGCGCCACGGCCGCCGTCCTGTCCCCGCCCCGCTGACGCCCCCTCCCCGGGCGGCGCCGCGCCGCACGTCATCCCCGAAAGGCCCGCTCGTGACCGACCTGCTCAGCGCCCCGGCGCCCGGCCTGCCCGACGCCTACGCCGAGGCCGAGATCGACACCGCCTTGGAGGCCCTCGCGCAGGCGGGCGCCCAGCGCTACAGCGGCGGAACGTTCGCCGACGTCGGCTGCGGCCCTGGCGAGGTGGCGGCGGCGATGGCCGAGGACGAGTTCACCGTCACCGCGCGCGACGCCTCCCCGGCGTGGGTCGCGGCGACCCGGGCGCGGTGCGCGGGCCTCGCCGTCACGGCCGAGGTCCGCGAACCGGGCGCGCCGCTGGACGAGGGCGCCTACGACGTCGTCCACTCCTCCTGGGCGCTGCACACCGTGGCCGACGCGGGCGCCGCCGTGCGGTCGATGGCGCGGGCGGTGCGGCCGGGCGGGCTGCTGGTCCTGCAGTGGAGCTTCGCCCAGCCGCGCGCGGAGGGGTTCGTGCTGCGCGACGTCGTGCGGTCGCTCGCCGCCGGGCCCGTGTGGCGCGACCGGCTCGCCGCGGTCCCGTTCGCGCCGCACGCCCACCCGCTGGACGAGGTGCGCGCCGTCCTCGCGGCCGAGGGGCTGGAGGTCCTGCTCGCCGAGGGCGTGCGGGTCACCGACGGGCCCGGCCACGAGGAGGCGTGCCGGGCGGCGGTCGCCGCGCAGGTGCGCGCGCTCGGCGCGGACGGCGCCCGGTTCGCCGGCGCCGTGGTCGAGGCGCTCGCCGCCGCCGGGGCGCTGGACGCGCGCACCGTGCGGCTGACGGCGCGCCGCCCCCGCGCGGAGGAGGCCGCGACCGGCGCCGCGTCGCGGCCGAGGTCGCCGGTGCGCGCGTTCCCGCTGGCCACCGGCATGCTGGAGGTCGTCTCCGCCACGCGGCTGTCCCCGCTGATGCGGCGGATGGTGCTGCGCGTGGACGGCGACCCGCTGCCCGTCGAGGAGCCCGGCGAGATCATCACGCTGGTGTGGCCGGCCCCGGGCGCCGACGTCGTCCTGCCCGAGCGCGGGCGCTGGCGCTTCCCGCCGGGCACCGGGCCGCAGCACGCGGTCAACTACACCGTGCGCCGCCACGACCCGCGGGCCGGGCTCGTGACGATCGACTTCTTCGACCACGGGGAGGAGGCACTCGCCTCGCGGTGGGCGCGGCACGCGGCGCCGGGCGACCGCGTCGGCTACGCCGGCACCCGCGTGCACTGGGCCGCCGACCCCTTCGCCTCCTGGACGCTGCTGGCCGGGGACGAGACCGCGCTGCCCTCGATCGCCGCCGTCACCGAGACGCTTCCGCCGGGAGGGCGCCACATCGCGGTGGTCGAGGTGCGCGACGCCGCCGAGCGCGCGGCGCTGGACGTGGCCCATCCGGAGGTGCACTGGGTGTACCGGGGCGAGCGCGCGCCGGGCGTGGGGCGGGCGATCGAGGACGTCGTGCGCGGCCTGGACCTGCCGCCGGGGCGGGGCCAGGTCTGGGCGGGCGGCGAGTCGCTGATGATCCAGAGCCTGCGCCGGCATCTGACCCGCGAGCGGGGCGTGCCGCGCGACCAGGTGTGCGCGCTCGGGTACTGGAGCATCCCGCGCGACCGGCGCGGGGCGGGGTCCTGACGGACCCCGAGGGACGGGGCGGCCGCGGTGGAGGGTGCCCGCCGCGGCCGCCCGCGTGCTGCTCAGGGGCGCCGGTGTCCGGTCAGGGCGTCGGAGTCGGCGCGGGGGTGGTCGGCACGTCCGTCGGCGACCCGGTCGGCGAACCCGTCGGCGTGGGCAGGTCCGTCGGGAGGTCGGTCGGCGAGCCGGTCGGCGTCGCCGTGGGGGTCCCGGGCGGGACGCTCGGCGACGAGGTGGGGGTGGGGACGGGCGGGGTGGGGCACGGCTTGGGCGTGCGCCACTTCGAGGGCCTGCCGTGCCTCCACTGCCACTGGGGCGGGTACCACCGGTCGTTGTCCCGCCAGAGGTTCCTGACGGGCCGGGACAGGTCGTAGACGTAGGCCGCGGTCGGCGTCTCGACACCGGTCGCGGAGGTCACCGACAGCCAGTCGCCCTGCCTGACCTCGCGGTCACGGCCACCGGCGAAGACCTTGGTGGTGTCGTCCACGATGTAGACCTTCTCGAAGCCGTCGCGGCTGCGGACGGTGATCGAGTCCTCCGCCACGGCGGTGGCCTCGCCGGTCTGGGTGAGCACGGTCACGAAGACGCAGGGGTCCTTCGTGCCGAGGACGATCTCCCCGTGCGGCGCCCCGCTGAGCGCCCACGCGCCGGGGCGTGGCACGCTCGGCGCCGGGGAGGGCGCCGTGGGGGTCGGGGTGGGGAGGTCCGTGGGACCGGCCGTGGGCGTGCCCGTCGGCAGGTCGGTCGGGATCCCCGTGGGAGACTCCGTCGGGAGCGTCGGCGTCCCGGTCGGGGTCTCGCTGACGGTCGGCGTCGGCGACGCGGGCGGCTCGGGAGCCGAGGCCGCCGCCGCGGCCACGCCCACGCCCCCGGACGCCAGGAGCACGGTGGCGGTGGCGACGATCATCGGTCGGTTGATACGGCGGTGCGGCCCACCCTGTTCGTCTCGTCCTTTGTCCGGCTTTCCAGGGTTGGTCGGCATAAGTACGTCCTCCATGCGGTTCGATCGCATCGACGCCCCGCTCGGCACCAGGGTGGCGTGAGGGGGGTGTCCTGGTCCGTCCCCTCCGACACGTTCATGAGCCTCCTCCGTTTTCGCCCGCATCGAGGGGACCGCGAATGACTGCCCGCTTCCCCCGCGCCCATGCCCCTCGCGCCCGCGCCGCCCGCGCGGCGGCGGGCTTCTCTCCTGGTCATCCCGGGGTCCGGGCGGCAAAGAAAAAAGCGGCTTTTGACATTAGACGTACGAAGTCGCCACCTGGGTCCGTCAATCGGACCCTCGCTAGGCTGCCGGGCATGAGGATTCCGTCCGCCGAAGAGATCCGCTCGCTGCACGAGCGGCACGCCCCCTCGCCCGCGGCGTTCGAGGCCGTGTTCACGCACGGGCTGATCGTCGCGGAGATCGCCGCACGGGTCGCCGGCGACGCCGGGCTCGACGTGGACGCGGAGCTGGTCCGGGCCGGGGCGCTGCTGCACGACATCGGGGTGTACCGGCTGTACGGCCCGGACGGGCGGCCCGATTACGCGCAGTACGTGCGCCACGGGATCCTCGGGCACGAGCTGCTGCGCGAGGAGGGGCTGCCCGAGGCGGTCCGCCGCTTCTGCTCGCGCCACACCGGGGTGGGCATCACCCGCGAGGACGTGCGGGCGCAGGGCCTGCCGTTGCCGCCCGGCGACTACGTGGCGGAGACGCCGGAGGAACGGCTCGTCATGTACGCGGACAAGTTCCACAGCAAGAGCGACCCCCCGACGTTCGTGTCCGCTCTGACCTACGCCGCCCGCGTCCGCCGCTTCGGCGAGGACAAGACCCTCGCCTTCAAGGCGATGTGCGAGGACTTCGGCGTGCCCGACCTCACGCCCCTCGCCGCCGCGTACGGGCACGCCGTGGTCTGATCCCGCCCCCACGGCGCGACGTCATGCCGGTCAGCGGACGCGGGTCAGGGTCTCGCCGTTGGAGGCCACCAGGGCGAAGTCCTGGCGGGCGTCGGTGGTGAGCGCCGCGCGGCGGGCGTTGCGCGTCACCGAGGCGCCGAACACCTGGATGACGTACGGGCCCTCGGCCGGGGCGCCGACCACGATCCGCTGGACGTTGTTGACCGGGTGGGGGAACGGGCTCACGTCCCCGGCGGCCACGCCGCCGCCCGGCAGCGCCACGCGCAGGTACAGCTCGTTGACCAGGCCCCCGTTGCCGTTCAGCGACGGCGCGTCGGTCCACACCAGCGTGACGGCGAGCGGCAGCCCCGGGTCGACGCCCTCCAGCCGGTAGAGCCTGCCCTCCCCCGTGCGCACCGCCTCGGCGGGGTCGTCGGCGAACAGCGTCCAGTTCTCGGGCCGCGGCGTGACCGACCGGGCGACGTCCACCCGGCCGAACCCCGACACCATGTTGGGGCCGGAGGGCACCTCGCCGGGGAACTGGCCCGCCATCGGCACCGCCCCGTTGACCAGGAACGCCTTGAGCAGGGCCGCCGACGGTTCGTGCCGGCGCTCGTGCACGAGGTGCTGGCGCACCAGGGCCGCCGCGCCCGCCACGAGCGGCGTCGCCATGCTGGTGCCGCCGCTCCAGCAGTAGAACGGCCGCAGCGCCTCCCCCTGCGCCACCCGGCCCCACAGCGGTTCGGCGTCGGCGGGGAGCACCGAGGACAGCAGGGACAGGATATTGGTGCCGGGGGCCACCACGTCGGGCTTGATCCGCCCGCCCGCGGCCGGGCCCCGCGAGGAGAACGCGGCCATCCCGTCGGCGTTGTCGGAGACGTGCCCGGCCGCGGCGAGTCTCGGCCAGCGCAGCGCGCCGTTCCTGTCGCGTATCCGGTCCCAGGTGACGTCGCGGCCCGGCCGCGGCCGCGAGCCCGCGGGACGGTCGTTCTCGCCCGCGCCCACCGCCAGGCAGTTCTTCGCCGTCGCCGGGGAGCCGACCGAGGTCTGGTCGATGACCCCGTCGGCGTCGCGGTCGGCGCCCTCGTTGCCCGCCGCGAAAAGGATGAGCATGTCGGGGTTGTTCCAGATGAAGTCGTCGAGGACGCGCGCCTTGTCCGGGTAGGCCCCGGCCGTGGCGGCGCCCCAGGAGTTGGTGTGGATGCGCGCCCCCGCCTCGTACGCCTGCCGGAACAGCACGCTCAGGTCGTCGGGCAGCCCGTACAGGCCGGTCGCGGGCGGCGGCCACTCCTCGTCCGGCGGGTCGCCGAGCTCGGCCGCGCTCTTCCACGCCAGCCGCTGGCCGATCGCCTGGAAGAACACCCGCGCCTCCGGCGCCACCCCGGCCGGGACGGTCGGGTCGCCGAGCGAGGCGGCGGCGCGGCCGTCGCCGAGCACGGAGCCGGTGACGTGGGTGCCGTGGCCGGAGTCCCGGTCGGCGGGCCCGTCGTCGTGGCCGGGCGCGTCGTGCGTGAACGGCGCGAGGACCGCGCGGGCCGGCCAGCTCACGATACCGGCCACCCGCCCCCGCACGTCGGGGTGCACGGTGGCCGGGTCACCGGTGTCGAGCCCGGAGTCGGCGACCGCGACGATCTGGTCGGCGCCGGTGAGCCGGTGCCCGGAGAAGACGTTGTCGGGCGGCACCCGCATCACCGTACGCGCGCGGTCGTTCAGCTCGCGCGGGAACACGTGCGGCAGGACCGCCTGCACGCCGCGCACGCCCGCGAGCGCGGCCAGGTCGCCGGCCCGCACGCTGGCCACCAGCGTGCGGTCGGTGGACCACAGGACGCTGCCGCCCGCCTCGCGGACCGCGCCGGACACCTCGCGCAGGCTCTCCCCCGGGAACACCGACACCTCCACCATGCGGCGCCGGTCGCCGTCCCCGTCCTCCCCGTCCATCGCGGCCAGCGCCGCGACGCCGAGCGTGCCGCCGTCGCGGCGCCGCACCTCGGGCGACACCTTCATCGCCGGACGGTAGGGGGTGACCCCGTCCACCCACGGCTTGTCCCGCAGCTCGGCCACGCGCGCGACGGGCATGCCGGCCAGCAGCGTGAACCCGGCCAGGCTGTCGTGGACGGCCGCGCCCAGGGCCCTCAGCTCGGCCAGCCACTCGGGGGCGGGCGGCCCGGCGAGCCGCACCAGGTAGTAGGCGGTGCGGTCCGGCGGCGGCTCCACCGGGGCCGACGCGTCGGCCAGCACCGCGTCGGTGAACGAGAACGAGTTGCCGTTCGTGAAGACCTCCTGCTCGCCGAGCGTCGTGGTCTCGACGCCGAGCCGTTCGACACCGCGCACCTGCGCGCCGGAGCCGCGGACGAGCATGGAGTTCGGGTACCGCGCGAGCACCTCGACGCCGGTCGCGCGGACCGCGCCGTCCTCATCGTTGGACCTCAGGGTCACGAGCACAGTGGTGGACATTCCAACCTCCCGAAGACGCTGCTCCGAGTGTGGGAGCGGGCGCCGGCGGGTTGACGGATCCGTACGCAACTGGCCGGAAGCACGCGGAACCCGGCGATTAGGGGCCGCTCAGGCCAGGGAGGCGAGGAGGGCGCGGACCTCGGCGGCGGCCGGGACGCCGAGGGACTCGTAGATCTCCGCGCAGGCCTGCCATGACCGCCGCGCCTCGCCCGTCCGCCCCGCCGCGCGATCCAGGTGCGCCAGCCCGGACAGCGCGCGAGCCTCCTCCAGGCGGTCGCCGGTGCGGCCGGTGAGGGTGACCGCGGATCCGTAGGCGTGCGCGGCCTCCTCGTCCCGCCCGAGCGCGCGCAGCGCCTCGCCCAGGTCGACCAGGGCGCCCGCCTCGACCTCCACGTCCCCGATCTCGTGGGCCAGGGCGACGGCCCGCCGCAGGCAGGGGACGGCCTCCTCCCCTCGGCCCGCCCACAGGTGCAGCGCGCCGATGCCGTGCAGCCCGTCGGCCTCGCCGACGCGGTAGCCGCAGCGCCGGTAGAGGGGCAGGGCCTCCTCGTGGCGGGCCATGGCCTCGGCGAACCGGCCGAGCCGCGCCGAGGACCAGCCGAGGTTCGTGAGCGCCACCGCCTCCCCCACCTGGTTGCCGATCTCACGGTTGCGGGTGAGCGCCTGCCGGTAGTGGTCGAAGGCCCGCTCGTACTCGCCCATGCGCTCCAGGGTCGTGCCGAGGTTGTTCAGCACGCGGCTCTCGCCGATCCTGTCGCCGCACTCGCGGTAGATCTCCAGGGCGCCGCGCTGGTGGGCCAGCGCGCGCGGGTAGTCGCCGAGCTGCCGGAACACCGTGCCGAGGTTGTAGAGCGAGGCGCCCTCGCCGGGCCGGTCGCCGAGCCCGCGCCGGATCGCCAGGGCGGCCTCCAGGTGCCCGCGCGCCTCGCCGGTGTCGCCGAGCCGCCAGGCCATCGTGCCGAGGCCGTGCAGGGCGGCGGCCTGCCCCGCCAGGTCGCCGGTCTCGCGGTGGGCGGCGAGCGCGCGGCGGTAGTGGTCGATGGCCTCGGGGTAGGCGCCGGTCCGCATGTGGGCGGTGCCGAGCCTGACCAGGGCTCCGGCCTCGCCCGCGCGGTCGCCCGCGGCGCGGGCCGCGCGTGCCGCCAGGCCGTGCAGGGTGAGCCCGTCGCGGTAGTGCGCCCGGGTGTCCAGCCACTCGGCCAGGCGCCCGGACAGCTCCCAGGTGTGCCGGGGCGACACCTCGGCGGCGGCCGCCGCGACGGCCAGCAGGTTCGGCCGCTCGGCGGTGAGCCACCCGTCGTCCCACCGGGCGCCCTCGGCGGCGCGCCCGGCCGTCTCCAGGTAGTGGTCGAAGAGCCGGGCCAGCGCGGCGCCGCGGCCGGGGTGCCCGGTGGACCGTTCCTGGGCGTAGGCGCGCAGCAGGTCGTGCATGCCGTACCGGCCGGGGGCGCTCTCTTCGAGCAGGTGGACGCGCAGCAGCGCCTCCAGCAGGCGGTAGGTCTCCGAGCGGCCGGCGCCGAACAGGGCGGCGGCGGCGTCGACGTCGATGTCCCGCCCCGGGTGCGCGCCGAGCGACTGGAAGGCGGCGAGGACGTCGGCGGGCAGGTGGCGGCACGACCAGGAGAACACCGCGCGCACCGCCGTGTAGTCGTCCTCGCCCGCGGCCAGCAGGTCGAGCCTGCGCGACTCGTCGCCGAGCTCGGCCACCAGCCCGGCCAGTGGCACCGACCGGCGTGCGGCGGCCAGTTCGGCGGCGATCCGCAGCGCGAGCGGCAGCCGGGCGCACCGCGCGGCGAGCTCCGCCGCCTGGCCGGGCTCGGCGTCCAGGCGGGGGCCGACGAGCCGGCGCAGCAGCGCGACCGCCTCGGCGGCGGACAGGACGTCCAGGTCGATGCGGATCGCGCCGTCCCTGGCGACCAGGCCGGGCAGCGTGCTGCGGCTGGTCACCAGCACCAGGCAGCGGGGTGTGCCGGGCAGCAGGTCGCGGACCTGGCCGGCCGAGTGGGCGTTGTCCAGCAGGACGAGCACGCGCCGGTCGGCCAGCAGCGTGCGGTAGCGCGCGGCGCGCGCGTCCAGGCCCGGGGGCACGGCCGCGTCGGGGACGCCGAGGGCGCGCAGGAACGTCTCCAGCGCCTCGGACGCGCGCACGGGGCTGTCGCGGTCGTAGCCGCGCAGGTTGATGTAGAGCTGGCCGTCGGGGAACGCGGCGGCGACGCGGTGCGCCCAGTGGACGGCGAGCGCCGTCTTGCCCACGCCCGCGGTGCCGGACAGGGCGAGGATGGGGACGGCGGTCGTGCCGGCGGCGGCCTCGGCGTGCAGGCGGTCCAGGTCGGCGAGCTGGGCCTCCCTGCCGGTGAACGCCGAGACGTCCCCGGGGAGCTGGCGTGGCCGCGCCGCCCTGTCGCCGGTGGGAGCCACGGGCACGAGGGAGGCGGTCACCGGCCCCGCGGGCGGCGTGTCCGGCGGGGCGGGCACGATCGTGCGTCCCGCCGCCAGCCACAGGTCGTGGAAGCGGGCGACGTCGCCGCCCAGCATCTCGGCGATCAGCTCGACCAGGCCCCAGCGCGGCAGGTTCGGCCCGGAGAACGCGGCCGAGATCGTGGTGTGGCTGCACCCGACCTCCCTGGCCATGGCGCGCAGGCTCGGCCACCCCGCCCGGTGGTGCTGCTCGTGCAGGACGTCGAAGAAGGCGCGGACGGGACCGTCGGGCACCGCCGGCCTGGGTAGAGCTCCCATTTCTGGCCTCCCCCGGGGATTGTCCCTCAGGAAAGCGGCCCATGGGGGGCCGTACCGGGAATGGGCCCGTGACGTGACGGCCAGTTCTGTAAGGATCCGTCAATTCAAGGCCGGAGCGCGGAACGCTGGAAGCGTCACCGACGAGAAGGAGCGACCCGAAATGGCCGCGATCGAGGACGCCACCCTGCTGGGGCTCGCCGTGCGGGGTTTTCTCGCGCATCCGCCCCTGGACCTGATGGCGCGTGAGCCGCTGCCCGCATCGGCACTCAAGGAGAGAATCGAGGATTCCCTGGCCTATCTGGAGGCCAGCGGAATCCTGTCCGTGAACGACCACAATTCCTTACTGAATTTCGTCACCAAGGACGTCGTCCCCGGCGAACGGCCGGCCGAGCACCCGCCGGCCGTCGGCGCGGTGCTGGCGACCGTGGCGCGGCGCCTGCACGGCGACCCGGGCGCGGCGGCCGCGCTGGCGCACGTGGCGGACGCGGCGGTGTCCGGTGCGGCCCACGGGGGCCCGCACGGCGCGCTGGCCTGCGCCTCGATCGCCGGCGTCCGCGTGCTGTCGGGCACCAAGAGCGACGACGACCTCGCCCTCCTGCGGGACAAGGCACTCGGCACCAAGAGCGCCTTCCGGCTCTGACCTGATCTGGCCTGACTTGATCTGGCTTGATCTGGGGGAGGTTCCGCGCCGGGCGGGTGTCGCGGGGGTCTTGTCGGTCACCCGCCCGGCGCCGCTGGGCGGCCGGGGCCTGTGCTGTGCCCCCACCCTCCAGCCGCACGGCGGGCACAGGACGGCCCTCGCGGCCGGGGCGTCAGCCCATGCTGATGACGATGTCGAAGCGGGGCGTGGAGTAGGAGCTCAGGGGGCTGCGCAGCTTCTCCACGCCGAGCCGGTAGGTGCCGGAGGACAGGCCGCGCAGCGGCAGCCAGCGGCCGGTGAAGTTGGGCGAGTCACCGGTCCAGAACCCGTGGCTGCTGGAGGTCCGCACGGTCCAGGCGCCGGAGGCGAGGCGCGGGTGCACCGCCGCGTTCTGGGAGCCGGTCAGGCGGAACCGGGCGCCGGCGACGGCGTTGGCGCCGGGGGTGCCCATGGCGAAGATGAAGTAGCGGCGGTTGTAGGGCGTGCCGGAGGTCAGCGGCGCGCAGCCGGTGACGATCAAGGTGCCGCGCACGGTGCCGAGGCGCAGCGGGTCGCTGTAGGAGCCCGATCCGTACAGCGCGCCACAGCCGACGACGATCGCCGACGACGCGTGCGCGGGCTGGGCGCCCGTCGCGGCCAGGGACCCCGCGGCCAGCGCCAGCGAGCCGAGGACCGTTCCAAACGCCCGCCTGGCGCGAGCGATTCCCATCTTCCCCATCGGTGCCTTCCAGGTCGCTGTGAGATGAGCGGGCGAATGCGGCCGACGGCCCCGGAAACGCGGATTCACGTGCGACGATCCGGTACTCACGTGTTTCCGCGCCTTCTTTTCCGATACCGGTCGGTATCGCCCGGCCGTGTTCTTCCGTGGTTCCTGCGTGCCCCGCCCGACGCGGCGCCCGCCGGTTCCTCCCCCGGCGATCACCGCTCTGGCGCAGAACTTATCGCGCTTCTCCGCCCACGGCCATGTGAGTGACCCACAGGTTCACCCACAGGTCTTTTCGTGTGAACGATGGCGCGCGGGCGGCACCGGGCTTATCGTTACCGTCGGGTGCGATGGAGGGGGATTCCTTTGTCCGGCGAATCTTTCGCCCACCTGCTCAAACGGCTCCGTCGTTCGGCCGGCCTGACGCAGGAGGAACTGGCGAACAAAGCCGGGATCAGCGCCAGGGCGGTGAGCGACCTGGAAAGGGGAATCAACCGCTCCGCCCGCAAGGACACCGCCCGCCTCCTCGCCGACGCCCTCGGCCTCACCGGACAGATCCACGAGGAGTTCACGAGCGGCCGCAGGAAGCCGCCCTCGGTCGGCGGCGCGCGCCTGCCCGTGCCGCTGACGCCCCTCGTCGGCAGGGAGCGCGAAGTGCGGGCGGGGTGCGAGCGGCTGCGCGGGCCGAGCCGCCTGCTCACCCTCACCGGTCTCGGCGGCGTCGGCAAGACCCGCACGGCCCTGGCCATCGTCCACGAGCTGGCCCCCGACCTGCCCGACGGCGCCTACCTCGCCGACTTCTCCGAGGTGCGCGACGAGCAGACGATGCTGCACACGCTCGCCCGCGCCCTGGACGTCCGCGACAGCGGCACCCGCCCCCCGGCCGAGTCGCTGGCCACGGCCCTGGAGGGCCGCGGGCCGCTGCTCGTGCTGGACAACTTCGAGCACCTGGTCGACAGCGCGCACGCCCTGTCCACGCTGCTCACGCGGTGCCCGGGGGTGAGGTTCCTGGTCACCAGCAGGCGTCCCCTGCGGGTGTACGGGGAGGACGAGTTCGTCGTCGGGCCGCTGCCGCCGCCCCCGCCGGGCGCGTCCCTGGAGGAGATTCGCGCCAACCCGGCCGTCACCCTGTTCACCCAGCGGGCGCGGGCCGTCCACGCCGGGTGGGAGGTGCACGAGGGCAACGCGGCCGTCGTCACCGGCATCTGCGCGCGCCTCGACGGCCTGCCCTTGGCGCTGGAGCTGGCCGCCGCCCGCATGAACGTCCTGTCCGCGGAGGCGCTGCACGAACGGCTCGGCGGCGCGCCGGGCGTGCTGGCGGCGGGGCCGCGCGACGCCACCCCGCGGCACCGCAGCCTGAACGCCACGCTGGACTGGAGCTACGAGCTGCTCGACGGCGACGCCCAGCGCCTGCTGCGCGAGCTGACCGTCTTCGCGGGCGGGTGGTCGCTGGAGGCGATGGAGCGGGTCTGCGGCGCCGGGCTGGACACGCTCGCCACCCTCATCGAGAACAACCTGGTGTGGCGGACCGACCACCCGGGCGGCCCGCGCTACACCCTGCCGCACACCGTCCGCGAGTACGCCACCGCGCTCCCGCCCGCGGAGGGCGCCGCCGCCGCACCCGGCGGTGCCGCCGCGACCGCGCCGGGCGGGAACCCGGCGACGGCGGACGCGCATCTGCGCTGGATGTGCGGCTTCGCCGAGACGGCCGCGCACGAACTGACCGGCGCGGGCCAGCGGGCGTGGATCGACAACCTGGACCGCGAGTACGAGAACGCCCGCCAGGCGCTGCGCCACGCGGTCGCCGTCCGCGACGCCGAGAGCGCGCAACGCCTCGCCGGCGCGCTGTGGCGGTACTGGGAGATGCGGGGGCTGCTCATCGAGGGACGCCAATGGCTGGACCGGGCGCTCGCGCTCCCCGGGCCGACGCCGCCGTCGCTCGGCGCGCAGGCCCGCAAGGGCGCGGGCAACCTGGCCCGCGACCAGGGCGACCTGAAGGCCGCCGAGGCGTTCTACCGCTCCGCGCTGCTGCTGTTCGAGGCGGCCTCCGACAAGGCGGGCGTGGCCAGCGTCATCAACAACCTCGGCAACCTCTGGCTGGACGAGGGCGACCACGAGGCGGCGGCCCACTTCTACCAGGACGGGCTGGCGCGGTTCCAGGCCATCGGCGACGAGTGGAACGTGGCACTGCTGCTCAACAACCTCGCGCTGGCCCTGCGGCTCACCTCGGACCTGGCGCGCGCGGGCGAGCTGGCCGAGCGCAGCGCGGCGCTGTTCCGCCGGCTCGGCGACCAGCGGGGCGAGGGCCGCGCGCTGGAGACCGTGGCCCGCGTCCTCGACCTGCGCGGCGAGCACGCCCGGGCGCTGCCGGTGCACCGGCGCGCGCTGCTGCTGCGGCACCGGGTGGGCGACCTGGCCGGGGTCGCCCGTTCCCTCGAAGGGCTGGCCCGCTCGCACAGCGAGGTGGGCGACCTGAACCTGGCGGCCCGGCTGCTCGGCCAGGCCGAGTGCCTGCGCCAGACCACCGGCGAGGCGTTCACCCACGACGACGGCGTCGAGTACGCCAGAACCCTCAACGCCCTGCGCGACGGTCTGACCCCCGCCGTCCTCACCGCCACCATGGACGCCGGCCGCGCCGCGGACCTGGCGGAGGTGATCACCTCACTGGACCTGGAACGGATGTAGCGGCCGTCCCGCCGGCCCGAGGCGCTCGCGGAACCCGCTCACCGCGGCGGCTGGCCAGGCCCTGGGTGATCGATGATGGAGACGTGACAATCTTCGAAAGCCTCACTCCGGTGGAGGAAAGGCTCAGGGGGGCCTTCACTCGGGGGGAATGGCTGGACCTGCGGCAGGCGAAGGACCGGGTGGTCCGGGCCGCGGTCGTGCAAGGGCTGCTGCTCGGCGCGGTCGCGGCCGGGGAGGGGTACGCGCCGGCGATCCGGCTGCGCGGGGCGCGGGTCACCGGACGCCTGGACCTGATGGGCGCGGTCACCGAGTACCCGCTCATCCTGGAGCACTGCCGTCTGGAGGAGGAGGTGCGCCTGGTCGAGGCGGCCACCCGGACGGTGCGGATCGTGCACAGCAGGCTGACCGCGCTGAACGGCGCCCGGCTGCGCCTGGAGGGCCTGCTCAACCTGTACGGCAGCACGGTCGCGAAGGGGGTGCGGCTGGACCGGGCGAAGGTGACCGGGGAGATCTACCTGCGCGACGCCGTCCTCGGCGCCGACGCCGAGGGTGTCGCCCTGTCGGCCGACGGGCTCGCGGTGGACGGCCGGTTCGCCGCCGCCGGGCTGACCGCGCGGGGCATGCTGCGGCTGCGCGCCCTGCGCGTCTCCGGATCGCTCGACCTGTCGGAGGCGCGCGTGACCGGGACGGGGACGATGGCCGTCGACGCCGAGGCGAGCGTCGTCGACGGGCAGTTCCACGCCGAGCGGCTGCGCACCGACGGCGAGCTGCGGCTGCGGCACGCCCGGATCGGGGCGAGCCTGCAACTCGTGGGCGCGCGGCTGATCAACCCCACCGGCTGCGCGCTGTCGGCGGGCGGCATGGCGGTGACGGGAGGCACGTGGTGCGTGGCGCCGTTCACGGCGTCCGGCGAGGTGCGCCTCATCGGCGCGCGCCTCGGCGCGAACTTCTCCTTCAAGGGCGCCGCGCTCGGCAACGACGACGGCGCGGCGCTGACCCTGGACCACGCCGTCGTCGAAGGCGGCGTGATCGGGGACGACGCCACGCTGTCCGGCGGGCACCTCAGCATGCGGCACGCGGCGCTGAACGGCGGCATCACCCTGCGCCGCGCCCGCCTTTCCGCGGCCAAGGACGGGGAGCCGCTGCGCATGGAAGGCGCCGCCATCGAAGGGCTGGCCGGGTTCGACGACGTCCACGCCGAAGGCGGCCTGTACATCCGCGACTGCCGCTTCGGCGGCCCGGTCAGCTTCGCCGGCGCCCGGCTGGAGGCCCCCGACGGTGCGGCGCTGCGCTTCGTGCGCAACGAGACCGCCGGGCGGGTCGGCTGCGAGCGGATGACCGCGCGCGGCGAGGTCCGGTTCGAACACACCCGCGTCGGCCGCGACCTCGACTTACGGGAGGCCGTGCTGTCCGCGCAGGACGGGACCGCGCTGGACGCGACGGGGCTGCACGCGGCCGAGCTGGCGCTGCTGGCCCGTGGGACGCGTGGCCGGATCGTCCTCGACCACGCGCGGATCGGCCTCCTGCGCGACGACCCCGAACGGTGGCCCCGGGCGCTGCACGTCAACGGCCTGGCCTACGAGGCGCTGGAGCCCCGCCTTCCGGCCGAGAGCCGGCTGGGCTGGCTGCGGCGCGACGCCCGCGGGTACCAGCCGCAGCCGTACGAGCAGCTCGCCGCGCACTACACGGCGAGCGGCCACCTGGCCGACGCGCGCGCGGTCATGTTCGCCAAGGAGCGGGCGCAGCGCGCGGGCAAGACCGTGCTCGGCCGGCTGTGGAGCGGGTTGCAGGAGGTCACGGTCGGGTTCGGGTACAAGCCGGGACGCGCCGCGCTGTGGCTGGCGGTCCTGGTGGCGGCGGGCGCCGTCGTGTACGGGGCCGCGCACCCCGCTCCGCTGAAGAAGGGCGAGGCCCCCGACTTCAACCCCATCGTGTACACCCTCGACCTGCTCCTGCCGTTCGTCGACCTCGGCCAGCAGAACGCCTACAACCCCTCGGGCGGCGCCCAGTGGTTCTCCTACTGCCTGGTCGCGGCCGGCTGGATCCTCGCCACCACCATCGCCCGGGGCGTCGCCCGCGTCGTCGGCCGCTGAACGCCGGCGTCTCAGGCCAGTTGCACGAGCGCCGAGCCCGCGACGAGCAGGGCGAGGCCGGCGAGCCGGGCGGCCGTGAGGGGGCGCCGGGGCAGGCGGAACAGGCCGGCGCCGTCGATGAGCGCCGACGCCGCCTGCTGGCCGGTCACGGTCAGGGCCACGGTGGCGGCGGCGCCGATCTCGGGGATGAGCGTGAACGTCGCGGTCACGTACGCGGCGGCGCAGGCCCCGCCGAGCCAGCCCCACCATGGCATGCCCCCGAGTGGGCGGAGCCGGGGCCGGGGGGTGCGGCCGAGGGCGAGCAGGGTCAGCAGCACCGCGACGATGGTCACGGCCGCGACGGCGAAGCTGATCACGGCGACGGCGAGCGGCTCGTGCAGGTCGGCGCGCAACCGGGCGTTGACCGCCCCCTGCACGGGCAGCACGCCCCCGGCGACCAGGCCGAGCAGGATCCATCCCACCCGTCCCGTCCCGCCTGACGCTGTGACGGCGGGGGTGGCGCGCTGGCCGCGGATGACGACGACGATGCCGGCCAGGACGGCGAGCGCGCCGAGCGCGACGCCGGCGCCCAGGGGTGTGCGCGGCAGGCCGAACAGGCCGAACAGGTCGAGGCCGAGCGAGGCGAACACTTGCCCGGTGACGAACAGCCCCACCGAGGCCAGCGCCCCGAGGCGGGGGAACAGCAGGATGCCGCTGGTGATGTAGAGCGGGCTGGCGAGCCCGCCGAGCAGGTGCCAGAGCGGCACCTGCGGCACGAGGCGGACCGCGCCGATCGCGCCCGCGGCCACGGCCAGGACGGCGAGGAGCAGCACGGCCACGCCCAACTGGACCGACGAGGCGCCGTACGGCGTGCCGACGGCCTTGTTGAGCTGCAGGTTCACCGACGTCTGCACGGCCAGGAGGCAGCCGATCAGCAGCGCGGCCGCGAGAAGGAGGGCATGCATGAGGGGTCCCAACGCCAAAGGGGAAGCAGAACTGGACACACTGTCCGGTTAAGCGAGCCCCAGCGTACGCCAGAACTGGACGGGTCGTCCACTTCGCTCCGAGGCCCCTACGATGGCCCTATGACCGAGCGGCTCCCGGCGGGCGACACCAGCCCCCTCGACAGGGACACCCCCGCGCCCGAGACCCCACCGGCGCGGGAGCGGTCCGACGCGGCGCGGAACCGGGCGCGGGTGCTCGCCGCGGCGGAGCGGCTCTTCGCCACGACGGACGCCCGGCAGGTGACGATGGAGGACATCGCACGCGCCGCCGGAGTCGGCCGCGCGACGCTGTACCGCCGCTACCCCGACCCCGCCTCGATCGCCGTCGCCCTGCTCGACGAGCACGAGCGCCGCCTGCAGGAGCACATCCTGCGCGGCGAGCCGCCCCTCGGCCCCGGCGCCTCCCCCGCCGACCGGCTCGCCGCCTTCTACGCGGCGTCGGTGACCCTGCTGGAGGACCACCTCCACCTGGCGCTCGGCGCCGAGGTGGGGCAGGCGAGGTTCGCCGCGGGAGCGTACGGCTTCTGGCGGGCCCACGTGCGCGTGCTGCTCGCCGAGGCCGGCGTCCCCGACCCCGACGCGGCCGCCGACACCGCCCTGGCCCCCCTCGCCCCGGATCTGTACCGCTTCCAGCGCCACACCGCCGGCCTGTCCAAGGAGCGCCTCGTCACGTCGCTGACGTGGCTGGCCCGCCGCCTGACGACCACCTGACCCGGCCTCACGGGGCCCTGCCCCGTGTGCCACGACCCGTGCCGGTAGCGCGGCGTACGGCGGCACGGCCGGGGTAGCGTGCGGGGGCGGGGCCGCGCGGGTGCGCGGTCCGGGTGACGAGACGCGGGAGGCGACGTGGCGGAGGGGCCGAGGCTCACGGTGTCAGGGACCAACATCGGCGCGCCGGACGCGCGCGAGCTGGCCGACTTCTACCGGCGGCTGCTCGGCTGGACGGTCACGGCGTCGGAGCCGGACTGGGTGAAGCTGACGCCGCCCGGCGGCGGGCCGAGCCTGTCGTTCCAGACCGAGGAGGGGTACGCCAGGCCGGTGTGGCCGGCGGGTTCCGGCGACCAGCAGATGATGATGCACCTGGAGATTCAGGTGGACGACCTGGCCGCCGCCACGGCGCACGCCCTGGCGGCCGGGGCGACGCTCGCCGGGCACCAGCCGCAGGACGACGTGCGCGTCTGCCTCGACCCGGCGGGCCATCCGTTCTGCCTGTGGATCTGACGGCGGACGTCGCCCCGGGCACGCCGGAACACGGGAACGCGGGCCCGGAACATCCGGGCCCGCGTTCTTGTGGGTCACTCGCCGGGACGGCGGGGCGTCAGTCGTCCTCGTCGCCCCAGAACCAGTCGCCGTGGTGGCCGCGTTCGCGGTAGGAGCCCTGGTCCTGGACGTTCAGGCGGTCCACCCTGACCCGCTTGGCGGAGTCGGTGAGCCGGTCGTCGATCCTGAGGACGTCGAGGCCCTTGTTGAAGTCGCTCGCGTAGATGTGGCCGTTGTAGTAGTACGCGGACCAGAACCCGCCGAAGCCCTCGGACGCCGGGCCGCGCTCGAAGTACCCGATCTCCCTGGGGTGCGCGGAGTCGGTGAAGTCCCAGATCGAGGCGCCGCCCTGGTACCACGCCTGCACCATGATGTCGCGGCCCCTCACCGGGATGAGCGAGCCGTTGTGCGCGACGCAGTTCTCCGAGTCGGCCTGGTAGCGCGGGATCTTGAAGTAGCTCTTGAACACGAGCCGGCCGCGCACGATGTCGAAGATGGCGTCGGCGCCGTGCGTGGGGCCGACGGCCTCGTTGCAGGTCGCCTGGCCGCCGCCGCCGAGCTCGTCGGTGAAGACGACCTTGGTGCCCTCGTTGTTGAACGTCGCCGAGTGCCAGAAGGCGAAGTTCGGGTCGGTCACGCGGGCCGTGACCCTCGGGTTCTCGGGGTTCCTGATGTCGAACAGCACGCCGTCGCCCATGCAGGCCCCGGCCGCGATGCCCTTCTCGGGGTACACGGTGATGTCGTGGCAGCCGGTGGTCGGCAGCAGCAGGTTCGGCTGGGTCTCGTTGCCGCCGTCCGGGAACACCACCGGGGTGGCGACCACGGCCGCCGACGCGGGGTCGCGCAGCGGGATCTTGATGATGGAGATCTTGTCGTGCGGCGGGAGGCAGTCGGGGTAGGTCGCGTTGGGCAGGTAGGAGGAGACGTACAGGTAGACGTTCCCGCGTCGCCTGTCCGGGAGCAGCGTCTGGGTGTGGGAGCCGCAGTTGGTCTCGACGGACTTGATGTACTTGGGGTTCGCCTTGTCGCTCACGTCGAAGATGCGGATGCCCTCCCAGGACTCCTTGACCGTCGCCGGCTGCGGCGTGCTGGCGCAGGAGTCGTTGCTCCGCGACTGGTCCACGGAGGCGAAGAGCAGGTTGCCGTACACCGACACGTCCATCTGCGACCCGGGACAGACGACCGAACTCACCACGGTCGGCTTCTTGGGGTTCCGAATGTCGTAGATGGAGAAACCGCCATAGTTACCTACATAGGCGTAACCATCCTGGAAGGCGAGGTCGGTGTTGATGGTGGTGGCGATGTTCGCCGGTTTCGGGATGTTCGCCACGTGCTTGACGTTCGCGCTCATCACGATCTGATCGGTGCCTGGGATGTCCGACGCCTGGGCGGGCAAGGCCGACAGCACCAGGGCCGCGGCGCCGCCCACCAGGGCGAGGATCCGGCCTAAGCGGCCGGCTCTGGGGGGAATCGACAACACGCAGGGACCCTCCTTGGTAACTTATGCCGCAGGAGATCATAGATGGGCAGATTTTCTCCCAAACAGGACCTGTAAGCCATAGGTCACCTTGTCAGAAAGAGCTTCCGACCTGACGACTTACTCGCATGTCGGCGACGAGTTAAGGTGCACGCGCACAACGAAAGAGATCTTTCTAGGAGGCCGGGTGCGCGCCGTGTCCCTCATCGCCGTCGCGGCCGTCGCGTTCGCCGTCGCGGGCTGCACCGGTGGACCGGCCCCCGCGCCCACCTCCACCGCCCCCGTCATCGCGCCGGGCAGGCCGGGCGAGCCCGCGAGGACGCTCGCCCCGTCCGAGGCGCTGACCGCCGTCCCCTCTCCCACGGCCGGCGCGGCGGACGTGCTGTTCATGCAGAACATGATCGTCCACCATCGGCAGGCCCTGGACATGAGCACAGGCGCCGCCACGCGGGCCGGATCCGACCAGGTCAAACGCCTCGCCGCCCGCATCACCGCCGCCCAGGGACCGGAGATCAGGGCCATGACGCGCTGGCTGCTCGAACAGGGCCGGAGCGTCCCCGACGCCCGCGCCGCGCACCCGGGCATGCCGGGCATGGCCACCCCCGAGCAGCTCGCCGAACTGCGGGCCGCGAGCGGTGGGGACTTCGACCGCCTCTACCTACGGCTCATGATCGCCCACCACATGGGCGCCCTCACGATGGTCTCGGAGGTGCTGGCGAAGGGCTCGCATGTCTTCGTCCAGGAGATGGCCGAGGACATCTCGGTGTCCCAGACGGCCGAGGTGAATCGCATGCGCCGGCTTCAGGCCACCGAAGGCGGCTGACGGCCGCCATATCACGCAGGCGCGGAATTCTGGGCCGGTCACAGACTTCTCTGTTAAGAAAGTTTCCTTTACATTGAGTTTACCCCCTCAGCAAAGGAAGCAGGAAGATGCGAAGAGCCATCACGTACGCCATGGCGATGGTGATCGCCGCGGCGACGGTCGTGTTCGTCGCCACCCCGGCCTCGGCACACGGCTACGTCGCCTCGCCGCCGAGCCGGCAGGCCAACTGCGCCCAGGGCAAGGTCTCCAACTGCGGCGAGATCATCTACGAGCCGCAGAGCGTGGAAGGGCCCAAGGGCCTGCGCAACTGCAGCGGCGGCGACTCCCGGTGGGCGCCGCTGGACAACGACAGCAAGGCATGGCCCGCGGCGAGCGTCGGCGACACCGTCAGCTTCCGCTGGACCCTCCCGGTCGCGCACGCCACCAGGGACTGGGAGTACTACGTCGGCAACACGCGTCTCGCGGTGTTCAGCGGCGGCGGCAGGCAGCCCGGCTCCAGCGTGACGCACTCGGTGAGCCTCGGCGGCAGGACGGGCCGGATCAAGCTGCTGGCCATCTGGAACATCGCCGACACGGCGATGGCGTTCTACAGCTGCGTCGACCTGCAGGTGGGCCCCGGCGGTCCCGACCCGACGCCCACGCCCACGCCCACCGTGACGCCCACCGTGACGCCCACGCCGACCGTCACCCCGACCCGCACGCCCACGCCCTCCGTGACGCCGACCCCGGGCGGCACCTGGACCGCGGGCACCGCCTACACGAGCGGCACGGTCGTCACCTACAACGGTGCCGGCTACAGGTGCCTCCAGCCGCACACCGCCCTGCCGGGCTGGGAGCCGCCGAACGTGCCCGCCCTGTGGGCCCGCGTCTGAGCCCGCGCTCCCGCACCGCGGTCGCCCTCTGACCGCACCCGATCCACACCGCCGCCCGCGCGCGTCCGGCGTCCCCTCCGCCCAAGACGCCGGACGCGCCCCGGGCGGCGGTGTCATGCGTGGACGCTGTCACATCAGGGCCGCGTCACATCAGGGCCGCGTCACATCAGGGCCGCGTCCGGGGTCATATCCGTATTCGGAACCAGGTCCACATTCGGGGCCATGTCACATCAGGGGGCCCCACATCCGGGGCGAGAGGGCACGTTCCCGCTCCCGGACCGGCGTCTCAGGGGCCGAACCAGTGCGACAACGCGGCCCGCAGTCCCGCCCGCGCGGTCTCGTCCACCGGGCCGGAATGCGCGAAGGCCACGTAGCCGTCGGGGCGGACCAGCAGCGCCCGCGCGGGCGGCGCCGACGCGCGTGCGGCGACGACGGTTACGCGGTCCTCCCAAGGGCCGGCGGCATCACGCAGCCCCGCTTCCCCGGTCAGGTCCACCAGGACGGCCCGGGCCGGCCGCATGAGCGCGGCGACGCCGGCCGTACCCTCCCCCACCGTGGTCAGCGCGAGATCGGGGACGAACCGGCCGAGCAGCGGGTGGTCCGGCACGGAGCCCGGCATGTCGTAGCGGACATCCGAGCCCTCCAGCACGCCCGCGAGATGCCGTAGCGGCGCCTCGTAGGCGAACAGCTCGGCGAGCAGCTCGCGCAGCGCGGCGCCGTTCTCGCCCTCGGCATGCTCCAGGGCCGCCTGCGCGCGGGTCTGCAGAAGGTTGTGCTCCCCCACGGGGTGGCGCTCGGAGTGGTAGCTGTCCAGCAGGCCCTCCGGCGCACCGCCGCGCAGGACGGCGGCCAGTTTCCAGCCGAGGTTGACGGCGTCGGTCATGCCGACGTTGAGCGCCGCCCCGCCCGCGGGGAACAGGTGCGCCGCGTCGCCGGCCAGGAACACGCGCCCCGCCCGGTACCGCTCGGCCAGCCGCGCCTGGCTCACCGTCTCCGACAGCCAGATCGGCTCGCCGAGCGGCGGCGGGTCGCCGCCGAGCACCCTGCGGAGGCTCGCCCGGAACTCCTCCAGCGTCAGCGCGCCGCGCGCCCGGGGCGGCCCGGCGGCCTCGCGGACGCCGACGATGTCGACGCCCGGCTGGAGCGAGGTGACGATCACCCGGCCGCGTGGCGTGCGGTTCCAGCCCGGCCGCAGCGGGCCGGCGCCGGGCGTGTCGAAGAAGCCGGTGGTGACGTTCCCTTGGAAGTGCCCGATCCGCAGCACCTCGGTGTCGGTCGTGCCCGGGAAGGCGACCCCGGCCAGCTCGCGGACGGTGCTGTGCCCGCCGTCGCAGCCGACGACGTACCGGGCGGCCATGGTGTGACGGGTGCCGTCCGGGTCGAGCGTCTCCAGCGTGACCCCGGCGTCGTCCTGGCGCAGCGCGACGACTTCGTGGCCGCGCCGGATCTCGGCGCCCAGCTCGCCGGCCCGCGCGTCGAGCAGGCGCTCCAGGCGGGGCTGCGGGAGCAGCAGGACGTTCATCGCCGTGTCGGTGAGCGTCGCGAGCCGCAGCGGAACCGAGCCGAACGGGAAACCGGGAACAGGGCCGGCGTAGCCGCTCTCGGCGGCGAACCGCTCCAGCAGGCCGCGATGGTCGAGCACGCGGACGATCTGACCGCCGAGCCCGTTGGCCTTCGGCGCGTCGCCGATCTCGGCACGGCGCTCCAACACGAGCGCGCGCACCCCGGCCAGACGCAGCTCGCACGCGAGCATGAGCCCGACGGGACCGGCGCCCACGATGATGACTTCCGCCATGAAATGGCCTCCTCACGCAGGTGAACATGCATGCAGGTGTCGGCCGACGGCTGTCAGGCTAGATTGACAAACGGATCGCTGTCAACCTAGACTGACGACATGGAGACGGAGGAGCTCGTGCGACGCGTCAGGTCCGGCGACCCCGCGCTGGGGCTGCGGGCGGTCGGCGCGCTGCACCGGCTGGCCGAACAGATCGAGGCCGTGTCGGTCGCGCTCGCCCGCGAGCAAGGGTGGACGTGGGAGCAGATCGGCGACGCCCTCGGCATGTCCCGCCAGTCCGTGCACGCCCGGTACGGAAAGTGAGACGCGAATGGCAGAGAAGGCGAGAAGCCCGTTCCCCGCGGTCGTCAAGGCGGCCCTGGCGGAGGCGCGGCGGCGCGGCGACCGGCGGCTCGGCACCGAGCACCTGTTCCTCGGGCTGCTCCACGACCCGGCGTCGGCGACCGCGCGTGCCGTCGGCGTGAGCCTCGCCGACGCCCGCGCGGCCATGGACGCGCTCGACCGCGCCGCCCTGCTGGCGATCGGCATCGACGTCGGCGCCTTCCCCGACGACGTCCCCGTGCCACGCCGGCACCCGCCGGTCACGATGAGCGCGGTCACCTCCAGTGCCCGGGCGACTCTCGACCAAGCCGTCAGGTCGACCACCCGGCGTACCCGCGCCACGGCCCCCGCCCACCTCCTGCGCGCCCTACTCGACCGCCGCCCCCCGGACCCCGTGGCCGCCCTGATCAGCTACCTCCACATCGACCCCGCGACCGTCCACACCCACATCGCCCCACCCACCACCTGACCCGCCAGCCGACCCCACCGAACCCGGCATCGACCCGCGCACCACCTGACTCAATAGCCGACCCCATCAAGCACCCCGGGATCGCCCCCGCGACCGCCCATCCCCGGCATGAACCCGCCCGCCGCCTGACCATCGGGGCGGCGGTGTGTTTCAACGGCCGCGCTAGTGTGGCCGGGTGGAGTTGAGCGCGTTGCCGCATCCGATCGTTCAGGCACCGCTGGCCGGGGGGCCTTCCACGCCCGAGCTGGCGGTCGCGGTGTCCGGTGCGGGCGGGCTCGGCTTTCTCGCGGCCGGGTACCGGGCGCCCGGCGACCTCGACGCCGAGATCGCCTTCGTGCGGGAGCGCACCGACGCGCCGTTCGGCGTCAACCTCTTCGTGCCCTCCCCGGGCGAGCCGGACCGTGCCGCGGTCGAGGCGTACGCGGCCCGGTTGCGCCCCGAGGCGGACAGGTCAGGCGTCACGCTCGGCGTGCCCGCCTACGACGACGACGGGTGGGAGGACAAGCTCGCGATCGTCGTCGCGCGGCGCGTGCCCGTGGTGTCGTTCACCTTCGGGCTGCCCTCGCGGGAGGTCATCGCGCGGGTCCGCGCCGCCGGTACCTCCGTGCTGGTCACGGTGACCACGCCGGAGGAGGCCGTCGCCGCGGCCGAGGCCGGGGCGGACGGACTGGTCGCGCAGGGCATCGAGGCGGGCGGCCACCGGGGCGGGTTCCGCGACGACGCCGGAGACCTCGGCCTGCTCGCGCTGCTCCGGCTCGTCCTGCGCGCCACGCCTCTGCCCGTGGTCGCCTCGGGCGGCATCGCGGACGGCGAGGGCGTCGCCGCGGTCCTGGCGGCGGGCGCGGTGGCCGCCCAGCTCGGCACCGCCTTCCTCCGCACCCCGGAGGCCGGAACGAACCCCGCCCACCGCGCGGCCCTCACCGCCCACGACCGCCCCACCCCGGAGACCGGGACGCCCGCCGCTCACCGCGAGGCGCTCACCGCCTACGACCGCACGGAGATCACCCGCGCGTTCACCGGACGCCGTGCCCGCGGCCTGGTCAACCGCTTCCTCCGCGAACACTCCGCCGCCGCCCCGCCCGCATACCCGCACATCCACCACCTGACCGCTCCCCTGCGCGCGGCGGCCAGAAAGTCCGGCGACCCCGACATGCTCAACCTCTGGGCCGGCCAGACCTACCCCCTCACCGAAGAGCTCCCCGCCGCCGACCTCGTCCACCGCCTCTCCACCGACGCACGAGCGGCCCTCGCCCGCGCCGCCCGCCGCTACCCGACCGGAAATCCGTAGCCGCCCGACCGAAAACGATCATGGTTGGCGTGCGGACGCCGTTGCCGCTTGGATGATCACGTTCGATTGTCCGTCGCGGAAGGAGCCGTTCGTGAACATGAGGATCGATAGGCGCGTGACCACCCTCGCGTCGTCAGGCGCGCTGGCAGTGGCCCTGCTGTCAGTAGGCGGAGTGGCCACCGCCTCGTCGGTCTCACCGGAAGTCCATGCTTGTGTGGGCAAGGTGACCCGTCTCGTCCGCATCGTCGACTCGGCAGCCTTATGTCTCGCCACCGAGGCCCACGTCGCATGGGCCGCCGAAGGCCCCGCAGGACCTGCCGGACCTGCGGGCGAGCCCGGTCCCCAAGGAGAGCAGGGCCCCAAGGGGGACGCCGGACCCACCGGACCCAAGGGAGACACGGGTCCCGCCGGATCTCAAGGCGACACCGGTCCCGCCGGGCCCGCAGGGGACACCGGCCCTGCCGGCCCGAAGGGCGAGACAGGAGAGACCGGCCCGCAGGGACCGCAGGGCCCTCAAGGACCGCAGGGTGTGCCGGGCCCCAAGGGCGACGCGGGCGGCATCCGGGGCGTCCAGGTCAAGACCGCGCCCTTCAGCGGTTCCAGTGGCGGCGTGATGTGCGACCCCGGCCGTATCGCCACAGGCGGCGGCTACAAGGTCAACAACGGCAACGGAACGGTCTACCAGAGCCTCCCCGTCTTCGGGACGGACAACCTGCCGGACGGCTGGGAGATCGCGGTCGCGACCGGCGGCAGCGCCTCGGGAACCATCTACGTCATCTGCGCCCCATGGGGCTGACCCCAACGAACTCCAAGACGAGACACCGAGACCAGGACCCCGCATGACCGCAACCGACCTCACGTCGGCACGCTGGGCCTGACCAGCCGGAAGGCCCTCACCAACTAGCCGGCGAGGGCCTTCCCGATGTCAGGAGCGACGTAGCCGACCGTCGCCTCGGACGCAGACCGGCTGTGCACACGCTCGACAAGGTCACCACTTCATCGACCATAGAGGTGGACTCCGCTCAGTCCACAAGGTCGCCTACCCTCCCAGTGCGCACTGGTCACTCCATGTGAGACACCCGCCGGGCGTGCTGGGTGTGCAGGAGCCGGTCGACGTGGGACTTCCCCCACGGCGCCCGGCCCATGGGCGTCGGCACACCCTCCGCGTTCAGCACCTCACTGATCGCCTTGAGGCTGAGCCCCTGGCCGTGCAGCTCACGAACGCGAACCACGACCGCAGGCGGGCAGACAGGCGGCCGGCCGGGCTCCTTGCGAGGCGGCCGGGCAGCGGAGCTCACCGCTCCTGCCTGCGGAACAACCGCAGCAGGTCACGGAAGATTCGGTACCGAACCTTCGCCTGCCGCTCATCCGTAGCGCGTAAGGCCGCCACCATGGCGATCCCTACGTACAGCGTGAACGCGGCGACGATCGCCGCGGCGAACACGGCAACCCATGCGGCCGCCGGTCCCATCTCCGCCAGCATTCGGCGAAGCAAACCCACCATTCATGTCTCCCCGGTCGGGGCGGGGAGCGTTGTCCTAGCCAGGTGCCAGGGCGCTCCTCCACCATCGCCCGAGACGGAGGTCGAACAGCGACACCGGAGCAACGACGCTGATCTCGGATCCGTCTGGGAGCCGAGATGAGGGCGAGAGGCTCGTCATCGCCTGAACAGCCGCTCCTGCGAATGTGAACAAGCAGCACGACAGCAACATCAGCAGAGTCGCAGCAGCGGAAGGCAAACCCATCGGCACCATTTCGCGCATGTCGTCCTCCTGGACCACCGAACCAGACCAAGGCTGTTGTCCCTGGGTCTCCGACGGTAACTCTTCAGGGAAGCCGTACCGGTAATTCGCGGATCCGATACACGTACCATCTCCCATTACCAGCAGGTGGGTCGCTCCCCGGGTCCTTCGCCGACACTGAAGACGCTTGAGCCCGAGAACTGCTAGAAGTCGAACTCCGCGGCCCGGACGCCGGCCAAGAAGGCATCCCACTCGGCCCGCGTGTAGATGATCACAGCCCCGTGCGGATCCTTACTGTGCCGCACGGCGACCCGCCCCGACCCGTCCAGAAGAGGTCCCGCCTCGACACAATTCGGCCCGACATCAGGACTAAAGCTACTGACCTGCCACGCCACCACCGGATGATCCCGAGAGTCACTCACGTTCTGGCCTCCGTTTTGGACGAGCGCAACCTTCTAATGGCTGCGTCAATCATTCCAACGGACTCCATGGAACCATGACACTCACGCATAAGTCGATCGAACCTCAACATAAGTGGGCGAACCTGGTCGCCTTCGACGTAGAGTCCGCCTGCCGCGGTCTCCACATACGCAATCTCGGGATATGGGTCAGGTAGTTCGAAGATTCTGAAGGGACCCTCGTGACTGGCGTGGCCCCCTGACGCGAAGGGGAGCACACGAATGTCGATATGGGAGTACTCGGAAAGGGCGAGGAGGTGATCCAGTTGCTCGGCATGGATATGCGCATCGCCGATGACCCGATGAAGGATGCTCTCGTCGAGCACGGCGACGATGGACGGCGGCTCATGCTCCGCTAGCACCTTCTGACGCTCTAGCCGAAACTCCACACCCCTATCGACTTGGGAAGAGCAACCGTTTCCCGCACAACTCATGATCACTTCCATATAGCCACGCGTCTGCAGGATTCCCGGAATGACGAGAGCGTCGAACGAACTGATCCCGCTGGCACGCGACTCCACCCAGGCGTAGTCGACCACGATCCTGGAGAGATCTTCGGAGTACGCATCCCACCAGCCGCTTTGCCAGACCTCACCGGCTAGCCGCATAAGGCCCCTTCTGCGTAGCGGCGCAACGACGCCGTACAAGTCCAACAGGGCGCTGACGTCCGGCGTACGCGCGGGATAGATCCCTGCCTCGAACCGACTGATGGTGCCACTGTCACGCTGAATGAAGGCTCCCGCCTCTTTCAGGGTCAGCCCCGCAGCCTCACGAAGTTCTCGCAACTGCCGCCCCAGCCATTGAGCTCGGAGCGTCATCGCGAACTTGGCACTCATACAGCCCCTTTTCTCCCACTCTTGCAGTATTTGCTCAGCAACCCGCACGGCCTCGGAGGTTTTCACTCATGTGCCACACAAAATTGTGGGGCACATGCGATGCTCTGCGTGAGCGATCGTACACGCTATGCATCCAAGCGGGACGAGCGGCGGAGAACCGTCCCCGTCCCTCGGCGCGGGAGGTTCGGGGTCGTGGAGTTCAGGCGGACGGTGTTGTTCGGGATGGATCCTCGGTGGAGGGTGGCTCAGGGGGCGGAGGCCGGTGCGGCGGTGGTGTCGCCGGTGTGTTCTCGGCGGTTCGGGAATGCGGCGTGTCAGGTCAGGTCGGCGCGGGCGTTCGTGGCGGGGCTGCTGGGCGAGGAGCATCCGTATCGGGACGACGCCGTGCTGCTCACCAGCGAACTCGCGGGCAACGCGGTCCGGCACGCCGCCGGCCATGACTTCCTTGTCTCAGTGGCCTTCGCGGCCGGCCGGGTGCTGGTGGCCGTGGAGGACGGCGGCTCGGCGAAGATCCCGACGCTGAGGCGGCCGGACGTGGAGGCGACCGAGGGGCGCGGGCTGATGCTGGTGAACGACATCGCCGGAAAGTGGGGCTTCCAGCGCGACACGGGCGGGACGGTGGTGTGGTTCGAGCTCGGCGAGCCGACGGGTTCGTCACCCGCCGAACCGGTCTAGGGCTGTTGCGGAGCAGGGCACCGAGCAGCGGATCGCTACTGGGGTCGCTGCCGGTGCCAGCGGGCGGCCAGTTCGGTGCGGGTGGTGGAGGCGGTTTCGGCGAGGACGCGGGTCAGGTGCTTTTTGACGGTGTCCACGCCGATGAACAGGCGGGCGGCGATCTGCTGGTTGGTCAGGCCCTGCGCGGCGAGGGCGGCCACGTCCCACTCGCGGGGGGTCAGCCGCCAGTCGGCGCGGGCGGCGAGGCGCTCGCGGTGCCGGGTGAGCCGGTCGATCGCCAGGGGGGCGAGGTGGCGCCGTAACACCCGCAGCACGGCCAGGTCGCGTGCTGGGACGCGCGGGGTGTCCCTGATCGCGATGCCCACGTAGATCACGCCGGCGGGGCCGCCGTCCACGACCATGCCCGCCTTGTCGGTGATGCCGTGCGGCCTCAGGAACCGTTCGGCGTAGTCCCCGGACGGGTCCAGCTCCTCCAAGGTGACCACGCCGTCGGCCAGAAGTCTTTGGTAGGCCCGTTCGGTGCGGAACGGGTCCAGGTCCCGCCAGCGGGCGGCGTACTCGGCGATGAACGCGGGCGCGTAGCCGCCCTGGATGCCGCAGCCCTCCTCGATCGCCGCCGCCAGGGTGTCCCCGTGCAGGACGGCGACCCCCGCGTACCCGAACCAGCTCCGCAGGGCCAGCAGCAGCCGCTCGCGGAACTCCGGCAGGTCGGCCGCGGTGTCCACGGACTCCAGGACGCCGACCAGGCGGCGGTAGTCCGCGGCCGTCATCGGCTCGCCGTCGGGCAGCGGACGGGGCCCGCGAGGGGACCCGGTGATCGCGTCGGGCACGCTTCCCATCTTCCACCTTCGGGCCATACCGGCGCTGAAGATCGTTGGGCATCGTGGGGGCGGCCTCCGGGCATCCGCGCCCGGGGCGCGTACATCGTCGAAGGGATTTTCCTGGTGAGCAACGATCCGGCGCCGCGCCGCTGGCTGATCACGGGTGCGAACAGCGGGTTCGGGGACTCGTTCGCGCGCGCCGCGCTCGCGGCGGGGGACGTGGTCGTCGCGGCGGTGCGCCGCCCGGAGACCGTGGCCGCGCTGGCGGCGGCGCATCCGGGCCGGGTGACCGTCGTCGAGCTGGACGTCCGCGACGCCGCCGCCTGCGCGCGTGCGGTCGAGGCCGCGGGACGGGTGGACGTGCTGGTCAACAACGCCGGGTACGGCATCGTCGGCGCTGTCGAGGAGACGAGCGAGGAGGAGTTCCGCGACGCGCTGGAGGTGATGTTCCACGGGCCGCTGCGGCTGACCCGGCTGGTGCTGCCGCAGATGCGCGCGCGGCGCGGCGGCACGATCGTCCAGGTCACGAGCATGGGCGGGCTGCTGGCCTTCGCGGGCACCGGCGCGTACTGCGCGGCCAAGGGCGCGCTCGAACAGGCCAGCGAGGCGCTGGCCGTGGAGGTGCGCCCGCTCGGGATCGGGATCCTCATCGTCGAGCCCGGCGCCTTCCGCACGAGCTTCGCCGGGCCGGCCCTGCGGCGCAGCGCCCCGCTCGACGACTACGCCGCCACCGCGGGCGCGACCGCCGCCACGCTGTCCGCCTCGGACGGCACGCAGCCCGGCGACCCGGACAAGGCCGCCGCCGCCGTACTCGCCGCCCTCGACCTGCCGGAGCCGCCGCTGCGGCTGGCGCTCGGCGATGACGCGATCGCGGCCATCCGTGCCAAGCTCGCCGCCGTGGCCGAGGACCTGGACGCGACCGCGCACCTCGGCCAGTACACCTCCGTCTGACAGGCCACACTGTCCGGCAGCCCGGCGGGGCCCCAGGCGCATGCCGAGGCCCCGCCGCGAAGCGGCCCCAGCCGTGCGGTCAGAGCCGTGCGCGGCCTGCGCCGCGAGGGGCGCACTGCCGGATTGTCGCAGGTGGGGGGTCAGAGGCGGATCAGGCTGCCTTGCTGGTCGATGCGGTCCGCGTTGTCGTCGTCGAACCAGAGGCCGCCGGTGGCCAGGTAGCGGAAGCGGTGTACGCCCTCGGGGAGGATGACCGAGACCGTGCGGGTGCCGTTGGGGCGGCGGCGTAGCTCGTGCCGGCCCGGTATCCAGTCGTTGAAGTCGCCCACGACGCTGACCACGCCGTTCGGCTGGTCCATGGGCAGCAGGAAGGTGACGCGGGTCTTACGGCCGAAGAGCCGGTTGCGCTTGAGCATGAGGAGCCTCCGGGGATCGTGGCAGCCATAGCCTGGCGTGCGCCCCCTTTGCCGTGTATGCGGACACGCCATCCGTTACACGGAGTTCACCATCGTTTCTGGGCCGTCCCATGGCGGAACCCCGAACACCGCACGACCAGGCTTTCGCCGGAACCTGCCCCCAAGTGGGGGTGAATCAGCGGACAATGACAGGAACCGGTCACCGGCCGGTGACTTTCTGCCGCCATCCTCCCTGGCGGCCGGGCCCGCGCCCGCGCACAGTGGAAGTGCGGGGACCGTCCGGGGACCGAGCAGAGGATCCAGCCATGTTGGTCGTGTTGACCATGCGGCGCGCCAGGCCGTCGTGCGCCTCGCCCGTCGAGGGCATCCGGATCCTGGCGCTGCTGCCCCGGCAGTGGCGCAAGGACCTGACCCAGGCCGTCGGATACATCGCCCTCCGCATCCAGACCGACGAGGAGGTCACCGCGGCGCAGATCCGCGCCCAGGTGGCCGCGATCCTCGCCAACCCCGAGATCGGGCACTGGGAACTGCTCACCTGCGAGACCCTCGCCCACCACGACGGCGAGCACCGGTCGGCCGCCGCGACCCGCCACGCCCACCAGCACGCCGCCTGGAACTGACCCCGATCCGGCACGCGAAAGACCCCGCGCCTTCCCCCACGCCCGCGCCGGCGGTCCGGCGGAACTTTTCTCCCGCGTCTCGTCCGCGGGCGGAGAAAGCGCAGGCGGGCGGGGGTGTGGCCGCCGGAAATCGACCTCCGCGCGTTCACCGGCCCCGTAGAGGTTCTGGCTGGTCAGGGGCGTATATGAACGCGGCGTTCACGTTTGCCAGATCGCCGGGGACTGGCGGAAGATGAGCCGATCCCGCCGAGCCCCCGAAGGGGTTTTCTTCGGCGTGCCCATACACCGTCCGCCCGTACTCCCCAGGAGGCGACGATGATCCATGCCCGAGCCCTGACCCGGCGGTTCAAGGTCAAGGGAGGCGCCGAGGTCGAGGCCGTGCGCGGGCTCGACCTCGACGTCGAGCCCGGCACGCTGGTGGCCTTCCTCGGCCCCAACGGCGCCGGGAAGTCCACCAGCCTGCGCATGCTGACCTCGCTGCTGCGGCCCACGTCGGGGACAGCCGTCGTGGCCGGTCACGACGTCGTGTCCGACCCGGCGGGGGTGCGCGGGCGCATCGGGTACGTCGGGCAGAAGAGCGGCGCCGGCGACAACTTCCGGGTGCGCGACGAACTGGTCACCCAGGGCCGCTGCTACGGCGTCACCTGGGCGGAGGCCCGGCGCAGGGCCGACGAGATCATGGACGCGCTGGAGCTCACGCCGCTGGCCGAGCGCGGGCCAGGGACGCTCTCGGGCGGGCAGCGGCGGCGCCTCGACATCGCCCTCGGCCTGGTGCACCGGCCGGACCTGCTGTTCCTGGACGAGCCGACGACCGGCCTCGACCCGCAGAGCCGCGCCGACGTCTGGCGGCACATCCTGCGGCTGCGTGAACGGCACGGCACGACCCTGTTCCTGACCACCCACTACCTGGAGGAGGCCGACACGATGGCCGAACGGGTGGTCATCATCGACCACGGACGGATCATCGCCGACGGCACCGCCGCCGAGCTCAAAACCGCCCTCGCCGGCGACCACATCACCGTGACCCTGCACACCGAGGAGATCCTCCCCGACGCAGAGAACCATAGGAGCACCACAACCCCGAACCACAGCGAGAACCCCCGGGTCCGGCACGCGGACCCCGACGAGAACGCCCATGCCCGGCAGGCGGAGCACACGGAGAACGCACAGGTCCGGCAGACGGAGCACACGGAAAAGACGCAGGTCCGGCGCGTGGCACAGTCCGGAAGGTCCGGATACGCGGCGGGCGTCGGCAAGGCGGCCGAGATCGCCGCGCGCCTGGGCACGCCGGAGGACGTGACCGTCGAGGGCGCGACCGTCCGGGTACGCGTCCCCCGGGCGGACCTCGCCATGCCGAGGCTGCTGCGCGCGCTGGAGGCCGCGGGCCTGGAGGTCGCCACCGCCGAGACCACCCGCCCGACCTTGGACGACGTCTTCCTGGCCTTGACCGGCCGCAGCCTCCGCGAATCCCACCAAGACGACGCCTGAGCCGTACAAAAGGGATTCAACTGCCCCGGACACCCGCCCGCACCGCCGAAGCTCCCAACCCACCGCCGCACCCCGAACTCTCGCGGCTCGCCCTGCCTCGCCGCGCTCGGGGCCCACGTGAGTCCACGTCACCGTGGCGGGCCGAGTCGCCGTACTCTTGCACGTTTGCGGCTTCCCCCTGGTAACACCGCAGCTCTCCGCCTCCCCTCCCCCGCTCGTACGCCGGCGCCCGTCGGGCAGGCCCCTCCAATGCTCTGCGACCCGCTCGTCCCGCATGCCCACGTGCCCGCGAGGGCTGCGCTTCCCCTGCCCCTTGTACGAAAGGACCCCGGATGACCAGGCAGTTTCTTCGTGATGTCGCGACCGTGTTCGTGCGGGAGGTGGCGCCGGTGTCGCGTGCGCCGGTGTTGTTGTTCCTCGCGATGGTGCAGCCGCTGCTGTTGTTGTTCCTCTTCGGCCCGATGCTGGCGGGCGCGCAGGGCTTCGGCGGCGGCGCGCCGTGGCAGTGGTTCGTGCCGGGCATCCTGATCATGATGTGCCTGACCGGGCCGATGATGGCGGGCTACTCGATGCTGATCGAGCTGATGGGCGGCTCGCTGGAGCGCATGCTGGTCACGCCGCTCAACCGCACGGCGATGCTGGTCGGCCGGGTCCTCAAGGAGTTCGTGATCCTCCTGGTGCAGGCCGTGCTGATCATCGGCCTGGCGCTGCCGCTGGGGTTCCGGCCCTCGCCGGCCGGGGTGCTCGCCGGGCTGGCCCTGCTGATCGTGTTCGGCACCGGGCTGGGCGCGCTGTCGTTCGTGCTGGCGATCGCCTCGCGCCCGGACGGCAACCTCTTCTGGGGCGTGACGCAGATGCTGCTGTTCCCGCTCATGCTGCTGTCGGGGGTGCTGCTGCCGACCGATTACGGCCCCGCCTGGCTTCGGACGGCCGCAGCCTTCAATCCCGTCTCCTACATCGTCGAGGCCGAACGCGCGCTGTTCGCCGGGCGGGCCGTGGACCTCGCCGTGCTGTACGGGGCGCTCTCGGCGTGCGCGGTCGGCGCGGTCGGGCTGGCCCTCGGCACGCGGGCGGTCCGGCGGGGCATCTGACCGCGGTGCTATCGTGGTGAACGTACGTTCATGAACGTACGTTCACCGTGAGCACGAGGGGATGGACGCGTGAGCATCGTCAACGTCGAGCAGGCCGAGGCGTGGAACGGCTACGAGGGCGGCCACTGGGCCGGCAACCACGCCCGCTACGACGCCGTGAACAGCGGCTTCAACGCCCCGCTCCTGGAGGCCGCCGCGATCGGCCCCGCTGACCGGGTGCTGGACGTCGGCTGCGGCACCGGCCAGGTCACCCGCCTGGCGGCGCGCACGGCCCGGCACGGGCACGCGACGGGCGTCGACCTCTCCGGGCCGATGCTGCGGCGCGCCCGCGCCCTCGCCGCCGAGGAGGGCGTGGCGAACGCGACCTTCGAGCAGGGCGACGCGCAGGTCCATCCCTTCCCCGATGGTGCCTACGACGTCGCGGTCAGCAGGTTCGCGATCATGTTCTTCTCCGACCCGGTCGCGGCGTTCGCCAACATCCGCCGCGCCCTCCGCCCCGGCGGACGGGTGGCGTTCCTGAGCATGCGCGGTGTCGCCGAGGGCGACCTCGGCCGGGTCTTCGCCGCGATCGCGCCGCACGTGCCCGCCCTCGCCGCTCCCCGGGAGCAGGGCGCCGCGGGCCCGGAGTCGCTGGCCGACCCCGGCCGCGTCCGGCAGGTGCTGACCGCCGCGGGCTTCACCGAGGTGACCGTGACCCCGGTGGACGCGCCGCAGGTGTGGGGCGCGGACGCCGAGGACGCCGCCGCGTTCCTCGGCGCCTGGGGCCCGATCCGCCACCTGCTCTCGCGCACGTCTCCGGGGACGGACGCCCTGGTCCACGAGGCCCTGGTGGAGGCCATGCGCCCGTTCGCCGAAGAGGGGGCGGTCCGGTTGCGCGGCGCCGCCTGGCTGATCAGGGCCGCCCGTCCCGGCGGCCTGGCGCGGGGGTGAGACGCCCCAGCTCATCCGCGTTTACGAAGGCCGGCTCGGGGCGCGCGCGAAGGCCGCGCCGTCCCCCGGGGCCGGGGGTACCGTTCATGGTCAAATACGATGGGCCGTGATGTCTCCGAGGAAAGCGGCCGCGCTCAGGGAGGGCGGTGGCGAGGTGAGCCTGCGTGACCACCTGATCGCCACCGCCGTACGGCTCATCGCCACGCATGGCACGGCCGGGCTCACCGTGCGGGCCATCGCCCGGGAGGCGCGGGTGGCCGACGGCGTGCTCTACAACCACTTCGCCGACAAGGAGGAGTTGCTCGCCCTCGCCCTGCACGCGCACGTGCGCGCCGCGGAGGCCGGGCTGGGCGAACCGCTCTGGCGGGCGGGCGAGGGCACGGTCGAGGGGAATCTGCGGGCCTATATCCGGTACGGGCTGGCCCTGCACATCGCGATCCTGCCCGCCTTCGCGGGCCTGGGGAACCAGCCGAAGGTGCTCGCGCGGTTCCAGGAGCTGCCCAATCCGCTGGCGGGCGGGCTCGGGCTGCGCGCGGGCCTGGCGGCCTACCTGGGCGAGGAGCAGCGGCTCGGCCGGGTCGCAGCGGGGGCGAGCCCCGACGCCGCCGCCACCATGATCGTCGGCGCCTGCCACGAGCTGATCCTGCCGCGCCTGCTGTTCGGCGGCACCGCGCTCACCGCCGACCAGGTGCCCGCCGGCTTCGCCGACGACCTCGTCACGGTCGCGCTCACCGGCATCGGTCCCCGCACGACCGGCGACGACTGACGGGGCATCCCCATTCAGAGGGTCGGCTGGGTTTCGGGGTTCGGGGTGGACCGGTGGTGGCCGGGATAGTCCGGGACGTCGCGCATGGGGGGGCGCTCGCCTATCGAGATGTCCCTGGCCACCGGGAGGTGGCCCACCTCACCGCGGGCGAACTGCGTCAGCTCGGCGGCGGGGGTGTGCAGCGGGACCATCTTGCACTGGCGGTCCAGCCGGGCCCAGGCGGTGTGCATGATCTGCCCGGCCATGACGCCGAGGTCCTCGGTGGACTGGTGGGAGTGGACGCGCCGGCCGAGGTCCACCTGCGCGAGCGCGCCGAGCCCTTCGGCTTCCAGCAGGTCGATCAGCAGGCCGAGCTCGACGCCGTATCCGGTGGCGAACGGCAGGCGTTCGAGCACGGCGCGGCGCCCGGCGTACTCGCCGGCCAGCGGCTGGACGAAGCCGGCCAGCAGCGGCCAGTGCATGTTCAGCAGCGGCCGGGCCACCAGCTCGGTGACGCGGCCGCCCGCCTCCTGGGCGTCGCGCAGGGGACGGTCGTAGGAGCCTTTGACGAAGACCACCGAGGGGTCGGCGAGCAGCGGCCCGAGGAGCCCGGTGACGTAGGAGGTGCGGAACTCGCGCAGGTCGGCGTCGACGAAGACGAGCAGGTCGCCCGAGGTGACCGCGAGGGACTTCCACAGCACGTCGCCCTTGCCGTCCAGGCGGCCGAGGGCGGGCAGGATCTCGTCCTGGGCGAAGACCTTGGCGCCCGCGCGCAGGGCGACCTCGGCGGTGCCGTCGGTGGAGCGGGAGTCGACGACGACGAGCTCGTCGACGAGCGGGACCTCCTCGCGCAGGTCGCGGCGGATGGCCGCGACGATGTCGCCGACCGTCTCGGCCTCGTTCCTCGCCGGGAGCACGACGCTGATCGTCGCCGCGTGGGCCCGCTTGGCGGCGAGCAGCGCGCCCACCGGCCAGTCCGCCGAGGCGGTCGTACGCTCGCGCAGCCACACCTCGACCTCAGGCAGCACGACCCCTCCGTCGCCTCGTCCACCGCTCGACACTCTATGCGCCGCCGGAAGCGTACGACGCCCGGCGGGTGGCTTTTGTACCGGCACCGCGCTAACCGGCATTTCGCGATATTTCTGGTTACGTCCCGGGGCGGCCGCGGGCGTCACGATCCGCCGGTGACGGGAATGCGGGCGGACAGCGTCGTCCCGGCCCCGGCCGGGCTGTGGAGGTCCAGCGTGCCGCCGAGCGCCTCGACGCGGTCCTTGAGCCCGATCAGCCCCGACCCCTCGCCCGGGTCGCTCCCGCCGACGCCGTCGTCGCGGATCGACAGCTCGGCCGCGCCGTCCGCCACCCGCAGCCGGACCTCGGCGACCGACGCGCGCGCGTGCTTGGCCACGTTGGTCAGCGCCTCGGACACGACGTAGTAGATCGCGACCTCGACCCGCTCCTGCAGGGGCGGCACGCCGCCGACGTCCAGCTCGACGGGGACGGCCGAGCGGCGCGCGAGAGTCCTGAGCGCGGGCTCGACGCCGCCCATGGACAGGATCGCCGGGTGCAGGCCCCGGGAGATCTCCCGCAGGTCGTCCACGACGTCGTTGATGCGCGTGACGGCGTGGTCCAGCCGCCGCCGCAGGTCACCGTGGCCGGGCGGGACGGCCAGCGCCGCGGTGCGCAGTTCCAGGGCGAGCGAGACCAGGTGCTGCTGGGTGCCGTCGTGCAGGTCGCGTTCGATGCGTCGGCGGGTGGCGTCGGTGGCGGCGACCACGCGGGCGCGCGAGGCTGCCAGCTCGGCGAGGCTCTCGGCGTTGGCGACGGCGGTGGCGACCAGCTCGGTGAACTCCAGCATGTGCTCCTCGGCGTCGCCGGGGTAGGGGTGGTCGGCGGACGACCAGGCGATCACCGTGCCCCACAGGGCGCCGCGGACCACGACGGGGCATCCGATCGCGCCGGCGGCGCCACGGGCCCGGGCCCAGTCGACGAACCCGCCCCGCAGCTCGCCGATCATGGCCCGCGCGGGCCGTCCGGTGCGCCGCACGATGTCGGCCGCGCCGTTCTCGACGATCTCCCAGCGCGATCCGACGCGCGGCGCCGCCGCGTCGCCGTCGCGGCTCCACGAACCGACGACGCCCACCCGGGCGCCGGGTTCGTACCGGGTGATGGCGATGTGGTCGGCGTGGACCACACGCCCGATCTCGCAGGCGACCGCCTGGAAGATCTCCTGGGCGGAGATGCCCTGCGCGACCAGCGTCGCGACCCGGCGCAGGGCGCTCTGCTCCTCGGCGATGCGGCGGGCCCGCCGGGCGGCCAGGTCGGCCTCGGCCTGGCGTGCGCGCGCCTCGGCGGCCGAGGTGCGGGCCAGGCCGGTGATCGAGCTGGCCAGGATGCCGACGATGAGGAACATCGGCAGTTCGAGCAGGTCGGTCGGGTCGCCGGACCTGGAGAGGTAGAAGAACTGGAAGGCGGCGGTGCTGAGCAGCGCGGTGACCAGCGCGAGCGCCAGGCCCCACACGGTGGAGACCAGCAGGACACCGAGCAGGTACACCATGCCGAGCGCGGTGACGGGGACGAAGCCCTTGATCAGATAGACCAGGCCCGACTCGACCGCCACGCAGACCGCGCTGACTCCCAGGCCGAGGATGAACGAGGGGCGCGGTGCGCGCAACAGGGACGCCAGAACGCCCTCGGGCACGTCGCAAGTCTACGCGAGGCCGTCGGGCACGCCGCCGTGCGGCCTTTTCCATGCCTCTTGGTAGCCGATTCTTGCCCATTACCGGGGGTTCACCGGCTTTCCGCCCGTCATACGCTTGGCGAAGGTACGCATTCCAACCCGTCGACCGGGTCACTCTACGGCGTGAGTAAATGGGCGGACAGGTGAAGCGGATAGCTCTCGCGGAGGACGACGTCCTGCTCCGCGAGGGCATGGCCACCCTGCTGGAGAGCGCGGGATACGACGTCGTCTGCCGCGCGGGCGACGCGGCCGAGCTGCTGGACTTCCTGCGCGGCGCCGAGCCTGAGATGATCGTCGTGGACATCCGCATGCCGCCCACCTGCACCACCGAGGGCCTGGACGCCGCCCGCGCGATCCGCGAGGACCACCCGAAGGCCGGCATCCTGGTGTTGTCGGCGCACGTCGAGGTCGACCAGGCCATGGAGCTGCTGGCCACGGGCCGGCGGATCGGCTACCTGCTCAAGCAGCGGGTGGCGAGCGTGGACGGGTTCATCGAGGCCATCGAGCGCGTCCGCGGCGGCGACTCGGTGGTGGACCCGGTGCTGGTGAGCGAGCTGTTCGCGGCCCGGCGCCGCGAGGACCCGCTGGCGCTGCTCAGCCCGCGCGAGCGCGAGGTGCTCGCCCTGATGGCCGAGGGCCGTTCGAACGCCGGGATCGCCCACCGGCTGTGGATCAGCGAGGGGACCGTCGAGAAGCACGTCCGCAGCATCATGGCCCGGCTGCGGCTGCCCGACACCGGGGACGACCACCGGCGCGTGCTGGCCGTGATCGCCTTCCTGGAGAGTCGCTGAGCGACGCGCTCTCACCCGGGACCGTTCCTTACGCGTGCCGGTGCCGCGCGTGCCCGCCGAGGATGGCGCGGATCACGTTGCCCGAGAGGCGGGACTTGGACAGGAACGCGACGGCCGGGCACGTGGCGATCATGTCGGAGAAGTCGTGCTCGGCGTAGGTCGAGATCAGGATCACGATGGGACGCCCGCCGGGCCGGGCGTCGACGAGGCGCCGGGCGAGCTCGAACCCGGGCTCACCGCCCAGGTTGATGTCGACGAGCGTCACGTCGGGACGCAGCTCGTCGAACCGCCGAAGTGCCTCGTCGATCGTCGACGCCACGCCCACCACGGTGATCTGTTCGTGTTCGAGGAGTTCGCGAGCCGCGGCGAGGAACCCCGGGTTGTCGTCGACGATCAAGCACCGGACTGCCACCCTTCAAGGATTCCAGCAGCCTCCCGGCCGGGCATTGCGGCCAGCCCCCATCTCACGGGTCCCGCTGGCATGGAAGCCCGAGTGGGTGCTGCCCGCGATGACAGCCGCATACCGGACAAGGCACCCTAGAGATAACCAAGGGCGTCTATATCAACACAAAACTGCGTATACCGTAGATGTATACCGTAGACGGGAGAAGGCATACAGCCTGCCACGGAGACGCCAGGACCGCAGCAGCTTCAGGGGGATCACGGTACGGCCATGACGGAGCACCACGGATGTGAGCACGCCGGCGGCGTCGCCGACCGGCCGCGCGAGGATGCCGTGGACCTGCCGGCGTACCGGCGGGAGCCGCTGCTGCACCAGCAGCGGCGGTTCATCGCCGACGCCTCGCACGAGCTGTGCACCCCCGTGGCGGGCCTGCGGGCCCAGCTCGAAGAGGCGCAGATGCACCCCGAGCAGACCGACCTGCCGACCCTGCTCGCCAGCGCCCTGCGGGACGTGGACCGGCTGCAGGCCATCGTCACCGACCTGCTCCTGCTCGCCCGCCTGAAGGGCCAGGTCTCCGAGCGGGAGACGGTGGACCTCGCCGAGCTGGCCGGCTGGCAGCTCTCCGCCCGCGCCGACGGCGACGCCGCGCGGCTGCGCGCCGAGCCCGGGGTGCTCGTCTCCTGCGTCCCGCACCAGGTCGCCCGGCTGATCAACGTCCTGCTCGACAACGCCCACCGGCACACCAGCGGCACGGTGTGGGTCGAGGTGCGCCGCAACGGCCGGTGGGCCGAGCTGACCGTGAGCGACGACGGCGCCGGGATCACCGACGCCGACCGCGAGCGGGTCTTCGAGCCCTTCGCCCGGCTCGACACCGCCCGCAGCCGCGACCGGGGCGGCACGGGCCTCGGCCTGGCCATCGCCCGCGACATCGCCCACGCCCACCAGGGCACCCTCGACGTCGAGGACGCCCCCGCGGGCGGCGCCCGCTTCGTCCTGCGGCTCCCTCTCTGGGAGGACGCTCAGCCGCCCGCGTGACGTTCGAGGAAGGCGTAGACGTCGGCCTCGTCCACGCCGGGGAACGAGCCGGGGGGCAGGGCGGCCAGCACGTGCGAGTTCGCGCGGGCCGACGGCCAGGCGTACCCCTCCCAGCGCTGGGTCAGCTCGGCGGGCGGGCGGCGGCAGCACTCCCCTGACGGGCAGTTCGAGCGGGTCCTGGTCGTGGTCTCCCGCCCGCGGAACCAGCGCGACTCGCGGTACGGCACGCCGAGCGTGATCGCGAAGTCCCGCTCCCCCTCGCGCGAGGGGTCGACGTGGGCGACGCAGAAGTAGGTGCCGGTGGGCGAGTCGGAGTACTGGTAGAAGATCGAGAACCGGTCGGGGGTGGCGAACACCTGGCGGCCCGCCCAGCGCAGGCACATCCGCTGCCCCTCGATCGCGCCCTGGGCGTCGGCGGGGAACACGATGCCGTCGTTCTCGTAGGCCTTGTAGATGATCCCCTGGGCGTCGTTGCGCACGAAGTGGCAGGTCAGCTCCAGGTGGTGGGTGGCCAGGTTGGTGAAGCGGTGGGCGGCCATCTCGTAGGAGACCGCGAACACGTCGCGCAGGTCCTCCACCGACAGGGCGCGGTCCTGCTTGGCCTCGCGCAGGAACGTCACGGCGGCCGCCTCGGGGACCAGCACGGCGGCGGCGAAGTAGTTGGCCTCGGTGCGCTGGCGCAGGAAGTCGGCGAAGTCGCGCGGCTTGTGGTGGCCGAGCGCCAGGTGGCCGATGGTCTGGAGCAGGATCGTGCGCGGGGAGTGCATGCCGAGCTGCTCGTGCTTGACGTAGATGCGCCGGTTGCGCAGGTCGGTGATCGACCGGACCGTCCTCGGCAGGTCCTGGACGGTCTGCACGGTGTAGCCGAAGTGGGTGACCAGGGCCTGGACGGTGCCGGCCGACAGCGCGCCGGCGCGGTACCCGACGGCGGCCAGGGCCTCGGCGGCGGCCTTCTCGATCTCGGGGAAGTAGTTGTCCTGCTCGCGCTGCTTGCGGCGCAGCTCGGCGTTGGCGGCCCTGGCCTCCTCGGGCGTGGCGGTGCCCTTGGCCTCCCGGGCGCGCAGCTCCTCGTACAGCCCGAGGATGTGCTCCAGCACGTCGTTCGGGACCCGCGCGGACACCTTCAGCCGGGGCAGGCCGATCGAGGCGTAGATGGGGTCGCGCTGGGCCTCCTCCAGGGCGATCTCCAGCTGGGCCCTGCGATTCGGGGCCTGGCGCCGCAGCAGCTCCTCGACGGGCACGGCCAGGGCCACGGCCAGCGCCTTCAGCAGGGAGAGCTTGGGCTCGCGCTTGCCGTTCTCCAGCAGTGAGAGCTGGCTCGGGGCGCGGCCGACCCGCTCGCCGAGCTCCGACAAGGTGAGCCCGCGCTGCTTGCGCAGGTGCCTCAAACGCTGGCCGAACGCGAGGAGGTCGAGCTCCTGCGTCAAAGACAGCGGTTCTTCTCCCACCAAAGAGGCCATAGCACGATCCTAGGCGTAATTTCCACAGATCTTCCACCTGCCGCGCGGGGGCGGGCCCGGGAGGCCGTCCCGGGAGTGCTCCGCACTCGGTCATGTAGATCTTGACACTCCGACGAAGAGCCCAAACCAACCGAAACCACCCTGCATATCGGGACAAACAGGGATATAACCGGCATGCCGGTCGAGATGTGGATCCTGAGATTGGTCTAGTCCATAGCGAAAAGTTTGCGTTTCTTGCCATGGGAATACCGTCCAGTATTCGCGTATGGCGAAAGTTCTGGCCATTTTCTCTCGATCACTATTGAGCCGGATCGCCCAACCGTCGCAGACTCGAACCAAGCGCCCAGAGGACGCAAAGGGAGACGAAATGACAAATCGCCTCAAGGGAGCTGCAGAGGAACTGCGGCGAGAGTGGGAGAGCGACCCGCGCTGGAAGAACGTCGAGCGGACCTACACGGCCGAGGACGTCGTTCGCCTGCGCGGCTCGGTGCAAGAGGAGCACACGCTCGCCCGCCTCGGCGCGGAGCGGCTGTGGTCTCTGCTGCAAACCGAGGACTACGTGCACGCGCTGGGCGCCCTCACGGGCAACCAGGCCGTCCAGCAGGTCAAGGCGGGGCTGAAGGCCATCTACCTGTCCGGCTGGCAGGTCGCCGCCGACGCCAACCTCGGCGCCCAGACCTACCCCGACCAGAGCCTGTACCCGGCCAACTCGGTCCCGGCCGTGGTGCGCCGGATCAACAACGCGCTGCTGCGCGCCGACCAGATCACCTGGTCGGAGGGCGACGACGCGGCCCCCCACTGGCTGGCCCCGATCGTGGCCGACGCCGAGGCCGGCTTCGGCGGCGTGCTGAACGCCTTCGAACTGATGAAGGGCATGATCGCCGCGGGCGCGGCGGGCGTGCACTGGGAGGACCAGCTCGCCTCGGAGAAGAAGTGCGGCCACCTGGGCGGCAAGGTGCTCATCCCCACCGGCCAGCACATCAAGACGCTCAACGCCGCCCGTCTCGCCGCGGACATCTGCGACGTGCCGAGCCTGATCATCGCGCGGACCGACGCCCAGGCCGCGACGCTGCTGACCAGTGACGTCGACCCTCGCGACCAGGCGTTCACCACCGGCGAGCGCACCGCCGAGGGTTTCTACCGCGTGCGCAACGGCGTCGACTCCTGCGTCGCGCGCGGCCTGGCCTACGCGCCGTACGCCGACCTGCTGTGGATGGAGACCTCCACGCCCGACCTGGACGTGGCGCGGCGGTTCGCCGAGGCGGTCAAGGCCGAGTACCCCGACCAGTTGCTCGCCTACAACTGCTCGCCGTCGTTCAACTGGAAGCGGCACCTGGACGACTCCGCCATCGCCAAGTTCCAGCGCGAGCTCGGCCACATGGGGTACAAGTTCCAGTTCATCACCCTGGCCGGCTTCCACTCGCTCAACCACGCCATGTTCACGCTCGCCCGCGGCTACGCCGAGGAGGGCATGACGGCCTACGTGAGCCTCCAGGAGGAGGAGTTCGCCGCCGAGTCCAAGGGCTACACGGCCACACGCCACCAGCGCGAGGTCGGCACCGGGTACTTCGACCTGGTCAGCACCGCGGTCGCGCCCGACTCCTCGACGGTCGCGCTCAAGGACTCCACCGAGGCCGAGCAGTTCGCCCGGCACTGATCCCGCCCCCGCGGCGCCCATGAACCCGCGGGCCCGTCCGGTAAAGATCCGCTTTGGGCGGCGGCCCCCTCCGGACGGGCCCGCGCGGCACGCGCGGGCCCCATGGCACCACGACTCATGTACGGCCGGATACGGACAGCGCCGGGCCATCGGCGGGCGTCGGTCGCCCGTCTAGACTGGGCATCGATGGATGAACAGTCGGAAAACCGGCAAGTCCAGTACCGCTCACCCGTCGCCTCTGCCGCCGGCGCGCACCACCCCCCGGCCGAGGACCCGCGACCACCCGGCGACGGGGCGACGCTCGGCGTCGAAGAGGAGTTCCTGCTCGTCGACCCCTGCGACGGCGTCCCCACCCTCGCCAACGCCCGCGTCCTGGCCGACCTCGCCGAACCCGTCGACCCGGCCGGCGAACGGCGGGCCGGGGCGTCCGGCGCCGGGAACGCCGACGTCGAATCCGCCGGGCACACGGAGGACGCCGAGTACAAGGCCGAGCTGCTGGCCTCCATGATGGAATCCATCTCCCCCGTCTGCACGAGCCTCCACCAGCTCCGCGCCCGCCTGATCTCCGGCAGGCGCCGCCTGGCGGACGCCGCGACCCGGGCGGGCGTGCGCGCGGTCGCCACCGGCACCCCCGTCGTCCCGGGCCGTGCCCCGCGCGAGGTGTCGGCCAAGAGCCGGTACCGCGAGATGCGCGAGCTGTACGGCCTGCTGGTCACCCAGCAGGAGACGTGCGGCTGCCACGTCCACGTGGGAGTGGCCGACCGGGAGACGGCCGTCGCGGTGGCCAACCGGATCAGGCCGTGGCTGCCCACCCTGCTGGCGCTGTCGGTCAACTCGCCGTTCTGCGAGGGCGTGGACACCGGGTACGCGAGCTGGCGCACCGTCGCCCTGTCCCGCTGGCCCGCCACCGACATCCCGCCCCGGTTCTCCTCGGCCGCGCACTACGACCGCGTCACGGCCATGCTGCACGCCGGCGGCGCCCTGGTCGCCGCCGCCCACCCGTACTGGCTCGTCCGGCCGTCGGGCCGCTTCCCCACCGTGGAGATCCGCGCCGCCGACGTGGCCGCCACCGTGGACGAGGCCGTCCTGCAGGCGGCGCTCAGCCGGGCCCTGGTCCGCACCGCGCTCGCCGACCCCGAGGACCCTCCGGTGCCGGACGAGGACCAGATCCTCAAGGCCGCCCTGTGGGCCGCGGCCCGCTACGGCCTGGCCGGTGGCGGCGTCCACCCCAGGACCGGGAAGCGGGTGCCCGCCATGGCCCTGCTGGAGGAGATGCTGGCCTGGATCGGCCCCGCCCTGCGCGACCTCGGCGACGAGGAGGAGACCGTCAGGCTCCTGGCGGACCTGACCCGCACCGGGACCGGCGCCGACCGGCAGCGCGCCCTGGCCGCGCCGGGCCTGGACCAGGCGGCCCTTCAGGTGATCGACGCCTTCGATCTCGCCAAGACCACCCCCTGACGACCCTCCGACTCGACGGAGCGCGGGCGGGCTCGGGGAGATCCTTGTACACGCGGGGCGCGGGCAGCGTACCCAGGAAGGTATGCACGCCGCACCGCGACGGGCGCGCCTTGGCCGACGGGGACCCGGCAAGGCCATGAACCACCGGCAGCCCGAACAGCACCGGCCCGAACACCGCGCCCTCCCCCGCGTCTCACACCGACTCCGCTGTGTCCCACACCGGCTCCTCTCCCGGCTCTCACACCAGGTCCCACACCGCGTCCGCCCTTTCTCACACCGGTTCCTCTCCCGGCTCCCACAGCGGGTCCTCGGCCGGTTTCTCGCCGCGTCCCGGGTCCCCCTAAGTCGTCAAATCGTGGGCGGATGCCATACCGCCCAGTGGCACGGCCGTTCGCCGGGCGGCCGGGCGGACAGGAGCGTGCGATGAGCAGGCCCGCCACCGAGGACTCCAAGGCCATCGGGCCGGGCGAGGCCGGCGAGGCTCGGCCGCGACACCAGACCGCCGTCTGGGGCGGGCCGCGGCTCCGGGCGGCCGTCCCCACCTATCTGCTCGTCGTCGCCGTGCCCGCCCTGATCGCGGTCGCGCTGCTGCTCACGGCCGGCGAGTCGTCCCAAGCCCGGACGGCGGGTGGGGCCATGGCCGGCGACCACGGGGTTCAGCTGTTCATCTCGGTCGCCCTGGTGATCCTCGCCGCCGAGCTGTTCGGCCGGGTCGCCGTGCGGCTGGGGCAGCCCATGGTCGTCGGGGAAATCTTCGCGGGCATCTGCCTGGGCCCGTCGGTGCTCGGCGGGTTGGCTCCCGGGATGGTCTCGTGGCTGTTCCCGGCCGAGTTGCGGCCCGTTCTTCAGGGCCTCGCCGACCTGGGGCTGGTCGCGCTGATGTTCTGCGTGGGCCAGGAGACCCGCCACGCCCCCCTCAAGGGCCAGAAGCGGACCGCCATGGCCGTCGCGCACGCGGGCATCGCGGGCCCGTTCCTGGGCGGTGTGCTGCTGGCGACGTTCCTGTACCGCGACTGGGCGGGGCCGCAGGCCAATCCGGTGATCTTCGCGATGTTCCTCGGCTCGGCGCTGTCCATCACGGCCTTCCCCGTGCTGGCCCGCATCCTCGTCGAGCGGGACATGCTGCGCACCATGGCCGGCAGGATGAGCATGCTGTGCGCCGCGATCGCCGACGTGGTCGCCTGGTGCCTGATCGCCGCCATGACAGCGGTCGCGGGCCGCGACACCCCCACCCACGCCGTGATCACCGTGGTGCTCGTGGTCGTCTACGGCGCCGCCATGGCGACGCTCGGACGCCGCCTGCTGGCGCGGCTGTTCGCGGCGCTGGAGGGCCGGGGCGACGAGCTGCGGCTGCTGGTGCTGCTGGCCGGGCTCCTGCTGTCCGCGGCGGCGACGTCGGCGATCGGCATCCACGCGATCTTCGGCGCGTTCCTGTACGGCCTCTGCTGCCCCACCGGGGCCCTCAGCAAGCTGACCGAGCAGATCAACGTCGTCTCGGCCACGCTGCTGCTGCCGTTCTTCTTCGTCGGCACCGGCCTGCGGACCGACCTCTGGCGCAGCGGCTTCGACCTCGCCCTCGCGGGCGTGACCGCGCTCATCGTCGTGGTCGCGATGGCGGGCAAGGTGGCCGGCCCCGTCCTGATGGCCCGCGCCTCAGGGCTGGAACGGCATGACGCGATCACCGTCGGCGTGCTGCTCAACACGCGCGGCCTCACCGAGCTGGTGGTGCTCAACCTCGGGCTCGCGCTCGGCCTGCTCAGCGACCGGCTGTTCGTCGCCCTGGTGCTCATGGCCCTGATCACCACCGCGATGACGGCCCCCCTGCTCGACCTGCTGAAGCGGAGCCTGCCGGTGACCGGTCCGGCCGGGAAATCCGGTCGACAGGCGAGCGCGCGGCGCATTTGATGGTGGCCACCGTCCGCCGTCCGGAGCGGGCCGGCCACAGGAGCCTCCTTGGCAGACGCGAGTACCGCGGAAACCCGTCCCGTCATCACCGACGCGCTGGTCAGGCGCCTGGTCGGCGCGCAGTACCCGCGCTGGGCCGGCCTGCCTCTCGAACCGCTCGGCCCCGCCGGCTCCGACCATGTGATCTACCGGCTCGGCGACGAGCTGTCGGTCCGTCTGCCCCGCCACGCCGGCGCCATCAGGCAGGCCGAGAAGGAGGCCGAATGGCTGCCCCGGCTGGCCCCGCACCTGCCCCTGGCCATCCCGGTGCCGGTGGCGGTCGGCGAGCCCGCCTTCGGCTACCCCTGGCCGTGGGCGGTGTCCCGATGGCTGGAAGGCGAGGCGGCGACCGTCGAGGCGCTGGCCGATTCGACCCGGGCCGCCGTCGAGCTGGCGGAGTTCCTGACCGCCCTCCAGCGGTTCGCGCCCGAGGACGTCCCGGCCGCGGGTACGCGCGCCGAACTCACGGCCCGGCCGCTGGCCGACCGGGACCACGCGACCCGAGCCGCCATCGCGGCGGCCGGCGGCGTGTTCGACACCGCCGCCATGACCGCCTTGTGGGATGCCGCCCTCAGTGCCCGCCCATGGGATCGCCCGCCGGTCTGGTTCCACGGCGACTTCCACACCGGCAACCTGCTGACCGTCGATGGCCGTCTCAGCGCGGTCATCGACTTCGGCGAGCTCGGCGTCGGTGATCCGGCGTGCGACATGACCATCGCCTTCACCCTGATGTCGGCCGGGAGCCGCGCCGCCTTCCGCGACGCGCTCGGCGTGGACGAGGCCACCTGGACCCGGGGCCGCGGCTGGGCGCTGGCCACCGGCCTGAACGCCTACACCGCCTACGCCGCCGTCGACCCGCGGGTCGCCGCGCAGACCACCCGCCAGATCACCGAGGCCCTGATCGGCTGAAGGTGCCCTACCCCAGGGCCTTTACATTGTAGATTTATAAAATCACCGTTCGGGCGGGGTCAGCGCGGCCGGCGGGCCGCGCGCACGTACCAGCGGCCGTCGGCGCGGTCCAGGTGCAGAGGACGCCCGTAGCACCGGGAGAGGTTCTCGCCGGTCAGGACCTCCTGGACCGGGCCCGCGGCCAGGACGCGGGCGTCGCGGACCAGCAGGGCGTGGGTCGTGGTGGCGGGCACCTCCTCCAGGTGGTGGGTCACCAGCACCGTGGTCAGCGCGGGACGGCTGTTCGCCAGGTCCTCGATCGCGGTGATCAGGTCCTCGCGGGCGGGCAGGTCCAGGCCGGTGAAGGGCTCGTCGAGCATCAGGATCGCGGGGTCGGCCATCAGCGCGCGGGCGATGCGCACCCGTCCCCGCTCGCCCTGGGAGCACACGGCGAACGGCCGGTCGGCCAGGTCCTTGCAGCCGAGGTCGGCGAGCAGGGAGTGCGCCTTCTCGTGTTCCCGGGGCCCGTAGCGGTCCCACAGGGGGACGCTGCTGCCGGTGTACCCGGTGAGCACGACCGTGTGGGCCGTCAGGGACTCCTCCTCCATCAGGGCCTCGTCGACGAGCCGCCCGCCCGCCGCGACCAGGCCGATGTGGCGGCGCAGCTCGCGCAGGTCCACCCGCCCGAGCCGGTGTCCGAGCACCGCCGCCGTGCCGGAGCTGGGGAAACGCACGGCCGAGGCCACCGACAGCAGCGTGGTCTTTCCCGCGCCGTTCGGGCCGAGGATGACCCAGTGCTCGCCGTACTCCACCTGCCAGTCCACCTCGGCGAGAAGCGTGCGCCCGACGACCTTCACGGTCATCCCGGCGATCTCCACCGCCGCGCCCGACCCGCCGTCCCGGCCGTTTTCCCGATTCATGGACACCCCTTTCCCGAAGCAGGATAGGGGCAGGCCCGCGAGAGAGGTCACGCGAGGCCGGACGACACGGCGCCCACGGTGCGGCACCCCCGGCCCCGTGAGCCTCGCACGAGCAGGCGAACGGGCCATAGAGGACTTCGTGGTCGCACGAATCGACGACGGATTTCTCCGGACGCGCGGGCGGTCAGGCCGTGGAGGACTCCGTGCTCGTGGGGATCGGGGACGGCTGCGGGGACTCGCCGTCGCCCCACTCGGGGATCTGGCTGATGCTGACCGTGGGCTTCGGGGTCTTGGTGGGGGTCTTGGTGGCCGTGCGGGTCGGCGTCGGGCGGGGTTCCTTGGTGGGCTTGCACGGACGTTCCTTGCCGCGCTTGTTCGTGCAGGGCGGGTCCCCGGCGGGCGGCGGCGGGGGTGGAGTGGTGCGCTCGGGCTCGGGCCGCGGCGAGGGCGCCCCGGTCTCCCACGGGTCCCCTCCGTCCACCGGGCCGCCGGTGGGGCCGGACCGCCGCGTCGCCGCCGGGGAGGGCACGTAGGTGAGCTGCGGCGGCCGGGACCCGGGGGCCTCGGTGCCGTGCGAGGCCGTCCCGGAGACGGCCACGCGCACCGAGGGGTCCGGCACCTCCACCGGCACGCGGCTGCCCTGGATGGGGACGACCGCGGGGGCCGTGCCGGGGCGGTCCGCCCGGGGTTCGACGGTGGTCCGGCCGGCCCCGGCCGCGACGACGGTCAGCGCCGCGATCGACACGGTGGCCAGGGCCGCGAACCCGGCGTGCGAGGCGTGCCCGCGCCGCGCGGCCGAACGGCGGGCCGCCCGCGCGCCGGTGGTGGTGCCCGGGTCGCCGTCCCCGGGGCCGTTGGCCCGGCCGCGCCGTACGGCCGGGTACGGCACGGGGGCCCAGATCTCCTCCATGACGGCGTCCACGGCGTCCCTGCGGTCCCAGGCCCGCTCCACTCCCCCGGCCTCCAGCAGCCATGCCAGCAGCGCGGCGGCGCCGGGCCGCTGTCCGGGCTCCTTGGCCAGCGCGGCCGCCACCGGGTCGGCCAGGAGCTTGGGGACCGCCGACAGGCGTGGGCGCTCGACCAGGATGCGCCGGGTGACCACGTCGGCCTCGCCCGTGCCGAAGGGGTGGTGGCCGGTGGCGGCGTAGGCGACCAGGCACCCCCAGGCGAAGATGTCGGAGGCGGGGATGGCCGGGCCGCCGGTCAGCCGCTCGGGGGCGACCCAGCCGGGGCTGCCCATCACCTGGCCGGCCTGGGTGTGGGCCACGGCGGCGTCCAGGTCCCGTGCGATGCCGAAGTCGATGACCCGCGGCCCCCGCGGGGACAGCAGGATGTTGCCCGGCTTCAGGTCGCGGTGGACGAACCCGGCCTCGTGGATGGCGGACAGCGCCGCCGCCGCGCCGAGCGCGACGCCGTAGGCGAGGTCGGGGGTCAGCGGGCCGCGCGCGGCGACGACCTGCGACAGGGACGGGCCGGGGATGTACTCGGTGACGAGGAAGGGGCGGTCGCGGTCCACACCGTGCTCCAGCACCGCCGCCGTGCAGAAAGGGACGACGCGGCGGGAGAACTCGACCTCCTCGGTGAACCGGGCGCGCAGCGTGGGGTCGGCGAGGTGGACGGCGTGCGGGGTCTTGAGCGCGACCAGGCCGCCCTCGGGGTGCTCGGCGAGGTACACCACGCCCATTCCGCCGGCGCCGAGACGGCCGAGCAGAAGGCAGCGCCCGATGATCACCGGGTCGCCCACCGTCAACGGCCGGACGCCTGGAGGCACCCCGTCGGGGACGCCCGCTGCACGTGCCATCCGCAGATGACCTCTCTTCGAGAACTTTTTCGAGCACTACGGCACAGGCCACTGTGTCGCTCCCGAAGCCCGTTCGGCATCAACTAGCGCGAAGCGGCATGGAAGGTAAGGCGAATCATCCCTCCAGGTAAGGCACTGCTGTGCCTTCTGTGACGATTGAGCCCAGAGGGACCATGACGCGACCGGGCACGGCGGGTCGTACGACGAGGGTCCGGCGAGCGCCGGCCATGCGCGATCACACGGCGAACGGGCAGGTGGCGATCGTCAGGAGGCAGGGGCCGAGGTCACGCGGCGGCGGAATCGGGCTCCGGTTCCGGTGGGGGGACGACGTCCAACGCGGACAGCGTGGCGGGATCAGCCGGGGAGTCGGCGTGCGCGGCGCAGGTGACCTCGGTGGCGGAGGCGGCCGACCAGGATGCGGAGGAGGACTCGGCGGGGGTGGTGCCGGAGACGGCGAGGAGGAAGCGTTCGATGTGGCGGAAGATGAGACGGGCCTCGGGGAGGACGTCGGCGAGGATCGGGAAGGCGTGTGGCATGCGGTGCCACTCCTCGTAGGTGACCTTCACGCCGGCTCGCCGCGCCTGGAGGGCCACGCGCCGTCCCTCGTCGCGCAGGACCTCGGTGGAACCGGTGACGACCATGAGCGGCGGCAGGCCGGAGTAGTCGCCGTACACCGGGGAGACCAGGGGGTCGCGGCGGTCCAGCCCGGCCGTCCACCTGCGGGCCAGCCAGTCGACCCGCCCGGCGGGCAGGATGGGGTCGGCCCACCGGTTGGCGCTGCGCCGCGCGCCGGACAGGTCGGCCCACGGCGACAGGCAGATGGCCGCCGCGGGCAGGGGCGCGCCACGGTCGCGCAGGGCGAGCAGCGCGGCCAGGGTCAGGTGGCCGCCCGCCGAGTCGCCGGCGAGCACGACGTCGCGGGCGTCGTACCCGCGGTCGAGCAGCTCGTCATAGGCGCCGAGGGCGTCGGACAGGGACTCGGCGAGCGAGTGCTCCGGGCCCTGGCGGTAGTCGAAGGCGAAGACGGGACGGCGGGCGACGGCGGACAGCCGCCAGGTGATCGGGCGGTGCGTCGCCGGCGAGCAGAGGAAGTACGCCCCGCCGTGGAAGTAGAGCACCACCTTGTGCTCGTCCAGATCATGCCCGGCCCGCACCCACTCCGACCCACACGCGCTCCCGCGCCGCTGCCGGGCCCGCGCGACCGCTTCCCCGGCCTGCCCCGTGTCCCGGCCGCCATCCCCGGACCCGCCACCGCATCCGAATCTCTCGGCGCACCGCTTCCCGCTCCCGTCGGCGGACTCCGGCGGGTCTTCCGCGGCGTCGGCGTCCCAGATGGTGGGAGGGCCGGCCTCTCCGGCGGGGCGTACCGCGCCGGACCGGGCGGCTTCGGAGGTGGCTTCGCTGGGCGCCCGTTCTGGGGCGTGGTCCGTCGTGGGGACGAGGGGCGGTTCGGAGGGGTTTCGGGTGGTGATGTGGGTGGGGCGGAGGAGGTCGGAGTCTTTGATGATCTCTACTTCGGGGGGCGCCATGAGGGGGAGGCGCTCGCCGAGGGCGGCGAGGCGGGCGAGGACGGTCATCCCGACGCTGTGGCGCAGGAGGATCGCCGAGATGGGCTTGGTGGTGCCGCGCAGCAGGCCGTTGAAGGCGCCGGCGCGCCAGCTCACCGGGTACACCGGATGGACGTCCACGTCGATCTCTTGCTCCACGGGTCCCTCCTCGCGCCGTCGCGTGGCTGTTTACCAGCGGTAATATCCCGGTTTACACGGACGTTACGCGTTTTGTCGAGACCGTTCACGCACATTTGACCCGACCGAATACCCGCCGGACGCCCTCAGGAGACGTTCCTGCGGATCTCCCCCAGGAAGCGGACCAACTGGTCCCGCTCGGCGGCGTTCAGCGTGCGCAGCGCGCGCTCGCTGAGCCGGAGCATCTCGTCCGCGATGACGTTCTCCAGCTCCCGGCCGCGGTCGGTCAGCCGCAGGCGGACGAGCCGGGCGTCGGTGGGGTGCGGCTCGCGGCGCAGCAGCCCCGCCGCCTCCATGCGGGTGGTCGCGCGGGTGACGGTGGGCGTGGCCAGTTCCAGGCGCCGCGCGATCTCGCCGGGCGCGAGGCCGTCGGTCTCCCACAGGCACTGCAGGATGAACTGCTGCCCCGCGCGCACGCCGTGACGGTTGTAGGCCGCCTCTGCGGCGATCGCCATCGCCCGCTTGGCCGTCCAGAAAGCGGTCTGGAACTCGTCGGCCACCGCTCCCCCTCTCCGCGCCGCGTCCCCGGATGAGCGCAACGTACCAGGAAAGAGCCCGGCACCCCTTTGCCCGCCGGCCTCACCCGCCCAATGCGAGGATGGGAGGCCGGGGGCCGGTGGGCGGCCGCGTGTCCCGTCAGCTCGCCTACCGGCAGGTACGTCCCCCGGGGTGGTTCCGGTGCTTCGAGCCCCGGTTATTGGGCCGGTCCGGCCTGGCCGCTGCCGAACACCTCGGCGACGAGACGCGGCGTCGCCCGCTGGAACGCCGCACCCACGGACATGGCGGCGTCGTCCACGTAGTTCAGCGCGGCGGTCAGCGTCCTGCCTCCGTCGGGCGTGCTGTACATCAGCGCCGCGTGGCCCGCCATGCCGCCGTTGTGCGTGATGACCGTGCCGCCGGCCGGCGTCGGCTGCACGAACACGCCCAGCCCATAGCCGGCCTTGGACTCCGGCGTGCACATCTCTGCCAGCAGCTCGGCCGGCAGCAGCTTGCCGCCCAGCAGCGCGGTGATGAACGTCTGCAGGTCCCGGGGGGTGGAGATCATGTCGCCGCCGCTGGAGATCCAGGAGGGGTTGTGCCGGGTGACGTCGACCGTCCGGGTCTGGCCGTCCTCCTCGTAGCGGTAGTAGGCGTGGGCGTACGGTGCGGGGATGTCCTGCTCGGTGGTCGGCTGGACGGTGCCCGTCAGGCCGAGCGGCCCGAGGATGAGGCGCCGCATCTCCTCGGCGACCGGGCGGCCGGTGACCTTCTCGATCAGCAGCCGGGCCAGCACATAGTTGGTGTTGGAGTAGCTCCAGTCGGTGCCCGGCTCGAACCTCGCCGGCTTGGACAGCGCCAGCCGCACCAGCTCCTGCGGCCGGTAGGTGTGGAACCGGTTGTCCACCCACTCCTTGCCCGCGGGGGTGGCGGGGATCCCCGGCACGAACGTGCCGTCCTCGAAGTACTCGCCGGTGAAGTTGAACACCCCGCTGGTGTGCTGCAGCAGCATCCGCACCGTGATCCGCCGGTCCATCCCGAACTCGGGCAGGTAGTCATCCACCGGGCTGTCCAGGCCGATCCGGCCCTCGGCCACCAACTGCAGCACCACGGTGGCGGTGAACGTCTTGGTGTTGCTGCCGATCCGAACATGCCCGTTCGCCGGCGGGGCTTCGGTTTCTCCGAGCTCGCCCGCCCCGGCGCTGCCGACCCACTCGCCTTGCTCGTCATGCACGCGCAGCGTCACCCCGACGAAACCGGACTCGACCATCTCCTGAATGATCTTCCGCAACTCCGGGCGATCCGGTCCGGCGACGGCCCGCGGCGCGCCCCCGCCGTCCGCGCTGCCGGACGGGGCGGCATCGAGGGCCTCAGTGATCTTTCGCGCCATCTCCGCCAGGGTGGGGCCAGGCGCGCCCAGCTGGGGCCGGGTGCTTGCTTCGATGGCAACAAGGACGGTACGACGGAAGTTACCGGCCTCGGCCGGATCCTGCTGATTGAGCAGGCTCATGGATGCCGTCAAGGCCGGCAGCACCTGGTCGGCCAGTTCGGCCACCGTCTTGCCGTACTTCACCCCCTTGGGCGCCTTGGCGAGCACGTGCCCCACCAGGCCGGTCGCTGAGGTCAAAGCGATGGAGCCCTCGGTGGCGACCTTGTGGGCCGAACCGGCGGCACCGGCGGCCGACATCAGCGATACTGCGCCCCACTCGGCCGTTCGAAGGGTGAATTCGTCCTGCTCGGACAGAGTGATGGACATGCTGCATGCTCCTTGCACCGAATCGGAAATCGCTTGAACGGACCGATCATGGATTCGCGGTCCGCTGGTGCCCGAGGTGTCTGGATGCGCTCGGGCCGGGGCGGGCGGGCAGACCGCCGGCGTCGAGGCCGCGATCACCGATGCCCGTGATGGCGGCTGACATGACGCGTCGGCCGGGTCGGCGTCAGCTCGTAGGCGGCGGGATCCACTCGGTGAGCTGGATCGCCACGCCGTTGGGGTCGCTGAGCCGCATCGTCAGCTCCCCCCATGGCTCCCGCCGGAGCGGGACGGTGATGGCGGCGCCTTCGCGACGCAGCCGTTCGCACTCTGCGGCCAGGCCGGTGACGGCGAACACCACGACCGCGTCCGTGTGTTCCTGCCTTGGGCGCCAGTGCTCGGCGTCGCGCTCCACCAGGAGCAGATCGACGGCCGCGTCGTCACGGCCGAGCGCGATGAATCCGTCGCCGGCCAGGGTTTCGCGGAAGCCGAGGTGACTGGTGAAGAACCGGCTGGAAGCGGCCGGATCGTCAACGGTCAAGGAAACCGCGGAAGAGACGATGTTCATGCCTTAGCACCAGAAAAGGACACGTTCCCATTCACCTCCCGACAGGCGTGTTCTTCAGACGGAACAAGCATCACGTCGGCCGGTGCCGGGATCAACGGCGACCATCGCAACGATCATCAACCTGGGGTCAATGGTCCCAGCCGGGCAGCGGTCCCACCTCGCGCACCACCTGGGCGAGGGCGCGGATCATGTCGTTCTCCGCGTCGCTGCGCCACACCAGCACGTATGGCAGCGGCTCCATGTCGGTGACCGGCCGGTAGACGATGCCGGGGCGCGGGAAGTAGCGGGTCACGTGGGCCGGGAACAGGGAGACCGTTTCCCCCATGGTCGTGTACAGGAGGATGTCCTCGATGTTGCGCACGACGGCGGTGCGTTCGATCGGCCGGCCCTTGGGCGTGAACCTGGGTACGTAGCGGTCCATCCAGTCACCGGGCACCGACTCGACGATCACGTGCCGGTGGTCGCCGATCGCCTCGATGGAGGCCGTGGACCACTTGGCCAGGTCGTTGTCGTCGGCCATGGCCAGCACCCTGGGCTCGGCGAACAGCCGTGGCCCCACGGTCAGGTCGGGCTCTTCCGGCGGCCAGGTGACCAGGACATCGACCTCCCCGTCGCGCAGCTGGGCGAACGGATCCGGATAGGCCGACACCCGCAGCCGCAGCTCCCACTGCGGGTGTCGGGAACGGAAGGTCTCCCAGTACCGGCGCATCTCCTGGACGTTGACGGGAAACAGGCTGACCCGCAGCGTGCCGGTCTTGCCCCGGGCCGCCAACCGAGCCCGCTCCAAACTGTTCGTCAACCCCTGATGCAGCTCACGTAGGTCGTCGCGAAGCTGCTCCCCCACCGGCGTCAGCCGTACATTGCGGCTGTTCCGGGCGAACAGCTCGACCCCGATGGCCCGTTCCTGCTTCTTGAGCGCCTTGCTCACCGCCGCCACCGACACGTGCAGCCGCTCAGCGGTACGGCCGAAGTGCAACTCCTCGGCCAGGGTCAGGAAGATCTCGATGTCACGCAGCTCCACCTGTACCCTCTCCCTCGTCCCACCTGCCAAAACTGTTCATTCCGTGCGAAGTATGACATGTCGAAAGTGCGAATCCGAGACGGTTGACACCGCTCTTGTAGGCCTGTAACTCGGCGTCCAGTCGCGAGGGTCACAGACCGCATCAGAGACAGGACGGAGTTCTTCGCCGACCACCTCACCGAGTACAGCCTGCGCGTGCGACGACCTGTTCCTCTGCGGTGAACTTGCTGAGCAGGGTCTCCCGGTAGCGCGCCCCGGCGACGCGCCCGGTCAGCTCGCGAGCAAGCTCGGACCTGGCCGTTCCTGGCGGGCCGAGCAGCAGGCCGTGCTGACGGGCCGGCACCGTGACCGTGCCTGTGCACCTATGCCCGCCGATCCGGTTCGGTGGCGTCGTTCGACCGGACGGCGGCGACGGGTGTGACGGCCGAGTGGCGGCGCGCAGGGGCGCGGAAAATGCCGGGATCCGCGCGGCGCCTCCGCCTACAATGCCTCCGGGCCCGTTTCCTGGAGGTGTGCGACCTTCTCGCTCTACCTGACGATCTTCGTCTTCGGTTTCCGCCGCCACGCGGCGTACCGGACCGCCGCACTCGCCGGGGCGTTCACCAACACCGTCTTCGGCGTCCTGCGCGCGTACGTCCTGATCGCCCTGTGGCAGGCGAGGCCGGGCCTGGCCGGGTACGACGTCACCGACGCGGTCACGTTCTGCTTCCTCAGCCAGGCGTTCATCGGCCCCATGCAGGTCTTCGGCGGCGGCCTGGAGCTCGGCCAGCGGGTCCGCACCGGGGACATCGCGCTCGACCTGGTGCGCCCGGCGTCGCTGCAGATGTGGAGCCTCGCCGACGACCTCGGCAGGGCCGGGTACCTGATCCTGCTCAGGAGCGTCCCGCCCACGGTGGCCGGGGCCGTGCTGTTCGGCATCCGGTTCCCTCCGGACGCGGCGATGTGGGCGTGGTCGCTGGCCTCGATGCTGCTCGGCATCGTGGTCAGCTTCGGGCTGCGCTACCTGGTGGCCATCGCCACCTGCTGGATCGTGGACGACCGCGGCCTGCAGTCCCTGTCCCTGGTGATGACGACCTTCTTCAGCGGCATGGTGCTGCCGCTGGTGCTGTTCCCGGGCCTGCTCGGCACGCTGGCGCAGGCGCTCCCGTGGGCGGCGATGGTCCAGGTGCCCGCCGACGTGTTCCTCGGCAAGCGCGACCCGCTCGGCGCGCTCGCGCTGCAGGCCGCGTGGGTGGCCGTCCTGCTCGGCCTGGGCGCCCTGCTGACCCGGTCGGCGCGCCGCCGGGTGGTGATCCAGGGTGGGTGAGGCGGCCGGCCTCGTCAGGACCTACGTCCTGCTCGCGGTGACGTGGCTGCGCGCCGCCGCGCAGTACCCGCTGTCGATGACGATGCTCATGGCCGGGTCCTTCGTGGTCAGCGGCCTGGACATGGCCGCGATCGCGATGATCTTCGCGCACACCGGCTCCCTCGGCGGGTTCACCCTGAACGAGGTGATGTTCCTCTACGGCACCTCGGGCGTCTCCTTCGCGCTGGCCGACATCCTCTTCGGCAACGTGGAGCGGCTCAGCCGCCACGTGCGGACCGGCTCCTTCGACACGATGCTGATCCGGCCGGTCAGCCCGTTCGTGCAGATGGCGGTGGACCAGTTCAGCTTCCAGCGTCTCGGCCGCGTGCTGCAGTCGGTCGTCGTGCTCGCCATCGCGCTGCCCGCGCTGGACGTGCCGTGGCGGCGCCTGTGGATGCTGCCGGTCATGCTGCTGTGCGGCATCGTGCTGTTCACGGCGATCTGGACCCTCGGCGGCGCGCTGCAGTTCCTGCTGACCGACGCCCCCGAGGTCGCCAACGCCTTCACCTACGGCGGCGGCCAGCTCACCCAGTACCCGTTCAGCGTCTACGGCGGGGAGCTGGTGCGAGCGGTCACCTTCATCGTGCCGCTGGCGTTCGTCAACTGGCAGCCCGCCCTGTACGTCCTCGGCCGCCCCGACCCGCTCGGGCTGCCGCACTGGCTGCGCTTCGCCGCGCCCGCGGCGGCGCTCGCGCTGGCGTGCGTGGCGGCGTGGGCGTGGCGGGCCGGGCTGCGCCGCTACCGATCGACGGGGAGTTGAGGCCGCGTGAGCCAGGTGATCCAGGTCCAGGACGTCGCCAGGACGTTCACGGTCCGCCGCAAGAAGGGGCTGCTGCGCGCCGACCGGCTGGTGGTGGAGGCCGTGCGCGACCTGTCCTTCGATGTGACGGCCGGGGAGTTCGTCGGCTACCTCGGGCCGAACGGCGCGGGCAAGTCGACGACGATCAAGATGCTGACCGGCATCCTCGCGCCCTCGGCCGGGCGCGTCCGCGTGGCCGGCCTGGACCCGTCCCGCCGGCGTACGGCGCTGGCCCGGCGCGTCGGGGTGGTGTTCGGGCAGCGGACGACGCTGTGGTGGGACCTGCCGCTCAAGGACAGCTTCACCCTGGTCCGCCACCTTTACAAGGTAGATCGGGAGCGGCACCGCGCGCGGCTCGCCGAGCTGTGCGACGTCCTGGACCTGGGGCCGTTCCTGCACAAACCGGTCCGCCAGCTCAGCCTGGGCCAGCGGATGCGCGGCGACATCGCCGCCGCGCTGCTGCACGACCCCCCGGTGCTGATCCTGGACGAGCCCACCATCGGCCTCGACGTGGTGACCAAGGCGGCCGTGCGCGGCTTCCTGCGCGGCCTCAACGCCGAACGGGGCACCACCGTGCTCCTCACCACGCACGACCTCGGCGACATCGAACGCCTGTGCCGCCGGGTGATGCTCATCGACCACGGCCGGCTCGCCTTCGACGGCACCGTGGACCAGCTCATGGCCACCGCCCCGGAGGAGAGCTCCATCGAGGACGTCGTCACCCGCCTCTACACGGGCGCGGCCCCCGAGACGCCGCGCGCCTGAGAACACTCCCGTGCCCGCCCGGCCGGCCTCCCGGCGAAGCGGGCCCGTGGCCGCCGGTCAGTAGTAGCCGTGGGGTGATTCCGCGCCCTCCTCGTAGTCGTCGTCGAGGTCGTCGCGGCGGCCCACCCAGCGGGAGGGCATGAGGACGGGGATGAACAGGGCGATCCCGGCCAGGGCGAAGACGCCGCGGGCCAGCAGGTCCTGCATGCCCTTGCCCGCCTGGACGATCAGCGGGTCCAGCGCGGGGTCGGTGGGGGCCAGCGACAGCGCGCGGTTGACGTCGAGGGCGTAGATGACGGTCCAGGCCAGCAGCGCCATGGACGGCACGAACGTCGCCAGCGGCGACACCCGGCCCGCGAGGACCAGGCCGAGCACCAGCCCGGCCGCCAGCATCGCGGCGAGGCCCACCAGCGCCTTGGTGTCGCGCACGGGATCGACCGCGCCGGCGGCGCCCGCCGCCACGCTCGCCATGCCCCGGGCCGCGTCCTGGGACGCCCAGCCCGTCCCCGCCAGGAGGACCGCCGTCACCACCACACCGAGAAGCAGGCCGAGAAAGTGCCGCATGGTGTCTCACCTCGCGCTTCACGCATGTTGCGAACGCGGGCAACAGTAGCGACAAAATTCGTATAGCGGCAGACGTTCCACCGGGTGGGGCGAAACATCCACCATCACCGACCGCCCCTCCCCTAACCCCCGATATGGGGCGGGCCTCCGCGGGACAGGCGGCCCCGTCCCATGGCACGATGTGGGCGTCATGCGTGCCCGCCTCCCCCTGCGCCTCGCGCGGTCGGCCGCCTTCACGGTCGTCTGCGTCGCGCTCGCCGTGCTCGGCCACCGTGCCGCCGGCGGGCAGGGGCCCGCGTCGTGGGCGGTGGCGGCGGGGGCCGCGGCGGTCGCCGCGCTGGCGACGCTCGTCGCCGGGCGCGAGCGCTCGCCCCAGACGGTGGTCGGCTTCCTCGTCGGCACCCAGGTGTTCCTGCACCTGCTGTTCGGCGCCTCGGGCGACGACGGGGCCGCCCTGCACGTCCACCTCGGGCACGGGCAGACCCTCGGCGCCGACCTCGGCATGGTCATCGCCCACCTCACCGCGACGCTCATCACCGGCTGGTGGCTCGCCCGGGGCGAGTCCGCGCTGTGGTCGGTGCTGCGCCGCCTCGGCACGCTCGCCGTGCGCCGGGCGCGCCGGCTGCTGGCCGTGCTGCACCACGGCGCGCACGTCCCCCGGCGGCCCCGCGCGCGAGCGGCCGTCCACCTGGGGCCCGCGCCGGCACGGCGCGCGCTCCGCCACTCCGTCCGCAGGCGCGGTCCTCCGCTTCCCGCCGCCTTCTGACGTCCTTCCGCGAGCCTTCCGGTCCGCGCGCGCCCTCCCGCGCCCATCGCGCGGGCCCGGTCGCGTGCCGGTAACGGGCGCCTTCCCGCGTGTTCCCGCCCGGGGAGCCGCCGCTCGCGTTCCCGACCGCTTTTCCCACCGAAGTGGAGACATCCATGTCGTCGAGCATTTCCATGCGCACCGCCGTGCGCCGCGCCGCCGCCGTCACCGCGGGCGCGCTGGCCCTCACCGTGGGCCTGGCCCTCCCGGCCCTCGCCCACGTGTCCATCCAGCCGGGCAGCGCCGAGAAGGGCGGCTTCTCCAAGGTCGCCTTCCGCGTCCCCAACGAGCGGGACGACGCCTCGACCACCAAGCTGGAGGTGCGATTCCCGACCGACCACCCGCTGCCGTTCGTCTCGGTGCGCCCGCTTCCCGGCTGGAAGGCCGAGGTGACCCGGGGCAAGCTGCCCACGCCGGTCAAGTCGAAGTACGGCGAGATCACCGAGGCCGTCACGAAGATCACCTGGACCGGCGGCAAGGTGGAGCCGGGCCAGTTCCAGGAGTTCGAGGTGTCGCTGGGCGGCCTGCCCGAGGACACCGACCAGTTGTTCTTCCCCACGACCCAGACCTACTCCGGCGGCGAGGTCGTGAAGTGGGCCGACGAGCCGAAGGCCGACGGGTCCGAGGCCGAGCACCCCGTGCCCACGCTGAAGCTCGTCGACCCGGCGCCCGGCGGCGGCGAGCACGGCGCCGCCGCCTCCCCGAGCGCGGCGGCCTCGACGGCGCCCGCGGTGTCGGTCCAGGCGAAGAACGCCTCCGGTGACGAGGAGGCCGGCTCGGACGGCACGGCCCGCCTGCTGGCGGGCATCGGCATCGTCGCCGGTGTCGTGGGCGTCGCGGTCGGCGTCGCCGGCCTGCGCCGGGGCCGGGGCGTCTCGGGCGGCTGAGGTGACACGCCGGGTCCGGCCCCCGCCGGACCCGGCGTTCAGCTCGTGATGTCCCGGCCGGAGAAGCGGCCCCACGCGATCGCGCCGAAGACGAACGCGTAGGCGGCGAACACCAGCAACCCCTGGCCCATCACGTCGGTCGCGACGGGATCGCGCAGCGCCCCGTCGAAGGAGGACCACCACGAGGTCAGCAGGTAGGGGCGCACGGGGTCGAGCTGCGGGATGGCCCCGGCGACCTGGGAGAACACCACGGTCACCACGGTGGCGGCGACCGCGCCGATCGGCACCTCGGTGAACGTGGACAGCGCCAGGCCGACGATGCCGAACGCGGCCATGCCGGCGGCGGCGTACCCGGTGACGATGAGCAGGCGCAGCAGGCCGTCGGCGAGCGGCACGGTGGTGCCCGACAGCAGCGTGACCGGGCCCACCGGGAACAGCACGAGGCCGATGACCAGGCCGGACACGGCGACCACAGTGCAGGCGGCCAGCGCGAATACGACCACGTTGGCGGCCTTGACGCCCAGCAGCCGGGCACGCCCGGCGGGCGCGGTGAGCAGGTAGCGCAGCGTGCCCGCGCCGGCCTCCCCGGCGACGGACTCGCCCGCGACCACGCCGACGGCCACGGGCAGCAGCAGCGCGGTCAGCAGCGACATCGACACGAACGTCAGCATCAGCCCGTTGCCCGCCACCTGGGTGACCAGCGACGGCGCGTCGTCGTCCGCGCCGACCAGCCGCAGCACGACGCCGATCACCACGGGGACGACCGCGAGGGCGCCCAGCATCGCGATGTTGCGCGGCCTGCGGAAGGTGAGCCGCACCTCCGAGCCGAGCAGCCGCAGCCCGGACCGTCCCGCCCACGACGCCCCGGCCCCCGGCCCCGCCGCACGACCGGCCACGGAACCGGCCGCCTCCCCCTCGGGGGAACTCGCCCCGGACGGCGCCCCGGAACCGGTCGCGTCCCCCTCCGGGGAACTCGCCCGGGACGGCGCCACGGGGCCGGAGTCCGGGTCGCCCGCGGCGGGCGCGGCGGCCGTGCCGCGCGCGGTGTCAACCGTCGACATCGAAACCCTCTCCCGTCAGTCCCACGAACAGCTCCTCAAGGCTCGGCCGCACGACCGCGAAGCCGCGCACCGCCACCCCGTCCCCGACCAGCTCCGCGCACACGGCCTCGGGCGCGCGGTCGCCGAGGTCGGCGGTGACCTCGTCGTCCCCGGTACGCACGCCCGTGAGCCCGAGCCGGTCGAGCACGGCCGCCGCCTGCCCCGGGTGCGGGGTCTCGACGCGGACGCGGGGCGGGTGCCCGGCCCGCAGCCCGGTGATGGTCCCCTGCGCCACCAGGCGGCCGGCGCGCATCACGCCGATGTCGGTGCACATCTGCTCCACCTCGGCCAGCAGGTGGGAGGAGACGAAGACGGTGGTGCCGTCGGCCGCGACCTCCTTGATCAGCGCGCGGACCTCGCGGGTGCCCTGCGGGTCCAGCCCGTTGGTGGGCTCGTCCAGCACCAGCAGCTCGCGCGGGCCGAGCAGCGCCCCGGCGATGGCCAGGCGCTGGCGCATGCCGAGCGAGTACGCCCGGAACCGTTTGCCCGCGGCGGCGCCGAGACCGACGCGGTCCAGCGCGGCGCCCACGCGACGCTTGGCCGTGCGCGGGTCGGCCATGGGGTCGGCGGCGTCGAAGCGCAGCAGGTTGTCCCGGCCGGAGAGGTAGGGGTAGAAGGCGGGCCCCTCGACGAGGGCGCCGACCTTCGGCAGCGCGGCGGCGAGCCCCGCGGGCATCGGCCGCCCGAGCACCTCGCAGGAGCCGCCGGTCGGCGCGACCAGGCCGAGCAGCATGCGGATGGTGGTGGTCTTGCCCGACCCGTTGGGGCCGAGGAAGCCGAACACCGAACCGCGCGGCACGTCCAGGTGGAGGTCGTCCACGGCGACCTGGCCGCCGCGGAACCGCTTGGTCAGCCCGAGCGCGACGATCGCGGACCCTTCGCCGGAGGCTCGGCCGGGGTTCACGCGAACGCCGGAGTCTCGGCCGGGGTTCACGTGAGCGCCGGAGGCTCGGCCCGGGGTCACGCGAGGGGGCGCCGCCTCGTGCGCCCCCTCCCCCGTCATCGTCGTCACCGGCGCCCGGCGGCCTTCACCAGTGCCTCGGGCGTGACCGCGCCCGCGAACAGCCGGCCGTCGTCGGTCACCAGCACCGACAGCAGCTTGGTCTTGACGACCTTGCCGCCGCCCCACGGCCCGGAGACCGGCGTGGCGGACTTCAGCACCGACTCCAGCAGCCGGGACGGGTCGCCGCCCTTGGCCGGGCCGTCGCCGTCCGCCTTCAGGCTCACGGCCGAGAGCGGCACCTCGGCGACGGTGCCCCAGCCGCTGCCGAGGATGCGCAGCGCCGCCCCCGCGACGTCCGCGGCCCTGTCGCCGGGCCCGTCCGTCCCGCCGAACGTCTGCTGCTTGACCGTGGCCCCGGCGGGCGGGGTGAAGGCGAAGTTCTCCGGCGCGGGCGCCGAGAACGACACCTGCGTGAAGCCGACCTCGAACGCGGGCTCGGCCGCGCCCTTGGCGAAGACCCGCACGCGCAGCGGCACGTAGGTCTCCCCGTCCAGCGCCAGCGTCACCTTGTCGACCAGGGACGCCGGGTCCTTGGGGGTGAGCACGAGCTGGTAGGCGGCGCGGCCGGCGACGTGCTCGCCGTTCTCGACGCGCACCGCGGTGTTCTCCTCGGCGGCCTTCAGCGCCTGGGCCGCGAAGTCGCGCGGGGTGACGGCCGTGGGCGCGGGCGTGGGGTCGGGCCCAGCCGCGGCGTCGCCGGGCACGGTCAGGCGGGTGGCGGTGTTGCCGGCGCTCTCCCACAGCCACGCCGTGCCCTTGCCGTCCGAGATGACGTCGGTCTCGCTCATCTGGCCGGGCAGGGCCAGCCGGAGCCGTCCCTCGCCGCCGTACCAGACCTTGACGGTGTGCGAGCCGGACAGCAGGGACAGCGGCGAGCTGCTCGCGCCCTGCGGCAGCGGCAGCGCGGGCAGGCCCAGCGACGCGGTCTCCACGACGGTGCCGGACATGGCGGGCGGCGCGTGGTCCCGCGCGGTCCTGGCGGCCTCGGCGAGCAGCTGCTCGGCGGTGCGGTCGGGCAGGGAGGGCTCTCCCTGGACGGCGGCGATGACGGGGCCCGCACTGATCGCGGCGCCCACCACGGCGATGGCCGCGACGGGGACGCCCCACCTCACGGCGCGCTTCCTTGTCCACGTGGACTGCATGTCACTCCTCAACGGTATGCCGGATGATCCGTCACCACGCAGACTGCGCCGAATGCCCTGAGCCGACGCTGAGACGGGCTGAGAAGGCTCTCAGCCCGGCCGCCGCGCGCCGGCCTTCGCGCTGGTGGCGGGCGGGAGGGGCCGCGCCGGGATTCTCAGCCGCGTCTCAGGGCGGACGCGCCAAGATTGGAGGGACACATCAGGAGGTACCGGATGCGCGTGCTCGTCGTCGAGGACGAGAGGCGGATGGCCGCGGCGCTCAGGCGCGGGCTGGTCGCCGAGGGGTTCGCCGTGGACCTGGCGCACGACGGCGAGGAGGGGCTGCACCTGGCGCGGGCCGGCGACTACGACGTCGTCGTGCTGGACATCATGCTGCCCCGGCTGTCGGGCTACAACGTGTGCAAGCGGCTGCGGGCCGAGGAGAACTGGGTGCCGATCCTGATGCTGTCGGCCAAGGACGGCGAGTACGACATGGCCGACGGCCTCGACCTCGGCGCCGACGACTACCTGACCAAGCCGTTCTCCTACGTGGTGCTGGTCGCGCGGCTGCGGGCGCTCATGCGGCGCGGCGCCCGCCGCCGTCCCGCCGTGCTGCGGGCCGGGGACCTGGCCCTGGACCCGGCCGGGCGGACGGTGACGCGCGGCGGCGCGCCGATCGAGCTCACCCCGCGCGAGTTCGGGCTGCTGGAGTTCCTCATGCGCAGGCCCGGCGAGGTGGTGGCCAAGTCGGAGATCCTGGAGCACGTCTGGGACACCTACGACACCGACCCCAACGTGGTCGAGGTGTACGTCGGCTACCTGCGCAGGAAGATCGACGCCCCGTTCGGGCGCAACGCGTTGCAGACCGTGCGGGGCGCGGGCTACCGGCTGGTGGGCGATGGCGGCTGACACCGCACCCGCCGGAACGCCCGACAGGACGCCCCGCGGAACACCCGACAAGACGCCCACGGGAACGCGCGACAGGACGCCCGCCGAGACGCGCGGCGGTGCGGGGGCGGGGCGCGAGACCGCAGAGGCCGTGCCCGCCGGGGCGGCCGGTCCCGTGCGGCGGTCGCCGCTGGCCTGGTGGCGACGCCAGAGCCTGCGGTTCCGGCTCACCGCGACCGCCTCCGCCGCCCTCGCGGTGGCGCTGGCCGTGGCGGCGTACCTGCTGGTCGGCGTGCTGGGCCGGGCGCTGACGGCCTCCACCGAGGCGATCGCCTACCAGCGGGCCAGGGAGGTGGTCGCGCTCGCCGACGACGAGCGCCTGCCGGACCCGATCGCCGTCACCGACGGCACGATCGTCCAGGTCGTGGACGCCCGGAGGCGCATCACCCACGTCACGGCGGGCGCCGACCGGCTGGTGCCGCTGGCCGACCCGCGCGTGCCGTCCGGCGACCGGGGGCGGATGGTCGACGGCGGCCCGTTCGGCATCCCGGGCCCGCTGCTGGTGGTGGTGCTGCGCGCCGACGACGGCCGTACGGTGATCGCCGCCCGGCCGTTCAAGGACGTCGCCGACAGCCTCACCACGACCGTCCACATGCTGGCCCTGGCCACGCCGGTGCTGCTCGTGCTGCTCGGCGCGGCGACCTGGCTGATCGTCGGCAGGACGCTGCGGCCGATCGCGGCGCTGCGCCGGGGCGCCGCCGAGATCAGCGGGACGGCGCGGGCGCGGCGCCTTCCGGTGCCCGAGGCCCGGGACGAGGTGCACGAGCTCGCCACGACGCTGAACGACATGCTGGCCCGGCTGGAGGCCACCGAGGCGTCCCAGCGCGCGCTGGTGTCGGACGCCGCGCACGAGCTGCGCAGCCCGCTGGCCAGCATCCGCCTGCAACTGGAGGTGGCGCTCGGCCACCCCGACGGGCAGGACTGGCCCGAGACCGCCGAGGGCGTGCTGGAGGACACCCTGCGGCTCAGCAGGCTCGCCGAGGGCCTGCTCACCCTGGCCCGGCTGGACGAGCGGCGCCGCCCGGCGCGGTGGGAGCCGGTGGAGCTCGCCGACCTGGCCCGCGCCATGGCCGGGCGGTACGACGAGGCGGTGGTGACGGTGGAGCGCGCCGAGCGCGCGGTCGTGCGCGGCGACGCCCTCGACCTCGGGCGGGTGCTGGTCAACCTGCTCGACAACGCCGTGCGGCACGCGAGCGCGCGGGTGAGCCTGGATCTGCGGGCGTCGCCGGAGGACGCGGTGATCACGGTGACCGACGACGGTCCGGGGATCCCGGAGCAGGACAGGGAGCGGGTGTTCAACAGGTTCACCCGTCTCGACGGGGCGCGCAGCCGCGACGACGGCGGGGCGGGCCTCGGCCTCGCCATCGTCCGCGAGACCGTCCGCGCCCACGGCGGCGCCGTCCACCTGGAGGACGCCGCCCCCGGCCTGCGCGCGGTCGTCCGCCTGCCGCTCAGCCCCTCCCCGGAGTGACGCGCCTCCACCGTCCACCCCGGCACCCCCGGCCGGCTCGTCCGCCTGTCACTCGGCCCCTCCCGGAGTGACCCTGCGCTCTCTCCGCGGAACGCCCGCGCGGGGCGAGGACCGCGCGTCGACGCGGCCGGGGGCCGTGCGGGGACACCGAGGCCCCCACGTGTGCCCGGTTTGCCGGGACCGGCGTGGTAATGTCCCTCGCCGATCGTGCGGCGGGCCCGTGCCGTCCGGCAGGGCATCCCGCGCCGACCAGTTGAGGGGGAATCGCGTTGCTTCCCGAGAACGGCCGTTCCGCGCAGGACATCCTCACCGAGCTCGCGCGGCTCAGAGGGGACGATCTGGCGGTGCGGGGCGGCACGGTGACCGCCTACGTGTACGACACCGGCCGGCCCGAGGTGCACGACGTGGCGGCGCGGGCCTACCTGGAGATGCTGGAGGTCAACACCCTCGACCCGACCGCGTTCCCGAGCATCGTCGCCCTGGAGCGGCAGGTGGTCGGGTGGGTGGCCGGGACGCTCGGCGGCGGGCCGCACACCCCGGGCATCTTCACCAGCGGCGGCACCGAGTCGATCATGCTGGCGGTGAAGGCGGCCAGGGACACCCGCCCGGTCGCGGGACGGCCGGGCGTCGTGGCCCCGGTGACCGCCCACCCGGCGTTCCACAAGGCCGCGCACTACCTGGGCGCGCGGGTCGTGCCCGTGGACGTGGACCCCGTGACCTTCCGCGCCGACCCCGCCGCCGTCGCCGCCGCGATCGACGCCGACACCGTCCTCGTGGTCGCCTCCGCGCCCTCCTACCCGCAAGGGGTCGTCGACCCGGTGCCGGAGATCGCCGCCCTGGCCGCCGAGCGCGGGGTGCCGTGCCACGTCGACGCGTGCGTGGGCGGCTGGCTGCTGCCGTGGCTGGCCGAGGCCGGGGCCGAGGTGCCGCCCTTCGACCTGTCGGTGCCCGGGGTGACGTCCCTGTCGTGCGACCTGCACAAGTTCGGGTACGCCCCCAAGGGCGCCTCGGTGGTGCTGTTCGCCGACCCGGCGCTGCGCCGCGCCGCGTACTTCGCCTCGGCCGCCTGGCCCGGCTACACGGTGATCAACACGGGCGTGCAGAGCTCGAAGTCGGCCGGGCCGCTGGCCGGGGCCTGGGCCACGCTCAACGCGCTCGGCCGCGAGGGGTACCTGGCGCTGGCGCGGGACGCGCTGGCCGCGGCGCGCCGGCTCGTCGAGGGCATCGGCGCGATCCCCGGCCTGCGGGTGCTGGGCGCGCCGGACGCCTCGCTGGTGGCGTTCACCGGCGAGAACGATGGCGGGGACGGCGTGGACGTGTTCGTGCTCGCCGACGAGGCGCGCCGGCGCGGCTGGTTCCTGCAGCCGCAGCTCTCCTACGCGGGCATCCCGGCCAACCTGCACATCACCGTCACCGGGGTCACGCTCGCGGGGGTGGACGCGCTGCTGGAGGTGATCGGCGCGTCGGCGGAGGCCGCGCGGCGGCGGGGCCCGGCGCGGCTGCCGGACGGACTCGCCGAGATCCTGGCCACGCTGGACCTGGACGCGCTGGACGACGCCGCCTTCGCCGAGCTCGCCGCCTCGGTGGGCGTGGACCTGGCCGGGCCGGGCGGGCCGGACATGGCCGTGGTCAACACGGTGCTCGACGCGCTGCCCGCGGCGAACCGCGAGGCGATCCTGATCAGGTTCCTGTCGGTGCTCTACGGCTGAGCGGCGCACGGTGCTGCACGGCTGAGCGGCGCACGGTGCTCTGTGGCTGAGCGGCCCGCGGCGTCTCAGGCCGGTGGGGCCTCCGCGCGCAGGCGGCGGACGGCGGCGAGCGCGGTCGCGGCGGCGGCGGGGTCGTGTACGCGGAAGACCCGTGCGCCCTGCCAGGCGGAGACGGCGAGCGTGGCCAGGGTTCCGGCGTGCCGCTCCTCCACGGGAAGGCCGCCGAGGGTCTCGCCGACGAAGTCCTTGTTGGAGACGGCGACCAGCACGGGCCAGCCCGTGGCGACCATCTCGTCCAGCCTGCGGCCGACCTCCAGGGAGTGCCGCGTGTTCTTGCCGAAGTCGTGCGCGGGGTCGATGAGGATCGCCTCCGGGCGCACCCCGGCGCGCACGGCGCGTTCGGCCAGGGCCTCGGTGTGCGCGATCACGTCGGCGACCACGTCGGCGTAGGCGATGCGATGCGGCCGCGTCCTCGGGGTCACACCGCCCGCGTGGGCGCAGACCAGCCCGATGCCGTGCTCGGCGGCCACCTCGGCCAGCGCGGGGTCGGGTCCGCCCCAGGTGTCGTTCAGAAGGTCCGCCCCCGCCCGGGCCACGACGTCGGCGACCTCGGCACGGTAGGTGTCCACGCTGATGACCAGCGACGGGTGGGCGGCGCGCACGGCGGCCACCAGGCCGGCGACCCTGCGGATCTCCTCCTCGGCGTCGACCGTGTCTCCGGGGCCCGCCTTGACCCCGCCGATGTCGACGATGTCCGCTCCGGCGCGGACGGCGGAGTCCACCGCGGCGAGCGCGGCCTCGAAGCCGTACGTCCTGCCCTGGTCGTAGAAGGAGTCGGGGGTGCGGTTGACGACGGCCATGACGGCGAAGTCGCCCGGCGGGAACTCGCGGTCGCGCAGGCGCAAAGTATGCATCGCCGCCAGCGTACGCCCGCTGCGCCGCGGGCGGCGCCGGGGAGCGCCGTGGGGAAGATCGGCGTCACCGGCAGGCGTTCCGATTCGCCGGGAACGCTCCAAAATCGACTACATCGCACGCCCGGTCTCCGCCAGGGTCAGGAAATCCTGGGCCACGACGGTGAGCCGCCTGCGCGCGTGCACGAGCGCGATGACCCGCCGCAGCGGAGGGTCCAGGGAGCGCACCACCAGCCCGGCGCGCACCGCCTGGTCGGCCGTCCCCCGGTACCAGAGCAGGGACGCCGAGGCGGTGCGGACCACCGTGTGCCAGCCGCCGCGCTCGTCGGTCTCGGCCGCGACGATGGGCCGCACGCCGTAGGTCGCGAAGAGCTGGTCGAACTCCCTGCGCCGCGCGCTGCCCATCGGGGGCAGGATCAGGCGCATGCCGTTCAGGCGGATCATCGGCACCGTGTCGGGCAGTTCGAGCCCGGGCGGGGAGATGAGCACGATCTCCTGGCGTTCCAGCGGATGGCTCACCAGGTCGGCGGGCACCGGCAGGTCGGTCAGCCCGAGATCGGCGCGCTGCTCGCGGATGGCGTGCACGACGCCGTCCCTGCCGTCGGACCTGACGATCTGCACGCGCACGCCCGGGTGCTCGGCGACGTAGGCGGGCAGCAGGCGTCCCGCCAGGCCGGACTCCAGGGTCGGGGGCGAGGCGATGCGCAGCTCGCCGCCTCCCGTGTGCGTGGTCGTGGCGAGCGCCTCGATTTCGGATACGGCCTCGAGCGCTTCCTTGGCGAGTTTCACCACGCGGCGGCCTTGCGCGGTCACCACCACTCCACGGCCGGACCTGGCGAATAGGGTCATCCCCAGTTCGCGTTCCAGGTCGCGAATGGCCCGCGAAAGGGCGGGCTGGGCGATGTACAAGGACCTGGCCGCGTCGGTCATGGTGCGGTGCTCCGCAGTGGCGACCACATAACGGAGCTGCTGCAGATTCATGGAATCGAAGCTAGGGCAGACAGGTCCGGCGATTCCGGAACATCGCGGAGATCACCTTGGATGATTTCAGAATGTAACCATATACGGCTACATCCGTGACTGCTGAGAATTGAGTAGAGTTCTGCCCTAAATCGCATGAATTGCGGAATCGGTGACAGGGGAGCACGGTCTCGGTCCAGCGTGACCGGGAAGGGGGCAGCCGGAATGTCCACCTACGGGGGCGGCAACGGTCGGGGTCCGAAACCACCACAGGGGGCACCTCATCCCTACACGGGGCCACCCGGCGCGAGGGACTCCCCCGCGCCCCAGGACGCCGGCCACGGCGCGCCGCACCCCGGCCGGGACCCGCTGCGCCCACCCCCCGGGTACCCGCACCAGCCCTCCGGGCACCCGTCTCGGTTCCCGCCTCCCGGCCAGGCGCCGCCGGAGGCGTACGCCGGCCAGGGTTCCCCGGGGACGCACCCGGGCCAGGCCTTAGGAAACCCGTCGTACCCCGGGCGCGCACCCCAGCCGGGCCAGGCACCGTACCGAGGCCAGACGCCGCATCCAGGGCAAGCGCCATATCCGGGCCAGGCTCCACCTCCAGGCCAAGGACCGTACCCAGGCCAGGCGCCGCCGCCAGGTCAGGGGCCGTACCCAGGCCAGGCTCCACCGCCAGGCCAAGGACCGTACCCAGGCCAGGCTCCACCGCCAGGTCAGGGGCCGTACCCAGGCCAGGCTCCACCTCCAGGCCAAGGACCGTACCCAGGCCAGGCTCCACCGCCAGGTCAAGGCCCGTACCCCGGTCAGGCGCCGCCGCCGGGCCACGCGCCGTATCCCGGGCAGGGGCCCGCCGGACCGCCGCAGAGCCCGCCCCAGCAGTACGGGCAGCCCTATCCGCCGCCGGGGGCCGGGGCGCCCCAAGGACCCGGGTACCGACCTCCTTCCCCGGCCGGACGGCCGGCGCCGCCGCCCGGGCACGCCCCCGCGCCGCAAGGCCCCCACGGGCCGCAGGGCGGCTGGGGCGCGCCGGGGTGGCGTCCGCCGCCCAAGCGCCGGTCGAGCGCCGGCGCGGTCATCGGCGGCGTGCTGGGGGCGATCGCGGCGGTGTTCGTGCTGCTGGTGATCGGCGGCGCGCTGCTGGCGAACGCCACGCGGACCAGCACCACCTCCCCGGTGGCCATCCCGACGTACGACTCCGCCACGCCGGAGGCGCGCCCGTCCGCCACGGAGGTCCTGCCGCGGCCGACGCGCGGGACCACCGGCACGGACCGGGACACCTCCACCCGGCCGGACACGACCACGCGGCCGAGCAGGCCGGCGCGCAACACGACGCTGACCCGCAACTCGCTCTACCTGGCCGGGACGCTGCCGCGCACGAGCTGCCGGGGCCGCGCGACCAACGTCTACAACGACGCCCAGCTCAAGGCACTGATCCTGACCACGAGCACGTGCATGAACCGGACGTGGTCCGCCGCGCTCGGCAAGGTGGGCATCCCGTTCTCACCGCCGGGTTACGCGATCACGGCGCGCGGCGGGCGCGGCGCGTGCGGCGACTTCCCGCACAAGGGCGGCATCGTGCCGTACTACTGCCCGCGCAACTCGACGATCTACGCCTCCACCTCGGCGATGGCGGACGGGACCGGCAGGCAGCGCGGGTACGCCTCGCTGTCGAACTGGCACGGGGCGTTCACGGCGATGTTCGCCCACGAGTACGGTCACCACGTCCAGCACCTGTCGGGGCTGGAGGACTCCTGGTGGTCCAAGACGCTGGCCTCGCGGTCCTCAAGCGGCAAGCTCGGGCTCAGCAGGCGGTACGAGCTGCAGGCGAACTGCCTGAGCGGCCTGTGGATGCGGTCGGTGGCCGCGAGCTATCCGATCAACTCGGCGCGCCGCAACACGCTGTACTACTTCTTCTCCAATGTCGGGGACTGGCCGGGCTACCCGCGCGACCACGGCTCTCCGCCGAACAGCGGCCGCTGGTTCCGGCAGGGATACGAACGGGTGAAGACGTTCCAGTGCAACACCTGGCTCGCCCCGGCCTCCACGACATCCTGAGCGGATCCTGAGCCGATCCTGACCTGCGCCCCAGACCCCACCGGGGACGGCTTTGCGTCTGACAGCCGTTCCCGGTGGGCTGACTATCACCCGTCAGGTGACATCAGTCATTAAGCTGCTGGTTACCAGCCGATTCCCCGATATTGCGCTTGCGTCTGTGATGTCCATGTATGGGGGTTAGAATCCTGGGCATCCGTTAACGCGCGGGGGCCCGTCACGGCGTTTCGCCTGATCGACGGCTTGATCCGGAAACGTCATGGGGAGCGCTTGTGACCACGCCGCTTGACCGAACAGGTGAGGAGGCGGTGAACGGCCCGGGCGACCCCGCGTCGAAGCGCGCGGCCGCTCCCCGCTACGCCAAGGCGCCCAGCACCGCCGCCGTCATCGGATGGACGGGCCTGTCGGCCCTCGTCCCCGGCGCCGCGCACCTGCGCGCCGGACGCCGCCGGACCGGTTTCGTCCTCCTCGGGGTCTTCGGCGCGATCCTGGTGGCCGCGCTCGCCTTCGCCCTGATCGTGCGCGCCAACCTGGGGCTGGCCCTGAAGGACAGCACGCTCGTGGTGGTGACCGTCATCGCCGCCGTCGGCGCGCTGGCCTGGTTCGCGCTCGTCCTCACCTCCTACGTCGCCCTGCGCCCCGACCGGCTGCCCCAGAGCGGGCAGGTCGTCTCCGGCGGCGTCGTCGGCGTGCTGTGCGTGACGGTGATGGCGCCGTTCGCGCTGACCGCGAGCAGCATCGTCACCGTGCGGCAGACCGCCAACGCCGTCTTCCCCTCCGACGGCGGCGCGGGCGCCTCGATCGCGCCGGTGAAGCAGGAGGACCCCTGGAACGGCCGCCGCCGGGTCAACTTCCTGCTCGTCGGCGGCGACGCCGCGGGCAACAGGACCGGCGTGCGCACCGACAGCATGACCGTGGCCAGCGTCGACGTCCGCACCGGCAACGCGGTCATGTTCAGCCTGCCGCGCAACCTGCAGTACGTGCACTTCCCCAAGGGCGACCCGCTGGCGGCGCGGTTCCCGAACGGGTTCACCGGCGACTCGGGGCAGGGCCTGCTCAACGAGGTGTGGCAGTACGCCGAGGACCATCTCGGCAAGGGCAAGGGGCCCCAGGAGCTCAAGAACGCCATCGGCCACACGCTCGGACTCAAGATCGATTACTACGCGATCGTCGACATGTACGGTTTCGCCGCGCTGATCGACGCCATCGGCGGCCTGCGGATCCGGGTCGAGCAGGACGTCCCGTGGGGCGGGCACTTCGGGACCGCGGGCACGATCAAGGCCGGCTACCAGCTGCTCGACGGCGAGCACGTGCTCTGGTACGGCCGCTCGCGCGTCAACAGCGATGACTTCTCCCGCATGTCCCGCCAGCGGTGCGTCATGGGCGCGCTGCTCGAACAGGCCACCCCGAGCGTCGTGCTGGCCAACTTCGGCAAGATCGCCAGCGCGACGCGGCACATGTTCCGCACCGACATCCCGCGCGACCTGCTGGAGCACCTGGTGCCGCTGGCGCTGAAGGTCAAGGACGCCAAGACCACCAGCCTGCAGTTCGTGCCGCCGACGATCTGGCCGGGCGCGGCCGACTGGGTGAAGATCCGCCGCCTGGCCGCCAAGGCGCTCAAGGAGTCGGAGCAGTCGCGCCGCCCCACCCTGGCCGCGGGCGCCACCCCCGGCGTCCGGCCGTCCGGCGCCACCCCGGGCGCCACGCCCGCCACCTCGCCGTCCGGAGCCGAGAACGCCACGCCGAGCCCCACCCGCTCGCGCGCCTCGGCCCCCGCCACCCCGCTGAAGACCCCGACCCCGAACGACCAGGGCTCCGCCAAGACCCTCGCCGACGCCTGCGGCTTCTGATCCCGCTGGGCGGCGAGGGCCGACGGGACCTCAGAGCGCCCGTGCGGCGCGCGGCATCAGGGCGAAGGCGCCGAGGTACAGCAGGCCCGCGACGACCAGCAGGCCCTCGTAGCCGATGATCAGGCTGAGGTACTCCAGGCAGCCGCCGAGGATGGCGCCGAGCAGGTTCGCGCCGAACGACACCGTGGCGTCGGCGGTGTCGGCGAACCGCTTGGCGAACACGACGTTCGCCGCGAAGATCGGCAGGAAGGCGATCACGACGGCGAGCACCGCGCGGAGCGGCACGGGCAGGCCGAGCAGCCACGAGTTCGGGACGAACGCCGCGAGCACCAGCCCGCCGAGCAGGATGGCGTACATCACCGGCAGGGACGGCATGCGGAAGCGGCGGGTGACCTCGACCGCGGCGAGCACCGCCACGAGCACGCCCGCGAACACCACCGCGTTGACCACCCAGGTCGTGCCGAACAGCAGCGCGAACCCGGTGACGTTCTTGGTCTCCAGCAGCAGGAACGACACGCCCAGCAGGAACAGGTCGGCGTAGGGGCGCATGCGGCGGAACGGCCCGGCCACGGCCCGGACGGCCACGATGCTGACCAGCAGGATCAGGCCGAGCGCGATCAGGTAGATGGACGGGATGTCGCGCCCGTGCAGGTACAGGAACGGCCGGTCGTCCACGGCCGGGGGCGGGGTGTCGGCCTTGGCGCCCGCCCACTCGGCCGCGCAGCGCTGGGCGGCCTGCGTGACGCCCGCGGTGATCACCGCCTGCCGGCCGGAGCCGACCTCGTCGACGCAGGGCTTGTGGCCGAAGGCGGTCTGCGCGGTGAGCGCGAGGCGGTCCACCAGCCACTGCTCGCGGTAGTAGTTGTACATCGCGAACGCGCCGCCGGGCTTGAGATGGTCGCGGGCGGCGGCCATGGCCTGCTCGGTGAACAGGTAGCTCTCCAGGCGCAGTGAGCTGGCGCCGGAGACCAGGGTGAGCGAGTCGGGCAGCGCGAACAGGATCAGGTCGTACTTCTTGCCGGTGCGCTCCAGGTAGGCGCGGCCGTCGGTGATGTGGGTGGTGACGCGCGGGTCACTGTAGGGCCGGTCGGGGTGGTAGGTGGCGCCGAGCTCGCGCAGCTTGGGGTCGATCTCGACGGCGTCGACGTGCTTGGCCCCCTTGGACAGGGCGATCGCGACGTCGGTGCCGCTGCCCGCGCCGACGATGAGCACGTCGTCGAGGGAGGACGTGGCCGCCCTCTCGTACGGCAGGGCGTACTGGCGCTCCCATTCCAGGCGGTTGGCGGCCGGGATGGCCTGCTGGTGCGGGATGCCGTTGACCGAGATGGTCATGACCGGCACGCCGCCGTACACCGATCGCTCGTAGGTGACCTTGTAGTACGGCGACCACAGCGCGCCCGCGGTCAGGCTCTCGGAGGCGAGCGCCGCGACGACCACCAGCGACGGCAGGGTGACCAGCACGAGGTAGCGGCTGAGCGAGCGCGGCTGCAGCAGCACGCCGTAGGCCACGGCGACGATGACGCCCCAGACGACGGGCGGGGCGCTCGCGAACGACAGCAGCGAGAAGAGGGCGATGCCGGTCAGGCTGCCGATCAGGTCGTAGCGGTAGGCCTCGAGCCGGGGCAGCTCGGGGAAGCACCGGCCGACGAGCTCGGCGGGGCCCATGAGCACCAGGGCCGCCGCGGCGAACACCACCGGCAGGATCGCCCAGGCGGGCGGGCCGCTGGTGGACAGGCTGGTGAAGTACAGCACGCCGTCGGTCTCGCGGTCCACGGTGACCGGGAAGATCAGGACGACCAGCACCAGCAGCGCCAGCACGACCGGCGAGTAGTACGGCTGGGCCTTGCCGCGGCCGACGCGCAGGAACCCGAGCCCGATGCCGAGGAAGGACCCGAGCAGGACGAAGTTCGTGAAATAGCTGAGGTGGACGATGTTGGAGCCCGTCCAGCGGATCAGCGCCAGTTCGAGGAAGAGCATGAAGGCGCTGGCGACCACCAGCCTCGGGCGCACCGGCAGCCGGCGCCCTTCACCGGTTCCGGATTCTGGACGTGACGGCGTGTCGACCTCGGCGATCATGCGTCACAACGTAGTCATCCCGCGCCGTCGGCGGAAGGGATTACGGAAGACCGGACAGGAACGACGAACCCGCGGAGAAATTCGGCCCGCGGTTTCGTGGCGTCTCGCGGTGAAATGCCAATTAGCACGGCATTTCTGCAGGTAGACGAGCCGGACATTGATACAGCACCGTGGTGACGTCCGCTTCTTCGCGATCTCAGGTGGTGACCTCATGCGGGTCCTGATCCAGCTCCGCCCCTCTCCCGACATCGTCGCCGCCGTCGCGGCGCCCGATCTCACCGCGACGACCGCGGACGTCACCGGCGAGCTGCCCGGGGTCGCGCTCGACCACGACTACACCCCGGTGCCGCTCCCCCGCGCCCGCCCCGCCGTCCCCGGCGGCGACCCGCTCTCGCTCAACCAGCCGCTCGACTTCTCCATGGCGCCCGAGGAGGCGTCCGTGCTGGTCAGGGGCGAGATCTCCGACGACGACCGCGCGGCGCGCATGGCGCTGCTGCCCGGCCGCGGGGGTTCGGTCGTCGGCGTCTACGCCGACCCGGTGATCGAGACCAGCCTCACCTGCGGCGGCACCCCGCCGGTCGGCACCTGGCGGGACGTCGAGCGGCTGCTCGCGGTGCCCCGGCTCACCGCCGAGGGGTACGACGGGACGGGCGTGGCGCTCGCCATCTGCGACACGGGCATCAACGCCGCGCACGTCACCCGTCAGATGGGCCGGAGCTTCACGATCGACGCCGACCGGAGCTGGAGCCCCTCCGGCGTCTCGGACACCCCGGGCCGGTACCGGGTCGACCACGGCAGCATGTGCGCCTTCGACGCGCTCATCGCCGCGCCCAAGGCGTCGTTCATCGACATCCCGGTGCTGCTGTCGCGGCGGCAGGGCGACACGGTCATGGACGGCCTGCTGTCCGACGCGATCGCGGCGTTCTCCCACCTGCGCACCGTGCTCGACGCCCAGCCCGCCGCCTCGCGCGCCCTGGTGGTGAGCAACAGCTGGGGGTCGTTCTCCCCGCTGTGGGACATGGCGCCCGGCCAGCCCGGCAACTACTCCGACAACCCCGCCCACCCGTTCAACATCATCGTGGGCAGCCTGGAGCGCGCGGGCGCCGACATCCTGTTCGCGGCCGGCAACTGCGGCGTCGAGTGCAAGGACCGCAGGTGCGCGTTCCCCGCGCGGCCGATCGTCGGCGCCAACTCCCACCCGCAGGTGCTGTCGATCGGCGGGGTCGACACCAAGGGCCTGCGCGTCGGCTACTCCTCGCAGGGGCCGGGGCGGCTCACCGACCGCAAGCCCGACATCTGCTCCTACACCCACTTCGCCGGGTCGAAGGCGTTCGGCCCCGGCACGCCGGACTCCGGCACCTCGGCGGCCTGCCCGGTGGCGGCCGGGCTGGTGGCCGCCGTCCGCACCCGCTGGCCCGCCTCGGCGATCAGCCCCGCCCAGCTCCGCACGCTGCTCTACCGCACCGCCACCGACCGCAGCACCGTCGGGTTCGACTACGACTACGGCTACGGCGTCGCCGACCCGCCGGCCCTGCTGTCCGCGCTCGAACGGCACGCCGACGCGACGGCCAAGGTATGACAAGGGCCCGCCGGGGCGCGCGGGACGGAGCGCCGCGGGGCGCGTAACGTGGAGGCCATGGTCCTGATCACGGTGCGGCTTCCACCGGAGGCGACGCTGGAGCAGGCCGTACACCGGCTCGGCCTGTCGGAGGACGAGGTCGACACCGGTTACGGCCTGGTCCCCCTCGACCCCGACCAGGGCCTGTACGCCTTGCGCGTCACCGAGTCCGCCGGCCACCGCGTCGCCCCCGACGCCGGCGGCCCCTTCTCCGACCCGCCGATCGAACCCTTCGGTCCCCCGCACTGAGCGATACGACGCCTAGGTATTCCGCGCCGGGTCAGTGATGGGCGGGGAGCGCCAGGGTGAAGCGGGCTCCCTCGCCGGGGGAGGTGCGCAGGGTGATGCGGCCCCCGTGCGCCTCGGCCAGGGAGCGGGCGATGGCGAGGCCGAGCCCGGCGCCGCCGGGTCCGGTCCTGCTGCGGGAGGGGTCGGCCCGGTAGAACCGGTCGAACACCTTGCCCGCCTGGCCGGGCGTCATGCCCGGGCCCCGGTCCTCGATCACCAGCACGGCCTCGCCGCCCGCGGTGCCGACGCCGACGCGCACCGGGGTGCCGTCCGGGGTGTGCGCGACGACGTTGCCGACCAGGTTGCTCACCACCTGGCGCAGCCGGGCCTCGTCGCCGAGCACCGGCGCCGACCCCGGCGGCCCGCCGTCCGGGCCGGTCAGCGCGACCTGCCGTCCCGGGGCGAGGGCGCGCAGGTCCAGCCGGGCGTCGGCGGCGAGCGTGCGCAGGTCCATGGGCGCGAGGTCCAGGGCGGGCGCGTCGCCGCCCTCGTCGAGCCTGGCGAGCAGCAGCAGGTCCTCCACCAGGCGGGTCAGCCGCCCGGCCTCGCTCTCGATGCGGGCCATCGCGGGCCCGGCGTCCGGCAGCCCGCCCATGCGGTACAGCTCGGAGAACCCCTTGATGCCGACGAGAGGCGTGCGCAGCTCGTGGCCGACGTCGGCGACGAACCGCCGCAGCCGCGCCTCGGACTCGGTGCGCGCGGCGAAGGCCCGCTCGATCTGGCCGAGCATGCCGTTGAGCGAGGCCGACAGGCGCCCGACCTCGGTGTCCGGGGCCTCGGGGCCGGGCATCCTGCGGCCGAGGTCGCCGGAGGCGATGGCCGCGGCGGTCTCCTCGATGCGCCGCAGCGGGCGCAGCCCGGCCCCGATCGCGAAGCGCCCGGCCAGCGTCAGCAGGCCGAGCAGCGCCGCGCCGGTGACGAGGTAGGTGGCGCGCAGCCGTCCGACGGTGGCGCCGACCGCGTCGAGGGACGCGGCGACCACCACGCCGCCGCCCTGGCCGGGGGAGGTTCGCGTGGCGAACGGCGTTCCGCGCGCGGGCCGGGGCAGGGCGAGCACCCGCCACGCCCCTGCCCCGTCCTTGTCGGGGACGTCGAACGGGCGGCCTTCGGTGCGGGCGACGGCGGCGGCGTCCAGTTTCGGCAGCACGGGACCGCCGCTGCCGCCGGGCAGGCGTGCCTGCGCCCCGAGCGTGCCGTCCGGGGCGAGGTAGGCGACGTACAGGCGGTCGATGAGGTCGAGCTTGGCGGCGAACGCGTTCCCGGCTTCGCCTCCGGATGCGCCGCGGGCCGGCAGGCCGGGCGGGAGTACGGCCGCCACCCGCCCGAACGTGCCGAGCTGGGTGTCGACCCGGCTCACGAGGCCGGCGCGCAGGATGCCGACGACGATGGACCCGCTGAGGAGCAGCCCGGTGGCCAGCAGCGCGCTGGTGATCAGCAGCAGCCGCGCCCGCAGCGACATCCCGCCCCACCGCCGCGCGACCACCCCGGTCATCGGGGCTCGCGCAGGACGTAGCCGACGCCGTGCACGGTGTGGATCAGCCGGGGCCCCGACGCCTCCAGCTTGCGGCGCAGATAGCTGACGTAGGTGTCGACGATGCTGGTGTCCCCGGCGAAGTCGTACTGCCAGACGTCCTCGATGATCCGGGTCTTGGAGACCACGCGCCCCGCCTGGGAGGCCAGGTAGGACAGCAGGCGGAACTCGGTGGGAGACAGCCGCACCGGGACGCCGCCCCGCGCGACCCGGTGGCCCTCGACGTCGATCTCCAGGTCGCCGACGACGAGCGCGGGCGCGTGCGGACGGCCGGTGCGGCGCAGGATGGCGCGGATCCGGGCGAGCAGTTCCTCCAGGTCGAAGGGCTTGGTGACGTAGTCGTCGCCGCCGAGCGTGAGCCCGGTGACCTTGTCCGCGGGCGAGTCGCGCGCGGTGAGGAACAGCACGGGGACCGGAGGGCGATCCAGCTCGCGCAGCCGGCGCACGACCTGGAAGCCGTCCAGGTCGGGAAGCATGACGTCGAGCAGGATCAGGTCGGGCCTGCGGGCGCGGGCGGCCGCGACGGCCTCGGCGCCGGTGGCCGCCGAGGTGACGCGGAATCCGGCGAAGCGCAGCGTGGCCGCCAGCAGCTCGCGCACGGTCGGCTCGTCGTCCACGACCAGCAGCCGCTCCCCGGCCCCGCGCGCCACGGGCTCGTCCTCGCCGGGCCCCCGCCCGTCCTGGTCCATCGTCGTCTTCCCCTCCGTGGTCCCCGTCGGCCCTCAGGCGTCTCTGCGGCGCAGGACCGCGTAGGCGGCGAGCAGCAGTGCGGCGGCCCAGGCGCAGGTCACGGCGATCCCGGCCCAGGGACCCGGCAGCGCGGGGTCGTGGTCGAGGCTGAGCAGCCGCAGGCCCGCGGTGATCGGCCAGTAGCCGAGGACGAGCCGCGCCGGCCATTCAGGGTACAGCGGGGCCATGGCCGGGATCAGGACGCCCATCGTGCCGAGGACGCTGAGCGCGCCCGCCGTGTTGCGGACCAGGCAGCCGAGCGCGAGCCCGATCAGGCTCACCAGCGCGAGCAGCACCCCGGTCCCGGCGAGGACGCGGATCATGCCGGGCTGGCCGAGGGCGTTGACCGGCACGTCCTTGGCGGTCAGCACGGCCCGGCCGGCGAACAGGGCAGCCCAGCCGGACAGCCAGCCCACCACCAGCGTGACCCCGGCGCAGACGACGGCCTTGGCGGTGAGGAGCCGGCCCCGGCGCGGCTCCGCGGCGAGGGTCACGGAGATCGTGCGGGTGGCGTACTCGACGGTGAACGCCCGCAGCCCCACATAGCCGATGATCAGGTGGACGAAGATGAAGGCGCGGAAGTCCGGCACCGGCCGGAACGCGGCGCGCTCGGCCGCGGTGAGCCGGGCGTACTCGGTGGCGCCCGCGCCGCCGAACAGCGCACCGAAGAGGGCGCCGAGCGCGACGGCGACGGCGAGGGTGATCCAGGTGGATCGCATCGTGGCGGTCTTGGACCACTCCGCGCGGATGGCGTCGCCCAGTCCCGGCCGCCGGTGCGGGGCGACCCGCGTGCGTCCCGTCTCGATCGCCGGACGTCCCGGCTCCGCCGTCGCGGTTCCGGGTCCGGTGATCGCGGATCCGGTCCCGCTCATCGGACGGCCCCGTTCGCGGCGCCGTACTCGACGGCGTCCCGGGTCAGCTCCATGAACGCGTCCTCCAGGGAGGCGCGGCGGGGTGTCAGCTCGTGCAGGACGACGCCCTCGGCGGCGGCGAGCCGTCCGATCTCCTCGGCGGTCATCCCGCTCACGACCAGCTCCCCGCCGTCCGGGACGTCCTGGAGACCCCGGCCGCCGTGGCCGGGGTCGTGGTGGACGGCCGAGGCGCCGGAGGCGACCAGGGCGCGGGCGAACGCGCGGGCGGCCGGGGTGCGCACGAGGACGCCTTCGGGGCGGGCGAAGGCGTCGACGGTGGTGTCGGCGACGAGCCGACCCCGGGCGATGACGACGAGCCGGTCGGCGGTGAGCGCCATCTCGGCCATCAGGTGACTGGAGACCAGCAGTGTGCGCCCTTCGGCGGCGAGGTCGCGCAGCATCGTGCGGATCCAGACGATGCCCTCGGGGTCGAGCCCGTTGACCGGTTCGTCGAGCACCAGCACCTCGGGGTCGCCGAGCATGGCGGCGGCGATGCCGAGCCGCTGGAGCATGCCGAGGGAGAACCCGCCGGCGCGGCGGCCGGCCGCCGCGGTGAGGCCGACGAGGTCGAGCACCTCCTCGACGCGGCCCCGGGGCAGCCGGTTGCTCAGCGCGAGCCATCTGAGGTGGTCGCGGGCGGTGCGGCGCGGGTGGACGGCGCCGGCGTCGAGCAGCGCGCCGACCGCCCGCATGGGCGCGGGGAGGTCGGCGGGCCGTGATCCGAGCACCCGTGCGCCGCCCTCGCTCGGCGCGTCCAGGCCGAGGATCACCCGCATCGTGGTGGACTTGCCGGCGCCGTTGGGACCGAGGAACCCGGTCACCACCCCGGGCCTGACGTCGAAGGTCAGCCCGTCGACCGCCGGGACGTCGCCGTGGCGTTTGCCGAGTCCCCGTACCTCGATCATCGGCCCGTCCCCGGGCGCGGTGTGTGTCGTGTCATGCCCCCGAGCCTGCGCGGTCCCGCTGCGGAGATCCTGCGCGGGCCGCGGGGGTTTCTGGGAGTTCTCTGTGCGCCGCGCGGGCGCACGGCCCGGCTGACCGGCGGGCACGCCCGGGGACGCCTCGGGCGGCGGCCGGGATCTCCCAGGGCATTCGCAGACGGGCGTTCAGCGGGAGTAGTGCTCGACGACGAGTTGTTCGTCGACCAGGAGGGGGATCTGCCGGCGTTCCGGTCTGGCGTTCAGGGTGAAGCTCAGCTCCCTGAGGTCAACGGTCAGGTAGGGCGCGGTGACCTCGTCGGCGTAGACGCCCTCGGCGGCGGCGACGAAGGGCTGCATGCCGCGGGACTTCTGGCGTACGGCGATGGTCTGGCCGGGCGTGACCAGGTAGCTGGGGATGTCGACCTTGCGGCCGTCGACGGTGATGTGGCCGTGGGTGACGTACTGGCGGGCCGCGTAGATGGACGGCGCCAGGCCGGCGCGGAGCACCAGGGACGCCAGGCGGCTCTCCAGGATGATGACGAGTTCGGCGCCCGAACGGCCGGGACGGCGCAGGGCCAGGTCCCAGTACCTGCGCATCTGCTTCTCCGAGACGTCGTAGTACCAGCGGAGCTTCTGCTTCTCCAGCCGGCGGACGCCGTAGTCGCCGGCGGTGCGGCGGCTGGTGGTGCGGCCGTGCTGTCCCGGCGGGTAGGGCCGCCGTTCGAAGTAGCGGACCGCCTTGCGGGTCAGCGGCAGCCCCGCCCTCCGGGAAAGCCGCACCTTGGGTCCTGTGTAGCGCACGATGACCTCGCTGTGATTAGGTAAGCCTTACTAAGGTGAGCCTAACCTTAGCGGGAGGCTCGCCATGAACGCGAAAGACCCCAGGAGCCACGCCATGCCCGTGACGGTCCCCCCCATTTCCGAACGTATCCGGAGCCTCGCCATGTCCGCCGCGCCGACCCACGTCTCGCTCGACGGCTCGGCCCACGCGACGCGCGGCGGAGTGGACGGCGACGGACGGCCGTTGCTGCTGGTCAAGCCGGGCGAGCCGCTGCACCTGCTGCCGGCCGCCGAGGACGTCGTGGTCACCGTGGACCTGGCGGCCACCCGCACCCTCGGCGGCGTGGACCACCCGCGCGGGCTGCTCAAGATGCAGGGCTGGGCCCGCCGGGTGCCGGCCGCCGAGACCAGGGACGCGGCCGTCGCGGTGGCCGCGCGGTGCCCGGACGAGGCGCTGTTCGCGGCGGTGGAGGGCGGCCCGTGCGCCCCCGGGCTGTTCCGCGTGGACGTCGGGTACGTGATCTACCTGACCGGCCAGGAGTCGGGCATGCTGGACGCCGAGGACTACCTGGGCACCGGGCCCGACCCGTTCCTCGACGCCGCCGAGAGCATGCTGGACCACGTGAACGCCGCCCACCGCGAGGGGCTGCGCCGGGCCGTCGAGGCGCTCACCGGCGAGCCCGCGCCCGAGGCGTGGCTGTGGGAGCTGGACCGCTACGGCGCGACCGTGCGGGCCGGGACCGGGCGGCCCGCGCTGATCAGGATCCCCTGGCAGCGACCGGCCGCCGGGCCGCGTGACCTGGAGCGCGCGCTGGCCCACCTGATGGGCCCGTCCCACTGACGCCCGGTGCGCCGAGGGACGCGTCGACCGCCTCGGGCGCCAGGATGTGGTCGATGACCATGAGGGCGCAGCCGGTGATGCCCGCGCCGGGCCCGAGGCGGCTGCGCTCGATGCGCAGGCTGCGGGTGGACAGGGCCGTCGAGCGCCGGTGCACCGCCTCGCGCACCCCGGAGACCAGCGGCTGGAACTTCTCGGCGACGTCGCCGCCGAGCACCACCACGGCCGGGTTGAGGATGTTGACGGCGCTCGCGACCACCTCGCCGAGCATGCGGCCCGCCCGGCGCACGACCGTCATCGTCTCGGCGTCGCCGGCGCGCACCAGCGTGACGACGTCGTCGAGCGAGGAGACCTCGCGCCCGCGCGCCCGCAGGTCGCGCAGGATGGCGGTGCCGCTCGCCACCGAGTCGACGCAGTCGATGTTGCCGCACCGGCACAGCACCCCTCCCCCGTCGGTGACGGGGATGTGCCCGATCTCGCCCGCCGCGCCGAGCGCGCCGCGCAGGATCTCGCCCCCGGCGATCACCCCGGCGCCGATGCGGGTGGACACCTTCACGAACAGCAGGTCGGCGACCTCGCGGGCGTAGGCGGCGCGGTACTCGCCCATGGCGACGACGTTGACGTCGTTGTCCACGAAGACCGGCACGGGGTAGCGGGCGGCGATCAGCGGCGGGATCGCCACGCCGGTCCAGCTCGCCATGACCCGGGCGCTCTCGGTGCGCCCGGCGGCGAACTCGACGGTGGCGGGCACGCCGAGCCCGGCGCCGCGCACCGCGGAGCCGGGCCTTTCGTCGAGCAGGTCCGCCCAGATGTCCAGCAGCAGGGGCAGCACCACGCCGGGGCCGCGCTCGACGTCGATCTCCAGGTCCGTGCGGGCCAGCTCGGCGCCGGCGAGGTCGCACAGCGCGACCTGGGTGCGGCTCGCGCCGAGCGAGGCGACCAGGATGACGCCTCCCGAGGCGTTGAACGCCAGGCGCGCCGGCGGGCGCCCGCCGGTGGAGGGGCCCTCGGTGTCCTCCACGACCAGGCCGTGGTCGAGCAGCTCGGCCACGCGCAGGGCCACGGCGGGGCGCGAGAGGCCGGTCACCCTGCCGATGTCCGCCCGTGTGACGGCCTCGCCGTCGCGGATGAGGCGGAGCACTTCGCCGGTGGTGGCGAGCGCGGGGCCTGATCGTCGAGCCATCGGCCAAGTCTAACCCCACGCTTTTGTAATGAGAAGTTCCTAAGTTCCACATCTCAAATGTCAAAACTACGGTTGTGCGCGACCAAAGGTTCGGGCTACTGTCCGATCTGTCCTGGTTGGCAAAGACTTGGCAGATCTTCGGAGCCCCTCCCGTGCCTCAGCCCTCGACCGCGTCGCCCGCCGCACCACCGGACGGCCGCGAGCGCCCCGTCGCGCACGCGGCCGACCTCGTCGTCTTCGGCGGCACCGGCGACCTCTCCATGCGCAAGCTGCTCCCGGCCCTCTACCACTGCGACCGGGACGGACGGCTCGCGCCGGACGCCCGGATCATCGCGGTGTCCCGCGGCGGGCTGGACGACGCCGACTTCCGCGGCAAGGTCGAGGCCGAGGTGCGGCCGGGCCTGCACGCCGGCGACGCCGCGGGCTGGGGCCGCTTCCTGCGCCGCCTGCACCACGTGTGCGCGGACGTCCCGGCCGGCCACGACGCCCCCGTCCACCCGGGGTGGGGCCGGCTCACCCGCATGCTCGCCGGCCGCGAGGACACCGGCAGGGTCTTCTACCTCGCCAGCCCGCCGATGACGTTCGGCCCGTTCTGCCGGGCCGCGGGCCGGGCGGGCCTGGTGACCCCGTCCTCGCGCGTGGTGCTGGAGAAGCCCCTCGGCCGCGACCTGGCGGGCGCCCGCCGCATCAACGACGAGGTCGGCGCCGTCTTCGGCGAGCACCAGATCTTCCGCATCGACCACTACCTCGGCAAGGAGACCGTCCAGAACCTGCTCGTGCTGCGGTTCGCCAACGCCTTCCTGGAGCCGATCTGGAACTCTCTGTGGATCGACCACGTGCAGATCACCGCCGCCGAGTCGGTCGGCACGCCGGGGCGGCGCGGCTACTACGACCACGCGGGCGCGCTGCGCGACATGGTGCAGAACCACCTGCTGCAACTGCTGTGCCTGGTCGCGATGGAGCCGCCGGCGCGCAACGACCGCGAGGCGATCCGGGACGAGAAGCTCAAGGTGCTGCAGTCGCTGCGGCCGATCAGCGGGACCGAGGCGGCGCGGTTCACCGTGCGCGGCCAGTACACCGCCGGGCGCGTGGACGGCCGCGCCGTCCCCGGCTACCTGGACGAGCCGGACGACACCCCCCCGACGGACGCCTCGCGGCATGTGGAGACCTTCGCCGCGATCCGCGCCGAGGTGAAGAACTGGCGGTGGGCCGGGGTGCCGTTCTACCTGCGCACGGGCAAGCGCATGCCCTACCGCCGCTCGGAGATCGTCGTCCAGTTCAAGGACGTGCCGCACTCGATCTTCCCCGGGGGCGAGCCCAACCGGCTGGTGCTGCGCCTGCAGCCCGGCGAGGGCATCCACCTGCGGATCATGGCCAAGGAGCCGGGCGCCGGCGAGGTGGTCCCGCGGCCGGTCCCGCTCAGCCTGAGCTTCGCCGACACCTTCCACGCCCGCGTCCCCGACGCCTACGAGCGGCTGCTGACCGACGTGCTGGCCGGCGACCCGACCCTGTTCATGCGGCGCGACGAGGTCGAGGCTGCCTGGGGCTGGATCGACCCGGTCATCGCCACCTGGGAGTCCACCGGCGGCCTCCCCGAGCCGTACGCCGCCGGGACCAGCGGGCCGGTGGGCGCCCACGAACTGCTCGGCCGCAGCGGCCGCGCCTGGCACGAGGAGGACCTGCCGTGAACCGCACCGTCCAGGAGGTCACCGAGCGCCTCGCGGAACGCAGCGCGGCCACCCGCGGCGCCTACCTGGCCCGCGCCGGCGCCGCGGCGGCCGAGGCCCGGCGGCGCGGCCCGGCACGCACGGCGCTCGGCTGCGCCAACCTCGCCCACGGCTTCGCCGCCTGCTCCCCCGGTGACAAACTCGCCCTGCGCGGCGCCGAGCGTCCCGGCGTGGCGATCGTGTCGGCGTACAACGACATGCTCTCGGCGCACCAGCCGTTCGAGACCTACCCGGCGATCCTGAAGCGGGCCGTGCGGGAGGCGGGCGGCGTCGCGCAGTTCGCGGGCGGGGTGCCGGCGATGTGCGACGGCGTCACCCAGGGCCGCGCGGGCATGGAGCTGTCGCTCTACAGCCGCGAGGTGATCGCGATGGCCACCGCGGTCGCGCTGGCGCACGACATGTTCGACGGGGCGCTGCTGCTCGGCGTCTGCGACAAGATCGTGCCGGGGCTGCTCATCGGGGCGCTGCACTTCGGGCACCTGCCCGCCGTCTTCGTCCCCGCGGGGCCCATGCCGTCCGGGCTGCCCAACAAGGTCAAGGCGCGCACGCGGCAGCTCTTCGCCGAGGGCAAGGTGGGGCGCGAGGAGATGCTGGACGCCGAGGCGCGCTCCTACCACTCCCCCGGCACCTGCACCTTCTACGGCACCGCCAACTCCAACCAGGTGCTCATGGAGGTCATGGGCCTGCACCTGCCGGGCGCCACGTTCGTCAACCCCGGCACCGAGCTGCGCGACGCCCTCACCGCGGCGGCGGCCGAGCGGGTCGTCCAGATCACCGCGCACGGCGCCGCCTACACGCCGGTCGCCGAGGTGGTGGACGAGAAGGCGCTGGTCAACGCGGCCGTGGCGCTGCTGGCCACCGGCGGGTCCACCAACCACACCCTGCACCTGGTCGCGATCGCCGCCGCCGCGGGCATCGAGCTGCTGTGGGACGACCTCGCGGCGCTGTCCACGGCCGTCCCCCTGCTGACGCGGATGTACCCCAACGGGCAGGCCGACGTGAACCACTTCCAGGCGGCGGGCGGCATGCAGGCGCTGATCGGCGACCTGCTCGACGCCGGGCTGCTGCACGAGGACGTGCTGACCGTCGCCGGGCACGGCCTCGGCCACTACCGCGGCGCGCCCGCCCTCAAGGAGGGGACGCTGGTCTGGGAGGAACGGACCGCCGGCAGCGCCGACCTCGACGTGCTGCGGCCGGTGTCCGCGCCGTTCTCCGCCGACGGCGGCATCCACATGGTCAGCGGCAACCTGGGCCGCGCGGTGAGCAAGGTGTCGGCCGTGCGGCCCGAGCACCTGGTGGTCGAGGCGCCCGCCCGGGTCTTCGACGACCAGTCCGAGCTGCTGGCGGCGTTCGAGGCCGGGGAACTGGACGGCCGGGACTTCGTCGCGGTGATCCGCTACCAGGGGCCGCGCGCCAACGGCATGCCCGAGCTGCACAAGCTCACCCCGCCGCTGGCCGTCCTGCTGGACCGGGGGCAGCGGGTTGCGCTGGTCACCGACGGCCGCATGTCCGGGGCGTCGGGCAAGGTGCCCGCCGCGATCCACCTGTCGCCCGAGGCCGCCGACGGCGGGCCGATCGCGCTGGTGCGCGACGGCGACCTCCTGCGGCTGGACGCGGCGGCCGGCACCCTCGACCTGCTCGTCCCGGAGTCCGAGCTCGCCGCCCGCACGCCCGCGGGCCGGCCACTGCGGGACGACGAGTGGGTCGGCACCGGGCGCGAGCTGTTCGCCGTCTTCCGCCACGCCGCGGGCCCGGCCGAGCGCGGCGGCGGCATCTTCGCGCCGAGCGGCGCGGAGGGCCCGGCGACGCCCGCGGCCGGAACCGGCGGCGCGACGTCCGCGGCCCACGGGACCGGCGGCGCGGCGTCCGCGGATCTCGGCGCCGGCGAGGCTCCGGCGTTCGCGGCGAGCGGCGCGTGAGCGCGCCGCCGCCTCCGACCCCGGAGGCTCCCTGGCTGGTCGCCGACGTCGGCGGCACCAACGCCCGGTTCGGGCTGGTGACCCGGCCGGGTGGACGTCCGGAGCGGGTCGTCGTGCTCCCGGGGGCTGAGCACGACGGCCTGCCCGGCGCCGTCCACGCCTACCTGACCGTCCACGCGGGCGTGCGGGCCGCGGCGGCGTGCCTGGCCATCGCGGGCCCGGTCAACGCCGACCGCTACCGGCTCACCAACGCGGGCTGGTCGGGCTCGGTCAACGACCTCGGCATCCCGCACGTCGAGCTGCTCAACGACTTCGAGGCGCTCGCCCTGGCCCTGCCCCGCCTGGACGGCGGCGACCTCGCCTCCCTCGGCGGGCCCGCCCCGGCGCAGGGCATGGTCAAGGCCGTGCTGGGGCCGGGCACGGGCCTCGGCGTGGCCGGGCTGGTGCCCGCGCGCGGCGGCTGGGTGCCGGTGCCCGGCGAGGGCGGCCACGTGACCGCGCCCGCCGTCACCGAGCTGGAGTACGAGATCGTGCGCGCGCTGCGGGCCGACGGGATGCCGTTCGTGGACGCCGAACACCTGCTGTCCGGGCCGGGCCTGACCCGGCTGCGGCACGGGCTCGCCCTGGTGGAGGGCATCCACGCCGCCCCGCTGCCCGCCTCGGAGGTCGTGGCGCGCCTGGACGACTCGCTGTGCGCGCGTACGGTGGAGGTGTTCTGCGGGCTGCTCGGCAGCTTCGCGGCCAACGTCGCGCTCACCTTGGGGGCCAGGGGCGGCGTCTATCTCGGAGGGGGCATCGTGCCGAGGATCGTCGAACGGATCCGCGCGAGCGACTTCCGGCGCCGGTTCGAGGCCAACCTCGTCCTGTCCGGCTACCTGACCGGCATCGCCACCACCGCGATCGTCGCCGAGCAGCCCGCGCTGACCGGCGCGGCGGCCTGGCTCGCCCAGCGGGCGGCCCTGCCCTCTCCCACCGCCCCCGTCCCGTCCTCCGCCGGCCCGGCGCCGGGCCGGACCACCCTCACCGCAAGGAGCACCACCCCGTGAGCATCCTCGACCTCGCCCCCGTCATCCCCGTCGTGGTCGTCGACGACGCGCGGGCGGCCGTCCCCCTCGCCCGCGCCCTGGTGGCGGGCGGGCTGCCGGCCATCGAGGTGACGCTGCGCACGCCCGCCGCCCTCGCGGCCATCGCCGCCATCGCCGCCGAGGTGCCGGGGGCCGTGGTCGGCGCGGGCACGGTGCGCACCCCGGCCGACGTGGCCGCCGCCGCGGGCGTGGGCGCGCGGTTCCTGGTCAGCCCCGGCGCGACGCCCGGCCTGCTCGACGCCATGGACGGCAGCGGCCTGCCGTTCCTGCCGGGCGCGGCGACCGCCTCGGAGGTGCTGGCGCTGGCCGAGCGCGGGCTGACCGAGATGAAGTTCTTCCCCGCGGGCCCGGCGGGCGGGGTCGGCTACCTCAAGGCCCTGGCCGGGCCGATCCCCGACGTGCGGTTCTGCCCGACCGGCGGCATCCGGCCGGAGACGGCCGCCGAGTACCTGGCGCTGCCCAACGTCGGCTGCGTCGGCGGCACCTGGCTCACCCCGGCCGACGCGCTCGCCGCCGGCGACTACGCCCGCGTCGAGAAGCTCGCCGCCGAGGCCGCCGCACTTAGCGCCTGACCTGGTGCGCGGGCCACGTCCCCGCCAGGGTACGGTTAGGGGCCGCGTGATCGGCGAAGCGGCCGGCGTCCGGGCAGGGTAGCCGCCCGGTGGCTGGCATGTTCCGGCTTCGCCCTGTCAAGCCGGCCACGACCTCGTCCGCGCCCATCCTCCCTCGGGCGCCGGGCGAACGACCATGGAGGTCGCCGTGACCCGATGCGACGTTCATGGATCACGGGCCCGCGTGCGCCTCACCCGGCGCCCGCGGGCCCGCACTCAGCCGCGGGCCGCCAAGGGCGGGGTCAGGTCCTCCAGCGATCTGCCTTCGGCGTCCACCGCGAGCACCAGCGCCACCAGCCCCGCGGCGATCATCATGGCGGCGGCGAACGCGTACCCGTAGAAGAGCCGGTCGGGGTCGGCGTGCCCGGGTTCGCCGATCAGCGCGCCGAAGATCGCGGGGCCGAGCGCGCCGAACCCCTGGGCGATCGAGAAGAACAGCGCGATGACCAGCGCCCTGATCTCCAGCGGGAACAGCTCGCTCACGGTCAGGTAGCCGGAGCTGGCCGCGGCCGAGGCGAAGAAGAAGATCACCGACCACAGCAAAGTCTGCGTGGTCGCGGTGAGCGCGCCCTGCTTGAACAGCCATCCGGTCCCGGCCAGCAGCGCGCCCGACAGTAGGTACGTACCCGAGATCATCACCCGGCGGCCCAGCGTGTCGAACAGGTGGCCCAGCACGAGCGGCCCGGCGAGGTTGCCGAGCGCGAACGCGAACAGGTACTTGGAGGCGTCGTGCGGGGTGACGCCGTAGTAGGTGCCGAGCACGAGCACGTAGGTGAAGAAGATCGCGTTGTAGAGGAACGACTGGCTGATCATCAACGTGGCGCCGAGCACCGTGCGGCGGGGGTGCTCGCGGACCAGCACCCGGGCGATCTCGGCGTAGGAGGGCGCGCCGCGCGGGCGGATCTCCAGGGCCTTGCTCTCGTCCACGGGCGGCAGCGGGCGCCCGCTCGCGGCCACCGCGCGCTCCACCGCCGCGGCGGCGCGCTCGGCCTCCTCGGGGTGGCCGTGCATGAGCAGCCAGCGGGGGCTCTCGGGCAGGTGACGGCGCAGCGTCCAGATGGCGGCCCCGAGCACGGGGCCGATCAGCAGGCCGACACGCCAGCCCACGTTGATCGGCAGGATGGCGGGATTCAGCAGGACGTAGGTGCTCGCCGTGCCGATCATCGCGCCGAGCCAGTACGTCCCGCTCACCGCCAGGTCCGCCCGGCCCCGGTACCGGGCGGGGATCAGCTCGTCGATCGCCGAGTGGATGGCCGCGTACTCGCCGCCGATGCCCGCCCCGGCGAAGAACCGGAAGAACAACAGGAACGCCAGGTTCGGCGAGAACGCCGTGACGCCGTTGGCCGCCAGGTACAGCCCCAGGGTCAGCACGAACAGCTTGCGCCGGCCGAACCGGTCCGACATCCGCCCGAAGAACAGCGCCCCCGCGACCTGGCCCGCCAGGTACACCGTCGCGGTCAGCCCGACCTGGAAGGCCGACAGGCCCAGCGTGCGCCGGTCCTCCAGCACCGAGCCGACCGCCCCCGCGATCGTGATCTCCATGCCGTCCAGCACCCACGCGACCCCGAGCGCCAGCACCAGCCGGGTGTGGAACCCCGACCACGGCAGCCGGTCCAGCCGCGCGGGCACCAGACTCCGGACGACCTCCCCCATGATCACCCAGCGTATCCGCCGATCACCCCGGGCGCCGGGTCCCGCACCGGTACGGGACGGCTCCGGCGCGCCGGAGCCGTCCCGGTCCTCAGGTCGAGGCGTGCTGGGCGTCGCGCATGGACAGCGACGGCGCCAGCTCCTCCAGGGAGCGGCGTTCGGCGTTCACCGCGAAGAACCACGCCACCAGGCCGCCCGCCACCATCAGCGCCGAGGCGAACAGGTAGCCGTAGAACAGGCGGGTGGGGTCGGGGTTGTCCTGGTCGCCGATCAGCGCGCCGAAGATCGTCGGGCCGAGCGCGCCGAACGCCTGGGCGACCGAGAAGAACAGCGCGATCGCCAGCGCCCTGATCTCCAGCGGGAACAGCTCACTGACGGTCAGGTAGCCGGAGCTTGCCGCGGCCGAGGCGATGAAGAAGATCACCGACCACAGGATCGTCTGGGTGGTCGCGGTCAGCATGCCTTCCTTGAACATCCAGCCCGTGATCGCCAGCAGCACCCCCGACGTGACGTACGTGCTGGTGATCATGACCCGGCGTCCCACCGTGTCGAACAACGGGCCCAGGATGAACGGCCCCGCCAGGTTGCCCACCGCGAAGGCCAGCATGAACTTGGAGGCGTCGCTCGCCGAGATGCCGTAGAACGTGCCGAGCACGATGACGTACGTGAAGAAGATCGCGTTGTAGAGGAACGACTGGCTGATCATCATGGTCAGGCCGAGGATCGTGCGGGTCGGGTACTCGCGGAAGACGACCTTGAGGATCTCCCGGTACGTCGGCGACCCGTGCGGGCGCAGCTCCATCGCCTTGCTCTCGTCCACCGGCGGCACCGGGCGCCCGCTCGCGGCCACCGCGCGCTCCACCGCCTCGGCGGCCTGCTCGGCCTCCTCGTGCCTGCCGTGCATGAGCAGCCAGCGCGGGCTCTCGGGCAGGTGACGGCGCAGCACCCAGATCATCGCGCCCAGCACCGGGCCGATCAGCAGGCCCAGGCGCCAGCCGAGGTCGATGGGCAGCAGGTCGGGGTTCAGCAGGATGTAGGTGCTCGCCGTGCCGATGATCGCGCCGAGCCAGTAGGTGCCGCTCACCGCCAGGTCCACCCGGCCCCGGTAGCGGGACGGGATCAGCTCGTCGATCGCCGAGTGGATGGCCGCGTACTCGCCGCCGATGCCCGCCCCGGCGAAGAACCGGAAGAACAACAGGAACGCCAGGTTCGGCGAGAACGCCGTGATCCCGTTGGCCGCCAGATAGAGGGCCAGGGTGATGATGAACAGCTTCCGCCTGCCGAAACGGTCCGACAGCCGTCCGAACACCAGGGCCCCGGCCACCTGGCCGATCAGGTAGACCGTCGCCGTGAAGCCCACCTCCACGGCCGTCAGCCCCAGCGTCTGCCGTTCCTGCAGCACCGACCCGATCGCGCTCGCGATCGTGATCTCCATGCCGTCCAGCACCCACGCGACCCCGAGCGCCAGCACCAGCCGAGTGTGAAACCCGGACCACGGCAATCGATCCAGCCGCGCCGGCACCAGCGTGCGCACACTTTCCATGGCGACCCGCCTAACGTCCAGGCATGCCGGAACAGACCCCGACCAGGCCCATCCCGGCAGCAACGATGGCGAACCCACTGCCCGTCCGATCCCCGCCCTAACCAGCGGTTCCCCGGCGCAGCGGCGGGCGGCGGGCCCAGGTGGCCCAGCGCCAGAGCCATTCCAGAGGGCCTTGGCGGTGGCGGCGCAGCCAGAGCGTCGACACCAGCCACTGGGCGACGAGGATCGCCGCGGCGAGCAGGAGCACCGTCGCCGTGGACCAGCCGTCCGGGTCGCCGCCGGTGAGACGGGCGGCCACCAGGACCAGGACCGTGGCCGACAGGTAGTTGGTCAGCGCCATGCGGCCCAGCGGCGCGAACACCCCGAGGAGCAGCGGCCGGAGCGGCGTCCTCAGCAGGAGCAGCAGCACGCACACGTAGACGCCGGCCGTCAGCAGCCCGGCGACGGCGAACCACGAGCTGAAACCGTCCGTCCCGGCGGCGCCCGCCCGGATCTGCAGCCACGCGGCCGGCACCGCACCCGCCGCGAGGACCAGGCCCAGCAAGGCCGGGACGCGGGTGGAGCGCTCGATCCGGTCCACCACGCCGTACCTGGTCAGCGCCGAGCCCAGCAGGAACAGGCCCGGCACCAGCGGGATGCCGTTGGCGCCGAGGACCGGCGGCACCGCGATGAGCACCACGGCGAGCCCCGCGACGACCCGGCGCGGCAGCCAGGTCGAGGGCAGCAGCACCAGCAGGCCGGCGACGGCGTAGACCGTCAGGATGTCGCCCCGCCACAGCAGGAACATGTGCGCCGACCCGAGGGCGAGCAGCGCCAGCAGCCGGCGCAGCAGAACCAGCCGCGGGCGGGCGGCACGGCCCCGCGCGGACTCCAGCAGCAGCGAGAACCCGACACCGAACAGCAACGAGAAGATCGGAAAGAAGCGCTGGTCGACGAACAGCCCCAGCCCGAACCAGCCGTCGTCCGCACGCGCCGCCACCACCGGCTCGGCGGCCGACACGACGTGGACCATGTGCGCGATCGGTTTCACGTTGGCCACCAGGATCCCGCACAACGCGAACCCACGGACGACGTCGAGCGCGGCGATCCGCGGACGCCCGTCCGGTCGTGGCTCTCCCTGTCCGAGGGTCGGGCTCTCCGCGTCGAAGGCGGAAGCGGACGGACCTGGCACCGGAGTGGCGGGATCGTCGGGTCCGTGGCGATCGGGGCGTCGCCGGACCTGATGGACCGGAGGATGTTCTTCACGGGACATGGGCACCCATGCTGCAGATCAGGCACGTGAGCGGCACGGGTCGGAAGCAGGGTTCACGGCGGGCGGGATCATACTTATGGCCGGTTCCGGCGGAGAGGCCGGCGTCCTAGCCTGAGGCGGGTGAAAGGCCGGGATCGACGAGACGGCGGCGTGGAGGGCGGGACCGGCACGCCCATCGCGGCGGAGGTCGGTCTCGGTGTCGCGTTCGCCGGGCTGCTGGCGTTCTGGGCTTATCGGGTCGCTGACAGCTGGGGCGGCGGGTACTGGCCGTTCGGGTGCGTGGCCGGGGCGGTCGTGTGCGGGCTCGCGCTGGTGCGGCGGCGCGGCCGGGCGCGGGCGGCGGTCGCCGGGCTGGCGGTCGCGGCGACCGCGGTTCTGATCTCCTGGTCCGCCGGCTTGCCGTCCGAGCCGGGCCCGGCCATGGCGCTGGCGCTGTCCGTGCTGGTCGCGTCGGCGGTCGGCACGCTCCCGGTACTGACCGCCTGCGCCGTCGCGGCCGGCGGGCTGGCGGTGGCCGCGTCCGGCCTGCTCACCGCCCATCCGTCCGCCTCTCCCCTTCCACCCGTGACGGTGCTGAACGGCGGCGCGTGGCTCGCCGGGGTCGCGCTCGGCCTGTGCTCACGGCTGCCGGCCGCCCGCCGCCGGGCCGTCGCTCAGGAGGTGCGCCGCCACGAGCGCCTCCGGGTCGCCAGGGAGCTGCACGACGTCGCCGGCCACCACATCACGGGCATCGTGCTCCAAGCCCAGGCCGCCCGCATCCTCGCCCGCAAGCGGCCCGACGAGCTGAGCGGCTCCCTGTCCGGCATCGAGACCGCCGGCTCCGACGCCCTGGCCGCCACCGACCGCCTCGTCGGCCTGCTCCGCGACGACGCCCCACCCGCGCCGCCGCGTGCGAGCCGCCGGTGACGATCGGCGTCCTGCTGGCCGACGACCAGGCGATGGTGCGGGCGAGCCTGCGGGTCATCCTGGAGGACGAGCCCGGTATCGAGATCGTCGCCGAGGCGGCCGACGGCGCCGAGGCGGTCGCCCTGGCCCGGCGGCTGCGCCCGGATGTGTGCCTGGTCGACGTCCAGATGCCCGGCCTCGACGGCATCGAGGTCACCCGCGCCCTGGCCGGGCCCGGCGTGCCCGGCCCGCTGCGGGTGGTCGTGGTCACCACGTTCGACCTCGACGAGTACGTCTACGGCGCGCTCCGCGGCGGCGCCGTCGGTTTCGTGCTCAAGGACGCGGGACCGGACCTGCTGGTGCGGGCCGTGCGGGCGGCGCACGCCGGGGACGCACTCATCTCCCCGTCGGTCACCGTGCGGCTGCTGCGCCACATGACGTCCTCCGGCGCCCAGGCCGCCCGCCGGCCCGCGCAGCCGCTGTCGGAACGGGAGGTCGAGGTCGTCCGCGCGATGGCCGAAGGCCGCACCAACCAGGAGATCGCCGCCGACCTGTTCATCTCGCTCAGCACGGTCAAAGGCCACGTCTCCACCGTCCTCACCAAACTCGGCGTCCGCAACCGCGTCGAAATCGTCTCCTGGGCCTGGGAGACCGGCCTGATGACACCTGGAGCGCCTTCCCGCCCGAGTAACGCTGTCCGGTCAAGGGCGGTAGGCGGCCGTCGCGATCTGGACGAACGAGCGAATGAGCGGGTTCACATCGCCCGCCTTCCACGCCACCACCACGCGGCTCGGCGCCATGTCGGCCAGCGGCACCACGATCAGTTCCTCGGGCGGTTCGTGGCCGAGCGGGCTCATGCCGACCGTGCCGTTCCAGAGCACCGCCTGCAGGCACTCCTGGACGGCGCGCACCACCGGACCCTCGCGGGGCTCGCCGCCGTTCCAGTACGACCGCCAGAGCGGGTCGGTGCCGCCCGGGAACTGGAACCAGCGCCGTCCGGCGAGGTCGGCCAGCCTCAGACGGTCGCGGCGGGCGAGCGGGTCGTCGGCGCGCAGCACCGCGCCCACCGGGTCGGCGCGCAGCTCGCGCACCGTCAGACCGGTCTCCTCGAACGGCCCGCGGGTCAGGGCGACGTCGACGAGCCCGGCGCGCAGCCCGCAGGTCGGATCGGTCAGGTCGGTCTCGCGGACGCGGACCTCGACGCCCGGATGCCGCCGGCGGTACGCGGCGGCCAGCCGCATGGCACCCGGGTCGGAGCCGTCGCCGAGGATGCCGACGGTGATGGTCGCCGCGCCGGCCGCCACCGCCACCCGCACGCGTATCCGATCCGCCCGGTCGAGCAGGGTGCGGGCCTCGTCCAGCAGCACCGTCCCGGCCGGGGTGAGCGTGACGCCCGCGGCGGAGCGGTGCAGCAGGACGGCGCCGACATCGGCCTCCAGCCGCCTGATCGCCCGGCTCAGCGGCGGCTGGCTCATGTACAGCCGGGCGGCGGCCCGTCCGAAGTGGAGTTCCTCTGCGACGGCCACGAAATAGCGCAGCGTGCGTAGCTCCATGACCGGCGACGATACCCGTACGGTATCGGCACCACCTAACAGGACTTGGACGGCCCCGCCGCCCGGGCGGTCGAATCAGAGCATGACCCCCGAACCGACGACCGACGAACCAACGGCGGAGACGCCGATGACGGACATACCTCTGCCCGATCCCGCCGTGCGGGTCGCCGGCGCGCAGGAGATCGCCCCCGACCTGCTCGTGATCCCGAACCACCGGGCCGGGCTGGTTCCCAACATCGGCGTCGTCGGCGGTACGAAGGCCGTCCTGGTCGTCGAGACGGGTATCGGCGTCGCCAACGCCGAGCAGGTCCTCGCCTTCGCCGCCGAGGTCGCGAAGGGCCGCCGCCTGTATCTGACCACGACGCACTTCCACCCCGAACACGCCGGCGGCGCCCAGGTCTTCGCGGGCGAGGCCACGTACCTGGTCAACCGCGCCCAGGCGGACGACCTGAGGACGAAGGGGCCGGGCTACCTGGAGATGTTCCGTGGGTTCGGCGGGGCGATCGCCCGTCGCCTCGACGGCGTCCACGTGCCCACCCCTGATGTGGTCTACGACGACGGGTACGACCTGGAGCTCGGCGGCCGGACCGTTCGGCTGCGGCCCACCGGCCGGGGCCACACGAAGGGCGACCAGGTGATCGAGGTCCCGGACGCCGGCGTGCTGTTCACCGGCGACCTCGCCGAGACCGGCCAGTTCGCCATCTTCCCGTGGTTCCCGCCGCACGACACGGACGTCTCCGGCGTGCGCTGGCTCGCGGTGATGGACCGCCTGGCCGCCACCGGTCCCCGCGTGGTGGTCCCCGGCCACGGTGACATCGGCGGCCGGGAGATCCTCACCACCGTCCGCGACTACCTGCGCGAACTCCGCGACGAAACCTGGCTCCGCCGCGCCTCCGCGATGCCCGGCCCCGAGATCCTCACCGAGGTCCGCGCCCTGCTCCTGGAACGCCACCCCACCTGGACCGGCCGCGAATGGATAGCCCCAGGCATCACCTGCCTGTGCACCGAACAGCCCACCTGACCCCCGCCCTGGTCCGGCCTGGAGCCGCCCCCACGAAACGGTCCTCGCCTCCGGCTCGGGCCGTGCTTCCCAGGGAGGGCTACCGCCCCCCTTCCCCCCCGGACGAGGGGCCGCCCCGCCGACTCGTTCAGCAGGCCGAGCTCCTGGCCTGGTTGAAAACCGCCTGACCCCGGGCACCCGCTGGACCCACGCGAATCGAGATGAACCGATCACTGGACGGACCCGACTTATATATGGACAGGCCAGTTGGTCGAGGCCAATATGGCACCATGCCAAGATCAAAGCTGTGCTGCGCCTTACGCGCCGCACTGGCCGCCCTCATCCCGGTAGCGCTCATCGGCGCGCTGACCGGCCCCGCGCACGCGTCGGTCTCTCAGTCGTCGGCCGCCTGGCCCGAGCCCGTTCCGGTCGTCTCCCACATTGAGACCACCGACCCGGTCGTGTTCGTCACCATCGACGACGGCTGGAACCACGATCCGGCCGCCGCGAAGCTGCTCCTCGACCGCCGGGTGCCCGCCTCGCTGTTTCTGCTGCCGGGTGCGTACTCCTACGATGACGTCTACTTCCGCACCCTGCTCAACCATGGACCTGTCCGAGTCGAGAATCACAGCGTCAACCACCCCGACCTGTCCACGCTCGACGCCGCCGGGCAGCGGGCGGAGATCTGCGGGGCACGCGACCAGCATCTCGCCAAGTTCGGCGACAGCCCGCGCCTGCTGCGTCCCCCGTACGGGGCGTACTCGGAGACCACCCGGACCGCCGCTCGCGCCTGCGGCGCGGAAGCCCTGGTCATGTGGACGTACGACTTCACCACCTGGGGAACGGACCCCGTTCCGGTTCCCCGCCTGAAGGCCGGCGACATCATCCTGCTGCACTTCAACGGGACCGTGGCGGAGGACCTGCGAAGGGTCCTGGACGCGGCGAACGCGGCCGGGCTGAAGCCCGCCCCACTGCGGGAGTACATCGGCAGACGGTGATGCCGGCATGGAGGGTGAGTTCCGCAGCGAACCCGGCGGCGCCCTCGTGTACCGGGCTGTGGCGAGAAGCCGGCCCGAGATCGGCGGCAGTCACCTTGACCATGGCACGTACGACCGGTTCGCCCTCGCGGCTCATCGTCTCGCGCTGACCCCGGCCTCGGGAGCACGAGGGCGGGCCCTCGTTCGGGGGGCGAAGGGGGGGCGGTAGCCCCCGGGGAAACACAGCCAGAGGCGAGGACCGTTTCCGGGGGCGGCGCCGGCTTCCCTACCGCCGTGGGAGTTCAGCGGGGGGCGGGGGCGGTGGAGCGGCGGACTATCAGTTCGGGTTGGAAGATGAGTTCCAGGTTTTTGGGTGGGGCGCCGGCTATGCCCTCTAGCAATGTTTGGACGGCGGCGACGGCCATGGGGCCGATGGGCTTGCGGATGGTGGTCAACGGTGGGTCGGTGAAGGGGATCAGGGGGCTGTCGTCGAAGCCGACGACCGAGACGTCGCCGGGTACGGACAGGCCGCGGTCGCGGGCCGCGCGGATCGCGCCGAGGGCCATGAGGTCGCTGGCGCACACGATGGCGGTGCAGCCGTCGTCGATCAGGGCGGACGCGGCGGCCTGCCCGCCTTCGACGGAGAACAGGGAGTGCCGGACGAACGGCTCGCAGTCGGCGACGCCGAGCAGGTCGGCCATGACCCTGGCGAAGCCCTCGATCTTCCGGATGACGGGCACGAAACGCCGCTGACCTACGGCGAGGCCGATGCGCTCGTGGCCGAGGTCGACCAGGTGGCGGACGGCGAGGCGGGCCGCGAGCCGGTCGTCGGGCGAGATGAACGGCGCCTCGATGTGCTCGCTGTAGCCGTCGATGAGGACGATGGGCAGCCCGCGGTCGGTGAGCCGGGTGTAACGGTCCATCCGGGAGGTGGTGTCGGCGTGCAGGCCGGAGACGAAGACGATGCCACTGACGTCGCGTTCGAGCAGCAGCTCGGTGAACTCGTCCTCGGGGGCGCCGCCGGGGCTCTGGGTGCACAGCACGGGGGTGTAGCCGTGCTGGGTGAGCGACCGCTCGATGGCCTGGGCGAACGCGGGGAAGATGGGGTTGTCCAGCTCGGGGGTGACCAGGCCGACGAGGCCGTTGCTGCGCTGGCGCAGGCGCTGCGGGCGTTCGTACCCCATCAGGTCCAGCGCGGTGAGGACGAGCCGGCGGGTGTTCGCCGACACCCCGGACCTGCCGTTCAACACCCGGCTGACGGTGGCCTCGCTGACGCCCGCCTGGGCCGCGATGTCGGCGAGCCGGGCATTACCGTTCATGAACGTTACTTTACGCATCGCCGGGCGCCCACCACGCGCAGGAGTCGGGCGGCAGCCGGACGACGCCGCCTTCCTCCATGGGCGCGGTGGCGAGCAGAAGCCGGCCGGGGCGGGGCAGCGCGACGGGGGCGGGGCCGGTGTTGACGGTGCACAGGAAGCCGTCGCCCCGGGAGAAGACCAGGGTGCCAGGGGGCGAGGCGTGCCAGGTGAGATGGCCGTCCCCGAGGGCGGGGTGCTCGCGCCGCAGCCGCAGGGCGGCCCGGTACAGCGACAGGGTGGAGCCGGGGTCGGCGAGCTGGGACTCGACGGTGAGGGGGCCCCAGGTGGCGGGGACGGGCAGCCAGGTGACGGTGATGCCGGGCGGGCTGAACCCGAACGGCGGCTCGGCGTGGGCCCAGGGCATGGGGACGCGGCAGCCGTCGCGGCCGTCGCCGGGGGCGCGCAGCCGCTGCGGGTCCTGGCAGACCTCCTCGGGCAGGTCGAGCACCTCGGGGAGGCCGAGCTCCTCGCCCTGGTAGAGGTAGGCGGAGCCGGGCAGGGCGAGCATCAGCAGCGCCGCCGCGCGTGCCCTGCGCAGGCCGAGGTCGCCGTCCCCGTAGCGGGTGACGTGCCGCTTGACGTCGTGGTTGGACAGCACCCACGTGCTCGGCGCGCCGACGAGGGCGGCGCCGGCCAGCGACTCGTCGATGACGGCGCGCAGCGCCGCCGCGTCCCACGGGGTCTTCAGGTAGTGGAAGTTGAACGCCTGGTGCAGCTCGTCGGGCCGGACGTAGAGGGCGAGGCGCTCCTGGGTGGGCGCCCACGCCTCGGCGACGCCGATGCGCTCCCCGTCGTAGGAGTCGAGGAGGCGGCGCCAGCGGCGGTGGATCTCGTGGACGCCGTCCTGGTCGAAGTAGGGCAGCACGGCGGTGCCGAGCATCTCGGTCTGCCCGGTCACGCCGATGTCGGGCAGCCCAGGGGCCTTGACCATGCCGTGGGCGACGTCGACGCGGAAGCCGTCCACGCCGAGGTCCAGCCAGAAGCGCATGATCGCCTCGAACTCGGCGTGGACCTCGGGGTGGTCCCAGTTGAGGTCGGGCTGTTCGGCGGCGAACAGGTGCAGGTACCACTCGCCGTCGGGCAGCCGCGTCCAGGCGGGTCCGCCGAAGACCGACTCCCAGTCGTTGGGCGGCAGCTCCCCGTCCCGGCCGCGGCCGGGACGGAAGACGTAACGGTCCCGCGCGGGGGCGCCGGGGCCGGCCCGGAGCGCCTCCTGGAACCAGGCGTGCCGGTCGGAGGTGTGGTTGGGCACGACGTCGAGGATGATCCGCAGGCCGTGCCGGTGGGCGTCCTCGATGAGGGCGCGGGCGTCGGCGAGCGTGCCGAAGACCGGGTCGACGTCGCGGTAGTCGGCGACGTCGTACCCGAAGTCGGCCATCGGCGAGGTGTAGAACGGCGTGAGCCAGACGGCGTCCACGCCGAGCCCGGCCAGGTAGCCGAGCCGGCCGCGCACCCCGAGCAGGTCGCCGATCCCGTCGCCGTCGCCGTCGGCGAAGCTGCGGACGTAGACCTGGTAGATCACCGCGTCGCGCCACCAGCGGGTGGCCGCGCGGGCCTCGCGGACCGCTCCGGTCAGGGCGTCGGTCGCGGCGTCGGTCATGGGATCCCCCGATCGGCGGGTACGGCTGGGACGGTCACCACCGGCGTATCACGCCTTGGTGGCGCCGGCGGTGAGGCCGGTGACGAGGTGGCGTTGCACGAGGAGGAACACCACGGCGGCGGGCACGGCGATCAGCACCGAGGACGCGGTGAGCAGACCCCACTCGGCCTTGTGCTGGCCGACGAACTGCCCGAGCCCGACGGCGAGAGTGTACTTGTCGTCGCCGGTCATGAACGCGGTCGCGTACGCCACCTCCGCCCACGCGGTGATGAAGGAGTAGAACGCGGCGACGGCGAGGCCGGGCTTGGACAGCGGCAGGATCAGCCGCCAGAACGTGCCGAACGGCGTGAGCCCGTCCACCCGCCCCGCCTCGTCGATCTCGACGGGGACGGTGTCGAAGTAGCCCTTCATCATCCACGCGCAGAAGGGGACGGTGGTGGTGAGGTAGGCGATGACCAGCCCGGGGAACTGGTTGATCAGCCCGAGCGCGGCCAGCAGGTTGTAGATCGGCACGATCAGGGTGGCCACGGGGAACATCTGCGTGACCAGCAGCATCCACATGATCGAGCGGAAGCCGGGGAAGCGGAAGCGGCTGACGGCGTACCCGGTGGTGGCCGCGAGCAGCACGCCGAGCACGGTGGTCAGCGCCGCGACGAACAGCGAGTTGACCAGCCAGCGCGGGAAGGCGGTGTCGCCGAGCACCTGGGCGTAGTTGGCCAGGGTGGGGTCGCGGAACAGTTCCACCCGGCTGGACTGCCAGGCGTCGCGCGGCTTGAGGGAGGTCAGCACGAGCCAGGCGACGGGGAAGACCGCCACGACGCTCGCCACGACCAGCGTGGCGTGCAGGGCCAGAGACGCGCCGAGCCTCCGCGCGCCCCGGCGACCCACCGCGCTCACCACGCCTCCCCTCGGGTGCGCAGGGCCCGCCGGTAGACGACGGCCATGACGACGAGCAGCGCGAGGATCAGCACGCCCCACGCCGCCGAGCCCGAATAGTCGCGGATGCCCTCGAACGCCTGCCGGTAGGCGTAGGTGACCAGGATCTCGCTGGAGCCTCCCGGGCCGCCCCGGGTGACCAGGTAGATGACGGGGAACTGGTTGAAGGTCCAGATCGTGCCGAGCAGCACCACCGTGCCGGCGACCGGCCGCAGTCCGGGCAGGGTGATGTGCCGGAAGCGCCGCCACGGGGTCGCGCCGTCGACCTCGGCCGCCTCGTACAGCTCGCGCGGGATGGCCTGCAGGCCGCCCAGCAGGGCGAGCATCATGAACGGCACGCCGAGCCACACGTTGACCGCGATCACCGACACCTTGGCCCAGAGCGGGTCGTCCAGCCAGTCGATCCCGCCGAGCCCGGCGGCGCGCAGCATGGCGTTGACGACGCCGAACTCGCCGTTGAGCAGGTACCGCCAGATGAACGCCGACACGAACGCCGGGACGGCCCACGGCAGCACGAGCAGCACGCGGTAGAGCGAGCGCAGCCGCAGCGGCCGGTTCAGGAGCATCGCCAGGCCCAGGCCGAGGCCGTAGTGCAGGGCGACGCACACCACCGTCCAGGTGACGGTCCAGCCGAGCCGGGTCAGGAACTCGGCGGAGGTGACGATGCCGGCGTAGTTGGACAGGCCGACGAACTCGTAGGTCGAGGGGATGGTGTTCATCCCGATCGTCCGGCCCATGGTGGCCTCGGTCGCGTCGGTGAGGGACAGGTAGACCCCGCGCGCCAGGGGGTAGCCGACGAGGACCAGCGTGACGATCACGACGGGCGCGCACATGGCCCACGCGTACCAGTGCCGGGCTCCGGCGCGGGGGCGGCGGCCACGGGCGCGGGGGCCCGGGGCCGCCGTGTCAACGACCTGGGTCGTCATGGGTCAGAGGCTCCAGCCCTTGAGCAGCCCCTGGTACGCCTTGGCGACGTCGCCCAGCATCGGTCCGGCGGGCCGCTGCCCGGCGGCGAGCTTCTGGTAGCCCTCCAGCAGCGGCTGGAAGAGCTGGCCGCCCTCGGGGATCCAGGGACGCTCGACCGCGGCGGCCATCGGCTCCCGCCACTTGGCGATCATCGGGTTGGCCTGCGCCTCGGGCATGGTGTAGGCGGGGCGGCGAGTGGGCAGCAGGCCGAGCTTCCCGGCGATCTTCGCCTGGGTCTCGGCGGAGGCCATGTACCGGACGAACAGGTAGGAGGCGTCCAGGTCGCCGGAGCCCGCGTAGACGGCGTAGTCGTGGCCGCCGGTCGGGGACCCGGCCTTCGCCGACCCGGCGGGGACGGGCGCGACCCCGAAGTCGTCCGGGTCGTCCTTGAAGACGGCGCCGCCGAGGTTGTCGGTGTTCGACCACGGGCCGTTGAAGATCATCGCGACCTTGCCTTCCTTGAAGGCGGTCTCGGCGTTGGTGTAGCTGTCCTGGATGGCGGGCTTGGCCGCCGCGCCGGAGGCGATCAGGTCCTCGACGACCTTGACCCCCGCCACCGACGGGGGCGCGGCGACGGTGATCTTCTTGCCGGCGACGTCCAGCAGGTCGCCGCCCTCGCCGTAGATGAACGGCAGCAGGAAGTAGGCGTCGACGTTGAGCGCGAGACCGTCGGCGCCGGCCTTGGACTTCACGTCCAGGGCGGTCTGTTTGAGCTCGGCGAACGTCTTCGGCGGGGCGTCGTGCCCGGCCTTCTTCAGCAGCTCCTTGTTGTAGAGGAGGCCGAGGGTGTCGGTGACCTGCGGGACGGCGTACGTCTTGCCGGCGTACTTCCCGCTGCCGGCCGGGCTCGGGAGGAACTCCTCGGGCTTGTCGAGCGCCGGGGTGCCGTCCAGGGGCGCCAGGTAGCCGAGGGAGGCGAACTCGGCCACCCAGCCGACCTCGGCGCGCAGCACGTCGGGGGCGCCGGAGCCGCTCTGCGCGGCGGTCTTGAACTTGTTCTGCGCGTCGGCGAAGGGGACGTTGACGTAATCGACCTTGATCTTCGGGTACTTCGCCGTGAAGTCCTTGATCACTTCCTGGAAGACCGGCGCCTCGTTGGTGGCGTCGGAGGTGTCCCACCACGTCACCTGGCCGGAGACGGCGGCGGGGTCGGAGGCCGGTGCGGCCGTCCGCCGGGGGGATTCCTCGCCGCCGCAGGCGGAGACCGCCAGCGCGAGCGCCGCGGCGACCGCCGCGGCCGAGATGCCTCGCCGCATGTTCGTGCACTCTCCTCGCTCAGCTTCATCGCTCAGTGGATCGGCGCACACCGCCCTGCTTCCCCCGAGGGGACGGCATCACCGGGGTAGGCGGAACGTAACAGTCGTGTGAACGACTCTGAAAGACCTTTCGGAAACTTTCTGCAAACTCTGTCAGGTACCGGCCGGGCGCGCCATTAGATGCTCCGAGCGAGCGGCCCGCGACCCGTTTCGCGCACGCGGTCATGACGACGGTCGTCCGGGACGTTTGCGCCTGTCCTGACCTCGACGACGCGGCGACGGTCAAGTAACCGGCGGATGAGCGTTTTCTCACCCCATGTATGGACACAGCGCCCCACGACGCGATGTACTACCTCATCAATCACAATGACGGCTGGGATCCGGGCGTGACGCCCGGGAGGAACGAGTGACGATGAGTACCGTCGTTCTCGACAGCGTGACTAAGGTGTACCCGGGGGGGCATCTCGCGGTCGATCGAATGAGCCTGCGTGCGGAAGAGGGGGAGCTTCTCGTCCTACTCGGGCCATCCGGCTGTGGCAAGTCGACGCTGTTGCGCATGATCGCCGGCCTTGAGGAGATCACCTCCGGCGACCTCTATCTCGACGGACGGCACGCCAACGACCTGATCCCACGGGACCGCGACGTCGCGATGGTCTTCCAGAACGGCGCGCTGTACCCGCACAGGACCGTACGCCGCAACCTCTCGTTCCCGCTGGAGATCGCCAAGGCCGACCCCGCGCTCGTCAGGGAGCGGGTGGTCGAGCTCTCCCGCGCGCTGCACATCGACGAGACGCTCGACCGCCGCCCTGGAACGCTCTCCGGCGGCCAGCGGCAGCGGGTGGCCATGGGCAGGGCCATCGTGCGCCAGCCGTCGCTGTTCCTGATGGACGAGCCGCTGTCGAACCTCGACGCCGGCATGCGCACCGAGCTGCGCATGGAGATCTCCTCGCTCGTGCGCGCCCTCGGCGTGACGACGATCTACGTGACGCACGACCAGGTCGAGGCGCTGACGCTGGCCGACCGCATCGCGATCATGAACCGCGGCGTGCTGCAGGACGTCGGCACCCCCGGCCAGATCTACAACGACCCGGCGACGGCCTTCGTGGCCTCGTTCCTCAGCTCGCAGCAGCTCAACCTGCTCTCGGCCACCGTGCGGACCCCGCAGAACCAGTACATCATGCTGGACTTCGGCCTCCACCAGATCACGATGCCGTGGACCGACCCGCGCGCCTACGCGGTCTCGCAGCACACCGGCAGCCAGATCATCGTCGGGATCCGCCCGGACGGCCTGACGCCGATCGGTGAGGGTGTGGACGGCCCCTTCTTCAGCGGGCGGGTCAGGACGCTGGAGTACCACGGCCACGAGTGGCTGGCCTACCTGGAGGTCGGCATCCCCGCGGTGCCCGCGCCGGAGCCGCCGCACCGCCAGAACGTGCACGCCAACGGCGACGGCAACGGCACCGCGGGCGGTGGCAAGATCCGCTCGATGATGCGTCGCCTGATGGCCACCGGCGACGAGCGCCCCGATCAGGAGATCGCCGTGGGCAGCGGCCACCACCGCAGGGCCGACCTGGTCGTGCGGCTCGGCGCCCGCCCGGCCTGGCGGGCCGGAGAGCACGGCAGGGTGGCCGTGGACCTCAGCAGGCTGATGCTGTTCACCGTGGAGGGCAACAGGATCGACCCGCCCCGCCGCTGAGCGCCGGGCGCGGCTCAGGCCACGGTGCGGTCGGCGTCCGTGGCCGCGAGCAGCGAGACGATCTCCACGAGGCGGACGATCTTGTCCACCTCGACCTGGTGGAAGGCGGGTCCCTGGGCGCGGGCCACCACCAGGTGCAGGCCCGCGGCGTGCACGGGCAGGCTCACCAGGTGGAGCGGTCCCTCGCTGAAGGCGGAGGGCCGCAGCGGCGTGAGCTCGGGCATCGCGGCCACGCCCGGCGCCTGCCAGCTTCCGTGCACCACCGCGCCGGTGCGGGAGTCCACCGCGACCGCCCACTCGGCGCCGACCAGGTCGGGGGCGGCGTCCACCAGCGTGACGAAGGCCCTGCCGGTGTCGGAGGCGACGTGGCCGAGCAGGTCGTAGTCGGGGCTCACGCCGGGCGACTCGCGCGTCGGCCACACGCCCTCGATGCGCACGCCGGGCACGACCGCGAGGCGCTCGCGCAGTTCGCCGGCGGCGGACCCGCCCTGCCAGGACAGCGTGAAGTCGTCCACCGCCCGGCCGCCCTCCCGCTCCAGGACCGTGACCTGGAGGATGTCCGCCCCGAGTACGCCGAAGGCCCGGGCCACCTGCCCGAGCACGCCCGGACGGTCGGGCAGCGAGACTCGTACCCGTAGCATCATCGTGACCACCTCTGTTCGCGCCGTGCCGCCATGAGGGAGCCGCCCCGCGTACGGGCCGACCTGGTATTTCTTTCATCTACTGCACCACGCCACACAGCATGCCGAACCGAGGTTTCGCGGATGTTCCACGAAAATGTCCGAAATAATGCGAAATCAGTATTGATAGGCGCCTGAGTCTGGATTCTTCAGCGGGATGCGCCGCCCCGCCGCGTCGTACGCCAGCGCCGCGCCGCCGTACCAGGAGGGCCCGATCGGCACTCCCCTGCCGATGGCCGGCGATCCCGGCCGCAGCCGCAGGTCGTCGTGGCCCCGGAAACGCGGGTCGGCGCGCACCGAGCGGGCGCCGGGGGTGAACCGGCCGCGCCTGCCGTCGTAGACGCCGCCCGCGTCGTCGGCGCCCGAGCCGTCCTCGAAGCCCACGAGCCCGCCGACCTTGACGACGTTGTTGCGCAGCCTGAGGATCTTCGCCGAGCAGCCGTCGGCGCACGAGACGCCGATCGTGTGCCGTCCCGGCAGGTAGACCGAGTTCCCCGCGGCCAGAGTGCCGGTGACCGGCCCGACGCCGTGCCCCCGGCCGCGCGTGATGAGGAACGATCCACGATCGTGGGAGGACGTCACCACGTTGGTCGCGAAGACGTTGTCCCGGGCGGTGCCGCCGGGCTCGTGGCCGAGCTCGGTGAAGGTCTCGTTGTCGCGGGCGACGTTGCGGGCGACGAGGTTGCGGTCGCCGCCGTAGATCTCCACGGCGGCGCCGTCGTAGACGTAGTCGTGGCTCGGCGCGTAGCTGCCGGTGATCACGTTGCCGATCACCCGGTTGTCGTCGCCGTTCAGCAGCACCCCGAACGCGCCGGAGTCGTTGTCGGGCACGTCGTCGTTGACGCTCATGCGGTTGTTCTCGGCGATGCGGCTGTCGCGGATCAGGTTGTGCGCGCCGCTCTCGGTCACCCACACCCCCGCCACGTTGTGGTCGGCGAGGACGTCCCCCAGGGCGTTGTGGCGTCCCTCGACGCGGAACCCGGCCCAGCCGCACGCGGTGGCCCGCAGGCCCGACACCCGCCAGCGCGCGCCGGCGAGCACCACGCACGCCTCCTCGCCGCCGCTGATCACCGGCCGCGGCCCCTCGCCGTAGGAGCCGGCCGTGATGGGCCGCGCGGCGGTGCCCTCGCCCGACAGCGTCAGCGTGCCCTTCCACCGGCCGCCGCGCCGGAACAGCAGCGCGTCGCCGGGCCGCAGCCGGGCCCGGCCCGCCCGCTCCAGCGACCGCCACGCCTTGCCCGGCGTGGTGCCCGCGGCCTCGTCGTCGCCCTCGCGGGCGTCCACGTAGAAGATCCGCGCCGCCCCCGCCCCGGCTCCCGCTGCGGCGGCCTGCCCGGAGGGGACCGCCGCGGGGGCGGCGAGCAGCACGAGGGCAAGCGGGGACGGCAGGAACGCCCGGCGGAGGAACCGCGCCATGTGACCACACCCAGTAATCGATCGCTGCCGCACACCGTAGCGGCCATGGGGCCCCGGCGGGAGACCTCGGTCCGCCGGGGACCGGAATCGTGATCCGGCACGCGGGACGGTAGGCCGCGCCCGCGGCCGGGCAGGAGCGCGGCCGGAGGAGTTTGCCATGCCTTGGACACCTCTTTCCCGCCGCGCGGATCTCGGCGGAGATACGCGCCGTTAGCCTTTGCCAATGTCCCTCCGCCGGGCCGCCGTCTGGCCTCGATCGATCCGGGGGCGGGTCACCCTTCTCGCCCTGGGCGTGGCCGGCCTCTTCCTGATCCCTCTGGCGGTCGCGGCCGACACGGTCATCAGGCACGCCGTGGCCACGTCGCTGGCGCGGGAGACAAGGGAGGCCGCCTCCCGCGCCGCCTCGGCCGTCCGCGCCTCGACGCTGCGCAACCCCATCTCCCCCGTGCCCGAGGGCGCCGACCTGATCCAGGTGATCGGGCCGGGCGGCCACGTGCTCGCGGCCAGCGACGGCGCGGACCTGGACCCGATCAGCACCACGCGCCCGGCCGGGCGCCGCCGCGTCGCGCAGTTCACCGCCTGCCCCGGCGCCGCCGCCCGCTGCTACGAGGTCACCGCGATGGTCACCGGAGCCACCCCGGGGGCGCCGCTGGTGTACGCGGCCAAGCGGGCGCCGCTGCTGGTCTCCACCCCCGCCCTGGAGGCCGCCATCGGCCTGCAGACCGCGGCCCTCGCCGCGCTGGTCGGCTGGGTGGCCTGGAAGGCGTCCGACCGGGGGCTGCGCACGATCGACAACATCAAGGCCGAGCTGGCGCACATCACCGTGAGCGACCTGTCGCGGCGCGTCGCCGAGCCGCGCGGCGACACCGAGATCGCCCGGCTCGCCAGGACCGTCAACACCACGCTGGCGCGCCTGGAGAACTCGGTGGAGCAGCAGCGCAGGTTCGCCGCCGACGCCTCCCACGAGCTGCGCACGCCGATCGCCGGGCTGCGCGCCCAACTGGAGGAGGCGCGGCTGCACCCCGAGCACACCGACCTGGCCGTCCTCGTGGACGGCGCGCTGCGCGACACCGACCGCCTGCAGAACATCATCACCGACCTGCTGTTCATGGCCAGGCTCGGCTCGGGAGGCCCGGCGGCGCAGGAGCGGGTGGACCTGGCCCGGCTGGCGGCGGAGGAGGCCGAGCGGCGGCGCGGGCGCGTGCCGGTGGAGACCGACGCGCGGGAGGAGGTGACCGTGCTCGGCGTCAGCACGCACCTGTCCCGCGTGATCGGCAACCTGCTGGACAACGCCCAGCGGCACGCCGACGCGCTGGTCAGGGTCGAGGTGCGCGCCCGCGACGGCACCGCCGTCCTCACCGTCACCAACGACGGCGACCGCATCCCCGAGGCCGACCGCGAGCGCGTCTTCCAGCGGTTCGCCCGGCTCGACGACTCCCGCAGCAGGGACCGCGGCGGCACCGGGCTGGGCCTGGCCATCGCCCGCGACGTCGCCATCGCCCACGGCGGGACGCTGCACGCCGAGGACGTCCCCGAGGGCACCAGGTTCGTGCTGCGGCTTCCGACCGCCGGGTGAACGCGCGCGCCTCCGGGTGAACGCCGGCGGGTGCGGGTGAACCCGCGCCGACCAGGGGATGACTCCCGCGTGACCGCAGTTCATACGGCCCCCAAGAGTTAACAGGAGTGACGTCAGGCGTTCAGCTCTGGCACCCCCTTCCGGGCAGTACCGATGGTTAGCGTGCTCGACATCCTCAGGCGCCCTCCCCCGTTCCGGCGGGCGCCGCCGCGTCGCACACCAAGGAGTCATCTTGCGAGTCCTGGCCGTCGTCCCCGCCCGCGGAGGTTCTGCGGGCGTCCCGCTCAAGAACCTGGCCAAGGTGGGCGGCACGCCCCTGGTCGCCCGCGCGGTGGCCTCCTGCGCGGCGGCCGGGCTCATCGACGAGGTCGTCGTCAGCACCGACCACGAGGGCATCGCCGCCGCCGCCGAGGCCGCGGGCGCCCGGGTCGTCCGCCGCCCCGAGGAGCTGAGCGGCGCGACCGCCTCCAGCGAGTCGGCCGTGCTGCACGCCCTCGACCAGCTCGGCGCCGACCCCGAGGTGGTCGTCCTGGTGCAGTGCACCAGCGCGTTCATCGACCCCGCCGACCTCGACGCCGCGGTGTCCAAGGTGCTGGACGGCGCCGCCGACGTGGTCTTCTCCGGCCTGCGGACCCACGAGTTCGTCTGGGCGCTCCACGACGGCGCGGCCCGGGGCGTCAACCACGACCCCGCCCACCGTCCCCGCCGCCAGGACCGCGAGCCCGACTTCCGCGAGACCGGCGCCTTCTACGCCATCCGCGCCGCCGGGCTGCGCGAGCACGGCCACCGCTTCTTCGGCGCCGTCGCCGTCCAGCCCGTGCCGCCCCTCACCGCGGTCGAGGTGGACACCCCCGCGGACCTGGAGATCGTGCGGGCGCTCGCGCCGCTGGCCGACCGTCCCGTGCCGATCGACGTCGACGCCGTGATCACCGACTTCGACGGCGTCCACACCGACGACTCGGTCCAGATCGACCAGGACGGCCACGAGACCGTCACCGTCAGCCGCGCCGACGGCCACGGGATCTCCCTGCTCCGGCGCGCCGGGGTCAAGGTGCTGATCCTGTCCACCGAGCGGAACCCGGTCGTGACGGCCCGCGCCCGCAAGCTCGGCGTCCCCGTGCTGCAGGGCCTGGCCTCCAAGCACACCGCGCTCAGCGAGTGGCTGCGCGTGGAGGGCCTGGACCCGGCCCGCGTCGCCTACCTGGGCAACGACCTCAACGACCTCGGCTGCATGGACCTGGTGGGCTGGCCGGTCACCGTGGCGGAGGCCGGCCCGCGCGTGCGGTCCGCGGCCCGGGCCGTGCTGACCCGGCCGGGCGGCGCCGGGGCCGTCCGCGAGCTGGCCGACCGGGTGCTGCAGGCCCGGCCGGTCCCCGAGCAGCCGGCCGCCGCGGCGTCCCGCGCCACGCTGCGGGCCAAGGGCGCGCCGGTCCGCATCGGCGACTCCCTGGTCGGTCCCGGTCAGCCCGTGTACTTCATCGGCGAGATCGGCATCAACCACAACGGCGACCTGGACATCGCGCGCCGTCTGATCGACGTGGCCGCCGACGCCGGGTGCCAGGCCGTGAAGTTCCAGAAGCGCACCCCCGAGATCGCCGTCCCCCCGCACCAGCGCGACCAGATCCGGCAGACGCCGTGGGGCGAGATGACCTACCTGGAGTACAAGCACCGGGTGGAGTTCGGCCTCGACGAGTACACCCAGATCGCCAAGTACTGCGCCGAGCGCGGCCTGGACTGGTTCGCCTCGCCCTGGGACGTCCCCTCGGTGGACTTCCTGGAGGAGCTGGACGTCGTCTGCCACAAGGTGGCCTCGGCCAGCGTGACCGACCGCGAGCTGCTGCGCCGCCTCGCCGCCACCGGCAAGCCCGTCATCCTGTCGACCGGCATGTCCACGCTGGAGGAGATCGACGCCGCCGTGGACGTCCTCGGCACCTCCAAGCTGGTGATCATGCACGCGACCTCCACCTACCCGCTGCCTCCCGAGGAGGCCAACCTGCGCACGATCCTCACGCTGCAGGACAGGTACGGCGTCCCGGTCGGCTACTCCGGGCACGAGCGGGGCCTGCAGATCTCGCTGGCCGCCGTCACCCTCGGCGCGGTGACCGTGGAGCGCCACATCACGCTGGACCGCACGATGTGGGGCTCCGACCACGCCGCGTCGCTGGAGCCGAGCGGCCTGGAGCACCTGGTCCGCGACATCCGCATCATCGAGTCGGCCCTCGGCGACGGGGTCAAGCGGGTGTTCCCCGGCGAGGAGGCCCCGAAGTCGCGCCTCCGCCGCGTCACCGCCTGACCCCCGCGCCACAGTCCCCTCCCGCAGGACCAGGAGAACCCCCGCAGTGACGCACGCCGAGGACCGCCCGTGATCACGCTGTCCGTCGTGGTTCCCGTACGGGACGCGGAGCCGTACATCGCCGACGCGCTCACCTCGCTCCGGCTCAACGCCCGGCCCGACTTCGAGTTCATCGTCGTCGACGACGGCTCGGTGGACGCGACCCCCCGGATCATCGACGACTTCCGCGCCGAACTGCCCGGGCTGACAGTCCTGCGCAACGCCACCGCCGTGGGACTGGCCGACGCCCGCAACCACGGCCTGTCCCTCGCCTCCGGCCGGTACGTCACCTTCCTCGACGGCGACGACTGGCTGGGGCGGGGGTACCTGGCCCGGCTCGTGGCGGCCATCGAGGGGCTCGGCTGCGACTTCGTCCGGGTGGACCACGTCCAGGTGGAGGGGCGCAAGCGCGTCGTGCACCGCGCGCCGGAGGCGCGGCGCGGCGTGGTGCTGAAGCCGCGCGACCGCATCCTGCCGGCCGGGGCCAAGACCATGGTCGACTACCCCTACGCCTGGGCGGGCGTCTACCGGCGCGAGCTCGGCGACCTGCTCACCTTCCCCGGCCACCTGCACACCGCCGAGGACCGGCCCTGGATCTGGCGGCTGCACCGCGAGGCCAGGTCCTTCGCGGTGGTCTCGCTGGCCGGGGTGTTCTACCGGCGGCTCGTGTCCACGTCGCTGACCCAGATCGGCGACGAGCGCCAGCTGCACTTCTTCACGGCGTTCGAGCTGGTCTTCGAGCAGGTCGAGAACGAGCCCGACCTGCTGCCCAAGGCCGTGCGCACCTTCTGCGCCCTGCTCGCGCACCACCTGGAGCTGAGCGAGCGCTTCTCCCCCGACCTGCTGGCCCGCTTCACGGCCCGCGCGCGGGAGGTCCTCGCCACGCTGCCGCCGGGGATGGTGGACGGGACGGGCATGGAACCCGAGCGCGCCGAGCTGCTGCGACCGCTGCTACCCCCCACGCATCGCGGATGACCCCAAGGAGCGCCCCGTCGTGACCCAGGTCTTCTACAGCTCCACGCTCTTCGGGGCGATGACGCTCGCCGCCGCGATGGACGCCGGGAGGTTCGGCGGCCACGACGGCCGCCGGATCCTGCTGGTGTCCAACAACGCCGCGATCCCCGAGGTCACCCCGTCGCTGGACGAGGCGCCCGGCTTCGCGGCGCTGCGGTCCCGGTTCGACGAGGTCCGCTCGTGGAACGAGATCATCGCGCCGCTGCACCCGTCGGACTGGAAGGCGCGCGTCATCGAGGTGCCGATGCTGTCGCGCCTGATCACCGCGGCGCTGCGGCTGGAGGACGGCCCGGCCGAGCTGGTCGTGGAGTCGGTGGCCGTGCCGCCCGCCCGCACGGTGGCGGCCCTGGTCCGCGACTGCCCGATGACCGTCTACTCCGACGGCCTGATGAGCTACGGGCCGACGCGCGACCCGCTGCCGCAGGAGATCTCCGGCCGGATCTCCCGCCTGCTGCACCTGGATCTGGTCCCCGAGCTGACCCCGCTGCTGCTGCGGGAGGTCGGCGTCGAGCCCGACCCGCTGCCGGACGCCGCGTTCCTCGGCGTGCTGGAGCGCATGCCCCTCCCCGAGGGCCTGTCCGGCCGCGCGGTGATCCTCGGCCAGTACCTGTCGGCCCTGGACATCGTCACGGCCGAGGAGGAGGCCGGGCTGCACGCCGCGATGCTGCGGGGGCTCGCGGCGCGCGGGATCACCGACGTGCTGTTCAAGCCGCACCCGGCGGCGGGCCGCCGCCACGGCCAGGAGATGCGCGAGGCCGCCGACGGGCTCGGCGTGAAGCTGACGGTGGCGGGCGAGACCGTGCCGGCCGAGCTGTGCTTCCTGGCGGCGCGCCCCGAGCTGGTGGTCGGCTGCTTCTCCACGGCGCTGATGACGGCCCGCCGCCTGTTCGGGATTCCCGTCGCGACGATGGGCTGCGATCTGGTGCTGCGGCGGCTGACGCCGTACGAGAACAGCAACCGGGTGCCCGTCACGATCGTGGACGCCACCGTGCCGCGGCTGGACGAGGACGGCTCCCTCTCCGACCCGCCCCCGGTGGACCTGCCGGCGCTGGTCCAGGCGGTCGGCTTCTGCATGCAGAGCGAGCACTACCCGGAGCTGCGCGAGGTCGCCGCGAGCTACATCGCGGCCAACGGCGCGCAGGCACGCTACTTCAAGAACCGCCGCCTGGCCTCGGTGGGGCTGGCCCCCGCGGTCCCGTCCCAGAAGCGCTCGGCCCTCGGCCGGCTGCGCCGCGTCCTGTCGCGCTGACGCGGCGCTCGCCCGGGCCGCTGGGATGTGATCGACGGGATCAAACGCCGGCACGCGCCAAGGTGGCGTCAGGCGGGCCGCGGGGCGGGTGTCACCGGAGCGGCCGCGACCTCGCGGGTTTCGCGCATCATCAGCAGGCCGTTGGCCACCATCAGCGTCGCGGTCAGGCCGTGGACGCCGAGCGCGGTGGCCACGGAGCCGTGGTGGGCCAGCACGGTGGTCATGTCTCCGTACGCGGCGAGGGCCTCCACCAGCAGCACCCAGCCCAGCGCCCGGCGGTGGCCCGTCACCAGCAGGATGCCCAGGACCAGGGCCAGGACGACGTCGCGGATTCCCTTGACGATCAGGAAGCCGCCGCCGTCGCCGGGCGGCCGGCTCGGCAGGCCGAAGCCCGGCGCCGTCGTCTCCGGGCTCAGAATGAACTCCACCCCGAACCAGAGGATGAAGAGGATGAAGGCGGTGGCCAGGACGGTGTTGATCTTCTTCAGCGACATGGTCCTTCTCCCTGCGAAGTCTGTGTGCGCTTGGTGAGCTTCGTGGAGCCGGGTGGGCTCGTGAGTCCTGTGGGTCTGGTCAGGCGGCGCGGACGCGCCTGATGTGGCGGGCGTAGCGGGGGCGGCCGATGATGTGCCAGATGCCGCGTACCGGAGCGGGAAGGGCGGACAGGAGCGTGGCGCGCTCGGCCGGGTTCGCGTCCTCCAGGACGAGGCCGAAGAGGGTGAGCAGGGTGAGCTTGGGCGTGTTGGCCACCAGGTGGTCGCCCAGGGAGGCCCATTCCTTTTCGGTGATGTGCTGGGCCGCGAGCGGAAGGAGAGTGGCCTCCTCGTCGTCGAGGTGTTCGAGAAGCACGGCCCGGTGGTCGGCCAGGGCGGCCACGAGCGTGTCGCGCTCTTCCGCCCCGGCGGCGGCCTCCCACGCGGGGACCGCTACGTCCAGCCTGGTCAGCGTGGCCGCGACGCGCTCGTGCTGGGCCTCCATGCGCAGCACGATGTCGGCCTGCAGATCGACCCGGGACAGCAGCGGCGGCCACAGCAGCTCGTCCTCGCCCTCGTGGTGGTTCCTCAGTCCCAGCCGGTAGTCGCGGAAGTGGTCGGCGATCACCTTGGCGCGAGCGGTGTCACCCGGGGCGACCGCCGTGACGAGCTCCATCAGCAGCCGCGACTCGCGACGGAAGGCGCGGTGGACGATCTCCATGTCCTGGGTGTCGACGCTCATTTCGTTCCTGCCCTTCATCGGTTTCGACGTGTTAAGGCTGCTTACGGCGCTTGGAAGGCACTTGGAGCCGATATGGAACGCCCACGCGCGTAGGATGTTCCAGGTCATGGTCTTGATCCGGGTTCTGGGCTCTTTCGGTGCCGAAAGCAACGGTGAGTCCGTCCCCCTGGGCGGGCCGCGGCAGCGCGGCGTCCTGGCCCTCTTGGTCGCGGCGCGCGGACAGGTCGTGTCGGTCGACCGGATGATCGAGGACCTCTGGCGCGGTGAGCCGCCATCCCGTGCGCTGGCCTCCCTGCAGGCGTACGTCTCCAACCTGCGCCGGCTGCTGGAGCCCGGCCGCCCGCCCCGGACCCCGGCCCGCCTCCTGGTGAGCGCCTCCCCCGGCTACGCGCTGCGGCTGCCGCCGGAGTCGGTGGACGCCTGGCGTTTCGAGGACCTGCTCGACGAGGCCCGCGCGCTCACCGAGCCTCGGGCCGCCCGCGCCCGGCTGGCCGAGGCACTGCGCCTATGGCAGGGACCCGCGTTCGCCGAGGTCGCCGACGAGCCGTGGGCCGCCGCCGAGACCGCCCGCCTGAACGAGCTGCGCCTGGTCGCCCGCGAGCTCCACGTCGCGGCGGGCCTGCGGTCGGGCGACCCGGTCTTGGTGGTCCCCGAGGCCGAGCGCCTCACCCGCGACGAACCCCTGCGTGAGGAGGGCTGGCGCCTGCACGCCCTGGCGCTGTGGAGCAGCGCCCGCCGTGCCGACGCCCTGGCGACGCTCCGCCGCGCCCGCGCCACCTTCGCCGACGAACTCGGGCTCGACCCCGGCCCCGACCTGGTCGCCCTGGAAGAGGCGATCCTCGCCCAGCGCATCGACGTCCTGCGCACGGCCGTCCCCCCACCCCCGGCCACCAGGCCTCCACACGCCACGCCCTCGCCCGACGCGTCCCCGCTCCGCGCGGCCTCCCACGACGCGATCCCGCCTCGCGCCGCCTCTTTCGTGGGGCGAGAGGGCGAGCTCGCCGCGCTGGTCTCGGCCGCCGGGGAGGCCGCCGCCGACGGGGCGCGCGTCGCTCTTGTCACCGGGGAAGCGGGGCTGGGCAAGTCGACGCTCTTGGAGCACCTCGGCGCGCGGTTGGAGCGCGACGGCTGGCTCGTCGCCGCCGGGCGCTGTCCAGAGGTCGACGGCGCGCCGCCCGCGTGGGCGTGGGTCGAGGCGCTGCGGGCCGTCGCCGCGACCGTTCCTCCGGGGGAGTTCGCGGAAGACCTGGCGCCGCTGCTCTCCGACTCCATGCCGGTGGACGGCGACGCCGCCGCGGGGCGGTTCCGGCTACGCCGGGCCGTGTGGGGCTGGCTCGCGGCGGCCGCCACGGATCGACCGGTCGCCGTCGTGCTGGACGACCTGCACGGGGCGGACACGACCACGCTGGGGCTGCTCGGCGGCGGCGTCGGCGTGCGGGCCCCGATCCTGGTCGTCGCGGCGTACCGCCCGGACGAGAGCGAGCACCTCACCGAGACGCTGGGCGCGCTCGCCCGCACCGCGCCGCTCCGGATCGCGCTGCCCGGGCTCGACGGCGCGGCGGTGGCCGAGCTCGTACGGGCCGAAAGCGAGGCCGACGACGCGACGGTGGCGGGGATCGCGGAGCGCACCGGCGGCAACCCGTTCTACGTGCGGGAGAGCGCGCGGCTGCTGAACGGCGAGGGTGCGCTGGTCGCGCTCTCCGAGGTCCCCGAGGGCGTGCGGGACGTGCTGCGGCGCCGGCTGGCGAGGCTTCCCGAGAGCGGTGTGTCCGTCCTGCGGCTGGCGGCGGTGGCCGGCAGGGAGAGTTCGGTGGACGTACTCGTGCGGGCCGCCGACTCCGACGGGGACGGCGTGCTGGACGCGCTGGACGCGGGCGTCATCGCCGGGTTGCTCGACGAGCCGGCGCCGGGGCGCGTCCGGTTCGTTCACGCGCTGGTCAGGGACACACTGGTCGCCGACATCAGCCGGTTGCGTGCCGCAAGGATGCACGCCCGGATCGCCGCCGCCCTGGAGGGCACCGGCGACGTCGCGGCGCTCGCCCATCACTATGCGCGAGCGGGATCGCCGAAGGCCGTCGGCTATTGCGTGCGGGCCGCCGAGCTGGCCGAGGCGCGCTACGCCCACGACGTGGCGGCCGCCCTCCTCACCGACGCGGTCGCCAACTCCAGCGAACCGGACGAGCGCGTCGGGCTGCTCGGGAGGCTGCTCCGGGCGCAGATCAGGGCCGGGGCCGTCGCCGCGGCCAGGGACACGCGCGAGCAGGCCGTGGAGTACGCCGAGTCGATCGGCCGCGACGACCTGATGATCGCCGCGTTCACCGCCTGGACCGAGCCCACTCCCTGGCGGGCCCGCACGTACGGCACGGTCGACCGTCCCATCGTCGGCCGCCTCAGCCGCCTGCTCAAGCGGACCGGCCTCGCCCCCGACGTGCGGTCCCGCCTCCTCATCGCGTACGCCAACGAGCTGGTGGGCGAGGACGATCCGACGGTCATGGCGGCGGCGCGGGAAGCCCTCGACCTCGCCACCGATCCCCGCCTCCGGGCCGCGGCGCTCCTCGTCCTCGCCGGCGACCCCGGGCGGGAGGAGTACGCCCGCGAGCTGGTGGAGATCGGCGTCGAGCACGACCTGCCCGTCTACCGCGTGACCGGGCTGCTCAACCAGGCCGCGAACGCCGCCGCGGCCAACGATCCGGCGGCGATGCGCCGCGTGACCGGGGAGGCGCTCGACCTCGCCCGCGCCTACCGGATGCCGGAGGCGATCGGCGCCGCTGAGATCGCGCTGGCGAGCCTGGTGCTCATCGAGGGCCGGTTCGCCGACGCCGAGCGCCTCTACGTCGAGGCCACCGAACGCCTGGAACGCGCCGGATCGGTGCACGCCGGCTTCATCGGCCTCGCGCGGGCGGCGATCTGGCTGAACGACGGCACGCTCGGCGACCACCTGGACGATGTGCGCGCTCTCCACGAGGCGCTCGGCCCGATGGTCGCCGACCTGCTCGCGCTCGCCCTCCACGCCGCCGGCCGCGGCGACGAGGCACGCCGGGCCCGCACGTCACCGAGCCCGATCCGGCCCGACTTCTTCTTCACCTTCCTGAGCACCCTGCGCGCCATGGCCGTCATCGCACTGAACGACACCGGCGCCGCCGAGGAGTGCCACGCGGCCCTGCTCCCCCATCGCGACGGTCCTCCGGCCGGCGCCACCAGCCTGTCGCTGGCCGTGCGCCCGGCCGCCCACACGCTCGGCGAGCTGGCGCTGCTGCTCGGCCGCGACGACGAGGCCGCCGCCCACTTCGCCAGGGCCGCCGCCATCGCCGACCGCTGGAACGCACCCCACTGGGCCGCCGAGGCCCGGTCACGGCACTAGCGGAGGGCCTTGAGGTAGCGGCGCATGCGGCGGCTGGCGCGGTAGCCCGCGCGCAGGACGTTCGGGGGGAGCTCGACGCGCAGCCGGGCGCGGCGGCGGGCGGCGGCGTGGGCGGGGCCGTCCAGGAGCGGCCTGACCGGGGGCAGGCCGGTGGTGCGGGCCCGCTCCACCAGGGCGTCCAGGCGGGTGATCCAGTCGCTCGCGGCGCGGTCGTGGAAGTAGTTGGCGTCGCACCAGGCCGCCGTGGGCCGCCGGAACTCGCCCCGGGCCAGGTCCTCCAGGGAGCCGAGGCAGCCGCTGTCCTCGAACACCAGGTTGATCATCTCGGCGCTGACCCCGAAGTCGGACAGCACCAGCAGCGGCACCTCGCCCGCGATGGCCTCCAGCGCGGCCGTGGAGCTGACCGTGACGAAGCCCGCCGCCTCGGCCAGGTGCTCGTGCATCGGCCCCACCGCGAACCGCACCGCCCCCGGCCGCACCGCCCCGGCCGCCTCCAGGGACGCCCACAGGCTCTCGTAGTGGTAGCGCTCGTTGTGGGTCTGGCGCTCGGTGGTGAGGGCGCGCAGCTTGACCACCACGTCGAGGTCGGGCCGCGCGGCGGCGAGCCCGTCCAGGGCGAGCAGGACGCTTTCGCGGTCCTCGCGGCGCTTGGGCACCTTGGCCTGCGTCGCGAACACCACCCGCCGCCCGGCCGGCGTGACCGGGTCGAGGGCGAGCGAGGCGGCCAGGGACGGCGCCGCGTCCAGGGGGACGGGGTGGGCCGGGGTGGCGGTCTTCAGCAGCCCGTCGAGGTAGGGCAGGCGGGCCAGGGCCGTGACGCCGGACGCGCCGAGTTCCGTGCCGATGCGGGTGAACTCCTCGACCTCGCGCCCGCTGTGGACCACGAACAGGTCGCAGCCGCCGCGGAACATCCACGCCTTCTCGGTGGCGGGGATCGAGATGCCCGGCAGGCCGGACACGAACACCGGCCGCGGGCTGAGATCGTCGAGCACGTCGCTGACCAGGACGTCCACGACGGGGCCCGTGCAGGCGACGAGGACGGCGTCGGGCCTGAGCCGTTCGGCGAGCCGCCGGACGGCCCGCGCCGAGACCACCGCGGGAGGCTCGCCGCCGGCCGCGCGGGTGCCGCTGACGGCCGCCGCGATCTGGGCGGGCGAGGGCACGATCGGGGTGCGCACGACGGCGAGCGTCGAGGACCACCCCTCCGGCAACTGGTCGAGCAGGCCCGCCGCCCACTTCAGGTAGGAATCGGAATCGGCCACGGCGAGAACCCGGCTCAAGGAGCAGCCCTTTCGTGCGCGAACATCTGGAGGTGTGATCGGAGCGAGACCGACGCGGAGGGCGTCCACCAGTCGTCGGGGACGTCCACCGTCTCGACGGGGACGCCGCGTGCCGACAGCAGGACGCGCAAGGAGGTCACCGCCGTGGACGGGAGGCTGAGGACGCGCTGCCCGGGACGCAGGTCCCGCAGGGTCATCTCGACGGGGACGCCGCCGTCGTACACGGTCACGCCGGGGTGGCCGCGGACGGCGGCGAGGTCGCCGGGGTCCTCGCGGCGGTGCGGATAGTAGGCGAGCGGTCCCTTCAGGGCGAAGAGCCAGGACAGGTACCGGTCGCGGTGGATCAGCCCGTTGCGCACCAGCGAGGTGCCGAGCACGACGGTCTCCTCGCGGGGGCGGGGGTGCCGGACGGCGGGCTGGGAGCGCAGCCAGGCGAAGTCGTGGGTGATCAGCTCGGCCCCGAGGCGGCGCACGGCGGCGGCCAGGTCGGCGGGGACCGGCAGCGCGGTGAAGACGGTGAGGCGCCCGGCGCGTGCGGCGGCCCGCAGGCGCAGCGCGGCGGCCAGGCCGAGGACGCGCCGCGAGGGGGTGGCCTGGACGCGGGCGCGCAGCAGGGACGTGCCGGCGCGGGAGGTGAGCTGTTCGAGGACGCGGATCGTGGCGAGGCCGTCGTCCACCAGCACGAGGCGCGACGGCAGGGCGGTGAGCGAGGTGAGCTGCACCCGGCCGGAGAAGGCGTCGCCGAGCACCCAGGCGGCGCGGCGCCCCGGGCGGGGCATACGGCCGGCGGCGGTCTCGATCGTGAGCCCCGGCGGCAGGTCGAGCGAGGTGAGCTCGGCGCGTGTGACGCGCAGGGCCGGGAGCTTGGCGCGGGTGACCACGCGCATCTCCGGTCCCGCGACTCCGGCGTGCCGCGCCTCGACCGCGCAGAGCAACTGGAGGGGTGACTCCACCCAGGCGACGGCCGACCCCTGCTCCCGCACGCGGCTTCGACCGTTCCTCTCCACGCCGGGGATTGACGCTTTCACGACGCAAGCAAGGTAGCCGCGTGACGCGACGCGTGAGGTAACAACCGATGAACACGGTCTTACGGCCGCTGGACCAGGTTTGGAGCAACGGGCGCGGGATCGTGCCCGACACGCCACCGGAGCCTCGCATGACAGGAAACGCCCTCGGCGGCCGAACCCGCCCGGCCGGTGCCGTATCCGCCCTCGGGGTCCCTCAGAAGGGGGAACCACCTCCGTTCCCGGCTTCGGGGGTGAGACGCGGGGCCGCCGGGACGCGTCCCCGCCCTTCCGTCATAGGCGACGCCGGGCCGTCCGGCAACCCCCTGCGGGGACGCCTTGACATTCCCGCCGCCATGTCGCCCGGATATCCATTTCGTGCCACCGTGTCTCCCAGGTCACATCAGCCCCAGTGCCCTCGGCGGCCGGTGCCGGGATCCGTACGATGGGCGGATCGTCGCAGGTAAAGAGCGGGTCGGGAACGGCCCACGATCACCGGCCCCGTGACGCTTGGCGTCCCCGATCCCCACTCCAGACCAGAGATTTGTCCTGTTTGCATCTGTTTGTCCGATGTATTACGGTGGGTGGACTCCAGGCGGGGGAACGTCCGGATCGGACGCCTTCTTCATGCCGTGGAGCTTGCATAGCGTGACCGGTCCTCTGGGAGATCCCTCTCCCGCCGGCGCGTGCACCGCCGAGTCCGCCCTGTGCGGAGCCGGGGACCCACTTCTCTCCCCGGGGTGAATCGGGGCGCCATTCCCACGGACGCTCCGTAGGGCGAACTTCCACGCCCGAACCCGTCAGCTAACCCGGTAGGCGGCCGTGGAAGAAGGAGTCTCCCTTTGTCCATGTCCGACAACTTCGACAAGTTCGTACATCGGCTTCAGGATGCCCCGAAGAACCACTTGAAGTCTTTCGCGCTGGCCGGCCTGGTGGCCGCCCAGCTCGTGACGGGCGCCGCCTTCGCCGCCAACGCCGACACCGGTCCCGGGGGCTCCGGAGTCGCCAAGGTCGCCGGCGCCGAGGCCGCCCGCCTGGCGGAGGGCCTCAGCGCGCCCTCCGGAGCGCGGCACGTCTCCGCGCAGCAGCTCCTGACCCTGGCCGAGAGCCAGGTCGGCATCAGCGAGAACGCCTACGGCGGTGGCACGAAGTTCCACCGCTGGTACATGGAGAGCCCGCGGGCCCGTGAGACCGTCGCCCGTGACGGCGGCGCGATCAGCGCCTACGCCAACGCGCCCTGGTGCGACATGTTCGTCTCCTGGGTCGGCGACCAGCTCGGCATGCAGGACACCATGGGCTCGGACGCCTACACCGTCGCGCACGCCAAGTGGTTCGCCCAGCAGGGCCGCTTCGGCGAGACCCCGAGGCCCGGCGCGGTCGCGTTCTTCGCCTGGAACGGCACCAAGAGCGTCGACGCGATCGAGCACGTCGGGTTCGTCATCAAGGACAACGGCGACGGCACCATCAAGACCGTCGAGGGCAACACGGGCAACGGCAAGGTCGAGGTCCGCACCCGCACGACCGGCTCGGTCGCCGGGTACGGCTACCCCAACTACGCCGCCTGAGCCCCCGGCCGCCCGCGAGGCGGCCCCCATGACCACCAGCGGCGCGCCCCGCCTCCCGCGAGCGCCCGTCCTCCCCGACCGTACGGCCCGGCGTTTCCCGCTTCGCCGGGCCGTACGGCCTTTTCTGGACACGTTATGGGAGCGCTCCCAGAACATCCCGAACAGGGCCTGGCCGGGGCGCACCGCCGGGTGACCGACGCGGCGTAACAGTTCTGTTTCAACGTATTGACGGCGGTGTCGCCGATCGGCGACTCTTCGTGGGAGCGCTCCCAACCTCGCGCACGAGACCGCTCGTGGGACCACGGACGAGGTTCCAGCCACATCGCGGGGCCCGATATCGGGGCCGGCCCTCGATGCACCTCCCACTGACGGGCAACCACCGAGAGGGGTCCGGAATGAACCACAAGGCGCGCCGCGGCGGGAAGCTCGCCGCCGCGATGACGATGGCCGCCGCGCTGGGCGTCACCGCAGCCTGCTCCTCCGGCGGCACCGCCGCCGAGGGCACCTCGTCGGCCGCACCGGCGGAGAAGATCACCCTGACGCTGCAGACCTTCGGCGGCGGCACCAACTTCGGCTACAAGGCCGCCGTCGAGAAGTGGAACGCCGAGCACCCGGACGTCCAGGTCAAGTACACCAACCTCACCGACAGCTTCGAGAACGTCTACTGGCCCCAGATGCTCCAGTGGCTCCAGTCGGGCACCGGCGCCGGCGACGTCGTGGGCATCGACGAGGGCGGCATGGGCCTGGCCAAGGCGCGCCCGCAGTTCTTCACCGACCTCGGCCAGTACGGGCTGAACTCCCGCAAGGCCGACTTCCCCGCCTGGAAGTGGGAGAACGGCCTCACCGCCGACGGCAAGCTGTTCGCCCTCGGCACCGACGTCGGCGGCATGAGCATCTGCTACCGCGCCGACCTGTTCGAGAAGGCCGGGCTGCCGGCGAACCGCGACGAGGTCTCCAAGCTGTGGAGCGGCGGCTGGGACGACTTCATCAAGGCCGGCCAGAACTTCCAGGCGAAGGTCAAGGACGCCAAGTTCGTGGACAGCGTCAACACCATCTACAACGTGGTGCTGTCGCAGGAGTCCGCCAAGAACGGCAACGTCACCTACTTCGACCGCGACCAGAAGCTCATCGCCGGCACCAACCCGGCGGTCAGGACGGCCTTCGACCTCACCCAGAAGATCAGCCAGGCCGGGCTGACGGCCAAGCTGCAGAACTTCACCGACCCCTGGAACACCGGCTTCGTGAAGTCGCAGTTCGCCACGCTCGGCTGCCCCGGCTGGATGCTCGGCGTCGTCTCCGGCACCGCGGGCGACGCGTTCAAGGGCAAGTGGGACGTCGCCACCGTCCCGGGCGGCGGCGGCAACTGGGGCGGCTCCTGGCTCGCCGTGCCCAAGCAGTCCAAGCACCCCAAGGAGGCCGCCGAGCTGGCCGGTTATCTGACCGGCCCCGAGGCCCAGCTCATGGCGTTCAAGGAGGGCGGCAACCTGCCGAGCACGCTGGCCGCGCAGGACGACCCCGCGCTGCAGGGCGCGACCAACCCCTACTTCGGCGACGCGCCGATCGGCAAGATCTTCGGGCCGTCCATCAAGTCGCTCCAGCCGACGTTCCTCGGCGAGCGGCACGCGCAGGTCAAGCGCGAGGTGGAACAGGTCATCACCGGCATGGACCAGGGCTCGGTGCCGTACGCCGAAGCCTGGGACAAGTTCGTCGCCGCGGGTGAGAAGGCGGCGCGCTGACCGCCGCCCCCGCCACCGGCTCCGCCCATCGACCGTCACCGACGAACGAAGGAGTCCAGGGCTCCCCCGCCCGCGCCGCGGAACCCGCGGCCGGGCGGGGCCCCGCACCGCCGATGAGCGTCAACACCCAACCCCGGCGGGCGGACCCGGCGCCACCCGAGCGCCGCCCGCGCGCCCCGCGCCTCACCTGGTCCAGGTTCGACGTCAAGGCCGCCCCCTACCTGCTGATCTCGCCGTACTTCCTGCTCTTCGCGGTCTTCGGGCTGTTCCCGCTGGTGTTCACCCTGTGGGTCTCGCTGCGGGACTACGGCCTGGCCGGCGGCGAGGCGACCTACACCGGGCTGGACAACTACGCCGCGCTGCTGGCCGACGCCGACTTCTGGAACGCGGTGGTCAACACGATCGGCATCTTCGCGCTGGCCACGGTCCCGCAGCTCGTGCTGGCGCTGCTGCTGGCCAACGCGCTCAACAAGCGGCTGCGCGGACGGCTGCTGCTGCGCCTCGGGGTGCTGGTGCCGCTGGTCACCTCGGTGGTGGCCGTGGCCGTCGTCTTCACCCAGCTCTACGGCCGCGACTACGGCCTGGTCAACTGGCTGCTCGACCTGCTCGGCCTGGACCGGCACATCGACTGGCAGAGCACCAGGTGGTCGTCCTGGACGGCGATCGCCACCATGGTGGACTGGCGGTGGACCGGCTACAACGCGATCATCTACCTGGCCGCCATGCAGACCATCCCCCGCCAGCTCTACGAGGCGGCGGCGATCGACGGGGCCTCGGGCCGCCGGCAGTTCTGGAGCATCACGCTGCCGATGATCCGGCCCACGGTCCTGTTCACCGTCTTCGTGTCCACGATCGGCGGCCTCACCCTGTTCGCCGAGCCGGTCATGTTCGCCGGCAACCGCATGGACGGCGGCACCACCGGCCAGTTCCAGACGATCGCGATGTACATCGTCGAGCAGGGGTTCAGGAACTTCGACTACGGCTACGCGGCCGCCGCCGCCTGGCTGCTGTTCGTCCTCATCCTCCTCGGCGTCGGGCTCAACTACACCCTCGCCCGCAGGATTGGAGGCTCACGATGACCGCGATCACCTCACCCGCGGCGGCGGAGCGCGACCGGCGGGACCCGTTCCGCGCCACGCCCCTCACCAGGATCGGCCTCGGCGTCACGCTCGTCCTGTCGATCTTCCCGATCTACTGGATGATCATCATCGCCTCGCGGACCAACTCCGACGCCGTGGACGTGCCGCCCCCGCTGCTGCCGGGCGGCAACCTCGGCGAGAACGTCCGCAGGGTGCTCGCCACCGAGGACGCCCACTTCCTCGCCGGCCTGCTCAACTCGCTGGTCGTCACCTCCACCGTGACGGTGTCGGTCGTGGTCATCTCGACGTTCGCGGGCTTCGCGTTCGCCCGGCTGCGCTTCCGCGGCAGGAAGCTGCTGCTCGGCTCGATCCTGCTGACGATGATGGTGCCGCTCCAGCAGATGGGCGTGGTGCCGCTCTACCAGCTCATGGTGGACCTCGGCTGGGTCGGCTCGCTCAAGGCCGTGATCCTGCCGTACCTGCTGAACGGCTTCGGCGTGTTCATGATGACGCAGTACACCGAGCAGGCCGTGCCCGAGGAACTGGTCGAGGCGGCCCGGGTGGACGGCGCGTCCACGCTGCGCGTCTGGTGGAACGTGATCCTGCCGGCCGTGCGGCCCGGCATGGCCGTCCTGGCGCTGCAGACGTTCATGCTCAACTGGAACGAGTTCATGTGGCCGCTGATCGTCCTCACCCCCGAGAACCCCACGGTGCAGGTGTCGATCAGCTTCCTCACCGCGGCCCACAGCACGGACTACGTGCTGATCTTCACCGGCACCGCCCTGTCGGTGCTCCCTCTCGTCGTCGTTTTCCTCGCGTTCGGCCGGCAGATCGTCGGCGGTCTCATGGAAGGTGCGGTCAAGGCGTGACCACGCAGGACACTCAACCCGGCCCCCGGCCCGGCGTTCGATCGGGCACCGACGCCCCGGCCCTGGCGTTCCCGCCCGGCTTCGTCTGGGGCGCGGCCACCTCGGCCTACCAGATCGAGGGCGCGACGGACATCGACGGGCGCGGCCGGTCCATCTGGGACACCTTCGTCCGCGAGCCCGGCCGCGTGGTGAACGGCGACCACGCCGACCTCGCGGTGGACCATTACCACCGCTACCGCGACGACGTGGCGCTCATGGCCGAGCTGGGCCTCACCGCCTACCGGTTCTCGGTCTCCTGGCCGAGGATCATGCCCCAGGGCTCCGGCCGGGTGAACCAGGCCGGGCTCGACTTCTACCGGCGCCTGGTCGACGAGCTGCTCGGCCGCGGGATCGAGCCCTACCTGACGCTGTACCACTGGGATCTGCCGCAGGTCCTGGAGGACGCGGGCGGCTGGCCCGAGCGCGACACCGCGTTGCGCTTCGCCGACTTCACGGCGTGCGTGCACGAGGCGCTCGGCGACCGGGTGCGGCACTGGACCACGGTGAACGAGCCGTGGTGCGCGGCCTTCGTGGGGTACGCCTCGGGCGAGCACGCCCCCGGGCGGCGCGAGCCGGCCGCCGCGGTGCGGGCCGCCCACCACCTCAACCTGGCGCACGGCCTCGCGGTCCAGGCCATCCGGGCGCGGGACCCGCAGGCGCGGATCGGCGGCTCGGTGAACCTGTACGCGGTGACGCCGGCCACCGGCGCGCCCGCCGACCTCGACGCCGCCCGGCGCGTGGACGGGCTGCAGAACCGCTTCTTCCTGGACGCGCTGCTGAAGGGCTCCTATCCGGAGGACGTCGTGGCCGACCTGGCCGGGGTCACCGGGTTCGGCTTCGTCAGGGACGGCGACATGGAGGTCGTCTCCACGCCGTTCGACATGCTGATGGTCAACTACTACAGCCGGTACACCGTGTCGGGGTCGGCGGAGGGCTCGGCGTCGGCCTCGGCGGCGCCGACGGGCGCGGGCTCGCCGTGGCCGGGCAGCGAGGACGTGGGCTTCGTCAGGAGCGGGCGGCCCGTCACCTCCATGGGCTGGGAGATCGACGAGTTCGGCCTGTACGAGGTGCTGCAGCGGGTGGCCCTGAACTACCCGGCCATCCCTCTGGTCGTGTCGGAGAACGGCGCGGCGTTCGACGACGTCGTGTCCGGCGGGGTGGTGGACGACCGGGAGCGCGTGGCCTACCTCCACGCCCACCTGCGCGCCTGCCACGCGGCGATCGCGGCGGGCGTCCCGCTGCGGGGGTATTTCGCCTGGTCGCTGATGGACAATTTCGAGTGGGCCTGGGGCTACGGCAAGCGATTCGGGCTCGTGCACGTCGACTACGACACCCTGGTCAGGACGCCGAAGGCGAGCGCGCGCTGGTACTCCCGCGCGATCCGCCGAGGCGGCCTGCGGGGTCCGGCAGAATAAGCCGAAAAGCCAGGAGGGGGCACCTTCAATGAACGGGGACCGCCGCTCGGGAGCGCGACCGACCCTGGAGGCGGTGGCGGCGCGCGCCGGGGTCGGCCGGGGCACGGTGTCGCGCGTCATCAACGGCTCGCCGAAGGTCAGCGAGAAGGCGCGCGAGGCCGTGCGGCAGGCGATCGACGAGCTCGGCTACGTGCCCAACCGGGCGGCGCGCACCCTGGTCACCCGGCGCACCGACACCGTCGCGCTGGTCGTCTCGGAGTCCGAGCAGCGGGTGTTCGACGAGCCGTTCTTCGCGGGCATCATCCGCGGCATCGGCTCGTCGCTGGCCGAGACCGGGCTCCAGCTCATCCTCACCATGGCGCAGTCGCGCCAGGAGCACGAGCGCCTGGAGCCGTACCTGACCGGGCAGCACGTGGACGGCGTGCTGCTGATCTCGCTGCACGGCGCCGACCCGCTGCCGGGCCGCCTGGAGGACATGGGCGTGCCGACCGTGCTCGGCGGCCGCCCGGTCGGGTTCACGCCCTACAGCTACGTCGACATGGACAACAGGGCGGGCGCGCGGCAGGCGGTGAAGTACCTGCTCGGCAAGGGGCGGCGGCGCGTCGCCACGATCGCCGGGCCGCAGGACATGGGCGTGGGCGTGGACCGGCTGGCCGGTTACCGGGACGCGCTGCTCGCCACCGGCGTGCAGGAGCTGGTGGCGTTCGGCGACTTCAGCGAGGCCAGCGCGGTCGCGGCCACCGAGCGGCTGCTGGAGGCGCACCCGGACCTGGACGCGGTCTTCGCGGCCTCCGACGCCATGGCGATCGGCGCGATGCGGGTGCTGAAGGAGCACGGCAGGTCCATCCCGGGCGACGTCGCGGTGATCGGCTTCGAGGACTCGGCGATCGCGGCGCAGACCGTGCCGCCGCTGACCAGCGTCCACCAGCCGACCGAGCTGATGGGGCGGCAGATGGCGCAGCTCCTGGTCGCCCGGATCAACGGCGAGCGCCTGGAGCAGCCGGTGGTCATCCTCGACACCCACCTGGTGGAGCGCGGCTCGGCCTGAAATCCCGGCACGGTCCGGCACGGTCCGGCACGGGTCGGCACGGGTCGGCACGGGTCGGCACGGGTCGGGGCGCGGGCGTCTGCGCATTCTTTACGACTTCCGATAACTGCCTTAATTCACCGAAATTTCATGGCTTGTACGGTCTTAGCAGGAAAGGAAGGAGCACCTCGTGACCCAAGCCATGTCCAGCCCCGTGACCCTTCCCCTCGGCCGCCAGAACCCCTTCGACCCTCCCGCGGCGCTGCGCCGATGGCGCGAGGAGGGACCCATCCGCCCGATGCTCTACGCCGACGGCCACGTCGGCTGGCTGGTGACCGGCTATTCCACGGCACGTGCCGTGCTGGCCGACCCGCGGTTCACCACCGACACCAAGCTGCTGCACCCGCCGATCGGCCAGCGGGCGACCCAGCGGATCCTGGAGGACGTTCCCGGGTTCTTCCTGCAGAAGGACCCGCCCGAGCACACGCGCTTCCGCGGCCGTCTCGCGGGCCACTTCACCGTGCGCAGGGTGCAGGCGCTGGAGCCCAGGATCGCCGAGATCACCGGCGAGCACCTCGACGCCATGGAGGTGTCCGGCCCGCCCGCCGATCTGGTGCGGGAGTTCGCGCTGCCCATCCCGTCCCTGGTCATCTGCGAGGTGCTCGGCGTGCCCTACAGCGGGCACGAGCGGTTCCAGCGGCGCTCGGCCGCGCTGCTCGACCTGTCCTCCACGCCCGATCAGGTGCGCGAGGCGCTGGACGACCTGATGGACTTCACGCGCGAGCTGGTGGCGCTGAAGCGGGCCGAGCCGGGCGACGACCTGATCAGCGCGCTGGCCGCCGACCGGGGGCTCACCACCGACGAGGTCACCGGCGTGGCGGTGCTGCTGCTGGTGGCCGGGCACGAGACCACGGCCAACATGCTCGCGCTCGGCACCTTCACCCTGCTGCGCAACCCCGCCCAGCTCGCCGCCCTGCGCGCCGACCCCTCGCTGATCGGCTCGGCGGTGGAGGAGCTGCTCCGGTACCTGACGATCGTCCACCTCGGGCCGGTGCGCGCGGCGCGCGAGGACGTCGAGATCGACGGGCACGCGATCCGGGCGGGCGACTCGGTGACGCTCTCGCTGCCTGCCGCCAACCGCGACCCGGCCCGCTTCGAGAACCCCGAGAGCCTGGACATCACCCGGCAGGCCGCCGGGCACCTGTCCTTCGGGCACGGCGTCCACCAGTGCCTCGGCCAGCAGCTCGCCCGCATGGAGATGCGCGTGGCCTACCCCGCGCTGCTGCGGCGCTTCCCTGACCTGCGCCTGGACCTGCCGGCCGACCAGGTGCCGACCCGGACGAGCAGGGCCATCTACGGCGTCCACACGCTGCCGGTCGCCTGGTAGGGCGGCCCGCGTCCGCGGCCGGTTCCCCCGGGCGGCCGCGGACGGGCACTGGGAGCGATCCCATGACGGTGGCGCCACTAGAGGGGAACTTGACATGATGTGCAAGAAAATCCGACTTCATGCCTGACGATTGCGCGGGCCAGGCCGTGGGAGCGCTCCCTTGCCATACCCTCACAGCATGGCTAAATTTTGATCACCGCGCGGCAACGGGGATGATGGAGCCTGCCGCCCGGGTTTCTCCCGGTTCGCGGCGGTTCACCGGCCGACGAGAGGATCCCCCGTGCCTCAGTACGTTATCCAGGGTGGCGACTACCGCGCCGTGATATCCGGCTCGGGCGGCGCGCTGAGGATCCTCCGGCACGGTGACCGCGATCTGGTGACGAGCTGGCCGCAGGACGGCCCCGTCCCCTTCTACAGCGGCACGCTGCTCGCGCCGTGGCCGAACCGGGTGGCCCACGGGCGCTACACCTTCCGGGGCGAGACCTTCCAGGTGCCCGTCAACGAGCCGGAGCGCGGCCACGCTTTGCACGGCCTCGTCGCCTTCGCCGGCTGGCGGGCCGCCGGGCCGCACGCGGACGGCGACGCGTCCGTCCGGCTCACCCACACCGTCGAGCCCTCCCCCGGCTACCCGTTCCGGCTGCGCCTGGAGGTCCGGCACGCCCTCGGCCCCGGAGGGCTCACCACCACCCTCACCGCCGAGAACACCGGCGACCTGCCGGCCCCCTACGGCTGCGGCACCCACCCCTGGCTGATCGCCGGCGACGGCCCCGAGAGCGGCTGGGAGCTGGCGCTGCCCGCCGACCGGGTGCTGCTCACCGACGAGGAGCTCCTGCCCGCCGCCCTGCGGCCGGTCGAGGAGACCCCGTTCGACTTCCGCGACCCGCGCCCGATCGGCGGCACCTCCGCCGACCACGCCTTCACCGGCCTGGCCATGGGGCCGGACGGCCTCACCGGGGTGGGGCTGCGCGGCCCGGGCGGCGGCGGCGTGCGGATCGCCTGGGACCCCGCGGTGCTGCCGTGGGCCCAGGTCTGCACCGGCACCGGCTTCGGCCACCGGGGCATCGCCGTCGAGCCGATGACCTGCCCCGCGGACGCCTTCAACTCCGGCACGGACCTCGTGGTGCTCGACCCCGGAGCCAAGCACGAAGCCGGTTGGACGATCTCGGCCCTCTGAGCGTCCCTCCCCGGCTTCCACCGGCCGGGAACCGGCCCCGGCCGCGCGCCGTCCCGCCACGCCTGGTGACGGCTCGGCGTCGCCGCCGAACCCCTCATCCCCCGACGACCTAAGTGATGTGACCGAATGGAGAGCAGGACCAAGCGCCGGCTGACCCCCGCCCAACTCGACGCGCTCGCCGCCAGGGCGCTGGGCGCGGAGGTCGGCTCCGCCGAGGAGCTCCTGGACGGCTTCGCCAACGCGGTGTGGCGGCTGACCCTGAAGGACGGCCGCCAGGTCGTGCTGAAGGCCGGCCCGCCGCCCGGCCTGGAGGGACTCCGCTACGAACGCGACCTGCTGCGCACCGAGGCGCTGGTGTACCACCTGGCCACGCCCACGGGGCTCCCGCTGCCCCGGCTGCTGCAGTCGGGCTTCGACGACCCCGAGCTCGGCGGCGACTACCTGATCATGTCGGCGCTGGACGGCGTGCCGTGGAACCAGGCGCCCTCGCTCGGCGAGGCCGACCAGCGATCGCTGCGCCACCAGCTCGGCGGCCATATCGCCACGCTGCACGGCATCCCCGGCGACGGCGTGTACGGCTATCCGTACGCGGCGCTGACCGGGACGAACTGGCGCGACGCGTTCCTGACCATGACCGGCGCGCTGCTGGACGACGCCGTGCGGTACGCGACCCCGCTGCCGCGGACGCTGGTGGAGATCGCGGGCGCCGTCTACTCCAACGCCGCCGCGCTGGAGGAGGTCACCGCGCCGGCCCTGGTGCACTTCGACCTCTGGCCGGGCAACGTGTTCCTGACGCCGCCCTCGGAGGGGCCGCCGCGCATCCAGGCCCTGATCGACTACGAGCGGGCGTTCTGGGGCGATCCGCTGGCCGACTTCGTGTCGCCGACGATCTTCGGCGAGCTGGGCGACGACGACCCGGTCCTCGCCGGCTACCGCGAGGCGGGCGGCAAGGTGGAGCTGACGCCCGGGGCCCGCACCCGCGAGGCGATGTACCGCGTGTACCTGTACCTGGTGCTGCTGGTAGAGAACGGCCCCCGGCAGTACCCGGAGGAGTCCTACGGGCGGATCCGCGGCCTGGCCACCGAGGGGCTCTCCAAGAGCCTGGACGTGCTCACGAGGCGCTGAGCCCTCTCCTCCCGCGCGCCGCGACGGGCGTGGCGGTCCACGCAGCGGTGGCGCACCGGACGCGACAGGCGGCGGCGCGCGGGCAGGGCCGCCCAGGGACCCGGTCCCCGGACGGCCGGCCCGTCCTCACGCGTTGCCATCGCCGGGTCAGCGTCCCTCGTGCGCGCGGTCGCCCGCGACGAGCCGGTCGTTCGGCTCCGCCGGCCGGCGCGCACCCGCGCCCACGCGATCCTCCCGGCCCGCCCGGTCGGCCCGGTCCGCCCGGTCGGCCCTGTCCTCGGCCCGGTCGTCGACGCCGTCGCCGTCCTTGTCGTGGACGTGCGCGTGGCGTCCGAGCGGCCTCGCGGCCGACTCCGGCGCCGGGGCCTGGGCCGGGACGTAGCCGGTGGCGCGGGGCGCGGCCGCCGGGGTGGTGGACTCGGCCTCCAGCCGGCGCTCCAGCGTCCGCTTCTCCTCCTCCAGGCGCGCGACCTTGTCGGCCTCGGCGCGGACCTCGCGCAGGCGCCTGCGCCTGGCCCCCGAGCGGCGCATGCCGCCGGTGAGCACCATCAGGCCGATGAGGAAGACCGCCGCGGTCGCCGCGCCCGCGAGGAACAGCTCCAGCGCGGACATCTCGATCGTCCGGTCCAGCACGGTGACCGCCGCCACGCCGCCGGCGCCGTCGTTCGCCACCGCCACCAGGGCGGCGCCGGCGAGCACGACCAGTAACATGCCCAGTATGATCATGTGACCTCAACTCCACGTCGCTCGCTGCCAACCCCTTGCAGGGGCGCCCTCCGACTGCCCGCGACGCCGCCGGTTATGCCTGTCGCGGCTCCCCCGCGCCCCGCCCGGCGTCGCCGGCGCGCCCAGGCGGCGTTCCACCGGCCCGAACGCGCCTGCCGGGCACGCGCGAACCCCAGAAGCACCCCCTAAATCCTTGGCGGGCCCGGCATCCGCGGCGCCGGGTGCCGGAAATCTTTCTCACCCTGTGGACACGACCTCGGTGGGACCCCAGGACGTGCAATAGCCTTTCAGGGTGAGCGCCGAACCGATCAACCTCGATAGCTGGCGGGACCTCCCCGCCGCCCAGCAGCCCGACTGGCCCGACCGGTCCGCGCTGGAGTCCGTCGTCGCCGAGTTGCACGGCCTGCCGCCGCTGGTGTTCGCCGGGGAGTGCGACGAGCTCAAGGACCGTCTCGCCGCCGTCGCGCGGGGCGAGGCGTTCGTCCTCCAGGGCGGTGACTGCGCCGAGACCTTCGCCGGCGCCACCGCCGACAACGTCCGCAACAAGCTGAAGACGTTGTTGCAGATGGCCATCGTGCTCACCTACGCCGGCCGCGTCCCCGTCGTCAAGATCGGCCGCTTGGCGGGGCAGTTCGCCAAGCCGCGCTCCAAGCCGACCGAGACCCGCGGCGGGGTCGAGCTCCCGGCCTACCGCGGTGACATGGTCAACGGCTTCGACTTCACCCCCGAGGCCCGCACGCCCGACCCCGTGCGCCTGCTGCGGGCGTACCACTCCTCCGCGGTGACGCTCAACCTGGCCCGCGCCTTCACCAAGGGCGGGTACGCCGACCTGCGCCAGGTCCACGCCTGGAACCAGGACTTCGTGGCCGAGTCCCCGGCGGGCCGCCGCTACGAGCAGCTCGCCCGCGAGATCGACCAGGCCCTGGCGTTCATGCACGCCTGCCGCGCCGATCCCGAAGAGTTCCACACGGTCGAGTTCTACTCCTCGCACGAGGCGCTGATCCTCGACTACGACCGCGCCCTCACCCGCGTCGACTCCCGCACCGGCCTGCCGTACGACGTGTCGGCCCACATGGTCTGGATCGGCGAGCGCACCCGCCAGCTCGACGGCGCCCACGTGGAGTTCTTCAGCCGCATCCGCAACCCCATCGGCGTCAAGCTCGGCCCGACCACCTCGCCCGAGGACGCGCTGACGCTGATCGACAAGCTCAACCCGGCCAACGAGCCGGGGCGGCTCACCTTCATCGCGCGCATGGGCGCCTCCAAGGTGCGCGACGCGCTGCCGCCGCTGGTCGAGAAGATCCGGGCGAGCGGCGCGCAGATCGCCTGGATCTGCGACCCGATGCACGGCAACACCTTCGAGGCCCCGAGCGGGCACAAGACCCGCAGGCTCGACGACGTGCTCGACGAGGTGGCGGGCTTCTTCGAGGTGCACCGCGCGCTCGGCACCCATCCGGGCGGCATCCACATCGAGTTCACCGGCGACGACGTCACCGAGTGCGTCGGTGGCGGCCACCCGATCGTCGAGGAAGATCTGGCGCTGCGCTACGAGACCGCCTGCGACCCCCGCCTCAACCGCGGCCAGTCGCTGGACCTGGCCTTCCGCGTCGCCGAGCTCTACCGCCTGAGCTGATCGCACAGAAGAGCCGGCCCCCGCTGAGCGGAGGCCGGCTCTGTCACGTTCAGGCGGCGATCGTCACGGACGGCGGCCGTCCTCCGGGCCCTCGGCGCGGCCGGAGTCGATGTCGTTGGCGATCTCCTTGCGGATGGCCTCCATGTCCAGCGCGCGGACCTGGGTGATCAGGTCCTCCAGGGCGGGAGCGGGGAGGGCGCCCGGCTGGGCGAAGACCACGATGCCGTCCCGGATGGCCATCACGGTCGGGATCGAGGTGATGTCGAACCCTTCCGCCAGCGCCCGCTCGGCGTCGGTGTCGATCTTCCCGAAGGTGATGTCCGCGTGCTTCTGGGACGCCTTCTCGAAGATGGGGCCGAACGTGCGGCACGGCCCGCACCAGGCGGCCCAGAAGTCGAGGAGGACGATCCCCTCGTCGGCGATCTCGTTGAAGTTGGACTCGGTCACCGCGATCGTCGCCACAGATGGCTCCTCGGTCTCGTCTCTCGTCGTGTCGATCGGCATAACCACGTACCCGTTCACCGCATTCCGCACACGAACCCGCCCGGTCCGTACCTGGAATGCGGCTTAATCGTCGTGAGAAATCCCGCCGCCACTGACAGTGCCCTGGTGCGGCCGGCCGAGTTCCGCGGGGATGAAGGCTCCCGCGTCGCGTAGCTCGCGGATGACGTCGACGAGGGCCGCGACGGCCGGGCCGACGGCATCGCGCCGCCAGACGACGCTGTGGTCGGCGTAGGGACTCGGGTCGCTGAAAGGGCGGTAGACGACTCCGGCGAAGGGCCTGGCCGCGGCGGCGCCGACGATGGTGAGCCCGACGGCGGAGCCGGTGAGCACCAGAGGGAGGAGCCGGTCGAGGCTGGATATCTCCCGATGGATGGTCACCGTGGCGCCGCGGGCTTCGAGCTGGCCGACGAAGTGGTCGTGCAGCCATGGGTTGACGGCGCGCTCGACGGTGACCAGCGGCTCGTGCGACAGGCGGCGCGGATCGATCGTGTCGCAGCCCGCGAGGGGATGACCGGCGGACAGCGCGACCACGAGCGGTTCGCGGGTCACCAGGAGCGAGTCGAGGCCGGGCGGGAGCTCGGCGGTCCAGCAGAAGCCGACGTCGAGTCGGCGGTCGCCGAGCGCGGCGAGCTGGGCGGGGGTGGTCATCGGGCGCGGGGCCAGCCGGACCGAGGGGAGGCGGGCGCGCAACGCGGGCACCGCGAGCTGGAACAGCCGCGGGCCGAGGTCCTCGGCGTAGCCGACGCTCAGGTCGTCCAGCGTGCCGGCGGCGGCGCGGCGGCCGACGTCGAGGGCGTGGCGCGCGGCGGCCACCGCACCGCGCGCCTCGCGCAGGAACACCTCCCCCACCGCGGTCACCGTCACCCGCCGGCTGGTGCGGGTGAACAAAGGGGCGCCGAGTTCGCGTTCCAGGCGGCGGATCTGCTCGCTGACGGACTGCTGGGTGACGTGCAACCGCGCCGCGGCCCGGCCGAAGTGCAGTTCCTCCGCGACGGTGACGGCGTACTCCAACTGCCGAAGCTCCATACCCCATATTGACAGGCTCCGACTGTCGGACATGCCGGTGTTCGTCGTTGATGACCATCCGGACTCGGCGATGTCATGGGACATCGGAGACCGGCTTGGAAACCGGCACCGTGATCCGAGGAGCACTGACATGAGGACCTGGTTCATCACCGGCACGTCCAGCGGTTTCGGCCGAGAAATGACCGAGATCCTGCTCAGGCGCGGCGACCGTGTCGCCGCCACCCTGCGCGATCCCTCCCGGCTCGACGAACTGGCCGACCGCCACACCGGACGGCTGTGGCGTGCCGAGCTGGACGTCACCGACACCGCGCGGATGCGAGAGGTCGTCCGCCGGGCGTTCGCCGACCTCGGGCGGATCGACGTCGTCGTCTCCAACGCCGGCTACGGACTGATCGGCCTCGCCGAGGAGCTCACCGACGAGCAGATCCGGCGCCAGCTCGACACCAACGTCACGGCCCCGATCCAGCTCGTCCGCGCGGTCACACCGCGCCTGCGCGAGCAGGGCGGCGGCCGGATCCTGCAGACCTCCAGCATGGGCGGGCACATCGCCTACCCCGCGATGTCGCTATACCACGCGAGCAAGTGGGCGATCGAGGGGTTCTTCGAGGCCTACGCGCCGGAGGTCGAGCCGTTCGGCATCCGCACGACCCTCATCGAGCCGGGCATGGTCGCCACCGACTTCTACGCGTCGGCCGACGTCGCCCCCTCCGAACTCGCCGCCTACGCGGGCACCCAGGCCGCCGCCTTCACCCACGGCGAGTCCTCCGTGGCGTTGAAGGACATGCCCGGCGACCCGCGCAAGGTCGCCGAGGCGATGATCCGCATCGGCGTCTCCCCGGACCCGCCGCGCCGCCAACTGCTCGGCTCGGACGCCTACGAACTCGTCCACGACGCCCTGCACACCCGCCTGAACGCGGTGCGCGCCCAGCGCCCGATCGCCCTGACCACCGACCGCGACGACTTCACCCCCGCCGGCGTCTAGCGCCGCGACCAGAGAGCTTCGCCACGTGGGCCTACCACGCGCCTTCACCGGCCTGGGCCAAGGCGTTCGGGCTCGTGATCCTGGTCTCATCCGGTCCAACTAATCGTCTGAGTTGAGGCAAAGGCCCGGCTCGGCGTACCGGTGTCCAGGGCCGGACGCGCCAGACTGCTCACCAGGAGCGCGGCCGGCGGCGATGACCACGACGCCGCTGCGAGGACGATGACTCGTGTGAACGGATGACGGAACCTCCGGCGAAGCAGCCGGGCAGGCGCCTTCCTTCCCATGGCTGGAACGGAGACCGGGCGCCGCGGCGACTCAGGGGGTGGCGCGGATGCGGATCGTGGTGGACCTCACCCGCTGCCAGGGCTACGCGCAGTGCGTGTTCCTCGCCCCTCAGGTGTTCGAGCTGCACGGTGAGGAGGCGCTGCTGTACGACCCTGACGTGCCCGCCGGCCAACTCGACCGTGTACGCCAGGCCGCGGCGGCATGCCCCGTCCAGGCCATCCTCGTGGGTGAGCAGGTGAGGGTCGATGCCCGGTGACCTCGACCAGGGCCGCATCCTCATCGTGGGCGCGTCACTGGCCGGGCTGCGGGCCGCCGAGACGCTGCGCGAGGAGGGCTTCACCGGCTCGCTGACCATGGTGGGAGACGAGCCACACCCGCCCTACGACCGGCCGCCGCTGTCCAAACAGGTGCTGCTCGGCAAGGCCGCGGCGAACGCCACCGCGCTTCCCGCGCGCCGAGCCCTGGACGCGGACTGGCGGCTGGGGGTGGCGGCCACGGGTCTGGACGCGGCGGGGAAGCGGGTGCTGCTGGCCGACGGCACGTCACTGCCCTACGACCGGCTGCTGATCGCCACCGGGACGCGGGCACGACCCTGGCCCGACCCGGCGCAGGCGGCCCTGGACGGGGTTCTCACCCTGCGCACGAGCGACGACGCGGCGCGCCTGGCCGAGCGGCTGGCCGCGGGGCCGCGGCGGGTGCTGGTGATCGGCGCAGGCTTCACCGGCTCGGAGATCGCCTCGGCCTGCCGGGAGCGGGGCATCGAGGTAACCGTCGCGGAACGTGGCCCCGCACCGCTGGTGGGCGCGCTCGGCGGGACGCTGGCGAAGCTCGCGGCCGGCCTGCAGCGGGCGCACGGGGTGGACCTGCGCTGCGGGGTGACGGTGACCGCGCTGCGGGGGAACGGCCATTTCACCGGCGCGGATCTGTCGGACGGCGACCGCGTCGACGCGGAGGTGTGCGTCGTCGCGATGGGCGCGGTCCGTAACACCGAATGGCTGGCGGATTCCGGGCTGGCCGCGGGCCGGCTGGGGTCGCCTGCGACGCGGGGTGCCGTGTCTTCGACGCCTACGGCATCGTCACCGACGACGTCTTCGTGGCCGGTGACGTCGCCCGCTTCCCGCACCCGCTGTTCGAGTACCAGTTGCTCGCCCTGGAGCACTGGGGCAACGCGGTCGCGCAGGCCGAGGTCGCCGCCCACAACATGGTCAACCCGGGGCCGCTGCGGCGCCCGCACCTGGCGGTCCCGGTCTTCTGGTCCAGCCAGTTCGGGGTGAACATCAAGTCCGTCGGCGTCCCCTCCTTCTCCGACCAGGTGGTCGTCGCCCAAGGCTCGCTCGCCGAACGCCGTCTGGTGGCGGTCTACGGCTACCGGGGCCGCGTGACCGCCGCGGTCACCGTGAACATGGCCAAGTGGCTGGAGCACTACCAGGGCCTGATCGAGACCGCGGCCCCGTTCCCGCCCGGTCCCGGCGCGGCCGACGGCCACCCGCTGGTGACCGAATTCCCTGTTCCCTCCAACGTGCCCGACCCTCGGGGACTCCTGCACGGTCCCACCGTCGCGCTCACCGGCCATCTGCCCGACCGCCGGCTGACTCTCGTCCGGCCCGGCGGCTGATCTCCGCCATCCCTTCCCTGCCACCAGGAGCCCGCATGGCCGTCGACACCCTGCTGGAGCGGATCACCGACCAAGCCAACCGCCCGGACCCCTACCCGCTGTACGCCGAGCTCCGCGAGGCGGGGGTGGTACGGCAGACCGATGGAAGCTACCTGGTCGGCACCTACTACGACATCGCCGCGCTGCTGCACGACCCGCGGGTCAGCTCCGACCTCCGCAACCTCGCCGACCCGTACCGCGACGTGGTCCCGGAGGCGGGGCGGTTCTCCTTCATCCGGCTGGACGACCCCGAGCACCACAGGCTGCGCGACCTGGCCATGCGGCCGTTCGGCCCGCCGCACAGCCCGGGCCGTGTGGACGCGATGCGCGGCCAGATCGCCTCGATCACCGCGGAACTGGCCGAGGCGTTGGACGGCCGGACGCGGATCGACGTCGTGGAGGACTTCGCCTATCCGCTGCCGGTCACCGTCATCTGCCGGCTGCTCGGTGTGCCCCGGGAGGACGAGCCGGTCTTCCGGGAGTGGTCCACCGCGATCGTCGATGTCGCCGACATCAAGCCCGGCCGGGATCCCGGCGAACGGCGGGCGGCCGGCGAACAGGCTCTGACGGAGATGGGCCGGTATCTGGCGGACCTCGCCGAGGGACGCCGCGGCCGTCCCGGTGACGACATGCTCTCGGCGTTCGTCAACGAGCCGGAGGGGGCGTTCACCCGGGAGGAGCTGGCGGCCACCTCTGTGCTGCTGCTGGTCGCCGGACACGAGACCACGGTCAACCTGATCGCCAACGGGGTGCTCACCCTGCTGCGCCACCCCGGCGAGCTGGACCGGCTGCGCCGAGAACCCGAACTGCTCCCCGCGGCGGTGGAGGAAGTGCTGCGCTACGAGCCCCCGGTCCAGATCCGCAGGCGCACCCCTCTGGTCACCATCGACGTCGCCGGCGTCACCGTCCCCAAGGGCGTGCCCCTGATCCTGGTGCTGGCCTCGGCCAACCGCGACCCCAAGCGGTTCCGCGATCCCGAACGGTTCGACCCCGCCCGCACCGACAACCAGCACTTCGGCTTCGGCAGCGGCGTTCATCACTGCTACGGCGCGCCGCTGGCCCGAATCGAAACGCAGACCGCGCTCGGCGCTCTGATCCCCCGCCTCAGCACCGCGACCCTCCTGCGGGACCCTCCCGCCTACCGGCACAACGCCACGCTCCGCGGTCCCCGGCACCTCCCCATCGAACTCTGACACCTCCCCGGCTTCGCCAGGACATGAGGAAGCCCCGGCGGTGGCCGGGGCTCTTCGTGGGGGTGCCGGGCGCTACGAGCAGTTCTTGGCCAGGCGCTGGGTGGCGTCGGTGGCCTGGGTGCTGAACTTCGTCAGCTGGGTGGCCGCGGCGGGGTCGGAGACGTCGATCTTGAAGCCGCCCCAGGTGGTGGACAGGTCCGTCAGGGTGGCCTTCAGGTCGCCGTCGGCCTTGCCGGACAGGTCCTTGAGCTTGGCGGCCAGGTCGGCGGCCGCCGTGTTGAACGCCTCCAGGTTGCCGGCGCCCGCGGCGGCCTGGGTGCTGTAGTCCTGGAGCGCCTTGAGGGCGTCCTCGCAGACCGCCTTGGTGCTGCCACCGCCACATCCCGTCGTGAGCGAGACGAGCACCGCCGCCGCGACGACGGCGACAGCGTGACGGGGGAGGTTGAGGAGCATTATGTGCCTTTCCTTGTGATCTTCTAACGAGGACCACGCTAGGGGCGCCCCCTTACAAACCACTTACATCCCGCCTGCACCGGCGTCCTCGCCCCGGCCCCGTCGCCCGGCAGGTCAGGAGTAGGCGGCGATCATGCCGACCACGATCAGCACCAGGGACAGGGCGGTGACCGCCGATCCCGCGATCACGGCGGTCCTGCGCCCCCGCCTGGCCTTGAAGACGTACAGCAGGACGTAGGGCAGGAAGGCCAGCACGCCGAGGCCGGTGGCGGGGAGCGTCATGGCCCGCAGGACGCCCTTCGTGCCGGACGGCAGCGCCCGATCCCCCTCGGGGGTGAGCCGGGCCCTCGTCACGTCCCCCGCCTCCGAGTCGGGTGACGCGGCCACCATGACCGCGTCTCCCCCGCCGTCGGGGACGAACCTGCCCGTGCAGTCGTACCGTCCCTGGCCGAGGGAGACGCAGGAGACGACGGTGAGGGTGCCGGGAGTGCCGATCTTCCCGGTCGCGAGCCGGAAATCCGGCACCGCGGTCACGAACGGCAGCACGCCGAGCGCCGACCAGCAGATCAGGAGGATGCCCATACCGATCTTTCCCGGCATGCGGCGCCCCGGGGTCACGGTCGTGCTGAACGCCTCGGCAGCGTCGGTCAGGTCCATGGGACCAGCATGGTTTCGCGGACTTGGGGCTGACCTGTGACAGGCTTGCCAGGCCGTCTTCTCCGGCGGCGCATACCGCGAGCGGAACAGGAAGAACCCCGGCCGAGGCCGGGGTTCTCCGTCGTGCGCGGTCAGTTCTTCTTCAGGTCCAGGCCGAAGAGGAGGGGGTCGTGGTCGGAGGAGCGGAACGCCTCGGGTGAGTACAGGTAGGGCGGGTTGAACTCGGTGTTGTAGTCGAGGAACCTGCCCTCGTCGGCGTTGATGTGCCAGATGGTGGCGCCGGTGACGAGTTTGAGGAGCTTCTTGCCCACCAGGACGTGGTCGAGTTCACCGGAGAGGCCGCCGAAGACGTAGCTGTAGCGGTCCTTCTTGGTGAGGAACTTCTTGCTGACGCTGACCAGCTTGCCGTCCTCCAGGGTGTGGATCGGGTCCTCCTCGCCGTAGGCGTTGAGGTCGCCCAGCACGACCGGGTTGGGCAGGTTGTAGGTGTCGACGAGGCCGAGGACTGCCTGGGCCTGGCGGACGCGCTCGGCGTTGAAGCAGCTCTGGCCGTCGCCCTGGTCCTGGTCGGCCCCGGTGGCGCCGTCGCAGCCCTTGGACTTGAAGTGGTTGACGATCAGCGTGAACGAGGTGCCGTCGCCGCCCTTGGCCCGCTGGAACTGCTGGATCAGCGGCGGACGGCGGAACACCGGGTCGCCGGAGGAGGCCGGCGGGCCGATCGGCTTGACCACGGCGGGCTTGTAGATCAGCGCGACCTGGATCTCGTCCGTGCCGGTGTAGGGGGCGACGACGCCCTTGTAGGTGCCCGCGCCGGCCTCGGCGTTGAGGGCGTCGACGAGGGCGTTCAGCGCGGTGGTGCCGTTGTTCTCGACCTCCATGAGCCCGGCCACGTCGGGGTTGAGGCCGCGCAGGGTGGCGACGAGCTTGGCGAGCTGGCGGTCGCGCTCCTCGGCGGTGTTGGCGCCGCGCTTGTTCAGCGTCGTGAACCAGTTGAGGGTGTTGAGGCTCGCCACCCGGACGTCGCCGCCCACCTTGTCCGGCTTGGCCGGGCGGGGGTTGTCGGCCTGGAAGGCGACGGGCAGGGTCGGCTGGACGCGGTAGACGTTGAAGCCGTAGGTGAGGACGCCGGTGAGCGCGGTGGTCGTGTCACCGAGGCGCACGGTGTCCGAGCCCGCGGAGTGGTACGGCAGCGTGGGCGGGTTCTGCGCGTTGGAGCCGTCGTCGAGCAGGATCGTGCGGCGCGCGTTCAGGGCCGGGTCCACGCCCTCGCGGTCGGTGGGCTGGAACAGCCGCCCCTCGGACGACAGGGTGATCTCGCCGAAGCGGCCGAGGTTGTAGACCTCCGAGACGGTGAGCTTCTCGGGGAAGGTGACGAGCACGCCCTCCAGCGGTTCGAGGCTCGCGCCCTCGGCGACGGGGAGCTTCACCTTGGCGGGCTTGACCGTGCCGGTGCCGCAGACGTCCACGGCGGTCACCGGGGACAGTTCGGTGAGGCCGTTGAACTCGGTGACGGTGCCGCTGACCAGGACGCGGTCGCCGGTCGCGGCGGGCCGGGTGGTGAACACGAAGACGCCGTCGGAGGTGGCGGGGTCGGCGTCGGGGGTCGGGTCCTGGATGTAGATCCCGCCGGACTGGCCGGCGCCCTGGTAGTCGCCGGTGACGACGCCCTCGACGCGGACGGTGGCGCCGGCGAGGGGGCTGGCGGCGCCGTCACCCTGGATCTGGGCGATCTGGTGGGTGGCGGGGAGCTCGCACGGGGCGCCCGTGGGCGTCGGGCTGGGGGTCGGCGTCGGGGTTTCGGTCGGCGTGGGCGAGTCCGTCGGGGTCGGCGACTCCGTGGGAGTGGGCGAGTCCGTGGGGGTGGGGCTGCCGGTCGGCGTCGGGGACGGCGTCGGCTCGGCGCCGCAGGGGGCGGGGGTGGTGGCCGAGTTGCGCGGCGCGGGGGCGCCGGTGGTGAGGTCGGCGGCGTTGTCGTCGGTGTCGGCGCAGCCGTGCTCGCCGCGCAGCCCCGCGGTCGCGTTGGTCAGCGCCGGGGCGGGCGTGCCCTCGGAGAAGTTGGCCGTGCCGTATCCGACCAGGTCGGCGAGCAGCGCCCGCTGGTCGGCCGAACACGGGGCCGAGCCGCCGTTGCAGGCCAGGCCGTCGGCCGAGCGGACCAGGGCCACCTTGCCGGCGGTGCCGCTCAGGTTGAGCGTGCCGGTGGCGTCGGGGGCGGGCAGGGATCCGGACGGCGTCGTGCCCGCGGCGAGCTGCACCAGGTGGTACTGGCCGGGGGCCAGCGAACCGGCGAGGTTCAGCTTGCCGGCGGCGAAGTTCCCCGTGCCGGTGGCGCTTGCGTACTGCAGGGACCAGCCGTCGAGGGAGACGGCGGAACCGCTGCGGTTGAACAGTTCCACGAAGTCGTTGGTGAGGGGGGCGCCGGAGTTGCCGCCACCTCCGTACACCTGGCTGATCACGACGGTCCCCGGTTCCGCGGCGGCCGGGGACGTGGCGAGGACGGTGGCACCGGCGATGGCCACGCCGGCGGCGGCTAGGGCGGCGAGCGCCCGGGATAGAGCACGCATGATCCGGCAGCGTAAGCGCGTTAACTCGCTCTATCTCGTACTAGACCTAGATAGAAGGTGAAAAGGGGGAATCTTGACACTGGAGGTGGAGTGACGAGCCGTACGCTTGTGTCGTTCTGACCAGGGTCAACGAAATCATCGGCGACCGTGTGTCACCATTCCATCACGATTTAGCGACCTGTTGCCTGACATTGGGTATGAGTTTGCCATGGGATCCCCGCTGAAAATCGTCCCGCTCGATGTCGAATGGAGGACGTGCGACGCCTCGCCGCAGTGCGTGGGCGTCGCCGCCGGCCCGTACGCGCGCTGCCTGGCCCATCTCGGCCCCGCCGAGGTGGAGGAGGTCTTACGCGGCCTGGCCCCCGGCCAGGGCGTGGACCTGCGCGGCACGTCGCTCGACGAGGACCTGCTCACCCGGGTGCTCGACGCCGTGCGGCACCGTCTCGGCAGGGCGCGGTTCGACCGCGCCCGCTTCACCGGCCCCGCGCGCTTCGGCGAGGTCGTCTTCACCGGCGACGCGACGTTCGACAGCGCGCGGTTCGACCGGCTGGCCTCGTTCTTCGGGACCCGTTTCACGCGCAACGTGTCCTTCGGTGAGGCGCGCTTCCGCCGCGAGTTCTCGATGCACGGCTCACGGGTGCGCGGCCACGGCGCGTTCGACCACGCCCGCTTCGGCAGCGACGCGCTGTTCGGGGAGGCGCGCTTCGGCAGGGACGCCTCGTTCCGCGGCGCGGAGTTCCACGGGTTCGCGGCGTTCGACGGCGCGACGTTCGACGGCGACGCCATCTTCCGCGGCGCGCGCTTCCGCAGGGCGCTGTCGCTGCGCGCGGCGGCCTGCGGGGGGACGGCGGGGTTCGAGGGGGTGCGGTTCCACGGCCCGGCCTACCTCGGGCCGATGCGCGTCGGGCGGCGGCTGTCGCTGGCCGAGGCGCGCGCCTTCGCGGCGCTGAGCATGGACACCGGCGGCTGCCGGGTGGACATGCGCGCGGCCGATTTCGGCGGGCGGTTCGCCGCGCGCCTGTCGGACGCCGAGGTGGACCTGCGGGAGGCGACGCTCTCGGGGCCCGCGGCGCTCACCCGGCACGCGGGACGGCTGCGCGTCACGTCGCTGGACCGCCTGGACGCGCCCGCGCTCACGCTGACCGGGGCGGACCTGCGCGCGTGCGGGCTCGGCGAGCTGCTCCGCCCGGAGGGCCTGCGGCTGACGGGCTGCCTGTTCGCCCGCACGCCGCCGGGGGTGCGGCTCGGCCTGCGCTGGCCGCCGATCCGGTGGTGGACGAGGCGGCGGGTGCTGGCGGACGAGCACGCCTGGCGGGGCTGGTCGACCGGTGAGCGGGCCGCGGATCCGGGACGCCTGGCCGTCCTGTACGAGCGGCTGCGCCCGGCGGTGGACGACGCGCGGACCTCGTCGGACTTCCGCTTCGGCGCCATGGAGATGCGGCGGCTGGCGAGCCCGCCGGGCAGGGCCAGACTGCTGCTGTCGCTGTACTGGCTGGCCTGCGGGTACGGGCTGCGGATCGGGCGCACGCTCGGGTGGGTGGCGGTGGCCGCGGCGGTCACCGCGGGCGCGCTGTGCTGGATGGCGGCGCACCCCGCCCTCCGGCCGGTCGGCCATCCCCCGCCCACGCCCTCCGCGCACCGCCCCGCGGTCCCGCCCCCGGCCGTCCACCGGCTGATCACGCTGGCGCGCTGACCCGCCCCTCGGGCCGGCCCGTACGGGAGGCCGTCCGCTGAACCTCTATTTCCAGCCTGGACAGCAGGTAATACCGGTCCACCGGGCCTGGCGCCCCACGCCGGCCGACGTCCCCCCGGCACGGCCGCGCGTCCCTCCGGCGCGCGCGGACCCGCCCAAGGAGCCGCTCCCGATGACTTCACCGGTCCTGAACGCCCCCGCGCCCCTGGAGATCCCCGGCGATCCCCCGGCACGCGCCGCGCGGTCGCCGATCGCCGGCGTCCTCGCCCGGCTCACCACCCGGGCCCGCAGGCTCGCTGGCCTCGCGGCGATCCTGGTCCTCTGGCAGATCGGCGGCCGCGTCCCCGGCAGCCGACTGGACAAGAACCACCTGTTCACCGCCCGCCTGGCGGCCCGCCCTCCGGACGAGCCCGCCACACCCCGCGCTGACCCGCCCCCCACGCCACCGCGCTGACCCGCCGCCCGCGCCACGGATCGGGGTCGCACGCCGGGACGGGCGTCAGCGCGGGCAGCGGGTGCCGTCGGCCGGGACGCGCAGGTGCAGGAGGTAGTCGTCGATGGTGCGGCGGGTGCATGCGGTGCGCTGGTAGACGCCGTGCCCGGCGCCCTCGTAGGTCACCAGCACCCCGCTTCGTCCGAGCTGCCGGCGCACGTCGCGCGCCCACCCGTGCCCGGCGGCCGGGTCATGCCGGGCGTTGACCAGCAGGATCGTGGGGGTGCCATCGGCGGCCTTGAGGCGGTGCTGCGGGTTCGCGGACGTCACCGGCCAGAGGGCGCAGGCCAGCGCGAGCGGTTGCGTGTCCGGATGGGTGCGCATGTGCGGCGCGGCCCGGCGCATCCGCGCGGCGTAGGCGGCCCACCGCCGGTAATCCGGGATGTCCAGCCGCCAGTCCTGGCAGGCCGCGGGCGCCGGATGCTCGACCTCGCGCACCTCCGGCCCCGGCTGCCCGCGGACGACCCCGCGCGGCCCCGGCCTCCCCGACTCCAGGGACGCGATCCGCTCGCCGAACCACTTGTAGGACGGCTCCATGAACCCGCCCAGGTGCGCCTCGGTGGCCAGGTCGAAGGCGCTGATCACCCGTCCCGGCAGCGCGGGGTCACGCAGGGCGCCGCGGTCGGCCCTGGCCATCAGCCCGTCCCAGACCCGTCCGACGTCCCGGCCGTGCAGCGCGCACGCCTTCTCGGCGTCGCACCACCGGGCGAACGCGCCGAACGCGTCCTCGGCGTTGGCCGCCTGGCCGTGCAGGAAGCGCCCGGTGGGCAGGCTGTGGTCGACGACGCTGTCCAGCGCCATCGCCCGAATCCGCCGGCCGAACAGCTCGGCGTACTGCTGCCCGGTCAGGGTGCCCGCGGACACGCCGTAGTAGCTGAGCGTGCGCTCGCCGAGCGCGGCGCGCACGGCGTCGAGGTCGCGGACAACACTGACCGTGTCCAGGTGGTCGGCCACCGGGCCGGTACGGCGCCGGCAGTCCGCGGCCAGTTCCGCGCCGTACGCGCGCAGCCGGTCGAAGTCGGCCTGGTCGCGCGGGGTGGGCAGGGGCTCGCGCCGGACGATGTCGGCCGAGCACCGCACAGGGGCGCTGCGCCCGGTGCCGCGCGGGTCGAAGCCCACGACGTCGAACCTGGCCAGGATCTCCGCGCCGAAGTACCCGCGCGCCTCCGCCTGGACGAAGTCTGTCCCGGGTCCGCCGCCGATGTTCACCGCCAGGACCCCGACGCGCCGCTCCGGGTCGGTGGCCCGGTGCCGGGCCACCGCGAGGCCGAACGTCGCGCCGCCCGGCCGGGACCAGTCGACCGGCACGCGCAGCACGCCGCACTCCACGGCCCGGTCGCCCGCGCACGGGGCCCACTCGATCCGCGGTGTGTCCGCGGCGGCTCCTCCTGGGACGACGAGCGCGGCGCCGACGAGCACCGCGCCCAGTATGTGGCCGAATATCGCCATGAATCCTCTTCTCTCCCGCTGATGCCGGGACCCCATGCGGATCCGGTCGAATGCGCGCAGCCCCATCGAAGGCGGTGCGGCGGGCGAGCGCAGGAGTCCTTTCCCCCAGTCCCGGGGGTGGGCAGGCCCTACCTCGTACAGTGGCGGCCATGGAGGCGGCAGGGAGGACGGTGGCGGAGGCGTTCCGGGGCGCTCCCGTGCGCTTCGTCGTGTCGGCGTGGCCGCTGCGCACCGTGGCGTACGTGCTCACGGGCGTCGCGAGCGGCCTGCTGGCCCTGGTCTGGGTGCCGGCGGCGCTGGTGGCGGGCGCCTTCGTGCTGACCCCGCGGCTCACCTCCCCGCTGGTGGCGGTGGAGCGGCGGCGCGTCGCGCTCCTGGGCGGCCCCCCGCTGCCGGACCCGCGCCGGGCTCCCGACGGGCCCGTGGTCTCCGGGCGGCCCCGGGTCCGGCACGGCGAGCTCGCGTGGCGGGAGCTCGCCTACACGGTGCTGCACGGCAGCGTGCTACTGGTGGTGAACGTCACAGCGGTGCTGCTCGGGTCGGCCCCGGTGCTGATCTACCTGAGCGGCGTGGCCAACCTCGCCACGTCGGCGGCGGGCGGTACGGCGGGCGAACCGGCCATGGCGGCCGTCGGGGGCGCGGCGGGCGACCCGGCCGGCGCGTCCGGCACCGCCGGAGCCGGCCTCCACGCGGCGGGGGCGGATGGGCTGACGTTCGCGATGGTCGGCGGGGCGGCGCTGGCCGTCCTGCTCGCGGCCGTCCTGCTCGCCTACACCACCGCGGCCGCGGCGATGGCGCACGGCGAACTGGCCCGCGTGCTCCTCTCCCCCGCCGACCAGGCGCGCGTACGGTCGCTGACCCGCTCGCGGGCCCGCCTGATCGACGCGTTCGAGTCGGAGCGCCGCCGCATCGAGCGGGATCTGCACGACGGCGCGCAGCAGCGGCTGCTGCGGCTGGGCATGACCCTCGTCACGGCCCGGCTGGAGCTCGACCAGGACCCCGAGGCCGTCCGCCCGCTGCTCGCGCGGGCCGCCGACGAGGCCAGGTCCGCGCTGGCGGAACTGCGCGAGCTGGTCCGCGGGATCCACCCACGGGTGCTCACCGACCTGGGCCTGCCCGCCGCCGTCGCCGAGCTGGCCACCGGCCTCCCCGTGCCCGTCACCGTGGAGCTGGACGTGCCGGGACGGCTGCCCGCGGCGGTGGAGTCGACCGCGTACTTCGTGGTGGCCGAGGCGCTGGCCAACGCGGCCCGGCACGCGGCGGCGACCGTGGTCCGGGTGACGGGGTCGGTCGCCGGGGAGATCCTGACGGTCGAGGTGCGCGACGACGGCCGGGGCGGCGCGGACCCGGCCCGCGGCACCGGCCTGACCGGCCTCGCCGACCGGGTGGACGCCCTGGCCGGCGCCGTCACCGTGACCAGCCCGCCCGGCGGGCCGACCGTTCTGCGACTGGAGTTGCCGTGCTCCGCATAGTGCTCGCCGAGGACGCCTTGCTGCTGCGGGAGGGGCTCGCCGCGCTGCTGGCCCGTTTCGGGCACGAGGTGGTGGCCGCCGCGGGCGAGCCGGACGCGCTGGCCGCCGCGACGGCCGAGCACCGGCCGGACATCGTGGTCACCGACGTGCGGATGCCGCCGTCCTTCACCGACGAGGGCCTGCGCGCCGCCGTCCGCCTGCGGCACGCGCACCCCGGGCTGCCGGTCCTGATCCTGAGCCAGTACGTCGCCACCGCCTACGCCGCCGAGCTGCTGGGGTCCACGGAGGCCGGGGGTGTCGGGTACCTGCTCAAGGACCGCGTCCTGGAGGTCGGCGAGTTCGTCGGCGCGGTCGAACAGGTGGCCGCCGGAGGGTGCGTCATCGATCCCGAGGTCGTCCGCCGGCTGCTCACCCGCCACCGCGACCCGCTCACCCGCCTCACCCCGCGGGAGCGCCAGATCCTCTCGCTGATGGCCGAGGGCCGCTCCAACACCGCGATCACCGACGAGCTGGGGGTGAGCGAGAAGGTCGTCGGCAAGCACATCAACGCCATCTTCACCAAACTCGACCTCCCGCCCACCGCGACCGGCGAGCACCGCCGTGTGCGCGCCGTCCTGATGTACCTGGGCGCCTGACCGCCGGTCGGCGGGGATTCAGCGGGGGGACTCAGGCGGTGGACGTCGCCCAGGCGCGGAAGGTGGTGGTGGGCAGGCCGAAGGCGCGGGTGTGCTCGGGCCGGGCCGGGTTGCCCCCCTCGTTCATCCATTCCTGGGAGCGGACGAACGCCTCGGGCAGCCCTTGGGCCAGCGCCTGCTCGGGGGTGAGGTCCGGCGGCTCGATGGTGGTGCCCCAGACCTCGGAGAGGACGGCCGCGATCTCGGTCATCGACAGGCGGTCCCCGGCGAGCTCGATGATCGCGCCGTGGAAGGCCGCCGGGTCGCGGAAGGCGGCCGCGGCGGCCGTGCCGATGTCGCGGACCGCGATCAGCGACAGCCGCGTCTCCGGCCGCAGGGCGGTCAGGAAGCGGTCCTCCACGCCGTTGGCGAAGAGGAACGACGGGCGGATGAAGTTCTCCATGAAGAACGCCGGCCTCAGCTCGGTCCAGGAGGCGAAGCCGCCGTCCTGCCGCAGCAGCCCGCCGACGTAGGCCTTGCTCGCGGAGTAGTGCCGCATGTACGGGCCGTCCTCCGGCCGGGAGTCGCCCGCGCCGGAGACGGAGGTGTGGACGAACTGGCCGACACCGGCCTCCCTGGCGGCCTCCACCAGGTTGCGGCCGTGCACCCGCTCGGCGTCGCCCCTCACATCGGCCAGGTCGAGCGTCTGCACCGAGAAGACGCCACGCGCGCCGGTCGCCGCGGCCTTCAGCGACGCCGGATCGTTCAGGTCGCCCACGGCCAGTTCCGCTCCGAGGCCGGCGAGGTGGGCGGCCCGCCGCGGATCGCGGACCAGCGCCCGTACGGGCACGCCCTCGTCCAGCAGCGCCCGCGCCACCGCGCCGCCCTGTCTGCCCGTCGCGCCGGTGACCAGCACCGGCCTGTCGTCGCCCATCGCGACCTCCTCAGAAGTGGGGTGTCCCCCCGGTTAACACCCGCTACGATATGGGGGACCACCCCATCTTGTCGAGCGAGCGCGGTCACCCCGCGAGAGGAGAGGCGCCCATGCGGGCCGACGCCCAGCGCAGCCGCGACGCGATCCTGCGGGCCGCCCGTGCCGGTTTCGCCGCGCACGGCCCGGACGCGTCCCTGGAGGAGATCGCCCGGCGGGCCGGCGTCGGCTCCGCCACGCTGCACCGGCACTTCCCGTCCCGGAAGGCGCTGCTCCAGGCCGTCTTCCACGACCGCGCCGAGACCTTGTGCGCCCAGGCCGGCGAGCCGTCCGGCGTGCCGCCGCGCGACGCGCTCACGACCTGGCTGCGCGCCCTCGCCCGGTACGTCGCCTCCACCCGCGGGCTGGCCGCCGCGCTCGTCCCCGAGGTCCGGGCCACCACGGACAACGGCTGCCACCGCATGATCGTCGAGGCCGCGGAGGACCTGCTGCGCCCGCTGCGCGACACCGGCGCGGTCCGCCCCGGCGCCACCGGCCGCGACCTGATCGCGATCGTCACGGCCATCGCCGACGGCGCCGCGGACGAGACCGAGGCGGACCGGCTGGTCACGCTGGCGCTCACCGGCGTGTTCACCTCACCGGCCCCGTGACCGGCGTGCCGCGGGACGTCACGGTCAGGGCGCCGTGCCCCGGATGCGGAGGCGGCGGCGCAGGCCGGGGAAGAGCCACAGGAGCGCGACACCGGCCAGGCCGGCGGGGACGAGGAGCAGGAGCGCCAGTGGATGCCAGAACACGGCCGAGCGGGCCGGGGGCGCCGGGCCCGGCCCGAGCCTGAGGACGCCGGTGACGGTGCGGGTGACCCGTCCGCTCTGCAGGGTGAGGCGGTACTTCCACGGCCCGTCGGGCAGGTGGGCGCCGAGCGGTACGGCGACCTGCCCGCGCTCACCCGGGGCCAGGGTGGTGCCGCGGGTCGTCGGGAAGGGGCCGGCGTTGAGACTGCTCGGCCCCTCCAGCAGCGAGAGCTCTCCTTGGGGGTCGATGGCGCGGTGGCCGGTGTTGGTGACGGCCGCCACGACCCGCCGCCTGCCGTCCGCGGTGGTCTCGGGGCGGACGTCGCCGATCGCGAAGTCGGTGGGGGGCTCCCCGCCGGGGCCCACGTGGAGGTAGGCCCGGATTCCGACCTGGTTGACCAGCGCGACGTTCGCCCTGCGGTCGGGCTTGCCGGTGGCGACCCGCGCCCAGATGACGGCGTACCGCTCGCCCTCCGTGGCGTAGGACGGCACGGCGACGGTGGCCCTGACCAGCGCGTTGCGGTACGGGGGCAGGTCCAGCTCGGTGCGGTCGAGTGTGATCCAGGAGGCCAGCTCGTTGCCGGTGGACGGCGGCGCGAAGGTGAAGCGGTGGTCCTTGATGGCCGCGCCGCCGGCGTACAGCGTGATGTGCCGGGGCTTGGCGGAGATGTTGTAGACCTTCAGGCGCCGATGGAAGGTGGTGCCGGGGTTGACGTGGTCGTCGATGTAGACGCGGGCCCGAGGGTCGTCGATCCGGCTGGCGGGGATCTCGGCCAGCCCGATGCCGATCCGGCCGCCCGGGGCGGCCGGACGCGGAGACGTGGCGTCGGCGTGCGCGGCGACCGGCGCGAGGGCCGGCACGGCGAGCAGGAGCGCGGCGGCGACCAGGCGCCCGAGCGCTGTCGAGACGCGCGGGCGCCGCCGGGAAAGTGGGTTAGGCAACCTGGTGGCTCACCGTGCCCGTGTAGGTGCCCGCCACCGCCTGGGCGGGGATGGTGATGATCAGGGTCGGGTTCCAGGTCGCCGAGTTGTTGCCCGAACCGGTGGTCTTGGCGAACGCCGTGCGGGGCTGGTCCAGCGTCACCGCCGCCGCCGCGTTGGCCTGGCCGGGCACGAACGTGCCGGTTCCGGTGGTGGCGGTGGCCGGACCCGACCAGTACTGCACGGCGCTCGCGGGGATGGTCTCCGCGGCGGTGCCGCCGCCGGTGGTGAAGCTGCTGGCCGACACCGTCGCGGTCCAGGTGGCGGTGAGCGCGGCGCGCTGGTCGGAGACGGTGACCAGGCCGAGCTGGCCGGTGACCTGGTTGCCCGGGGTGTTGCCACCGATGTTGACCGGGCCGTCGGGCACGGTGATCGTGAGCGAGTCCGGCGCCGCCACCGTGAACGTCACGGTGGTGGGGCAGGTGGTCGAGGCGGGACAGGTGCCGGCCACGGCGGGCGCGGCGGGCAGGGCCACCAGCAGGGCGCCGGTGACGACGGCGGCGCCGAGCACGGCGCCGAGACGATGTGTGTGAGGCAAGGTGCCGGACCCCCTTGATTCACGCCACCACGCGGTGGCATTCGCAGGCGATCAGATCTTGCTCCCCGGCCGTCCCGGCGAAACCGGCGGGATGAACCGTCTGTCGATTTTTGATCGCCTCTTGAAGGGGCTGGCAATCATCGGGGGAAGACGATTGTTTTGGGCGGCGGAAGCGGGATGTGCGATGTTTTGCCGAGCGGAGGACGAACGGGGGCACCGGTCTGGGCGGATGCCGTCCCCGAGCATTTCTCCCTCAACATCATCAGCCGCTCCCACCTGATGATATGGCGATATAACCGTCCCACTCACCTCGGTCGCTCAGGCGTTTCGGTGCTTCTTTGTGTCGTATTTGCGGTACGCGGGGCCGGGGAAGTGACACTGCCCGCTCTGGAACCCTAGGCTGCCAATGCTTTGTCCGTCCGTTCGCGGGACCGGCGCCCAGATCGCGCGGTGCGTGCGAGTGCTTTCAGGGGAAATCGATGAGGAGATGGCACGGCGCCCGCCTGATGGCCTCGATCACATTGGCCGGCGCCCTGAGCGCGCCGGCGGCCCCGTCGGAGGCGGCCGTGCCGCGGGACCACCCGCCTCGCTCTCCGGCGGAGGCGCGGGAGCCCGAACCCGGCACCTCCCCCACCGGCGCGCCGGCCACGCCCGCCGGGGCGGCGACCCCGAACGGACACCCGGCGGTGGAACCGGTTTCCTCCCCGATCGGCCCTCCCTCGCCACCGCCGCTCCCGGGCTCCGCCTTCCCCACACCGCCACCGGACACCGGCCCGGCACCGTCCCCGGTCGCCCCGGAGGATCCGGGCACCCCTCCGCCGCACCCGGGCGACCGGCCCCGCGACGACGCGTCCGGCCACGACCACCCCGCGCGCGCCGAGCCCGGGACCGGTGAGACCCCGCGCGCCATCCGGGGAAGACGATCCGGCGCACGCCCGGCGCGCCGCCACAGGAGCGCGGCGCCGAACACGCTGACGATCACCGTGCCGAACTCGGCGAATCTCGGCAACGGCTACCTCGGCGGCACGCTCAGCGCCGAGATGGGCACGGTCAGCGTGGAGGACTCCCGCAACGGTTCCGCGGGCTGGACCGCCACGGTGTCCTCGACCAACTTCACCACCGGCGCCGGGTCGGCGGCCCAGACCATCCCCCGGGCCAACATCGCCTACTGGTCCGGCCCGGTCACCGCCTCCTCCGGCGGCGGCACCCGGACTCCGGGGCAGGCCACCGCGGACCAGCGCGTCTCCCTGTCGACCACCCGCACCGCCTTCAGGGGCACCAAGTCGCCGCTCGTCCAGATCACCAGCTGGCAGCCGACGCTGGTGATCACCATCCCCTCGTCCGTCGTCTCGGGCGTCTACACCGGCACCATCACCCACCAGGTCGCCTGAACCCCGCCTGGCGATCCGGTTACCCGGCGCGCCGAACCCGGCCCGTCGGTTGGCGCACTCCTGACCGGCCACGGACAGAGACGCCCCCGGTGAACCGGCGGCGCCGGGAGATATTTGGAGCGGCCGGGCCGGCCCGCTTTCCCAATGAACCCGGTCGACGTTTCTGGAAGGTATGCCATGCGTCGCAGCCTCAAACTGCTCGGATATCCGCTCATGGTCATGGCGCTGATCCTCGCGGCCCAGACGCCCGTCTCCGCCGCACCGCCACCCCACCCTCCCTCGCCGGCTCGCCCCTGGGTGAAGCTGTGCCTCAAGCTCAAGCTGCAGCCGCGTCACAAGCGGATCCGATGCGTGTTCCCCCCGGCTCCTAGGGTGGCGCAGGACGAGGCCGCGCGGCAGGCCCTGCGGACGCCGAGCATCAACGAGATCAACATCCCGACCAGCCCGTCCACGCCCGTCGGGATCACCTCCGGCCCCGACGGCAACGTGTGGTTCACCGAGAACTACGCCAACAAGATCGGCAAGGTGACGACGGGCGGTGTCTTCACCGAGTACTCTCTGCCCAACGCCGGGTCCCAGCCCGCGCACATCGTCACGGGGCCGGACGGGGCCCTGTGGTTCACCGAGGCCTTCGGCAACAGGATCGGGCGCATCACGACCTCGGGCACGATCACCGAGTACACCGTGCCGACCTCGGGCGCCTACCCCTGGTCGATCGCCGTGGGGCCGGACGACAACCTGTGGTTCACCGAGCCGGACGCCAACAAGATCGGGCGCATCACCACCGGGGGCACCATCACCGAGTACACCGTGCCGACCTCCGGCGCCTACCCGCTGTTCATCACCGCGGGACCGGACGGGAACCTGTGGTTCACCGAACCGCTGACCGGCATCGTCGGGAAGATCACCACCGGCGGGACGATCACCGAGTACGCCGCGCCGTCCGGCGCGATGCCGCTGGGCATCACCACCGGGTCGGACGGCAACCTGTGGTACGGCGACGGCAACGGCAAGGTCAGCTCGGTCGACACCTCGGGCGGCACCTTCACCGAATACGCCCTCGGCGACCCCAACGCCTTCCCGTGGGGAATGACGCTCGGCCCGGACGACAACGTGTGGTTCGTCGAGCAGTCCGCCGGCAACGTGGCCAACGTCACCACCACCGGCACGGTCAGCGAGTACGCCCTGCCCACCAGCGTCGCGGGACCGCTGCAGATCACCCTCGCCTCCGATGACAACCTGTGGGTCACCGAGGACTACGTCGACCAGCTCGCCATCGTCACGCCCTGACCGGACCGGGGCGGCGGTTCAGGCCCGTTCCCGGCGCCACACGCGTTCGCCGTCCTCGACGAGGCCGGTGGGGCGCAGGCCGATCCGGGCCGCCACATTCATGGACGCCTCGTGGCCCGGGTGGATGTGGGCCTGGAGGACCGTGACGCCCCGGCCCGCGAGCCACCGGGCCATCGCGGCGGCGGCCTCGGAGGCGTACCCGCGCCCCTGCCAGGCGGTCCCGACCACCCAGGCGATCGCGGCGCGCCGCCCCCCGCCAGTCACGGTGGCCTGGACGGTGCCGACCGCCCGGCCGTCGCGCTCCCGGCGCACGATCCAGTTCAGCCAGTCCTCCCCGCCGTCCGGGGACCGTCCCACGACCAGCCTGGCGTACCGGGAGCGCAGGCCGGCCAGGCCGGGCGGCGTGCCCCCGATGAAGGCGTACAGCTCCTCGCCGGCGAGGACCTCCACCATCTCGGCGGCGTCCTCCACCGTCAGGGGCGTCAACGTGAGCCGTGCCGTCCGGATGGGCTCCGCGGTCACGCGGCGACCGCCGTCCCCAGGTCCGCCCTCGTCTTCCATACGGCCACCGCCGCCGGGATCGTCCATGGTCGGCAGTCTCCCCCGGGCCGGACGGCCTGCGCCGGCCGGGTGCGGGGTCGCCAGGGACGGGTCAGGGATTCCCCTGATGCCTGGGCGGGCCGGTTAGCCACCAGAATGGTGAGACTTGGTCCATCACGGTCTGCACATGGGGAGCACATGGCCAGCGCGGGTGTCATCGACGACTACGTGACCGAGCTGCGCCGCACCCTTCGCGGGCCGATCCGGCTGCGGCGGGACATGGTCACCGAGGCCCGCGACAGCCTGGCCGACACCGCCGACGCCTACCACGCCGAGGGCCTGGACCGCACGGAGGCCGAGCGCCTGGCCGTGGCCGAGTTCGGGCCGGTGGACGAGATCGCGCCCGGGTACCAGGAGGAGCTGGCCGCCTGCCAGGGCCGCAGGACCGCCGCGGTGCTGTTCATCGCCGTCCCGGTGAACACGGGGATGTGGAGCCTGATCTGGCGGATCTACCCGGGGGACGAGTGGGCGCCGCTGAAGCCCGCCTGGTTCTCTCCCTTGGCGCACTTCCTGGACGTGTTCCAGTTCGCGATGGGCGTCGTCGGCGCCCTGATGCTGCTGGCCTTCACCCGGGGGCCGCGCAGGCTCCGCAGGCCGATGACGCTGACCAGGGCGATCGGCGTGCTGCTGTGGATCCAGGTGCCCGCGATCATCGGCATGTCCGCGGCGCTGACGTACGGCCGGGGCACCGTGCTGCAGGACACCACCTTCTTCCCCCCGGGCGTGGCCGCCTCGCTGTTCAGCTACGCCGTCGCGGGCTGGCTGCTGTGCGGCGCCACACGCTGCCTGCTGGTCACGCGCCGCGCGCCCGCGCCGCGGCCCGCCGCCTGACCGTGCCGCGAGGGGGCGCCGGTCAGGCGCCGTCCTCCGAGGAACGTGGCGCGAGGACGCTGCCGATGGCGTCGGTGAACGTCTTCCACGCCGAGCGCTCGCCGGCCAGCGCGGCCCGTCCCGCCGGCGTCAGGCGGTAGGTGCGGCGCTTGCGTCCGCCGACGGTCGCCCACTCGCTGACCAGGTAGCCCACGCGCTCCAGGCGGCGCAGCGCCGGATAGACGGTGCCGGTGGGGACGGTGAGCGCGCCACCGCTGCGGACCTGCAGGGCCTCGATGATCGCGTACCCGTGCAGGGGCTCGTGCTCCAGGACGGACAGGAGCAGGGCGTCCATGTGCCCGCGGAGCGCGTCGGTGTTCATCCGGGGAGCTTATCGAGCCGCTTCATGACGACAGTCTACATGTAGGCTGTCTATATGTAGACAGGCACAACTAAGGACGTGACGATGAACGTGCTCGACCTGGCCCGGTCGCAGTTCGCGGTGACGGGAAGCCTGCACTTCCTGTTCGTCGTGCTGACCCTGGGCCTGGCCCCCCTCGTGGCGATCATGCAGACCCGCTACGTGCTCACCGGCAAACCGGTGTTCGAGCGGATGACGAGGTTCTGGGGCCAGATCTATGTGATCAACTATGCCGTGGGAGTCTTCACCGGGCTGGTGATGGAGTTCCAGTTCGGCCTCTCCTGGAGCGGGCTCTCGCACTACGCGGGAGACGTCTTCGGCGCACCGCTGGCGATCGAGACGCTGGTGGCTTTCTTCCTGGAGTCCACCTTCCTCGGCCTGTGGATCTTCGGCTGGAACCGCCTGCCGAAGAAGCTGCACCTCGCGTGCATCTGGCTGGTGACGCTGACCGCCTACGCCAGCGCCTTCTGGATCATGGTGGCCAACTCCTTCCTCCAGAACCCGGCGGGCACCGTCCTGAAGGACGGGCGCCTGGCCCTCACCGACTTCGGCGCCCTCCTGTCCAACCCCAGCCTGGTCGCGGCGTTCCCGCACGTCATCGGGGCCGGACTGGTCACGGGCAGCCTCGTGATCATCGGCGCGAGCGCCTACCACCTGTTCCGCCGCACCGCCGAGCGGGAGTTCTTCCGCAGGTCGCTGCGCACCGGCGTGGTGTGGGCCAACATCGGCATCGTCATCGCCGTCGGCGCCGGCTACGCCCAGTTCGGCGCGATCGGCGACCTGCAGCCCGGCAAGTTCGACGGCGCGGCCCCCGGCGCGGCCCTCGGCTTCATGATCGGGTTCGCCAACATCCTCCACCTGATCCTTTTCGTCGTCCTGCTCCCGCTGCTGATCCGTGATGTCCTGGCCCGCTCGCGGTGGATCCACCCCATCCTCATGATCATGACGCCGCTGCCCTTCATGATCGCCATCGCGGGGTGGCTGGCCCGCGAGATCGGCCGCCAGCCGTGGGTCGTCTTCGGCAGGCTGCGCGTGCAGGACGCCATGTCGCCCGGCCTCACCCCGGGCATGGTGACGCTCTCGTTCGCCGCCTTCGCGGGCGTCCTCGGCATGCTCGCCATCGTCGACTACCTGCTGATCGCGCGGGCCGTACGGCGGGGCCCCGGACAGGTCGCCCTCGGCGCGGCCGAGGACGGCGCCCCCTCCCCCGCCCCGGCGCTCGCCCTGTGACGGCCTGACAACCCCTGTGAGGAGCTCCCCCCCATGGAGATCATCTGGCTCGCGGTCCTGGCCGTGCTGCTCGTGGGCTACTTCGCCCTGGAAGGCTTCGACATCGGCGTCGGCATGACGCTGCCCTGGCTCGCCCGCGCCGGCGAGCGCGCCGGGGAACCCGGCTCCCGCGCCCGGCAACGCGACCGCCTGGTCGCCGCGATCGCCCCCTACGTGCTGGCCAACGAGGTGTGGCTGGTCGCCCTGGCCGGGACGCTGTTCGGCGCGTTCCCCGCGCTGGAGGGCACCGTCATCAACGGGCTCTACCCCGTCGTGGTGCTGCTCCTGGTGTCCTGGATCCTGCGGGACGCGGGCCTGTGGTTCCGCCGCCGCCTGGACGGTGACCGCTGGCGCGGCTTCTGGGACGCGGTGCTGTGCGCCGGATCGTGGGGTCTCGCCCTGTCCTGGGGCGTGGCGCTGGCCGCGCTGGTCAGGGGCCTGCCCGACCGGCCGTTCGACGCGGCCGGCCTGCTGTACGGCGCGGTCGTGGCCGTCGTGTTCGCCGTGCACGCCCGCTCCTTCGTCGCCTGGCGCCTGTCCGGCCGGGCCGAGGGCGGGCGCACCGGGCGGCGGCTGCTGCTGACGGCCGTCCTCGCCGCCCTGCCCGCCGCCGTCCCGCTGGCCGTGGTCGCCTCCTCACTGCTCGGCCACACGGCGCCCCCGGAGACGCTGAATGTGCTCAGTTTCATCTCCCTGCCGGTCACACCCATCCTCATAGGCGCGCAAGTATGGGTATGGCGCACGTTCGGCCCCCTCGGGTCGGCCACGGGCGCCGCCGGCCGTATCCCGTCGTTCTTCTAGGGAAGCGATGCACAAAGATCTCCTGCTGCTGGCGCGGACCGAGCGGGCGGTCCGCCGCCATCTGCTCGTGTGCGTGGCGGCGGCCGTGCTCGCCGGGCTGCTGGTGCTGGCACAGGCCGAGCTGCTGTCCGGCGTGCTCTCGGGCGCGCTCACGACCGCGGCGCTGCTGCCCCTCGCCGGCGTCGTGGCGGCGCGGGCCCTGTTCGGCCTGCTCCACGGCGCGGCGGCCGGGCGCACCGCGTCCGCGCTGAAATCGGTGCTGCGCGGGCGGCTGCTGGCCCGGTTCGGCGAGCTCGGGCCCGCCCGGCTCGCCTCGCGCCGCTCCGGCGAGCTGGTCACCCTCGCCGGGCGCGGGCTGGACGCGCTGGACCCGTACGTCACCGGCTACCTGCCCGCGGTCGCGGTGGCCGGGGTGGTGCCCGTCGCCGTGCTGGCCCGGCTGTTCGCCGCCGACCTCGCCACCGCCGTGATCGTCCTGGTGACGCTGCCGCTGATCCCCGTGTTCGGCGCGCTGGTCGGGTGGCGCACCAAGGAGGTCACCGACCGGCAGTGGCGGGCGCTCTCCCAGCTCGGCGGCCACTTCCTGGACGTCGTGCGCGGGCTTCCCACGCTGCGCGCCTTCGGGCGGGCCCGCTACCAGGCCACGGTGATCCGCCAGGTCGCCGACGCCCACCGCGCGGCCACCATGCGGACGCTGCGGGTCGCCTTCCTGTCCTCGCTGGTCCTGGAGCTGGTGGCCTCGCTGTCGCTGGCCCTGGTCGCCGTCCCGGTCGGGCTGCGGCTGCTGTCCGGCTCCCTGGACCTGCGCGTCGCCCTGCTGGTCCTCCTGCTGGCCCCCGAGGCGTACATCCCGCTACGGGCGATGGGCACCAAGTTCCACGCGGCCATGGAAGGCGTCGCCGCGGCCGACGACGCCTTCGCCGTCCTCGACGACCGCGCCCCAGCGAACGACGCCGCCCCCGGGGAGAGGTGGACTTCGGCCGAGGAGACACCCTCCGTGGGCGCGGCACCCTCGGCCGCCCCCGAGCGCGAGGCCCTCGTCCGGTCCAGCGTGCACGCCGTACCCGAGGCCGTCCCGGTCCGGGGGACGGTGGCCGGGCGGATCGGCGCCGTTCCCGCCGGGGTGCCGGAGATCCGGCTGGAGGACGTCACCGTGCGGTACCCGGGCCGCGAGGACGCCGCGCTGAGCGGTGTCTCGCTGGTGATCGCGCCGGGCGAGCGGGTGGCGCTGACCGGGGAGAGCGGGGCGGGCAAGAGCACCCTGCTGCACCTGCTGCTCGGCTTCGTGACGCCGACGCGTGGCCGCGTGCTCGTCGGCGGCATAGACCTCGCCGATCTCGCCGAGGCGGACCTCGGCCTGTGGCGGGCACGGCTGGCGTTCGTGCCCCAGCGCCCGCACCTGTTCGCCGACACGGTGTCCGCGAACATCGCGATGGGCTCCGGGGCGTCCGCCGAGGACGTGCGGGCCGCGGCGGGGGCCGCGCGGGCCGCGGAGTTCGTGGCCGCCCTTCCCGACGGCTACGCGACCGTGCTCGGCGAGCGCGGCGCGGACCTGTCGGCGGGCCAGCGGCAGCGCCTGGCCCTGGCGCGCGCGTTCTGCCGTCCCGGCGCCGAGGTGCTGCTGCTGGACGAGCCCACCGCCCGCCTGGATGGCCGCAGCGAGGCCGCGATCGTCGAGGCGACCCGCGCGCTGGCCGAGGGCCGCACGGCGGTCATCGTGGCGCACCGCCCGGCGATGATCGACCTAGCCGACCGCGTCATCCGCGTCGAGGACGGCCGCGTCGTCTCCGACCACCCCGTCCCCCGCGTCCCCGCCGGCCTGACGGGAGAGTGAGACCACCCATGAACGCCCAAACCCCCACACCCGGTACTACCCCGCACTCCGCCGCCGGGTCGCCGCCGGCGCGGCGGGCGCGGGGGCGGCTCGTGGTGGCGGCGGCAGCGGGCGCGGCGGCGGAGCTGGCCGCGCTCGGGCTGATCGGGGCCGCCGCGTGGCTGATCACCCGGGCGGCCGAGCAGCCGGAGCTTGCGGCGCTGAGCGTGGCGATCGTCGCGGTCCGCGCGTTCGCGACCAGCCGGGGCCTGTTCCGGTACGGCGAGCGGCTGGCCGGGCACGACGTCGCGCTGCGCGCCCAGGCCACCACGCGCGAACGCCTGTACGAGGCGCTGATCCCCTCGGGTCCGCTCGGCCACCGAGGCGCCGACCTGCTGAGCCGCATGGTCGACGACACCGACGCCGTGCAGGACCTGCTCGTCCGCTGCCTGCTGCCCGCCGTCGCGGCGGCGGTGACCGCCGTCGCCGCCACCACGCTGGCCGTCTTCCTGCTGCCCGCCGCCGCGCTCGTCCTGCTCACCGGCCTGGCCGTGGCCGGGGTCGCGCTGCCCGCCGTGACGAACGCGGCCACGCGCCGCTGGTCGGCCAGGCTGGCCCCGGCGCGGGCCGACCTCGCGGCCCGGGTGGCCGACCTGGTGCACGGCGCCGCCGACCTGGCCGCCTACGGCGCGGGCGAGCGGGCCCGGGAGGCCGCCGCGGAGGCCGACGCCCGGCTGGCCGGGCTGGAGCGCCGCAGGTCGCTGGTGAACGCGGCGGCGCTGGCGCTCGGCACGCTGGTCCAGGGCCTGACCGTGGCGGCGATCGTCCTGGTGGCGGCGCGCGCCGGTCTCGGCCCCGTCCCGACGGCCGTCCTGGCGCTGACGGCGCTGGTGTCGTTCGAGCCGGTGCTGCCGCTGGCGGCGGCGGGCGAGCGGCTGGCGGGGGTCACCGCGGCGCTGCGCAGGCTCCGCGAGGTCCGCGCGACGCCGCCGGCCGTCCCCGCGCCCGCCGAGCCCGCCGCCCTGCCCGAGGGCCCGCTGACCGTCGTGGCGGAGGATCTGGTCGTCCGGCACTCCCCCGGCAGGCCGCCCGCGCTGGACGGCGTGTCGCTGACGCTCACGCCGGGCAAGCGGGTGGCCGTGGTCGGGCCGAGCGGCGCGGGCAAGAGCACGCTGCTGGCCGCCCTGATGCGCGTCGCCGACCCGTCCTCGGGGCGGATCACCCTGAACGGCGTGGACGTCCGCGCGCTGTCCCCCGACGACGTCCGTACCAGGATCACCGGCCTCACCCAGGACCCGTACGTGTTCCGCGCCTCGCTGCGCGACAACCTGCGCCTGGCGGGTCCTGATGCGGGCCAGGAGGAACTGGAGGCCGCGGTGCGGCGCGCCCGCCTGGACGCCTTCGTCGAGCGGACCGGCTGGGACGCGACGCTCGGCGAGGACGGGCGGACGGTCTCCGGCGGCCAGCTCCAGCGCCTGGCCTTGGCCCGCGCGCTGCTGCGCGACCCGGAGGTGCTGGTGCTGGACGAGCCCGCCGAGTCGCTGGACGAGCGCACGGCCGACGCGCTGATGGCCGACCTGCTGGACGTCACGCACGGCCGCACGACGGTGCTGGTGACCCACCGGCTGCGCGGCCTGGAGGACGTCGACGAGATCGTCGTCCTGGCGGACGGCCGGGTCGCGCAGCGCGGCCGCCACGAGGACCTGCTCGCCGAACCCGGCTACTACCGCGACCTGTGGGAGTCCGAGGCCCTCACCTCCGGCCACCGCTGAACCCTCGCCCACGGCGACGGCACTCCGCGAACGGCCTGCCGTCGCCGCCTCCGATTCTGTACCGGGCCGGATGACCGCGCGGCGCCCGGCATGAACACAGGGGCCGCCGGGACCGTGACGGTCCCGGCGGCCCCTTCCCTCGTCCGGCCACCCCCTCCTTCGGCCGGTCGGAGGTCAGCTCGACACGGTCCTCTCGGTGAGGGTGACCGTGACGGTGGCCGTGGCGCCGTTGCGCACGTAGGTGACGGTCACCTTGGTGCCCGGCCGGTAGCCGCGGACCGCGCCGACGACGGTCTCGGCGCCGGACACCGCCTTGCCGTCCAGCTTGGTGATCACGTCGCCCGCCTTGAGGCCCGCCTGCTCGGCCGGGCTGCCCTGCTGCACCGAGCCGATGACCGCGCCCTGGGCGTCGCCGGTCGCGTCGGCGAGGTTGACGCCGAGGTAGGCGTGGGTCGCCTTGCCGGTCTTGATGATCTGGTCGGCGACCTGCGAGGCGGTGTTGATCGGGATCGCGAAGCCGACGCCGATGTTGCCGTCCCCGCCGTTGGTGGCGATGGCGCTGTTGACGCCGACGACCTGGCCGGAGGCGTTGACCAGGGCGCCGCCGGAGTTGCCGGGGTTGATGGCCGCGTCGGTCTGGATGGCGCCGCCGATGGTCGTGCTCGTGTCCTGCGACTGCTGCTGCCGCCCGAACCCGCCGCCTGACCCCCAGCCGGGCGGGAGCTGCTGCTGTTGCTGGGACTCCCCGCCGACGGTCAGCGTGCGGTCCAGCGCGCTGACGATGCCGGCCGTGACCGAGCCCTCCAGGCCGAGGGGGCTGCCGATGGCGAGGACGGCGTCGCCGACCCGCAGCTTGTCGCTGTCGCCGAGCGTCGCCTTGGTCAGCCCGGACACCCCGCTCGCCCGCACGACCGCGAGGTCGGTGGTGGGGTCGGTGCCGACGATGCTCGCCGAGGCGGTCTTGCCGTCGCTGAACTTCACCTGGACCTGGCCGCCGTTCCCGGCGCCGGACACCACGTGGTTGTTGGTGAGGATCAGGCCGTCGGTGGAAAGGATCACGCCGGAGCCCTCGGCCTGCCCGGCGCCGCCCGACACGGTGATCGACACCACGGACGGCTGCACGGCCTTGGCCACGTCGGCCACGGTGGTCGCGCTGGAGTCGGACGCGGGCCTGACGATCGGGCTGCTGATCACGGGCCGGCCGTCGGTGGCCGCGGTGGCGACGAAGGCTCCCACGGCTCCGCCGCCGACCGCCACCGCGGCCAGGGCGAGGCCGGCGATCGCCTTGCGCCCGTTGGTCCACCAGGTGGTCTCGCCGGGGCGCGCGGGGACGGCACCCGTCACGGCGGGGCCCTCCTCACCGAGCCACGTCCGCTGGTAACCGCCCGTCTCCGGCGGCTTGCTGCCGAACTGGCTCCATCCCCGCGAACCCGGCGTCTGGACCGGGGTGGTGTTCTCCGTCGTCTGCTCACGCGGGTCTTCGGTGCTCATCGCTCCCCCACAATCATCCGCACTCGCCGCCATTCGGCGGCGGCCGGCTTGGGGCCGGTAAATCAAGGATGACAAACGTCCGATAAGAGCTGCCTAAGCCCTGACTGAGGGTTTGCTGAACGCGCCCGCGCGTCGCCGCGGCGGTGGCGGGACAGCCGGTCGGGGCGGCGACGGCGCAGGTCAGGACGGTGAGCGGCGTAATTGCCGAGGAATTCCCGCGAGCGGGCGGGGGTAGGTTGGCCCCGCGATGCCCGTGAACCTTACGGGCGCATTTCCGGGGGCATTCATGCGAATAATTGCGATATTGGGGATCATGTTGGCCGGGCTGGTGGCGGGCGCCGTCCCGGCCGCCGCGGAGGATGATCCGTTCGACCTGCTGGACGCGCTCTGGCGGCAGCAGACCGAGCACCCGCCGATGTCCGTCACCGTCCCGGACCCGGCCGGCCACCCGCGCACGATCGAGTACGTCGAGATCGACGGGCACGCGGTGACCGAAGGGGACATCGTCATCGGCACGGCTGAGGAGGCGGCGGCCGGCGCCTTCCGCTTCCCCGGCGCCCGGCGCGCGGGCCGCGTCCCGCCGGTCCCCGACGGGGTCCCGGCGCGCTCGCGGGACTGCCGCGCGCCCGGCGCGGGCACGGTGACCGCGCAGGACGGCGCGCTGTGGCCCGGCCGCACGGTGCCCTACGAGGTGTCCCCCACGCTGCCCGCGGCGGCGCGCGAGGCGCTGGAGGCCGCGGTGCGGGACTTCCACGGGCACACCTGCGTGCGGTTCGTGCCGAGGACCTCCGAGGAGCACTTCCTGCGCGTCGTGCCGGGGGACGGCTGCTACTCGTACGTGGGGCGCTCGGCCGGGGCCGGGCAGGACCTGTCGATCGGCCAGGGGTGCGAGCACAAGGGCATCGTGATCCACGAGCTGATGCACGCGATCGGCTTCTACCACGAGCACTCCCGCGCCGACCGCGACGCCGCGGTGACCGTCCACCTCGAGAACGTCATCAAAGGCTTCGAATCGCAGTTCAAGAAGCTGGACCCGGCGCGGACCCGGCTGTTCGGGCCGCTCGACTACGGTTCGGTGATGCTGTACGGCAGGAAGTTCTTCAGCAGCAACGGGCAGGACACGCTGGTTCCCGCGATCCCCGTCGAGATCGGCCAGAGGAGGGGTTTCAGCCTCGGCGACCTGGCCGCCGTGCGGACGCTCTACCAATGCCCTCCGCCCCGCCCCTGACCGCTGACCGCGCCCCACGGAAGTCAAGGTCCGCCGGACGCCCGGAGGCGGGCCACCCCGAAGGGTGACCCGCCTCCGTGACGGACCGCGGGGCCGCTCGGCCCCGGGGCGTCCGGTTCAGGCCGCGGCGCGCTCGGCCACCGTCGCCGGGGTGAGCGCGATCTCCAGCACCTCGCGCACGTCGCTGACGGCGTGGACCGTCAGCTCCCGGCGGACGGCCTCGGGCACGTCGTCCAGGTCGGGCTCGTTGCGCGCCGGGATGAGCACCGTGGTGATGCCCGCCCGGTGGGCGGCGAGCAGCTTCTGCTTGACGCCGCCGATGGGCAGCACCCGTCCGGTGAGCGACACCTCGCCGGTCATCGCCACGTCCGGGCGCACCGGGCGGCCGGACAGCAGCGAGGCCAGCGCGGTGGTCATCGTGACGCCCGCCGAGGGGCCGTCCTTGGGGATGGCGCCCGCGGGGACGTGGATGTGCACCGAGCGGTCCTTCAGCGACCCGACCGGCAGCTCCAGCTCCGCGCCGCGCGAGCGCAGGTAGGACAGCGCGATCTGGGCGGACTCCTTCATCACGTCGCCGAGCTGGCCGGTGAGCGTGACGGCGGTGGAGCCGGTCTCCGGGTCGGCCAGCGACGCCTCGACGTACAGGACGTCGCCGCCCGCGCCGGTCACCGCGAGGCCGGTGGCCACGCCGGCGACGGCGGTGCGCTGCGAGGACTCCGGCAGCGCGGACTCCGGGACGTGCCGCGGCCGACCGAGGTAGCCCTCCAGGTCGGGGGCGCCGACCGACACCGGCAGCGCGGCGTCGTCCAAGGCGGCCTTGGCGGTCACCTTGCGCAGCACGCGGGCGATCGCGCGCTCCAGCGAGCGCACGCCTGCCTCGCGGGTGTACTCGCCGGCGAGGCGGCGCAGGGCCTCCTCGTCCACGGTGACCTCGGAGGTGGTGAGGCCGGCCTTGTCGAGCTGGCGGGGCAGCAGGTGGTCGCGGGCGATCGCGACCTTCTCGTCCTCGGTGTAGCCGTCGAGGGTGACGACCTCCATGCGGTCGAGCAGGGGGCCGGGGATGGCCTCCAGGACGTTGGCGGTCGCCAGGAAGAGCACGTCCGACAGGTCGAGCTCGACCTCCAGGTAGTGGTCGCGGAAGGTGTGGTTCTGGGCCGGGTCCAGCACCTCCAGCAGGGCGGCCGTCGGGTCGCCGCGGTAGTCGGCGCCGACCTTGTCCACCTCGTCCAGCAGGACGACCGGGTTCATGCTGCCGGCCTCGCGGATGGCCCGCACGATCCGGCCGGGCAACGCGCCGACGTAGGTGCGCCGGTGGCCGCGGATCTCGGCCTCGTCGCGGACGCCGCCGAGGGCGACGCGGACGAACTTCCTGCCCATGGCGCGCGCCACGGACTCGCCGAGCGAGGTCTTGCCGACTCCGGGAGGGCCGGCCAGGGCCAGGACGGCGCCGCTGCGGCGCCCGCCGACGACGCCGAGCCCCTGGTCGGCGCGGCGCTTGCGCACGGCGAGGTATTCGACGATGCGGTCCTTGACGTCGTCGAGCCCGGTGTGGTCGGCGTCCAGCACGGCGCGGGCGGCGGCGATGTCGTAGCCGTCCTCGGTGCGGGTGTTCCAGGGGATGTCGAGGATCGTGTCCAGCCAGGTGCGGATCCAGCCGCTCTCGGGCGACTGGTCGGAGGTGCGCTCCAGCTTGTCGACCTCCTTGAGCGCGGCCTCGTGGACCTTCTCGGGCAGGTCGGCGGCCTCGACGCGGGCCCGGTAGTCCTCCTCCTCGGAGGCGGCCTCGCCGTTGAGCTCGGCCAGCTCCTTGCGGACGGCGGCGAGCTGCTGGCGCAGCAGGAACTCGCGCTGCTGCTTCTCCATGCCCTCCTGGACGTCCTTGCGGATGGTCTCGGCGACGTCCAGCTCGGCGAGGTGCTCGCGGGCCCATTCGACGAGCTTGACGAGGCGCTCGGTCGGGTCGGGGTTCTCCAGCAGCTCGACCTTCTGGGCGGTGGTCAGCCAGGGGGCGTAGCCGGAGCTGTCGGCGAGCTCTGAGGCGTCCTCGATCTGGTTCACGGCGTCGACGACCTGCCAGGCGCCGCGCTTCTGCAGGATCGTGGTGGCCAGCGCCTTGTACTCCTTGGCGTACTCGGCGGCGCGGCCGTCGGCGGGGATCGTGTCCATGCGGGTCGACTCCACCCAGAGCGCGGCACCCGGCCCGGTGGTCCCGGAGCCCACGCGCACGCGCTCCACACCACGGACAACGGCGGCGGGCTCGCCGCCGGGAAGCCTCCCGACCTGCTCGACGACCGCCGAGACGCCCACGGCGCCGTACTTGCCGTCGATCCGGGGCACGAGCAGCACCCGCGGCTTGCTCGGGGACGAGGTCGACGCCCGGGCGGCGTCGATGGCCGCGCGGACCTCACCGTCCGACAGGTCGAGGGGGACGACCATGCCGGGGAGGACGACCTCGTCGTCGAGCGGCAGAACCGGGAGGATCAAGCTCTGACTCATGCGAACTCCAATGGGTTGAGTTACATGGACTCAATTTATGAGAGCCCCGGATTGTTCCCGAGCCTGCGCGTGTTCGCGGCCAGCGATCGTAATTCTGTAATCCCCGCAGTGGACATCGCTCAGGAGAAGCGTCTGATCGTTGAGTTCTCCCAGGTCGGAGACGTGTTCGCTCCGGCACTGGCCGTTCCGCGCCCGAAGGCGGCCCTCGGTCACCACGGACCCGTTGGGCGATCACGGCCGGTGCGCTCGGCGTCCGGCTCCTATCACCCAGGGAAGGTCCCCGATGGCCTTGCCGCCCATAACACTCCCGCCCGCCGCGTTCATCCCGCGAGCCCGCCGCCGCCGTTCATCCCGCACAGACCGGCCTGAGCCGTCCATTCCCCGAGCCCGCGCGACCCGTCCGTCCGGCATCGGGTCCCGGTGACCGTCACCGGAGATCGAGACCGACGCCGGATGTCCGGATGAGGGCATTCGTCCAGCATGATGGGCAGCATGAGCGGCACACACGGCGCGGAGGACGACCCCCAAGGCACGCACGACACACCGGACACGCAGGCCACGCGGGGCCCGCACGCTCTCGCCGGCCCCGACGGCACGGGGCGCCGGAGCGGCACGGACGACGGCGACGGCACGGGCGGCGGCACCGGAGGTAACGGAGTCCGGGTGAACTCGGCCCAGGGGCGGTGGGTGCTGCTGGCCACCGTGCTCGGGTCCGGGATCGCCTTCCTCGACAGCACCGTGGTGAACGTCGCCCTCCCCACCCTCGGCGAGAGCCTCCACGCCTCCATGTCGGGCCTGCAGTGGACCGTGAACGCCTACACGCTCACGCTCGCGGGACTGATCCTCCTCGGCGGCTCCCTCGGCGACCGGTTCGGCAGGCGGAAGATATTCGTCATCGGCGTCGCCTGGTTCGCCCTCGCCTCGGCCCTGTGCGGCCTCGCCCCCGACATCAGGACGCTGATCCTCGCCCGCGCCCTGCAGGGCATCGGCGGGGCACTGCTCACCCCCGGATCACTGGCGATCATCCAGGCGTCGTTCGCCCGCGACGACCGTCCACGGGCCGTGGGCATCTGGTCCGGCCTCGGCGGGGTGGCGGGCGCGGTCGGGCCGCTGCTCGGCGGCTGGCTGGTGGAGTCGGCCGGGTGGCGGTGGGTCTTCCTGATCAACCTGCCGCTCGCCGTGCTGGTCGTGCTGATCGCCGTGCGGCACGTCCCGGAGACGCGGGACGAGTCGGCCACCGGGCGCTTCGACGTCCTCGGCGCGGCGCTCGCGGCCCTGGCGCTTGCCGGGATCACCTACGGGCTCATCGAACGCGACGCGGCGCTGCCGCCGCTGGCCGCGGGGCTCGGCGTGGCCCTGGGCGTGGCGTTCGTGGTCGTGGAGACGCGCCGCTCCCGTCCGGGGTCCCCGGTGCCCGCCCTGGTGCCGGTGCGGCTGTTCGCCCGCAAGGAGTTCACGGCCGTCAACGTCGTGACACTGATCATGTACGCGGGGCTCGGCGTGGTGACGTTCCTGCTGGTCGTCGAACTTCAGGTGGCCGCGGGGTTCTCCCCGGTCGCGGCCGGCACCTCGATGCTCCCGGTCATGCTGCTGATGCTGCTGCTGTCGCCGCGCGCGGGCGAGCTGGCCAGGCGGGTGGGCCCGCGCCTGCCGATGACCGCCGGCATCCTGCTGTGCGGGGCCGGGCTGCTCCTGCTGGCCCGGGTCGGCCCCGGGGCCTCGTACCTGACCGACGTGCTGCCCGGCGTGGTCCTGTTCGGGCTGGGACTGTCGGCGGCGGTGGCGCCGCTCACCGCGACCGTGCTGGCCACGGCCGACGAGCGGTACGCGGGAGTGGCGAGCGGCGTCAACAACGCGGTCGCCCGCACCGGCGGCCTGCTCGCGGTGGCGGCGATCCCCCCGCTGGTCGGCCTCACCGGCGCCGCCTACACCTCCGCGACCGCGTTCACCGGCGGCTTCCGCACCGCCATGCTGACCTGCGCGGCCATGATGGCCTGCTCCGCCCTCCTGACCTTCCTCACCATCAGAACGAACGTCCTCCGCACCGCCCCCACCGAACCCGAACGCCCCACCGCCTGCGACCTGTGCGCCCCGCCCCTGGAACGGCAACCTCCCGCGGGCAAGGCAGGCCGTCCCTAGCGCGGGGGCGCCCGGGTGGCACCGCGCCATGACCTCCCGGGCGCCGTCTCTTCGCCGTGTGACTCACCCGTGCCTTCATGGCGGTCGCGTGCCGGCCGGTCACGAAGGCGGCGGGTCGGCGTTCAGGGCTTCTGGAAGTAGAAGCGGTAGTCCGACCCGTCGTGCAGCATGGCCGCGCGGCCCACGTCGCTGTCGGCGGGGAAGCCGGTCAGCTTCAGCTCGGGGATGGAGTTGTGGGCGTACTGGTACTGCGAGGCGTCGGCGTTCCACGAGCCCTGGGCGAGCTGGTCGTTGCTGCCGTAGTGGAACGCGTAGATGCGGTAGGCGGAGCCGTCGTGGAGCATCGACCAGCGCGACCAGTCGGTGTCCGCGGGGAACCCGGTGACCTGCAGGGTGGGGACGTAGTCGCCGTAGGACCACTGGTAGGTGGTGGTGCCGGGCACGTAGACGAACTGGTAAAGGGTGGTCGGGTCGCCGAGGCGCCGCAGGTAGGCGTGGTACGCCTCACCGCTGTGCAGCAGCGAGATGCTGCTCGGGTCGGCGTCGGCGGGCGCGTTCGTCAGCGTGAGGACGGGGATGGAGTCGTGCCCGTAGGCATAGGAACTGCCGTTCCACGTGAACTGGTACAGCGTGTCGCGGCTGCTTCCCTTGAAGGCGTACAGGCGGTAGGTGGTGCCGTCGTGGAGCATCGACCAGCGCCGGAAGTTGGTGTCATCCGGCGCGCCGGTGACGGGGATATTGGGGATCGAGTTGTAGCCGTACTCGTACTTGTCGGTTCCCGGAACCCATAGGCCCTGGTTGAGAGAAATCACCCGTGCTCCTTCATGCCCTGCGCTGAGACTTGCGGCGATCCGTTACTCTCGCCGCGCGCAATTAAATCACCGTCCATCGGCCACGGAAGAGCGATACCCATTCGGCATTTCCGACGGCAAAGCTTCTTACGGATGTCCCGATGGGCGTCGCGGGGGTTTCGTGGGGCGCATGGGGCCGCGATGATCACCGAGCGAGATCCAGAAAATATGACAATTCATGATTTGACGGGTTTATCGACGTACGCCGGGTAACCGACTTTCGGATGTCCGGAACACCGGAGCGGGCGCTGTGGCGGGCGCCACCGGCGATCTCGGTGGTCGTCCGCCCATCTCTCGTTCCCGTCCGAGCGGAGACGGACAGCGGGCCGGGAGACGGCGTCATCACACCCCGGCGCAAGCGGTTGCCGCTTAAAGATCTTTGCTCTACAGTCCGAGGCTCATGCGTAAAGAACTGATCACGCGGGCCGCCCCCGCCGGCCTCGTAGCCTGACCGCCCCGCGCCCCTCTTTCAACCCGGCTCCATGCCCTGGTCCCCCCGACCACGTCCCGGCGCTCCTCTCAGGGCCGGGACCCACGTAGGGCAAGGCCCCTCAGGGCCGAGGCCGCCGCAGCCCGGTCAGCTCGGCCGGATCAAAGGCCACGTCGAAGGGATCGGTGAGCCGCACCGTCCGGCCCGGCCGAGCTCTCGCCACCGGCTCGTACTCACCGCCTCGCTCAGCGAACACCTCGACCAGCGGCATCGGCCCGTCCCCATGAAGCTCGACGCGCACGAAGACCGGCACCCCCGCCTCGGCATAGGAAGGGGGTTTGACCACGTAGTCGCGCTTCCGGTTCCCAGGGCTGACGATCTCGGCGACCAAGAGGACGTCGGCGGAGTCGAGCACCACGGCACCGCCGACGATCGGCTCGGCCCGGCCCACCACGACGTCGGGAATGAACCCCTCCTTGCCCACCTGGACGTTGGCGCTCTCGACCACTTCGACGTCATGGGGCGCGGCGTCGAGCAGGATGCGCACCAGCCGTTGCGCGCACAAGGCGTGGTCGGCCGCCGGGGCAGGACTCACCACGAAGCTCCCGTCGATGAGCTCGATGCGCTCCTCGGTCTCGGGGAGCGCAAGCCAGTCGTCGACGGTGTACGGGCCGGGATGATCTGGAAGCAGCACCAGATGAGCCGGCGACGCCTGCGCCTCCGGCCACCCCTCCTCGGGGAGCGCGCTCATCCGATCTCCTTCCACACCGAACAGTCTGCACCGCCCACGAGCATCAAGCCAGCCAACGCCAGCGGCCTCGGATGGCGTTGGCAATCTTAGGCACACGGCCCGACCCTGGAACGGTAATGGCACTTCAGAAGCTGTTACACGAGCCGCTGATCACAGTGATATCCACGGGATGAACTATTGTCCTGCGCTGCCCTCATCGCCCTGTTCAGCCATTCATAAGTACGCATCGATGGAACGCCGGCGGACATGAGGATCGGGACAATGATCACGAAGCCTCTGGACAGCCGGCGGGCGGCGCCGGAACGATTGGTGATCGTGAGCCAATGCTTCCGTGTGCGACCGGCTGAACCGGCTGACTACGGTCGCATCGTCAATGTGGTGGATGACCGGTGGGGGCGGCCGATGAGGTCGAATCTGCCGCGCCTCTTCCACGAACATCAAGGCGATCACCTCACCGCAACCGGACAGACCAAAAGGCCGATATGAGGAGATTCGCCAGAAAAACCGCGTGTGTCCGAGATTGGTCATGAGCATTGTCAGGGTGCTCGGTGAGGCGCACACTCGGCCCACCTCTGCCGGACGACGAGCGATGGAGGCACCGTGGGCGAGGTCAGCATCCCGGTCCGCCGCCTGGTGGCCGTCCTTGCGGCATTACTGGCGGCGGGGTACGTCGCGGTGCCCGCGCCGGCCGCCGCGCTGGCGTTTCCGCCCGATTTCGTGCCGAACCTGAACATGGAGTGCTTCAAGGCCGGTCCATACGTGCCGGCCCCTCTCGACCTGACGCTCAAGCACATTCATCCGGCGTTGGCCGCCATGCCGCCCGTCACGGTCCATCTCGATGAGCGCGAGCAGGTCTGCGGACCGATCGCCACCGCCGGGCAGATCCCGCCGTCGCCCGCTCTGGAGTCCATCAGGTACACCAATCTGTCGTGCTATTGGTTCACCGCAGATGGCGACATCGCCCCCAGGGAACTGGTGCTGAAGTACCTGAACCCGCTCTGGAAGAACGCGCCGCCCGTCTCCGTCAGGATGAGCGAGCCGGGCCGGCTCTGCCTCCCTGTGAGCATCGACACCTCCGGGCCGCCTCCCTGGGTGAAGCCGCTCGTTTCCCGCATCTCCCTGCTCTGCTACAAGGCGGCGGCCGTCACGTCGGCGAACAGAGCCGGCGTGACGATGAACTACATGGGCGTCGAGCAGCTCAACCCGACGCTCGCCTCACAGATCGGACCGACGGGCGTCGGGTTCGGCACACGTCGTCAACTCTGTGTGCCGGTCCAGATCGCCGGCGACGACATCCCGCCGGACGTGCTGGAGACCGTCCGCTACGTGAGCCTGGTGGCGCACGAGGCGAGCGCAGTGAACAACGGAGACATGGCATATCTGACTCTGCGGCACAACAACCCCAAGCTGATCAAACGACCGGGCGAACTAGCCTTACTCACCAACCCGACGCTCCTGGCCGTCCCCGTCGCCATAAACAACCAGCTCCCCCCAGGCTGATCGCGAGTCCCGCGTTCCTCACCGCCCCGTTCGATGCGCGCGTACTTATGGGTGGGCTAACGGCGAGCAACCACGACGGTCCCGCACGGGTGGGCTCACGACACCTCAACCAATTGGGCATCCACCAATGAGCGCAGCGTTCCGGCCTCCGCCCACTGGCTGTTCAGGCACTTGGTCAGAGGTCGAACTTCCCCTTCGCCGTGCCGTCGAGGAAGCGGGACCACTCGTGAGGAGGGAAGACCAGTGCGGGGCCGGAAGGATTCTTGGAGTCCCGGACCGCCACCAGGCCTGGGAGGTTGGTGGCCACCTCTACGCAGCTCCCGCCGTTGTCCCCGCTCCGCTTCGACTTGCGCCACTGCGCGTTCGTCAGACTCGGCTGCGCCATTGTTCGCATACGTCCTTAAGGATCTTGAGCGACGCCTTCTGAGGGAGAGCATCGGCTCGTATGGAGTCGTATCGGGTACGGATATAGTTCACGACGGCCTCCTCCGCCGTGACAACTTTTCCAGAGGCGGATTCCACGTACACGGTGTCGGGCACGGCGTCCGGATTGTTCCCCGGCCCCGTACCGCCGAATCGACGGATGAGAATAGGCGGGGACTCTAGATTTTTCGCGCTCTCGCGTAACGCTGGGCAGTTACCGCGACGGCACCCGCCGGGCCGTCTGGTTTCAGGTCGTCTTCCGGGAGGTCGTCTTCCGGGAATAGGACCATCTCACCGGCTGTGTCTCGGGGCTCGCGTCGCCGCTGGGGTCGCGGGCCTGCCACGTCGCCGGACCAGGGGGAGGTACACCTCGTCGACGATCTCCACGAGGACCTCGTCGGGGGCGTTGGGCACGCCGCGTACGACGAACTCGTTGCGGAGCAGGACGATGGCCACGGTGGCGACCCTCGGGTGGAGTGCCTCGGGGGCCGCTTCCCCGCGGGCGACGGCGCGGCCGAGGATGATCAACCAGGGGGCGGCCGCGGCGTCGCCGGACTTCTCGTGCAACTGCTCCAGGAGTTCCGACGCCCCGCCGGCCGCGGCGAGCAGTTCGCGCAGGATCGCGCCGAGGGGCGAGCTCCAGTAGCGGTTGGCCTGGCGGAGCAGTTCCAGGACGTCGCCGCGCAGATCGCCGGTGTCAGGGGGCGGAACCGTGGTCGTCAGCCGGCGATAGGCGGCTATGCCGAGGGCGAGGCGGTTGGGCCAGCGGCGGTAGACGGCGTTCTTGTTGGTGCCGGCTCGGGCGGCGACCTTGTCGATGGTGAGTCCGGCGTACCCGGAGTCGGTGAGTTCGGCCACCGCGGCGTCGAGGATCGCCTCCTCAAGGGCGGCTCCGCGTCGCCGCGTCCGCCCGGCGCCCGGCCGTGTCGTCGAACCCTCTGCCATGCCCCTCCCTGCGATCGGTACCGAGCGTACCCTCGATTTCCTGTTGCCATGGCCGCGGTTCAAAGCATTAAGGTACGGCGAGTACCTTATGAAACCCCTCTCCACGGAAGGTTCGACATGCGTGCCAAAGGCATCAGCTACGACACCGGCTTCGTCTACAAGGGCGCGATCGGACACAAGCGGTTCGACCCCGAGGTGGTCAGGCGCGAGATGCGGATCATCCGCGACGACCTGCACTGCACCGCGGTCCGCGTCATGGGCGGCGACCCGGAGCGGATCGAACTGGCGGCGGCGCACGCCGCCGACCTCGGCCTGGAGGTCTGGTTCTCTCCCTACCCGCTGGAACTGACCACCGGCGAGATGCTGTCGCTGTTCGCCGACTGCGCCGTGCGCGCGGAGCGGCTCCGGCTGCGGGGAGCCGAGGTCGTGTTCGTCACCGGGGCCGAGATCAGCCTGATGAACAAGGGATTCCTGCCCGGTGACGGCACCGACGAGCGGGTGGCGTGGCTGAGCGAGCCGGACCGCGTGCGCGAGCGGATCGGCGAGATCAGCGCACGGGTCAACGACTTCCTCGGCCAAGCCGTGAAAGTCGTCCGCGAGCACTTCGGCGGCAAGGTCACCTACGCCTCCGTCCCCCTTGAGGGCGTCGACTGGGCGCCCTTCGACATCCTGTCCGTGGACCTGTACCGGTCGGCCGAGATCGCCGACCGCTTCGCCGACGGCGTCCGCGGCCTGGTCGCGCAGGGCAAGCCGGTCGCGATCACCGAGTTCGGCTCGGCCGGCTATGAAGGCGCGGGCGCGAAGGGCGCTCGCGGCCTGGACGTCGTCGAGTACGACGAGGACACCCGCGCGCCGCTCCGGCTGAAGGACGTGTACGCCCGCGACGAGGCCGGTCAGGCCGCGTATCTGCGCGAGCTGCTGGAGGCGTTCGAAGCCGGGGGGATCGACGGCGCCTTCGTGTTCACCTTCGCGCTCCACGACCACCCGCATCGCCCGGACGGCGACCCCCGTGAGGATCTGGACCTGGCGAGTTACGGCATCGTCAAGGTCTACGAGGACCGCCTCGGCGTCGCCTACCCCGATATGCCGTGGGAGCCGAAGGCCGCTTTCGCCGCCGTCGCCGGCCATTACCGGCAGCATTGAGACCACGGCCGGTGTCAACCTTTCGGGGCCCCTGAGGCGTATCTCCCGGGGAGCCGTTCGAGCGTCGGGAAGGCGGGGGCATGTCTGAGGGGTTCGCCGAGTACGTCGCAGCCAGACACGAGCGGTTATGCCGCATGGCGTACCTGCTCAGCCACAACTGGATGACGGCCGAGGACCTCACCCAGACCGCGCTCGTCCGCGCGTGGGGAGCCTGGCACCGGATCGACGGCGACCCGGACCCGTACGTGTACCGCATCATCATCAACACCTACACGTCCTGGTCCCGCCGGCACTGGAAGAAGGAGATCCCGCAGGAGGTGATGCCCGAGCGGCCGGAGCCCTCGGACTTCTCCCAGCGGATCGCCGACAGTGACGTCATCTGGGCGGCCCTGCGCGGTCTCTCGCCGGGCCAGCGGGCCGTGGTCGTGCTGTACTACTTCGAGGAATTCACCTTGCAGCAGATCGCCCACACGCTGGACTGCTCCCTGGGAACCGTGAAGTCGCAGATGAACAGGGCCCTGAAGCGGCTGCGCGTCAACCCGGCCATCGAAGAGATGAAGGTGAAGGTCGCCCAGTGACGGACTTCAGCGAGAAAGATCTGCGCGACGTCCTCGCCGACCGCAGTTCCCGATCCGGGGGACGCTCCGTGCCGGTGGACGACATCGTTCGTGCAGGTGCGCGGCTCCGGCGCAGGCGGCGTCTGACGGTGGCGGCGGCCTTCGCCGCCGTCTCGGTGTCGATCGGAGGCGTCGTGGCCGTCGCCCCGGGCGTCGCCGTGCTTCCCGAGTCTCCCGTGGCGGGCCGTCCCGCCTTCGCGCCCGCCTGGGACGCGGGACTGCCGGACCGGTGGACCACCGAGACCGGGGCGAAGCCACTGATCCACAGCGAACGAGCCACGGTGCCGGGCGGGCGGGTCGTCCGGTTCGTCCCCACCAGCACGGAGACGGTGCTGGTCATGCATTGTTCCGACCCCCGGGCGTGGGTGATGACCGCGACCACGCGGTACGCGTGGACCGAGGAGGAGCTCCGGGCGCTCGGACGCGGGACCGCGTCGCCCGCGCCCCTGGAGCGGGACGGGAAGACGGGCAGCCGGGCGGAGCGGGGCGCCTCGCTGGAGATCGGCCGCTGCGGCGGGCCGCAGGGCGACTACGTCGAATGGCGGTACGACGTGTTGTCGGCGGGGTTGGACTGGAAGGGGAAGGAGCAGTCCGTCCAGGTGTGGGTGTTCCCCTCCGAGATCTCGATCAGGGCCGTGGAGTCCGGCTCCTCCGTCGGAGGGAAATGCTCGGGGGCCGGATCGCCGCCGCGCGCCTGCGACGGCAGCTATCTGATCGACGTCGGCTCGCCGGGACGTTCGGCGGACAGCCTGGTCGACGAGCTGGGCCCGTCCACCGAGACGTGGCTGGTCGGCGTGTACGACGGCAAGGCGCCCGCCATGTCCGCGGGCTAGGCCGCCGCGGCGCCCGGCCGGTGAGGTCAGGCGTTCAGGCGGTCGTGGAGCGAGTCGCGGGCGGTCAGTCCGCGATGCTGTTGCGGTAGGCCCAGGCGGCGATTTCCACCCGGTTGCGCACCCCGAGCTTTATCTGGACGCTGGCCAGGTGTTTTTTGACCGTGCCCACTGACACATACAGGCTCTGCGCGATCTCCGTGTTGGTCATCCCCAGGGCCACGGCTCGCACAGTGTCGTGCTCGCGCGGGGTGAGTCCGTGATCAGCGCCGGCCTGCGACCGCACCGCAGATGAACGGATGAAGTGTTCGAGGAGCCGTACGGTGATCTGAGGGGAGACCATGGCGTCACCGCGGGCGGCGGCACGTACCGCTTCGACCAGCATGGCCGGTCCCGCGTCCTTGAGCAGGAATCCGACGGCACCGCCGTGAAGGGCTTCGTTGACGTATTCGTCCAGGTCGAACGTGGTGACCACGACCACGCGCAGCGGATCGGCGATGCCAGGCCCCGCCAGGCGGCGGGTGACTTCCAGCCCTCCGATGCCAGGCATGCGAATGTCCAGCAGGCTCACGTCCGGCCGCTCCCGCTGGGCGAGGTGGAGGGCTTCGATACCGTCCCCGGCTTCGGCGACGACCTCGATGTCGGGCTCGGCCTCCAGGATGCGACGGAATCCGGAGCGGACCATGCGCTGATCGTCGGCCAGAAGGACACGGATGCTCATCCGGCATGCCCGCCCGTTGGCAGGAACGTGCTTTTCGTGTCGCCGGGGGGTGCGCAGGCCGGAAGGCGCGCGGTGACCTGCCAGCCGGTCCCGTCAGGGCCGGGCCCCGCGTGGAAGGAGCCGCCCAGGAGGCCGGCGCGCTCGGCCATGCCCACCAGACCGTAACCACCGCCGGTGAAGCCGCCGGCGGCGCCCTGCCCGTCGTCGCTCACCTGTAGGCGAACCTGCCCGTCGCCGACGCTGACCTGGACGGTGATTCTGGTCGCGGCGCGGGCGTGACGGTCGGCGTTGGCCACCGCCTCCTGCGCCATGCGGACCACCGCGGCGGCGGTCTCCGGGGACAGCCGGTCAGGGTCGGCCTCCAGAGTCACGCGCACGGCGGCATGAGGGCCGTCGGGGCGCTCCAGATCGCGCAGGGCCTGGGCGGGGGTGAGGTTGCCGGTGCGGGGCTTTTCGCCTTCACGCAGGGCGGTGACCAGGAGCCGCATCGCCGTCAACGCGTTGCTTCCCGCCTCCTCGATGTCCACGAGGGCGGCGCGAAGGGCCAGAGGGTCACGTTGTGCGACGTGCTGCAGCGACTGGACCTGCACCACGATGCCGGTGACCTGGTGGGCCACCACGTCGTGCAGGTCACGGGCGAGCGCGGCCCGCTCGCTGCGGCGGACTCGTTCGATGTGCCAGGCATGTTGCTGCGCGCGCCAGCGCGCGTAGAGCCCGGGGGTCAGCAAGAGCAGGACGAGCAGAGCGTTGTCGGTGTCCATCGGACGGCCATCACGTAGCGAGGCCGACAGCAACGCGGTGAGAGCGAGCCCGGCGACGGCGACCATGAGCAGGGGACGGCAACGGTAGGCGACCAGCGGAACGACCACTGCGGTGACAGCGGCCTCGGTCAGGCCGATCGACGAGTGCGGGGTCCCGGCCAGCCAAGCTCCCACGGACACCCCCTGTGCCGTGAGCAGGGCCAGGGCCGCGCCCGACGCCGTCGCGGCGGGCGAGGTTCCCGACCGCAGAATCCACAGCGCCAGTGCGGCCATCACGACACCCGACACCAGATACAGAGCACTCCCGGCGGAAGCCGCAGCGGACAGGTAGCGATCCATGTCGCCCAGCCAGGCCGCCAGCAGCGCCACGGTGATGACGCCGGCCAGCAACCGCGCCGGAGGAAAACCGGGCACGCCCGCGAGGCCGATACCAGGCCATCTGGTCGGTGGGTTGTGCATACCAGCACAGTACGGGCCTCGCCCCGATGCCGCGGTAGCCGATCGGCCACCCCTGCGGCCAGGACATACGGGCCGTCTGGCCGCCGCGGCACCATGGCGACCTGGACGAGTCTGAGGGCTCCGCATCCACGGCCGTCTGAGCGGCCTCAAAGGAGTCTTGCATGTCTTCACCCCATGATCGCCCTGTGCGCACCGACCACCGAGGGCGCGCCCGAGGTCTGCGGCCGGTGATGTTCGCAGTCGCGATAGCCGCCCTCCTGGCCGCCTTCTTCGCCGCCCCGAGCAGCCTGCCGGCGACCGCCGTCTCCACCGGCGATCACCAGCTCGCCCAGCGCGTCGCGGCTCTGCTTCCCGACAGCGGTCTGGCGGGCGGCTCCGTGGGCCTGTCCGTCGCTGTGATCGAGCACGGAAAGGTGCGCAAAGCAGGATTGGGCACGACCGACGGATCCACACCGGTGCAGCCCGAAACGGTCTTCGAGACCGGCTCGGCGCAGAAGGTACTGACCGCGACCCTGCTCGCCGACCTGGTGGAGACCCAGGACATCAAGCTCACCGACACCCTGGCCGAGCTGTGGCCGGATACCCGCTTCGCCGACCCCGCCGTCGCCGGCATCACGGTGGAGCAGCTCGCCACCCACACCGCGGGCCTGCCCTCCATCCCGACGCGGGATGACCCTGGCTTCCCCAGGGCGCTGGCCGGATACCTGCTCGCAGACAACGCCTACGCCTCGCTCAACGATCCTGTCCGCACCCTGGCGACGATGACCGGCGTCCATCCCGGCACGGACTACTCCTACTCCAACCTCGGCTACGCCGCACTCGGCCAGACCCTCGCCAAGGCCGATGGCCGCGACTACGCCACCGCCCTGCGCGAACGGGTGCTGGCCCCGCTCGGCATGCACCACACCACCACTCGCACCACCCCGGGCGTCCCAGCCGACGCGGCCCTTCCCCACGGCACCGCGGGCGTCGCAGCGGTCCCGTGGATGAATCCGGCCTGGGCAGCGGTGGGTACCGGCACCTGGACCACCGGCTCCGACCTCGCCGCGTTCCTCATCGCCACCATGCGCGACGACGCGCCGAAGCCGCTCACCCTCACCCACCGGCCTCGTGCGAAGGTGAGCGACTTCTCCGCCTACGACGGGCGGGTGGGCCTCGGCTGGCAATTGTGGAAGGCGAACGGCACCCGCGTCAGCTGGCACAACGGCCTGACCAACGGCTCACGAAGCTTCATCGCCCACACCGGCGACGACCGCGCGGTCATCGTCTTGGCCAACTCCACCCGAACCCCGGTCGAGAAGATCGGATTCCAGCTGCTCAAGCTCAGCATCCCGGAGTTCGACGAGGAGCAGAGCCCTCACCCCGCCCTCCTCGCGCTCACCGTCCTGCTCGCCCTCGGCGCTCCCGCCCTCACCCTGCTCGGAGTCGCGCGGCCCCGCCGCAGCCGCCTGTCCCGCCCGCTGGACCGGCTCAAAGTCATCTCCCTGCTGACCGCCGGCACCGCGCTGTGGCTCCTGGCGCTGCGTGTCGGCGAATGGGGCCACACACCGCGCCTGGTTTGGGCCCTCGGCTGCGTTCTGCTCACCAACAGCGTCGTGCTGGCCGCATGGCGCTGGCGCCGCCTGCCCACGACCCGCGGCCGATACCTCTGGCTTCGCTGGCTCACCTTCAGCGTGCCCACCCTGATCTTCGGCGCCCTGCTCTACGCCGACGTCATGGTGCTCATCCATCTCCCTTGACCCGCCGCCCTTCAACAGCAGCGCGAACCCGGGCGACGTGTCACGGTGCTCGACCCCGACCAGCCTCAACCCCATGACGGATCACCTATGTGGCGGCGGGTGTCATCGTTCTTACCGGCACCCATCGACGATCAGGACGTCCCCGTCGAGGAGCATGAGGTCTGCTGGGTTGGCCATCTCCGGTCTCCGATGCGCTGGTCTGGGGTAAGAATGTATGGGCCCAAACGATTCCCCGTCACGAAGACCCCGCCCCCGCTGAGGAGCCCCCATGGACGTGCTGCGCAACGTGATCGACGGCCAGAGCCGCCTGCCCGTCTCCGGCGAGTGGACCGACCTGGTCGACCCCGCCACCGAGAAGACCTACGGCAGGGCGCCGCGCTCGGGGGACGCGGACGTCGCCGCCGCCGTCGAGGCCGCCAGGGCCGCGGCGCCGGGCTGGCGGCGCGCCACCCCGGCCGCCCGTCAGCGCCTGCTGCTGGAGCTGGCGGCGCTCATGGAGGGCGAGACGGCGGCGCTGGCCGAGGAGGAGGTCCGCTCCACCGGCAAGCCCCGCGGCACGGCGCACCGCGTGGACGTGGGCGGCGCCATCGACGCGATCCGCTTCTTCGCCGGGGCGGCGCGGGTGCTGGAGGGCCTCGGCGCCACCGAGTACGCCGAGGGCCGCACCTCGTTCGTCCGGCGTGAGCCCATCGGCGTGGTGGCGCAGATCACGCCGTGGAACTACCCGCTGATGATGGCCGCCTGGAAGATCGGCCCGGCGCTGGCGGCGGGCAACACCCTGGTGCTCAAGCCCGCCGAGACCACCCCGGGGTCGGCGGTGCTGCTCGGTGAGCTGTGCGCGCAGGTGCTGCCGCCGGGCGTGGTCAACGTCGTCTGCGGCGAGCGCGACACCGGCCGCGCGCTCGCCTCCCACCCGCACGTCGAGATGGTGGCCATCACCGGCTCCACGCGCGCCGGGTCGGAGGTCATGCGGACGGCCGCGGACGACATCAAGGACGTCCACCTGGAGCTCGGCGGCAAGGCCCCGGCCGTGGTGTTCGCCGACGCGCCGGTCGAGGCCACCGCGCGGGCCATCGCCGAGGCCGCGTTCTTCAACGCCGGGCAGGACTGCACCGCCGTCACCCGCGTCCTGGTCGAGGCGTCCGTCTACGAGGAGGTGACCGCCGCGCTCGCCGAGGCGGCGTCCGGGCTCACCGCGGGCGGCCCGGACGAGGAGGGGGTCTTCCTCGGGCCGGTGAACAACGCCGCCCAGGCCGCCCGGGTGGAGAGCTTCCTGCGGGGGCTGCCCGCCCACGCCCGCCTGGTCGCCGGCGGCGCGCGCCTGGACCGGCCCGGCTACTTCTTCTCCCCCGCCGTGGTCGCGGACGTGCGGCAGGACGACGAGATCGTCCAGCAGGAGGTGTTCGGGCCGGTGGTGACGGTCCAGCCCTTCGGCGACGAGGAGGAGGCGCTGGCGCTGGCCAACGGCGTCGACTACGGCCTCGCGTCCAGCGTGTGGACCCGCGACACCGGGCGGGCCATGCGCCTGAGCGCGGGGATCGACGCCGGGGCGGTCTGGGTCAACTGCCACCAGGTGATCGTGCCGGACCTGCCGCACGGCGGGTTCAAGCAGTCGGGCATCGGCAAGGATCTCTCCCGGTACGGCTTGGACGCCTACACGCGGATCAAGCACGTCATGATCGACCACTCCTGATCGAAACCCCTCCGGAGACGCGAACGGGGGCTGACCATCGTCGATGATGTCCTATACGATTCTGCTCCGACCGGGATCCCGAGGAGGAAACGTGAGCAAGAACCTCGACGCCGTCCGCGGCTCGTACGAGGCGTCGGCGGCCGGGGACGTGGACGGCCTGCTGCGCCTGCTGGCACCCGACGCCCGCTGGACCGAGATGGCCGGGTTCCCCTACGGCGGCACCTACGTGGGCCCGGACGGCGTGAAGTCCGGGGTCTTCGCGCGGCTGGGCTCGGAGTGGGAGGACTACCAGGCGGTGCCCGAGCGGTACGTGGACGGCGGTGACGTGATCGTCGTCATCGGCAACTACCGCGGCACCTACCGCGCCACCGGCAAGTACATGGACGTCCGCTTCGTCCACGTCTGGCACTGCGAGGACGGCGTCGCCAAGCGCTTCGAACAGTTCACCGACACCGCCCTCGTCCAGGAGGCCCTGCGCTCCTGACCCCGGACACCGGGGAGGCCCGCCCGACGCCCCGGGCGCGCCTCCCCGGCCGGGCCGACATGTGTCATGGGACGAGCCGGGAAATCGTTGATTTCGACGGCTTTAACCATGGCTCTCGCATAGCCGTAACAACAGGTCTTGTCAGTGAGTTCTGGTCGTCTGTAGAAACGCACCACGGCCGATCCGGCCCGATGCGCGAATGCTACTCACCGTGACACCCGGACCGCGAAAATTGCATTGACTGACGATGTGCCGCTGGTGATCCTTGGTCCGTTTGCTTTATTTATCTGGACTTTACGGGGGCCCTGATCGCGGCAGCTCTGCCCCGCATGGGCGTCGAAGGGATGTCGCGTGCGGCTTCAGCGTGCTCGTATGTGCTTACGGACCACCGTGTCGGCTGCCTTACTCATCGCGAGCGTCGGCGTCGCCGCCGGACCGGCGGCCCCGTCGTCCGCCGCCGAATCGCCGGAACGGTCGGTGACGGGACGGCCGGTGACCAAGGTCTCCGATTTCCACGGCGTGGAGGATTCTCCGCCACGGATTCCCAAGGCCGTCCCGCCGAAGTGGCCGGCCGCCGGAGTGGCCGAGATCGGCATCGGCGCCGGTCCGGCTGCTGTGCCGGGAATCCCGGTGGCGCTCGGACGCGCGGCCGGCGGGTCGGCGCCGGCGAAAGTACGGGTGGAGAGCATCGGAGCCGACGCGGCCGAACGGCTGGGCGGCCTTGGTCTGGGTGTACGGGTCGCCCGCGCGGACGGCGTGGCCACCGCCGCACGGGTGCGGGTCCGCGTCGACTACTCCGGCTTCGCCGGTACCCTGTCGCGGGAAGCCGCGTCGCGGCTCGGTCTCATCGAGATGCCCGTATGCGTGCTCGCGGCGCGTCCGGACGCCTCGTGCGCGAAGGCGGCGGAGAAGGCACGCGTCGTGCCCTCGCGCAACGAGCCGGCCGCGCAGGGGGTCGTCGCCGAGATCGAGGCCGCGGGTTCCCCGGCGAGCGGCAGCGTCTACGTGGTGGCCCCGGCCGCCGCGGCGGGGGATCCCGGGTCGCAGACCGGCAATTTCACGGCCACCGATCTGAAGCCGGCCGGAACGTGGCAGGTAGGGCTGTCCGGCGGGGGCTTCTCCTACTCCTATCCGATCCCGCTCCCGCCGGCGGTGTCCGGCAAGACCCCTGAGCTGGCACTGTCGTACTCGTCGTCGGCGATCGACTCCTTGACGAACTACACCAACAACCAGGCATCGGTCGCCGGGATGGGCTGGGACGTCGGCACCGGGTTCGTCGAGCGCCGCTACCGGTCGTGCGCCGACGACACGGTCGAGTCGACCAAGAATCCCGACCAGCGCAACTGGAAGCACCTGTGCTGGGAGTCGCCCGATGAGAACGACGGCGATCCGGCGACGACCGACTCCACCACCTCCCACCTGAGCCTGTCGGTCGACGGCAAATCATCCGCGATCGTCAAGGACCGCACCAGCGGCGGGTGGAAGGCGGTCGAGGACTACGGCTGGAAGATCGAGTATTCGACCTCCAGTCAGACCGGGCAGTCGTTCTGGACGGTGAACACCGCCGACGGCACGATCTACCGGTTCGGGTACCACCGCGACTCGATGTGGCAGACCGCCTATGTCGGCGACGACACCGGCGAGCCGTGCAGGGACCAGTACTCCAAGACCGGTACGCCCGGCCTGTGCACGGCTCCGTGGCGCTGGAACCTCGACCAGCGCATCGACGCCGGCGGCAACGTCGTGGACTACACCTACGCCCGCGAGGGCAACTGGTACTGCAAGGTCGTCGGCGCGCTGTGCCAGCCCGGTCCGCTGGGCGACGGGCGGGCGTTCCGGGTGGCCTACGACCGCGGGGGCTACCTCGCCCAGGTGGCCTACGGCCGCAACGTCAACGTCGCGGGGTCGGCGCACGTCGCCAAGGTGGTGTTCAACACGGTCGATCGCGGCACCCCGCCTTCTTCGGGCGCGCCATGGGACGACGACACCCCCAAGGACCTGGACTGCCCCTCCGGGCCGGGTGACGTGATCGTCGCCTGTGACACCCCTGGTCCGGCCTTCTACATATCCAAACGCCTGGACACGGTCGTGACCGTGGTCTTCAACCCCGCGACCTCGAACTGGGACCAGGTGTGGCGGCTGGAAGCCGGCTACAAGTGGGTGTACACCCAGATCCTGCAAGGTCTGCCTCCAGCGGGGCCGGTGCTGTGGCTGGACACTCTTCGCCCCGTCGGTCTGGCCGGTGACGGACCAGACGTGGCGATGCCCCCGGTCGACTTCGAGGCAACGTTGCTGGACAACCGCGCGGACTACGACGAGGCCCAGGGCAAGAGCCGGCTGCGCTTCCCCCGGATCGGTTCGATCTACAACGGTCTCGGCGGTCGTACCGACGTCTCCTACGGGCAGGCCAACCCGTGTCCCTACCCTTCGGCGTATCCGACGACCGGTTGGGACGTCAACGCGCGCGACTGCTACCTGGCCACGCTGGGAACCTGGTACGACGGCGGCGGCATCTCGCGCACCAGTCGCGCGGTGTACCTGAAGTGGCTGGTCACCCAGACGGTCGACAAGGACCTGGTGGGCGGCTCCCCCGACATGCCCACCCGATACGCGTACCTGGGCACGCCCGCCTGGGCACGGCCCTTCGACTACCTGGGGGCCACCACCCTGTCCGGTGTGGTGTGCAGTCCGCCGGTCAGTGGATACTGCAAGACGTTGAGCGAGGACTGGGACGAGTTCCGCGGCTACCAGACCGTGCGCACCGTCAAGGGAAGCGGCACGACCCCCGACGACTTCGCCGTGACGACGACATCGTTCTTCCGCGGCATGTACGACGACGTACGCGGCGACGGGACGGCCAAGGGAACCCAGGTCACCGACTTCGACGGCAACTCCTATCAGGACCGGCGCGTCCTCGCGGGCCGCATTCTGCAGGAGCAGACCTGGCGCGCCACCACCCTCACCGCCTCCGCCGCGCAGGCGCCCCGCGGCGCCCGGGTGATCACCGCCGCGCGAGCCCCCGTGCGCGCGCTGGCGCGCGGCCTGCGGAGCCTGTTCGGGAGAACTACGCTGACCTGCTCCTATCCGAACTGGCAGAGGTTCGCGTCGTACTCCAAGGGTGATCGGGTCACCTGGGTCGACCACCACTGGGAAGCCCTCCAGGGCACCGCCGGGTCCGAGCCAGGGAAGATCACCAACGCCTGGAAGGACCTGGGCGACTGCACCGCCGGACGCACAACCACACCGACGCCCACCCCGACGGACCCGGGTGGTCCCGCGACGGGCGGATACACAGAAATCCGGTCCACTCGGTACGAGTACGCCACCGCGTCCACGGGTGACGGCCCCGGCATCTACGACCCGCTGCGCGTCAACGCCACCCGCCGGGTCACTCGGGAGGCCGTCACGAGCGGATTCCGCTACACAGACCAGCGGACGTCCTATGACGCGCTCGGACTGCCCGTCAAGGTCAACGACTATGGCGACACCTCCGTGGCCTCCGACAACACCTGCGTGACCACGACATACGCGCGCAACACCGACAGCGGCATGTGGATCACCGCGCTCCGTTCCGTCGTGGAGACGCGCAAGGGGGACGACTGCTCCGCCGGTGCGGTCGTCGGCCGGGTCGTGACGCTGTACGACGGGCAGACCGACCCGGCGACCAACAAGCCTGTACGCGGGAACACGACCGAGGTGCGGACCTGGCTGGACGGCTCCCATGTCGCGAGCGAGAAAACGTCGCCCGACGGGTACGGCCGGCCGGTTTCCGTCACCGACGTCCGCGGGAAGACCACCTCGATCCGTTACCTTCCCGCCGTCGGCTTTCCTGTCGACGGGACGATACGCACGAACCCGCTGGGATACGAGCAGAAGGTCTGGAATGCGCCCGCTCACGATGGAGTGGTCGCCCTGCGCGATGCGAACGGCCGCGTGACGGACATCGACTACGACGCCTTGGGACGTACGACCGCGCTGTGGACCCCTGGCCAGCCCAAGAACGGCGGCACCCCCGCTACGAAGATCACCTATAACGTCTCGTGGAACGGAAGTCTCGGCCAGCCGACCGCACCCCCGAAGGTCACCACGGCCAAGGTCTTCTCCGGCGCCGGCGCCTCGGCCAAGTGGCTGACCTCAGTCGCCTTCGAAGACGGTCTCGGAAGGCTGCGAGAGGAGCAGATGCCCTCACCGGCCGGCGGGCGGATGGTCAAGGTCACCGCCTACGACGCGCGCGGCCTGGAGATCGTCCGTTCCGCTCCCCTGCACAACACCGAACCGGCGGGAAGCAACCTGCTGAATCCCGCACCGGCCGACATTCCTTCCTGGACCAGGACGGTCTTCGACGGGGCCGGCCGGGAGATCGCGAAGATCCAGTACGGCGGCGCGACTGAGGTACGCCGATCGACGATCGCCTACGCGGGAGCGGACGAGCACACCGTGACGCCGCCCCTCGGCGGCAAGACGACCTACAAGGCCGACGCCGCAGGAAAGATCACCAGTATCGCGGAGCAGTCGGGCGGCCAGTGGTCCACCAGCACGCGCGAATACGACGTGTCCGGCGATCTCACCAAGATGGTCGACGCCAACGGAAACGTGCGCACCTTCACCTACGACTGGGCTCGGCGGCGCGTGGCCGCGACCGATCCCGACTCCGGCGCCACCACGACCGTCTACGACGCCGCGGGCAACCCGACCGCGGAGACGGACGCCAGAGGCGTGACCGTCTCCCACCTGTACGACGACCTCGGCCGCCGGGTGGAGCAATGGGCGGGCGACCCCGGCACCGGCACCAAGCTGGCGGAATGGGTCTATGACACCCTGCTCAAGGGGCAGGTGACCTCGGCCACCCGGTGGACCCGCGGCCGCCCGTACACCGACACCGTGACCGGCTATGACGCCGACTACCGACGCCTCGGCACATCGCTCACCATCCCGGCCGGCGAAGGCCTGCTCGCGGGGACCTACACCTTCGCGGTCGGCTACGACAAGGCCGGGCGGGAGAACTCGCTCACCTTCCCCGCAGCCGGTGGCCTTTCCTCGGAGACGACCGTCTCGACCAGCGACGACGTCGGTCTGCCGAAGGGTCTGTCGTCCGACTTCGGCGGCGGCTTCACCTACGTCAAGGACACCGGGTACTCCCTCACGGGCAGGCTGTCCTCCCGCAGCCTCGGAAGCACGGCCGGGCTGGTGCGGACCCTGACCTGGGACCCCGCGACGAACGCGCTCACCTCCCTCAAGACCGTCTCCACCATCGGCGCTACGACCCCGGCGACCGTCCAGGAGGATCAGTTCTCCTACGACACGGCCGGATCACCGATCTCGATCCTCGACAAGGCCGCCCCTTCGGGCGGGTCGTCCACTCCCCAGCGGGAGTGTTTCGGCTACGACGCGCGCCGTCGCCTCGCCTCGGCCTTCACCACGACGGATACGTGCGCCGCCGGGCCGAACGGGGCCGGACCGGACCCGTACGAGCTCGCCTACACCTACGACGCGGTGGGCAACATCCGGTCGGCCACGCAATCGGGTCTTACCGCGACGTACACCTACCCGGCCGCCGGCGCCGGCGCGGTCCGGCCGAACGCCGTGCGGTCGATCACGCGGACGTCGGGCACCGACACCTACGGGTACGACGCGCGAGGCCAGCTGGAATCCCAGACCGTGGGCGGCACCACATCCACCTTCGAGTGGAATGAACTTGGGCGACCGGCCAAGGTGACGATCGGCGCGAACGTCTCCGAAGAGGTGTACGACGCCGGCGGCAAGCGGCTGATCCGGCGCGAGCCCGGCAAGACGGTTCTCTATCTCGGCGTCATGGAGCTGGAACTCGCCAACGGGCAGGTCACCGCGAAGCGGTACTACCAGGCGCCGGACGGCGGCATCGTGGCCATGCGGACCAGCGGCCGACCCGATGTCACCTGGCTCCTGGCCGGTCCGGCGGGCAGCGAGGAACTCGCCGTCGACGGCGGCACGGGCACGCTGGACCGGCAGAAGTACCTGCCGTTCGGGGCGCGGCGCGGGGGACGCGACGCCCTCACGACCACCGACCGCGGCTTCCTCGGAAAGGTCGAGGACGACACGACCGGGCTCGTCGAGCTCGGGGAGCGTTACTATTCCCCGGCCATCGGCAAGTTCATCAGCACTGATCCGCGGCCGGTCGACGACGGCGCCGAGCCCGCACTCCTCAACCCGTACTCCTACGCCGCCAACGACCCGCTCAGGTTGTCCGACCCGACGGGCCTGTTCCCCCAGGCGTCCGGCGGCTCCGTCTCCTGTCTTCCCGGGGAGCCGCTGTGCCCGGTGGTCCTGGAACCCCCGGTGGACGACGTGGAGGAGCGCGCCGCTCTGCAGAGGGAGCGGCAGGAATCCAGCGCGTTGCTGACCGAGTTGAGCACCGGCGGCGCCACCCAGCGTGCCTCGGCGGGGAAGACGGCCGGGCTCAAGGAGTGCCAGGGCCTCTCCGACGAGATCTGTCGCATCTTCGTCTACGTGTCGGCGTGGGCCATGAATCTCACCGGCTCCAGCTACAGCAAAGCCGACGGATGCCCGAAGAAGGGGCGATGCTGGAAGAACGCGATGCGACACTGCATCCAGCAGGTGGCATTGACGGACATATGCGGACCCAAGGTCGCTCAGCAGCTCGCCGAGAACCACGAAAAAGGCAACGACATGTCCAAGCCCAAGGTACGGAAGGACACGAAGATCGACCGGCACAACAACGCCGTCGCCCAGAAAGCGGCTATGGAGCACCTCGATGAGCTGAGAGCCATCCGCCTCGGTCCCGGTACACGGGACCAGAAGGAAGGCAGATACTGGGCGTACGTGAAGAACCTCTGCCAGTCTCTGTGGGACTCCAAAGAGCTGCGTTGAGGCCGTGCACGGACCACCAGCAGACTCACCGATCCTCGAGACAGGCGGCAAGATGCGCACACGAACGGTGAGCACCATCGTCGCGACGGCATTCCTGGTGGTGGCCGCGCTCGCCGTCTTCGCCTTCCTGCGGGCGAGGACGTTCCTGGACTACGCCTTCCAGAGGCCGGACCCGGCATGCGTCGCGCGAGCGGCCGCGGACAACGAGAGATTGGCCGAGGTCATCGCGCCGCGCCTGCCTTCGGTTCGTCCTGACGCCATCGAAGGCGGGCACGGTTGTGAGCCTCCGGAAAGGGGTGCGTGGGTGGAGGTCGAACTGCGCGGCACGTCGATCGAGAAGGCTCTGGGCGGGTTCGCCTCTCCGGCGTGGACGCCCTTGCCCGACGCGAAGATCCGCGAGCAGGCGGAGCCCAGCCAGGACGCCGCGGCGGTCTCGGGGAAGGTCGACGGTCGCGAGGTGGACGTGTACGCGATCCGAGAACGTTCCGGTGAGGGGCCCGTCACGATCCTGGCGTGGTTCGCGGACGAGTGACGTCGAAGGCGCCGCGGGTCCTCCTCGGAGGGCCCGCCCGCGTCCCGCGCGCTTCCCCGGCCGGGCGGGTCACGTTCGTGGGTGGGTGTCCAGGCTGAGGGCGAGCAGGGCGGTCTGGTCCGCGTGGGCCGGTTCGGGCTGGTAGAGGCTCAGACGAGTGGGCGAGTCGTCTAGATACCACAACCTGGTGTCGCATTCTCAGGTCGCCGACCGCGAGATGGTGGAAGACCTTGTGGCTGGAGCGGCGCGGGCGGACGGGGTGGCCGTCCCACAGGCGGCGGAAGTCGGCGCTGGCCGCCGCGAGTTCCTCCCGCACCCGGCGCAGGTCGGGGCCGTCCGGATCGGTGCCGGCCCAATGCTGGAGGTTGGCCACGCCGGTGGTCGCCGCGCCCTCCCAGTCCTCCAGCACCGAGCGCGCGGCCGAGTGCAGGAAGACGTAGCGGACCGTGTTGCGGCGCCGTGCCGGCCACTCGCTCAGCCCCGCGTACAGGGCCAGGCCCTCCGGCGTTCCCAGGTCGATTTCGCCGACCCCAACTACCTGGCCCGGCCCTACGACCGGTGGCAGGCCTACGGGCAGTCCAAGACCGCCAACGCGCTGTTCGCCCTGGGCCTGCGCCTCAGGTACGGGGCTCGCGGGAGACTCGCGCAATCATCGCCAACGCGGTCATGCCCGGCGCGGTCGCCACGGGACTCCAGCGGCACCTCGACACCGCTACGGCGGCACCTACGTGGGCCCGGACGGCGTGAAGTCCGGGGTCTTCGCGCGGCTGGGCTCGGAGTGGGAGGACTACCAGGCGGTGCCCGAGCGGTACGTGGACGGCGGTGACGTGATCGTCGTCATCGGCAACTACCGCGGCACCTACCGCGCCACCGGCAAGTACATGGACGTCCGCTTCGTCCACGTCTGGCACTGCGAGGACGGCGTCGCCAAGCGGCGTCGGGCGGGCCTCCCCGGTGTCCGGGTGTCCCGCCGTAGACGTGGACGCCGGACTCAGCCGAGACGGTCCAGCCATGAGAAGAAGCGGGGGAAGACCCTCCGGGCCGCGTGGTCGGAGAGCATGCCGTGGCCCTCGCCCTCGATGGCGACCCATTCCGATCCGGACGGCAGGTCGTCCAGGTGGGTGCGGACCGCCTCGGCGGGAATGCGCGGGTCCAGCTCCCCGTGCGCGACGAAGTGCGGCACGGCGGCGAACGGGACATGGTCCGCGAAGCGGCCGGCCGCCGTCCGCAGGAAGGCCTCGACCTGCGGATGCCCGGACCCGTCGAGATCCGAGGGCCGCAGGAAACCGCCGAGCAGGAACACGCCCCGCACCTCGGGCGCGATCCGGGCGACACGGCTCGCCAGGTAGCCCCCGTAGCTCATCCCGCCGACCACGACCGGGCCGATCGCGGTCCGGCGCAGCACGGTCAACGCGTCGTCCGCGTCGTCCACCCCGTAGCGTCCGGGCAGCGGAGCGCGGACCACGGGATCGATGAGCCCGCTGCCGCGCAGGTTGGGCTGGACGACGCGCCAGCCGGCCAATGCCAGGGACTCGGCGAACGGCGACCAGGTCGCCAGGTTCACCCCGTTCGGGCCGCCGTGCAGCAGCAGCACGGTGCCACGCGCCTGGCCCGGTGGGTCGCGGACCAGGGTGGGCAGGGGGCAGTGCGCCCCCTCGACGACGGTGCAGACGGCGGAGGGCAGGCCGTCGGCGCCCGGCGGGGCGGGGCTCAGCCGGACCTGTTCCCCGGCGGCCAGCCGCCCCGCCTCGACCAGTTCGAGCCGGCGCGGCTGCCCGGCGGAGGTCCAGCTCAGGCCGACGAGGTCGCCGTCGGCCCGCACGTCGTCCACCACGATCCCGGCGGGCTCCACCAGGCGGCGCAGCGCCCCGGAGCGTACGTCCCAGGCGTGCGGGACGCGTCCCGGCCACGTCTCCAGGACCACGACGACCTCGTGCCCGGACAGCCACGGCCCGGCCGAGATCACCGGGCCGTCCCGGTGCGAGACGCCGTCGCGGTCCACGCACACGACCCGGCGAGCCCTGCCCTGGCGGAGCAGCAGGGCGATCCGGTCGTGTCCGGGGAACGCGGGCACGACGCACTCGGCCGTCGCTCCGGGCGGCAGCCGCACCTCCCCGGCGACGGGGTGCGCGACGGCCCGCCCGTCGGGGGTCAGGACCGCGGCGGGCGCGGCGTGCTCCGGTACCGCGCGGACGCCGGCCAGCGGTATCGGCCGGCTGCTCGCCCGCTCGGCGGCGAGGTCCTGGAACACCTCCGCGACCAGGCGCCCCCCGGTCCACTCCGGGCGGGTGTGCCATCGGGACCCGCTGGTGAGCCTGGTCCAGCGGCCGTCCGCGAGCAGCGCGAGGTGGCGATCGGACCAGGCGTCGGTGCTGACCACCGGGCCGGCGGGGGTGAGCGCGAACGCCGGCCGCGCGGCGTCGAGCTGTGCCCGCCGGAACGGGGCGGGCAGCGGCCCGGTGATCTCCGGCGATCGGTCGGGCAGGGGAACGACGTCCGGCATCGTTGCCTTCCTCCACGTGCGTCGCGGTCAGGACGGCGTGTACTGCTTCGCCCGCAGCACCACCGGCACGAGACGGTCCCCGACCAGCAGTTCCACCCGTTCCCCCGGCCGGTGGCTCTCGACCCACGCGTCCAGGTCGTCCAGGCTGCCGAACAGGAAGTCGCCGCAGGAGCGGATGACGTCGCCCGCGCGGACCCCGGCCAGGTCGGCGGGCGCGCCGACGGCCACGTCCTGCACGAGCATGCCCTCGCCGCGGACGGCTCCGACGGGGATCACCCCCAGCTCGGTGTTGTGCATGGTGTGGTAGTTCTTCGGCGTTCCGTCCAGGTAGTCGCCGAGCAGCTCCAGGAAGTGGTCCCAGTGGTGCAGGAAGCCGTCGCGCTCGAACCTGCCGTTGCCGTCCGCGGGGAAGCCGTCCTGCCGCAGCTTCAGGCGGGTGTGCGTCTCCCCCGAATCCGCCGGCACGTCCGTCAGCTCGAACGTCATGCGGATCTCGGCGTCGCAGGCGATGAGGCGGATCACCAGCTCCAGGCGGCGGAACCGGTCCAGGACCTCGATCCGCCCGCTGTAGGTGGTCGGCATGCGCGCTCCGGCGTCGTACAGCCAGCACATCGCCGCCCCTTCGCGCTCGGGCATGACACTGGCCACCGTGCCCAGCCAGTGCTCGGCCGCCCCCGGGTCGAAGATGGTCCGCCAGACCCTCTCCCGGGGGTGCCGCAGCAGGCGCTCCAGGCTGTTGCTCACCATCGTGTCCTCCTTCTCATGCTGACTGACCGTCGGCCGGGGGCGGCGTCAGCTCCGCGACCCGGGACCGCGTGATGGCGACACTGGCGAACACGGCGAGCGCGAACATGATCGCGCCGGCGACCACGAACGACGTGCGCAGCCCGGACAGCGAGGCGAGGACGCCGCCGAGCAGCGCGCCGAACGGCATCGCCCCGTAGGTGACCAACCGGTGCACGCCGGTGACCCTGCCGAGCAGGTGGTCCGGTGTGCCGGACTGCCGCAGGGACATCTGGTTGACGTTCCAGATCGCGGCGCCGAGCCCGGCGAGGATCTCACCGGCCGCCGCGAACCACGGGTTCGGCGCCGCGGCGGTGACCAGGCACGAGACCCCCGACACGGCCAGCGCCAGCCGGAGGCTGACCGCCGTGCCGACCCACCTGTTGAGCCGCCCGGCCTGCGCCGCGCCGAACAGGGCGCCGAGAGAGCCCGCCGCGAGCAGCAGGCTGAAGCCGAGGGCGCCGAGGCCGAAGAGCTGCTGGGCGAAGAGCACGAAGATGGCGTTCTGCGCGAGGGACGCCACGTTGAACAGGCCGGCGATGCCGGTGATCGCCCTCAGCACCGGCTGCCGCCACAGCCAGGAGAAGCCCTCGCCGACGGCCCGCCGCATGCCGCCCTCGCCGAGGGCGTTTCTGGCCACGTGGTAGTCGCCGCGCATCCTGCGCAGCAGGACGGCGCTGACCAGGAAGGACAGCGCGTCGCCCAGGAAGGGCAGCGCCCGCGACATGGTGAACAGCAGGCCGCCGAGGGGCGGCCCGACGAAGGACTCCACCGTGTTCCGCGATCCGACCAGCCACGAGTTGGCCCGCTGGATCCGCTCGGGGTCGTTCGCCACCACCTTGGGCAGCACGGCGGTGCTGGAGCTGTCGAACACGGTGTCGGCGATGGCGATGAGGAAGCCCACCACCATCAGCAGGGCGATGCCGGCGGACCCCGTCGCCACGGCCACCGCGAGCCCCGCGGTCAGTCCGGCGCGGACCAGATCGCTGATCCACATGGCGCGTTTGCGGTCCCACCGGTCGGCCATGACGCCCGCGGGCAGGGCGAACAGCAGCCAGGGCAGCCTGCCGACGACGACCACCGACGACACCACGATCGGGTCGCTGGACAGCGAGGCCGCCAGCAGGGGCAGCGCCGCGGAGGAGATGCCGTTGCCCAGGAGCGAGACGGTCGTCGCCCCCCACAGCATGGGGAAGTCGGGGGCGAGCGCGGACAGGCCGAACCGGCTCGGCCGGCGCGGACCCGTGTCGCGCAGGGTGTCCGCCATCATCGGTCCTTTCTGTCGGGCGCACCGGCCGGGAAGGGTCCGGGCGCGAGGTCGAGTCGCAGCAGGCCGTGCCGGAGCAACTCGGCCACCAGTTCGCGGCCCTCGCCGGCGGACGGCCCGCCTTCGCCGGAGGCCGCGCGGACCAGTTCGTCCACCCGCCATGGGGTACGGGCGAGCAGCCGCCGCACCAGGGGGGCGCAGACGGCGTCGAAGTCGTAGCGCTTGCCGGCGGACACCAGGACGCACCGGCGGCCGTCCTCCTGGAGGGCCACCGGCCGGGGCGCGGCCAGCACCACGACGGCGTCCGGCGGGCAGTCGCCGGCCTGCCCGGCCGCCGCGTACGGCAGCGCGTGCCGGGGCCTGGCCTGCGCCCGCCCGTCCCGTTCCGCGACGTACCGGCGCAGCCCGTCCTCGGTGAGCAGGGCGCCGATCTCCTCCCGCAGCACCGACAGCCGGCCCGCCGTTTCGTCGTCCCACCCGGTGAGGGGCAGGTCGGAGCGCGCCTCCGGGAGGCGGCGCTGCCGTTCGACCACCCACTTCAGGAAGTCCTCGACCACCGGCCGCCGGAAACCGACGGTGAGGTGGACGGTGGTGCCGCCGACCGGCCGGACGGCGTGCCAGTGGCCGCGCGGCACGTACAACGCCTCGCCCTCGCACAGCTCGAACTGCCGCAGGGGGGCCGGGGGGCATTGGTTGAGGGGCTCGTCGCCGGGGAGCGGCACGGGACGGCCGGCGCCGAACAGCTGCCATTCCTTGCGGCCGTAGATCTGCAGGATGAGCCCGTCATGGTCGTCCCAGTGCGGGTCGAAGGCGCCGACCTCCCCCCACGAGGCGTAGAGGTTGACGAACACCTCCGCGCGCAGGTCGTGTTCGAGGGCTTCGGCGAGGTCCCGTACCGCCGGGACGGCCTCGTCGACCGAGCCGAAGACCAGCGTCGCGCCTTCGCGCAGCCGGGCGTGCAGTTTCGTGCTGCTGACCCGGAGCGCGGGTTCCCTGCCGACGCCGCGGCCCGGGATCGGCTCGACGTAGGACGACGGAGGCAGCGACTTGTTCGCCTTGGCCACCTGCATGCGCAGCGGCCAGGCCCGGTGGCCGTCGAGCAGCCGGTTGAGCTCGTCCCAGGGCAGCAGGTGGTGGAAGCGGTCCGGCTCGCCGGTGTCGTGGTAGCAGTCCCTCCCCCAGTACCGGTCGAGGAACCGTTCACCGGTCACGGTGGCGAGAACGCGGTCCAGCGCGTGGCCGTCCGCGCCGGTGTCGCCGGGGTTCGGCCCCGTCAGGTCGGACAGGGGGTCCAGCTCCCCGACCGTGAGCAGCCTGCGTTTCTCTGCCATGATCACCCCCGAGGTCGGGCGTCGGCCCGGTCGACCGGCAGGCGCGCCGCCGGATCCAGGTCCAGCAGGAGGCGGCGGGCGCGCTCGGCCTCGTCCGGCCGCCCCAGCCGCTCCGCGCACACGGCCGCCGCGTTCGCCGCCGACGCCCCGCGCAGCGTGCCGGAGCCCGCGGCCCGCAGGAACGTCTCCAGCGCGGCCTCCCAGTCGCCGCGCCCGGCGAGGTAGGCGCCGATCGCGTAGAGCGGCTCGGGGTCGACGGGGTCGAGGGACAGCAGTTGCCCGACGGCGTCGCCGGGCGCGCTCGCCGTGCCGGTCAGGGTGTCCAGCTTGAGGTGGGCCTCCAGCACCAGCCCCCGGTTCTCCCGCTGGTAGTGGGCCTGCACCGGGTTCTCGGCCGACCGCGCCAGGGCGTCGTCGTGTTCCAGGGCGGCGCGCATGTGCGCGACCACCGGGTCCCGGTCGCGGCCGGACAGCTCGTGCAGCGCGGCGGCGCGGTGGTAGCGGCTGGTCACCAGGTGCGCCAGCCAGTCCGGCTCCGCGCCGAGACCGGTGAGCGACGCCTTCGCGTCGGCGAGCCATCGGGCCGCCTCCTCCCGATCGCTGCCACGGGCGCGGGTGGAGACCAGTTGCAGGGCCGCGAGGGTGCGCAGAGCCGGGCGGACGGCGTTGCCGGCCAGCCAGCCGAAGATCTCGTACGGGATGGGGGACTTCCTGTTGAGCTGGTAGGCCGCGCGGGACACCTCGTAGACCAGCTGCTGGCGCAGCGGGTCGGCGTCGATCGCGAACGTGCCGACCAGGCGTACGGCGTGGCGGTGGAAGCCGAGTTGCGTGAGCAGGGCGACGACGACGACCCGGCGCGCCGTCGGCAGGTCGTCCCAGTGCTCCAGCGCCTCGACGAGGGCCTGCCAGCGCGGCGAGCGCACCTCTTCCGGAAGCGCCCCGGGCTGTTCGCACAGGTGCCGGTGGCTTCTGGCCTGCACGACGACCTGGTAGCGGGAACTCGTCACCGACACCGTGCTGAACCAGTTCGGCACGACCGCCTCCTCCTCGCCGGTGAGCATCCGGGCGAGGTGCACGGCGTGCCGGGAGCGCAGCGGGACCGGGCTGTCGGCATCGCGCAGGTCGAGCCACCCGGCCCAGCGCCGAGCCAGTTCGGCCGTATCGAGCGCGTCCGCCGCCGGGAACCACAGCTCGCCGAATGAGCGGGAATCGTCGCGCTGATAGGCGAAGGAAGGCACGTGGGGCTCCTAAACCACTGGGCAGGGCAGGTGGGAAGGCGGGGTGAGCGGTTCGAAGACCTCCGAGCCGTGGCACACGACGCGGTGCACCACGTGGTCGTCGACGGAGGGCAGCCGCACCTCGACCGGCTGGCGCCCGAACAGGGCGTCCGCCGCGTCCAGCAGTGCCGCCGAGCCGGCCGGGGCCCGCCGGAGGGCGCCGCGCCCCGCGATCCGGCTCTCGACGAAGTCCAGGTGCGCCGGGCCGGCCGCGGCCACGGCGTGTCCACGGTCCCGGTCCCGGCTCTGCAGGCTGCTCGACGGGCGCGCGCCCAGGGCGAGCCTCGCCGCCACCGCCTCGTAGACCGCGTGCCGTACGGCGTCGGCGGTATCGCCTCTCGCCGCGGCGCCGCAGGTGAGGGCGGCGCCGCCGGTTCGGTGCAGCAGGGCGAGCACGATGTCGGGGTAGGGCCGGACCACGCGGACGGTGCGCAGGCGGACCTTGTGATCACGCAGGCCGGCGAGCAGTGCCGCGGGCAGTACGGAGTCGTGCAGGTGGTCCAGGTCCTCGAAGCGGATGTCACCGGTGCGCCAGCCGTGGGCCAGCACGTGCCGCTCGATCACTTCCAGCAGCGCCGACGTCCGTGCCCGCCCCCGGTCCGTGCCCGCGCCGGTGCCGGCCGACGTCTGCACGCACCACCGCTCCTCGGGCGGCGGCGGGTCCCACCCGAGGAAGACCGCCTGGGCCGGCACCGCCGTCTCGGCGCCGTCGCGCATGCCGGTCCCGGCCACCCAGTGGCAGGGCGGAGAACCGGCTTCCAGCAACGCGGCGGGTTCGACGCGGGGAAGCGCGCCCGGATCCGCCAGCAGCGGCAGCACACCGGCCGCCGACACGTGGCTCACGTGCTGGACGTACTCGCCGAGCGCGCGCCGCGCCGCCCGGCCGGGGTCGTCGTCGCAGGCGCCGCCGCTGATTCCCGACTCGTCGCTCATCCAGGCGACGTGGACGGCGCCGTTGATCAGAGGGCGCACCGTGGGCCCGGCGGCCCGCACCGCTCCCCGGTGGCTCATCGTCACTCCTCGGCGAACTTCGACCGTCACTCCAGGTGCGGACGCGGCGGGGTGCGTGCGCAGGCGACCCACCCCACCACGTCCTTCCGACCGGCCGCTCCCAGGTCACGGGCGCGCGGACGACCTACATGTCAGTAAGACTTGTTGCCGAGAACGTCGAACTCCGCGGCTTCCTCGTCGACCTGACCCAGGTCCCAGCTGATCTCCATGAATCTTCACCTCCTCCTGTGGTGCGTGGAATCTAGGCGGGGTCGGAGCTCTGGCGCATCTCGCAGATTGCTCAACTGGTTCACGTGCTGTCGGCATCGGTGTTATCGGCCCGCCCCATTCGGCGAACCACGGTGAGCATGAGGGCGGCTCCGGTCCGGTCATCGTCACGACCGCGGCGCCTGGAACTCGCGCCACGGTGTGGCCGAGGTCATGGATGCCTCCCAGGCCAGGCCGCGTTACGTTCGCGGGTGGGTGTCCAGGCTGAGGGCGAGCAGGGCGACTTGGTCGATATGGGCTGGTTCGGGCTGGTAGAGGCTCAGGCGGGTGGACGAGTGGTCCAGGTACCACACCTGGTGCTCCATCCTCAGGTCGCCAACCGCCGGATGGTGGAAGACCTTGTGGCTGGACCGGCGCGGCCGGACGTGGTGCCGGTCCCACAGCCGCCGGAAGTCGGCGCTGGCCGCGGCGAGTTCCTCGCGCACCTGGCGCAGGTCGGCCGCGTCCGGGTCGGCGCTCGTCCAATGGTGCAGGTTCGCCACGCCCATGGCCGCCGCCCCCTCCCAGTCCCCCAGCACCGAGCGCGCGGCCGGGTGGAGAAAGGTGTAGCGCACCGTGTTGCGGCGCCGCGCCGGCCACTCGCCCAGGCCCGCGTGCAGGGCGAGGCCCTCCGGGTTGGCGGCGAGCACGTCGCCGTTACGCGCCAGCAGCAGCGCGGGCCAGGGACGGACCCGCTCCAGCAGGTCGAGCGCGGGACGTGACGCCGACGGCGCCGGTTGCGGCCGTGTGGTGCGGCGGCCCGCCGCGTAGTCGGTGAGCCGGCCGAGATGGTCGCGTTCGTCCGGATCCAGCCGCAGCGCGGCGGCCAGTGCCTCGACGACGGCCGGGCCGGGGTTGCGCTCGCGGCCCTGCTCCAGCCGCGTGTAGTAGTCGACGCTGAGCCCGGCCAGCGCGGCGAGTTCCTCCCGGCACAGCCCCGGCGTGCGCCGCCGTCCGACGGTGGCGGGCAGACCGGCCTGCGCGGGGCTCACGCGCGCACGCCGGGCGCGCAGGAACTCCCCCAAGGGGTTGGACTGCGGCATCCGCCCATTCTGGCAGCCATCCGCCGCCTTCAGCCTGGCCGTGTCACTGCCAGGTACCACGCGGCCTGGTGCGCCCCGGTGGGCCCGATCAAGGGTGGACCTATGAGGGAAGTCCCACAACCGGTACAACCGGTACAACCGGCACAAACGGCAGGATCGGCACCACAGGCACGATCGGGGCGATCAACAGGCTCGGCACGGTCCGCGGGATCGGCGCCATCGGCACGGCCGGCCCGGTGGAAGCTGTGGCTGCTGGTAGTCGTCACGCTGTACCCGATCATCACCATCAGCGTGGCGCTCGCCGCGCCCCTGCTGGATCGGTTGCCGCCGGCCGCCCGGTTCGCGATCATCGTGCCGGTCATGGTGGCACTCATGCTGTGGGTCGTCGTGCCCCTGCTGCACCGGGTCTTCGGCTCCTGGCTGGCGCGGTGATCGACCGGGTGGCCGGGTGGACGCCACCGCGCTGGAGGTCGTCGCCGACGTGAAGCCGGCCCGCAAGAACGCCGATCGTCACCGGTGGGCTAACGGCGGCCGGCCTATCAGGCGCGGTCGTGGAGAGTGACTTGGTAGCCGTCGGGGTCGGCGAAGGTGAAGGTCCGGCCGAAGGGGCCGTCGATCGGTGCGGAGACGATGGTGTGACCGTCGGCGACGAGAGCATCGTGGATGGCCTGGACGTCGGTGGCGTGGAGCCAGATCGCGGCACCGATGCCGGGCTGGGCGACGGACGCGAGATCGGTGCCGGGAACGACGTCGCGGAGGGCGAACGCGATCGGCTTCGTCTCGAAGACGACGGCGTGCGGAGGTCCGGCCTGCGAGCGGACGAGGCCGAGGTACCGCTCGTAGAACGCCTGCGAAGCGTCGAGGTCGCGTGCCTGGAGCGAGATGAAGTCGGGGCCGGTGGCGGGCATGGTGATGCTCCTTCTCTTCGTGTCAGATTTCTGACACAGACCAACGTATGTCAGAATCCTGACATGAGTCAAAACGGTGCCGGCGTCGACCTGGACAAATCACTGGGCTACCTGCTGAAAGAGGCGTCGAGCGCCCTGCGCGCAGCCATGGAGGAGGTGCTGCGGCCACTCGGGATGAGCGTGACGCACTACTCCTGCCTCGAGCTGCTGGCTCAACGGCCGGGCTTGTCGAACTCCGAGCTCGCGCGTGGCGCGTTCGTGACACGGCAGTCGATGAACGTGCTGCTCCAGGCCCTGGAACGAGACGGCTACGTGACCAGGCCCGCGGAGGCACCCGTCGGGAAGGTCCTCCCCGCGCGGCTCACGCCTCGCGGCCGACGGAGCCTGGAGAAGGCGTCCGCAGCGGTCCGGTCCGTCGAGGTCAGAATGCTGGGCGGCATGACCGAGGCCGAGCAGTCAGACGCGTTCCGGATCCTGCAGAGCATGATCCATTCCCTGCGCGACGGCGACGACGATGCATAGCTCGTTCCCCGGCGCACGTCTCGTGGCATCCGGACAGCAGTGCGGCCGAGCACGGAGAACCGCGCAGGCGACCTCGAACCCCTACAGCCCCCGACTACGCCCTCTTCCGCGATGAGCCTGCCAATGGCACCTCCACGCGTCTACCGGCCACCTGGTGTCTGTCGGCGGTCTGGTCGTGCGTACTTGTGGGTGGGCTAACGGCGGCCGACCACGACGGACCCGCACGGGTGGGCTCTCAGACCTCTTCCAGTCCGAAGCCGGACACGTCCGGGCCCGCCGTCTACAAGCGGCGCTCACGGGTGGGTAAAGAGGCCGTCAAAGCGATGCTTTAGCGTGATCGCTATGAAGGCGGCGGCTCGGTATCTGTGCTGGCTGGCCTGGGCTCAGAAGGGTCGGGTCGGGCTGGGGGCGGCGCTGGGGACCCTCTGGATGGTGGGTCTGACGCTCCCGCCGTACCTGTTGTCGAGGGCGATCGACGACGAACTGGCGCCCGGCTGGGTGCCGGCGCTGCTCGGGGCGGGCCTGGTCAACGCCTGGCTGGCGATGTCGCGGCACCGTACGATGACCAAGATCCGGATGGACGCCAACTTCCGCACCGTGCGCGCCCTGGTCGAGCAGATCAACAAGCTGGGCGCCGACCTGCCCAAGCGCGCTTCGGCGGGCGACGTGGTGACGATCGCCATCGGCGACGTCATCGCCATCGCCGCCTCGCTGACGGTGACCGGCCCCGGCGTGGGCGCGGTGATCAGCTACGGCGTGGTGGCGGCGCTGCTGCTGCGGGTCTCCGTGGTGCTGGCCGTGGTGGTGCTGCTGGGCGTCCCGCTGCTGGCGATCCTGCTCGGCCCGTTGCTCGGGCGGCTGATGAAGGTGCAGAACGGCTACCGCGAGGCGCAGGGCACGCTGACCACCCGCCTGGTCGACCTGATCGAGGGGCTGCGGGTGCTCAACGCCTTCGGCGGCAAGGGCGCCTACGCCGCGCGGTACCGCGCCGACTCGGCGAGCCTGCGCGAGCAGGGCTACCGGGTGGCGTCGCTGACGAGCTGGGTCGGCGCGCTGGGCGCCGGACTGCCCGCGCTGTTCCTGGCCGCCGTCACCTGGCTGGGCGCCCGGCTGGCCGCCGAGGGGGCGATCACGGTGGGCGAACTGGTCGGGGTGTACGGGTACATCGCCATGCTGGTGGTGCCGGTCTCCTTCTTCATCGAGGGCAGCTTCCAGATCAGCCACGGCCTGGTCGCCGCCCGCCAGGTCACCCGCTTCCTCGCGCTGCGCGCCGGGGAGCGGCCCCGCCCCGCCGGGCCGGACATCGCGCCGGGGACCCTGGTGGGGCTGGTCAGCGCCCGGCCCGAGGAGAGCGTGGCGCTGCTCGAAGGGCTGGGCGGGTTCGACGGCACATCTCTGATCGCCGACCACGACGCCGCCCTGTTCGCGGGCACCTGCGCGAGGTCCTCCAGGGCCGGGGCGAGGCGGACGACGAAGCCGTCCACCGGGCCGTGCGCGTCGCCGCGGCGCAGGACGTCGTCGCGGGGCTACGCCACGGGCTCGACTCGATGATCGAACCCGGCGGCCGCAACCTGTCGGGCGGCCAGCGTCAGCGCGTGCGCCTGGCCCGGGCACTGCTCGCCGAGCCCGAGGTGCTGCTGGCCGTGGAGCCCACCTCCGCGCTGGACGCGCACACCGAGTCCCTCCTCGCGGGGCGGCTCCGTACGGCACGCGCCGGCCGTACGACCGTCGTGGCCACCACCTCGCCGCTGCTGCTCGCCCAGGCCGACCAGGTGCTGTTCGTCGAGGACGGGCGGGTGGTCGCCTCCGGCACCCACCGCGAGCTGATGGAGTCCACCCCCGCCTACCGATCGGTGCTCGCATGAACCGCGACCTGCCCATCGCCGACCGGCGGCAGGTACGGCGGGCCGCCCTGCGCCTGGTCAGGCGCGACGTGCCGGGCTTCGTCGCGACGCTGCTGCTCAACAGCCTGGCGGCGTCCGCGGCGCTGGTCAGCCCGTGGCTGCTGGGCCGCATCATCGACTCCATCAGCGCCGGAGGCACGGTCGACCTGCTCGCCGCGATCGCCGTGGGCGCGGCGCTGGCCCAGCTCGTCCTGTCCAGGTACGCCGAGAAGATCGGCACCCGTTTCAGCGAGCGCGTCCAGGAACACATCCGCGGCGAACTCCTGGACCGCGTGCTGGCCCTGCCCGCCGCCACGGTCGAGCACATCCGCACCGGCGACCTGACCGCCCGCGGAACCACCGACGTGGCCGTCGTCGGCCGCACTCTACGCGACGCCGCCCCCGCGATCCTCGTATCCGGCCTGCAGGCGCTCTTCCTGATCGTCGCCGTCTTCCTGGTCGACCCGGTCCTGGGCGCCTGCGGCCTGCTCGCGCCGGCCGGCATCGTGGCCGCCTCCCGCTGGTACCTTCGCCGCGCCCGCCCCGCCTACCTGGAGGAGGGCGCCGCCCGCTCGGAGCTGGCCGAGCACCTGGCCGCCAACGCCGCGGGCGCCCGCACCATCGAGGCACTGGGCCTTCAGGCCAAGCGCACGCGGGCGGCGGAACGGGTGATCGAGCGCGCCCGGGCCGCACAACTGCGGACCCTCTTCCTGCGCAGCGTGCTCTGGCCCTCGGTGGAGGTCTCCTCGCTGCTGCCGCCCGTGCTGGTACTGCTGCTCGGCGGGGTGCTCCTGGGCCGTGGCCAGGTCACGCTGGGCGCGGTCGTCACCTGCGTGCTCTACCTGCGCCAGCTCGGCCAGCCGATCGAGACGATCCTGATCTGGCTGGAGCAGCTGCAGAGCAGCGGCGCCTCCTTCGCCAGGGTCGAGGGCCTCGCGACACCGGCACGGGAGGAGGCCGCCGCCGCGGCGCCGCAGGGCGACCGCATCGAGGCGCGCGGCGTGCACTTCGCCTACGAAGGCGGCGACGACGTGGTGACCGGCGTCGACCTGACCGTACGGCCCGGCGAGCGCCTGGCCGTCGTCGGCCCCTCGGGAGCCGGCAAGTCCACCCTGGGCAAGCTGCTGGCCGGCATCGACCGTCCCCGCCTGGGCACGGTCACCGTCGGCTCGGTGCCCGTCGCCGACCTCTCCCCCGCCCAACTCCGCGAGCACGTCGTCCTGGTCACCCAAGAACAGCACCTGTTCCTCGGCACCGTCCGCGACAACCTTCTGCTGGCCGATCCGACGGCCGGCGACGACCGCCTGGGCAAAGCGCTGGCGGCGGTCGGCGCCGACTGGGTCGCCTCGCTCGACGACGAGCTGGAGCCCCGGTCGTCCGGCTCCCCCCTCGGCCCGGACCGGGTCCAGCAGCTCGCCCTGGCCAGGGTCATCCTGGCCGACCCGCACACCGTCATCCTCGACGAGGCCACCGCCATGCTCGACCCCCACGCGGCCAGGCGCGCCGAACGCTCGCTCGCCGCCGTCCTGGAGGGGCGGACCGTCATCGCGATCGCCCACCGCCTGCACACGGCCCGCGACGCCGACCGGGTGGTGGTCATGGACAACGGCCAGGTGGTGGAGGTCGGAGCCCACGAGGAGCTGGTCACGGCCGGCGGGGTGTACGAGGCGCTGTGGAGGTCGTGGCACGGCTCGCGGAATGTCGGCGCCGAAGACGATTCTCCTCAACACTGACCGGTGAAGCCGGGAGACGATTCCGGCCGAGAGTATCCACGCGAAGAGCCCGAGATCACTCTCCAGGTCCCTCACGCAGCACACGGACACGCGGGCCGTTGAGGGGTGGCATGGCTGAGGTGTGTTGAGCCCACCCGTGCAGGTCCGTCGTGGTTACTCGCCGTTAGCCCACCCCAGAACTACGCAACCACCGAGCGAAGCAATACGGAACCGCGCGGAACAAGCGGAACAAATCTCGCCTCCCCGCGCCTGCCGACCACCCGTCAGCGTCTTACGTCTTCCAACGTCCAAACCGGCGCCTTCGCCCATCGGCGACCCAACAGCACCCCGCGCCTAATAGAGCCCACCCGTGCAGGTCCGTCATGGTTGCTCACCGTGAGCCCACCCCAGAACTACGCAACCACCGAGCGAAGCAACGCGGAACCGCGCGGAACAAGCGGAACAAATCTCGCCTCCGCGCCTGTCGGCCTGCCGTCAGGGTCTTGCGTCCCGACGTTCAAACCGGCGCCTTCGCCCATCGGCGTTCCATCAGTGCCTCGTGCCTATGGGCGTTCCGTCGGCGCATCGTGTCTATCGGCGTTCCATCAGCGTCTTGCGGCCACCGACTTCTAGCGGTCACCTCGTGTCTGTCGGCGTTCCATTGGTGCGTACTTCTGGGTGGGCTTACGGCGGCCGGCCACGACGGACTCGCACGGGTGGGCTCTCAGACCTCTTCCTGTCCCAAGCCGCCAAGCCCAGAGCCACGATCAGGGGGGAACAGCCCTGGATGCCCCCATACGGCCCGGAGGCCCGATCCCCCCTGCAGGGATCGGGCCTCCGGGTGTTCGGGGTGGGGTGGGTCAGCGGCGGGGGGCGCGGATGCCGCGGAATTCCCAGTCGCCGCCGAAGGCGGTGGAGAGGACTTCCTCCGAGGTGGTGGGCTGGGCGCCGCAGTCGTCGCGGATGGGGGTGGGGCCGGGCACGATGTGGTTGGAGAGTTTGCCGAGGCCTTCGGCCTCGACCTCGACCACGTCGCCGGGCTTGACGGGGCGCGAGCCGGCGGGGGTGCCGGACAGCAGGACGTCCCCGGGGAACAGGGTGATGGTGCGGGCGATGTCGGCGACGAGGTAGTGCATGTCCCACTCCATCTCGTCGGTGGAGCCCTCCTGCGCGACGTGGCCGTTGACGTAGGTGCGCAGGGCCTTGCCACGGAAGTCCCAGCCGGTGACGAGGCCGGGGCCGAGGGGGCACAGCGTGTCGGAGCCCTTGACGCGCAGCATCGAGCCGGCGTCGGTGTCGCGGAAGTCGTGCAGGCCGTAGTCGTTGGCGATGGTGTACCCGGCGATGTGGTCGCCGGCCTCGGCGGGCGAGACGTTGCGCGTCGTGCGGCCGATGACGATCGCGATCTCGCCCTCGTAGTTGAGGTATTCGCACCGTTCTGGCCGGACGACCGCGCCCTTGTGGGCGTTGAGCGCCGAGGTCGGCTTGTGGAAGTACGTCGGCGCGGGCGGCAGCGTGGTCATGAACTCGGTCACCCGGCTGCGGTGGTTCAGGTGCACGGCGATGATCTTCGTCGGCTCGCACGGCGGCAGGTGGACGGCGTCCTCCACGCCGACCACGCGGCCGTCGGCGCTCACCAGCTCGTCCCCTTCGCGGCGCACCTGGGTGACGGCGCCGTCCAGCAGGATCCTGCGGTACTCGGGCATCAGGGACCTTTCACAACGGCGGGGCCGGAATTCCGGCTCACGAGGAGGCGGCGGGGACGGTGGGGCGCGGGGCGGGGAAGCCGCCTTCGGGCCGGTCGAACCACAGCAGCGCCTGGCCGGTGCCGACGGAGTTCTCGTACTCGCCGTACTGCCGCGCGGCGGCGGTGCAGTCACCCTCCCCCAGGGCGCCGGCCAGCATCAGGTAGTGGCGGAAGCCGGCCTCGGGCTTGTACCGGGCGAACTCCGGCATCGTGTCCAGCACGCGGGCGTGGTCGCCGGCCTTGAACCAGGCGATCCGCTCCAGGTCGGCCCGCCTGGCCCCGTCGGAGAAGATGTGGGCGGGGTCGGACGACTCGTGGTCGCGCAGCTCGCGCAGCGGCCAGAAAGTGTGCGACAGGGCTCCGGAGGCGATGAGCAGCACCTTGCGGTCGGATTCGCGGATCGCCTCGCCGAGCGCCCGGCCGAGCCGCAGGTGGTCCTCCATGTCCCCGGTCTGGCAGACGCCGATGGACAGCCACGGCTTCTCCGGCAGCCCGAGGTAGGTCCACAGGTTGATCGTCGCGTAGTAGATCGGCAGGTAGGGGTCGTCGATCGCGGTGATCCAGGTGTGGTGCTCGCCGGCCTTGGCGGCGATGGCGCGGGCGAGTTCCTGGTCGCCGGGGAAGTCGTAGGGCATGCGGCACATGCCCCGCGGCAGTTCCTCGGAGGTGAACAGCCCGGCCCTGTGCTGCTGGGCGGTGACGACGAACTCCACCGTCGTGGCCCAGTGCGAGTCCAGGACGATGACCGCGTCGTGCTCGACGGTGTCGAAGACCTCCTGGCGGAGCTGCCGCAGGCCGGTGACCAGGGTGATCTCCTTGCCCTCGTTCAGCTCGCGCCGGGTGGCCTCGGGCAGCACGATGGTCGGCACGTGGGCCAGCAGGCCCGCTCCGGCTACCTCGCCCATGGCGCGGTCACCGTGTTCTTGACGTCGCAGTAGAAGTCGAAGCTCCAGTCGCCGCCCTCGCGGCCGACGCCGGAGTGGCGGGCGCCGCCGAAGGGGGCCCGCAGGTCGCGGACGAAGAAGCAGTTCACCCAGACGGTGCCGGCGACCAGGCGGGACGAGACGCGCTCGGCGCGCTCGGGCGAGCCGGTGACCAGGGTGGCGGCGAGACCGAAGCGCGTGCCGTTGGCCTCGTCGACGGCCTCGTCCTCGGTGCGGAAGGTCTGCAGGGTGAGGACGGGCCCGAAGACCTCCTCGGTGAGGATCTCGCTGCCGGGCGCGGCGCCGGTGAGCAGCGTGGGCCGGTAGTAGAGGCCGCCGAGGTCGGTGTTGGGGCCGCCGCCGATGAGCGGCTTGGCCCCGGCGTCCAGGGCCCTGCGGACGAACCCGTCGACGCGGGCGACGTGCTTGCGGTGGATGTTGGGGCCGACGTCGGTGGCCTGGTCGCGCGGGTCGCCCTGGACGAGCGTGCCCGCCTTGGCGACGAACCGGGCGGTGAACTCCTCGGCGATCGACTCCTCGACCAGCAGCCGGGTGCCGGCCAGGCACACCTGCCCGGCGTTGTCGTACTGCTCCACGGCCAGGTCGACGGCGAGGTCCAGGTCGGCGTCGGCGAAGACGACGAGCGGGGACTTGCCGCCGAGCTCCAGCGACATCGGGGTCAGGTTGGGCGCGACGGCGGCGGCGATCCGCTGGGCGGTGGGCACCGAGCCGGTGAAGCTGACCCGCTTGACCCGCGGGTCGGCGACGAGGGCGGCGCCGGCCTCCTCGCCGTACCCCTGGACGACGTTGAAGACGCCGTCGGGCAGGCCGGCCTCGACGGTGATGCCGGCCAGCAGAGAGGCGGTGAGCGGGGTCCACTCGGCGGGCTTGAGCACCACCGTGTTGCCGGCGGCGAGCGCCGGGGCGATCTTCCAGGTGGCGAGCATGAGCGGCGCGTTCCACGGGGTGATCAGCGCGCACACCCCGGCCGGGTCCCAGCTCACGTGGTTGCGGTGGCCCCGGGTCTCGAAGTCGTCGTGGCCCAGGGTGAGCAGGTGGTCGGCGAAGAACCGGAAGTTGTGCGCCACGCGGGGCATCACGCCGCGCAGGTGGGAGCGCAGCAGCGCTCCGTTGTCGGTGGTCTCGACGATCGCGAGTTGCTCCAGCCGCCGCTCCACGCCGTCGGCGATCGCGTGCAGCAGCCGGGCGCGCTCCTCGCGTGTGGTGCGCGCCCAGGCGGGGAAGGCGGCGTGCGCCGCGCGCACGGCTTCTGCGGCCTCGTCCGCGCCTCCCCGGGCGATCTCGGCGATCACCTGCTCGTCGATGGGCGAGACGTCCTCGAAGGTGCGGGTGGAGGAGACGCGTTCGCCTCCGATCCAGTGCCTGCCTTCGACCTCGACTCCGGCGACAGTGGGCATGCATGCCTCCCAATCGTTTGTACCCAAACAAAATTAGGACGTACGTCGCGATCCGGTCAAGGCACCCGTACCTCCCACTCGGCGTCAGGATATCGTTTGGCCTCAAACAAGCATCTGTGAGGAGGCCGGGATGCCCCGCCGACCGATCATCGCGATCCCTTCCCGCTTCGCCGCCCAGACCACGGCGCTGCGGTACGCGGCCGTCGTCACCGCGCGCGCCCTCGCCGACGCCGTGCTGCGCGCGGGCGCGGAGCCGTTCCTCATGCACCCCGGCGACGCCGCGGAGGCCGCGTCCCGGCTGTGGCTCGCCGACGGGGTGCTGCTGCCCGGCGGCGGCGACCTCGCCCCCACGACGTACGGGGAGGGCGTCGCGCACGACACCGTCTACGACGTGGACGACGCCCAGGACGCCTTCGACCTCGCCGTGGCCCGGCACGCGCTGGAGACGGGCCTGCCCCTCCTCGCCGTCTGCCGCGGGCTGCAGGTGGTGAACGTCGCGCTCGGCGGGCGGCTGCGCCAGCACATGGAGCCCGCGCACCGCCACCTGGTCCACCCGGTCGCCGTCCGGCCGGGCTCGCTGCTGGCCGAGGTCACCGGCACCGGGAAGATCGATGCGTCCTGCTTCCACCACCAGTGCGTCTCCGTCCCCGGCGCCGGGCTGGTCGCCTCGGCCCACGCCGCCGACGGCACCGCCGAGGCGTACGAACTGGCCGAGCCGCGCGGCTGGTTCCTCGGCGTCCAGTGGCACCCCGAGGACACCGCCGGCGAGGACCCCGCCAACCAGCGCCTGTTCGACGCCCTGACCCACGCCGCCGCGCGCCGCTGAGCCCGGCTCAGGTGGCGCGCCGCCTGCCGCCCCTGCGCGGCGGGACGGGCGTCTTGGCGCGCAGGTGGGCGCGGCGCTGCTCGCCGTGCGTCTCCAGGTGCGTGACGATGCGGCGCAGCGTGTCGGCCAGGCGCGTGGACTCCTCGCCGTCCAGGGCCTCCACCACGAACGCCTCCTCCTCGTTGAAGGCGGGGAAGAGGTGCTCCATCAGCGCGAGGCCCTCCGGCGTCAGGCGCAGCAGCGCCAGGCGGCCGTCGTCGGGGTGCTGGAGGCGCTGGACCAGGCCCCGCGACTCCAGCGTCTTGATGATGCCGGTCAGCGTCCCCTTGGAGATTCCCGCCTCGGCGGCGACGTGCCGGGTCTCGATCTCCTCCCATATCCACACCACCCACAGGACGACGAACCCGCTCCAGGTGAGGGAGGCCCCCCGCAGGGCGGAGTTCTCCAGATGCTGCCGGACGATGGCGGCCGCCCGGTGCAGGTTGGACACGGCGACCAGTGCCTCGCGGCTGATCGGCATCGAGCCGAGCCTGCGGGTGACCGCCTGCTCGGTCTCGGTCAACGAGAAGTGCGCGGGCACGCGTGCTCCTTCTGGTGTCGGACACGCGACGGCGCGCCCTGCTTTCGTGAAGAGTCTCCGGACGCCGGCGCGCCCGGCCGTGTGGACTCGCCCCCCATTTGTACACGCACCACCCCGGCGGGGGAGAACGCCCATCGGGTACGGGCGTGCTTTAGGGGTCGATCACCGCATTTCAGTCGCCGTAAAGGACGAAACCCGCCCATAACCGGGGATCCGGATGGTCCACCCGGATCCGGTGCTGGGCGGCGCGCAGGGCGGCGAGCGGCGACGCCCCGGCCGTCAGGTGCTCGTGGAAGACGCGCATGAGCCGGGCGGCGAGGTGGTCGTTGACCGCCCACAGGCTCAGCAGGACGTGGCGCGCCCCGGCGGTCGCGAAGGCGTGCGCGAGCCCGAGAATGCCGTCGCCCGCGTGCGCCTCTCCCCTGCCGGTGTCGCAGGCCGACAGCACGACCAGCTCCGTCGCCCTGAGGTCGAGCGCGAGGATGTCCTCGCCGGTGACGAACCCCGGAGGGTCGGGGGTGTTGGCCCCGGCCAGGGCCACGCCGCAGCGCAGCAGGGGACGCGGGGCGGCGTACCAGGGCACGCGGCGGCGCGGCACGCCCTCGGGCGCGGGCTCGGCGTCCCACATCGCCCACAGCCCCGAGGACGCGCCGCCGGGGGCGTCCAGGAAGAAGCCGTGGGTGGCCAGGTGCAGGACGCGGGGGGACCGTGCTCCGAGCACCGCCGCCCGGGTCGCCTCGGCTCCCAGCAGCGGGCTCACGCCCAGCAGCCGCGCCACCGCCTTGGCCTCCCGCACCGTCCCCGGCAAGGCCGCGAACGCGATCCCCGCCACCCGCGCCACCCCGTCCGTCGCGTCGTCCGGCACGTCGTCCGGCACGTCGTCCGTCGCGTCGTCCGGCGGGGCGTGGCCGAAGTCGGGGCCGCCGATGACGAGAGGGTCTCCGGGCGGGCCCGTGCGGGGGCCGCCGCCGAGCAGCGTGCGCGCCGCGGTGAGGTAGCTCAGCGACAGCCGGTCCACCAGCGGCACGCCGTCGGGGCCGGTGAGGATCTCCCAGGGCACCAGCCCGAGCGCGCCGTCGGGCGCGACGTACAGGCGGCGGACGTCCACGCCGTCCAACGCCGCCAGCAGCGGCCCGGCCAGCATCCCGGACAACTCCCCGAGCACATCGGACACCCCGGACGCGCCCCCGGAAGCCGCGGCCACGATTCCTGAGGACACGGACACGTCCCCGGGCGCGGCCACGACTCCTGGAGACCCGGGCACGTCCCGGGGAGGCGCGGGCACGTCTGGGGCAGGCGCGTGGTTCCAGTGGCGGATCGCGGTGTCGATGGGGGCGGCGGGGCCGAAGCGGATCAGCCGTGCCTCGCCGGCCGCCAGCAGGTAGCCCAGGTACTCGGCGTGCTCGGGGCCCCGGCTCACCCCGGCGCGCAGGTCGAAGGGCACCCACCGGAACAGCTCCAGCAGCGCCGCGCCGGCGGGCAGCGCGCCGAGGACCGCGGCGGGGGTGGCGTGCCGGGCGCGGGCGCGCAGCGCCTCCTCGGGGACGCCGTCGGCCAGGCGCGCCTCCAGTTCCTCCTGCCGCTCGTACAGCGCGGCGAGCTCGGACACGAGCGCGCCCTCGGGGTGCCCGGTGGTCGCGGCGAGGATGCGCCCGCTGACCTCCCGAAGCTCCTCCCAGCTCTCCCGGGCGCGGGAGGTGTGGAGCACGGCGAACGCCTCGCGCAGGCCGCCCTTGCGGCGGAGCACGGCGGCGAGCCCGGTCGCGGTGGCCCGGGGGTCGTGGCCCTCGGCGGCGAGCGCGACCGTCAGCTCGACGTGCAGCGAGGCGGCCAGCCTGTCCATGATCGCGCCGTGCACGTCCCTGCCGCCCGCGCCGAAGGACGTCCACTGGATGCGCGCCTCGGCGGCGGTGGCCCGCGTGACGAGGTCGAGCGCGCGGCCGTGCTCTCCGGTGGCGGAGCTCAGCGCCGCCGCCAGGACGAGGGTCTGCGCGGTCTGCAGGTGGCCGGGCCCGAACGCGGCGGCCGACTCCTGTTCCAGGCGTTCCAGCCGCCGGGACGCCTCGGCCAGGTCGCCCGCCATGTACGCCGTGAGGGCGAGGCCGTGCCCGGCGACGACGGCCGGTCCCCCGGACACCACGCCGTCGAGGCCGGCGAGCACGCGGTGCGCCTCGGCGGGGTCGCCGCGGTCGGCGGCGATGGCGGCCCGCACGATCGTGGCCGCGACCCGCTCGGACTGGTGTCCCGGCACGCCGCTCCAGAAGTCCTCCACCTGCCCGATCAGGTGTTCGGCGGCCTCCAGGTCGCCGGTCCCGCGCTTGATGAGCGCGGCGGTGACGCGCATCCGCGCGAGCGCGGCGCCGTGGACGGCGGGCACGGCCGCGGCGGCGGCCATCGCCTCGTCGGCCAGGGAGCCGGCGCGGTACCGGTCGCCGAGGTCGCGATGAATGAGGGCGATGTCGATCAGTATCTGGGGTTCCAGCACCGCCGCGTCGTCCCGGGCGGCCCGGACGACGGCGAGGGCGGTGCGGTAGGAGCGCAGGGCGTCGCGCGGGAGCCCGGCCTCGGCCTCGGCGGCGCCGAGCCCCGCGTGGAGCAGCGCCGCCGCGAAGGGCGGCACGCCCGGGGCGGAAGTGACGAGGTCCCCGTGGAGCAGCGCCGCCGCGAAGGGCGGCGCGCCGGGGGCGGAGGTGATGAGGGCGACGGCGGCGCGCATGTCCTCCAGCGCCGCGGTGTGCCGTCCGGCGATGCCCTGGACGGCCGCGTGCTGGCCGAGCAGCAGCGCCCGCGCGTGCGGCTCGGCGTCCGGCAGCCCGTCCAGAACGCGCCGCGCCGCGGAGATCCGCTCCGCCGCCGCGTCGAGGTCGCCCTCGGCGATGTCGACGGAGGCGAGCGCCGCCAGGACGAAGGCGGTGCGCTCGTCGTCGGGCCCGAACGTGTCCGTGGCGGCCCGGAGCGCGAGCAGCGCGGTGAACCGCGCCTTGCGGAAGTCTCCGGCGAGCATGTGCTCCTGGGCCGTCATCAGCGTCTTCCGGTAGGCGTGGAAGACGACGGCCCCGCCCAGGCGGCGGAGCATCCGGCGTAACATGCGCCTCCTCGGGGCCCGGCACGCGCCGCGGGTCTCGCATGCTTCATCGGCCCTCCGGCCGGATCCGCTACACGGCCCGCCCGGCGGTCACCGCACGGCCGCCCGGACCGCGTCCCCACCCCGGCCGCCCCGACCGTACGGCAGGAGCGGCGGCGTCAGGCAGAGGTGCCGCGTTCGAGCAGGGTGCCGCCGTTCCAGACGACGCCCACCTGGCGGTAGTAGCCGCCGATGATCTCGTCCACGGTGAGGCCGGCCAGTTCCTCGGTGGGAGCGTCGAACAGCTCCAGTTCGGCGTCCCCGGCCCAGGCCTGGCCGCCCTCGAACTCCGCCGCCCCGCTGCTGATGAGCTCGTCCAGGGCGGGGGCCGCGCCCGGCTCGATGGAGGGCAGCCAGCGGTTGTGGGCCATGGGGTGGCCGTTGACGAACCCGGCGGACGGGCTGGGCTCGCGCAGGCGGACGACGGCCTGCGCGAGGCGACGGTCGGCGGCGGCGAGGGTGGCGCCGAAGCGGCCTCCGGCGCCGATGCGCGGGGCCGCCTGGCCGAAGGGGTGGGGGCGGGTCATGTGGATGGAGCCGAGCTTCTTGGGGTAGCCCTGGTGCAGGCCGCGGGCGATGGCGAAGTCCTTGTCGACCCAGATGTAGACGCAGCGCGAGTAGGTGCGGCCCTGGTAGGAGCAGCGCACGACCACGAAGCACTCCTTGTACTGGGAGCGGACGGGGTCGAGCAGTTCCTCCCCTCCCTCGGAGCAGGACTGCCAGTCGGCCCAGATGACGGCGACCGCCCCGGGGTCCTCCTCGGCGAGCGAGAGGGGGTCGGGCAGCAGCTCGGCGACCTTGGCGGGGTCGGTGCGGTATTCGACGGTGAGCAGGTCCCCGGAGTAGTACCACGGCGGGGCCGGGACCAGCGAGGAGCGGCCGGTCGCCGTCCGTGGGGTGAAAAAGCCGCGTACCGTGGACATGGCGCCTCCCGACCTCGGAACCCTCGACTGTTTGGGCCCATACGATTTCCTACACGATAGGGCGCGGACGGTCCCTCTGTCACCAGGGGCCACCTTGTGGCTCCGAGGACGCGACGCGTATTGTTCGCACCCAAACGACATTGTCCAGGACAGCGGGAGGCCATGTGAGCGCCGAATCGGTGGAGGCGATCGTCGAGCGGCTCGCGCGCGACGGCGTCGACGTCGTCCGGATCGGCTACCCCGACCTCATCGGCACCGAGCGGGGCAAGGACGTCCTGCTGGAGCAGTTGCCCGAGGTCGCCGAGCGCGGGGTGGCGTTCTGCCGGGCCGTGTACTACACCTCCCCGCGCGGCGACACGGTGCCCGTGCCGGGCGGCCTGGACCGCGGCCTGCCGGACATCACCATCAAGCCGGACCTGTCCACGCTGGTGAACCTCCCCTGGGAGCCGGGCGTGGCGCACTGCCTGGGCGACGCGTTCCTCCCCGAGACCGGCGAGCCCTTCACCGAGTCCCCGCGCGCCGTGCTGGGCTCGGTCGCCGCGCGGCTCGGCGAGCTCGGCCTCACCGGCGTGGCCGGCCCCGAGCTGGAGTACTTCCTGCTGGAGCCGGACGGCCCCGGCTGGCGGCGGTACGACGACGCGACCGGCAACGTGTACGTGACGGGGCGCAAGGGCGACCGCGGCTCCCACCTGCTGCGCAGCCTGCGCCTGCTGCGCGACCTCGGCATCGGCGCGACCATGGGCAACCACGAGTTCTCCGGCGGCCAGTTCGAGATCAACCTGCGCCACTCCGAGGCCCCCGACGCCGCCGACCGCGCGTTCCGCTTCAAGTCCGCGATCAAGGAGCTGGCGCGGCAGGACGGCCTCATGGCGACGTTCATGGCGCGGCCGTTCACCGACGAGGGCGGGTCCGGCTTCCACGTGCACATCTCCTGCGTGGACGGCGACGGCCGCAACGTCTTCGACGACCCGGGCTCCTCCTACGGGCTCTCCTCCACCGCCCTGCACGCGATCGGCGGCATCCTCGCGCACGCGCCCGCCCTGGCCGCGCTGCTCACCCCGACGATCAACTCCTACAAGCGGCTCGGCCCCGACTCGCTGGCCCCCTGGCTGGCCGACTGGGGGCTGGACAACCGCAGCGCCATGGTGCGCGTGCCGCCCGAGCGCGGTCCGGGCAGCCGCGTCGAAGTCCGGCTCGGCGACGCCTCGGCCAACCCCTACCTCGGGATCGCGGGGCTGCTCGCCGCCGTGTACCTGGGCATCCGCGACCGCGTCGAGCCGCCGGGCCCGCTGTCGGGGTACGGCTACGACCCGGCCAAGGCGCCGGTGCTGCCCGAGTCGCTACCGGAGGCGCTGGACGCCTTCGAGGCCGATGCGGCGCTGCTGGAGGTGCTCGGCAAGGAGTTCGCCACGGCCTACGTCGCCTACAGGCGCCACGAGGTCCACCGGTTCTCCCGGCACGTCACCGACTGGGAGTTCCAGGAGTACGCCTACCACCTGTAGGCGGCGCCGGGACGGGGGCCCGGGGTCAGTCCTTCCACCTGTAGGCGGCGCCGGGACGGGGGCCCGGGGTCAGTCCTTGCGGCCGACCCCGCCCACGACCCACACCGACTCGGCGCCGTGGATGATCGGGCCGTCCGGGCGCCACCAGGGGATGTACACCAGGCCGGGCTCGACGAGCGCGAGCCCGTCCATGTAGCGGTCCACCTCGGCCTTGGTGCGGAGGCCGCCCGCCCGGGTCGGCCCCTCGACCGCGCCCCTGTCCTCGAACATGACGGCCATCTCGGTGGTCGACTCGGGCATCAGGTCGGACACGGGGTGCGAGATCGCCAGGTAGCTGCCCGGCGGGACGGCCTCACGCAGCCCCTCGACCATGCGCGCGGCCACGGCGTCGTCGGTGATGTCCTGGAGGATGCCGAACAGCAGGACCGCCACGGGCTGGTCGAGGTCGATGATGTCGGTCAGCGCCGGGTGGGCCAGCAGCTTCTCGGGGTCGCGCGCGTCGGCCTCGATCACGGCGGTGATGCCGTCGTCCTGCAGGATGGCCTGGCCGTGCACCACGACCATGGGGTCGTTGTCGATGTAAGCCACCCGGGCGCCGGGGGCCACCGACTGCGCGATCTCGTGCACGTTGCCCTGGGTGGGCAGGCCGCAGCCGATGTCGATGAACTGCCGGATGCCGGCCTCGCCCGCGAGGTACCGCACCGCGCGGCCGAGGAAGCGACGTCCCTCGTGCCACAGCAGGGAGAGGTTGGGGATGATCGCCATCGCGGCCTCGGCCGCCTCGCGGTCGACCGCGAAGTTGTCCTTGCCGCCGAGGATGTAGTCGGCGACCCGGCCCATGTTCGGCGAGGTGGTGTCGAGCTTCGGCCGCGCCGGAGTTGACGATGGCACCGCGTCCTCCATGGAGCTGATCCCCCTTTTCGCTGGAGATTATCGGCTTTCCGAATCATCCGCCACGCAACTGGCCGGTATGTCCGTGAGTCGCGTCTTACGAGAAGATGCTGCGCAAACCGGCCGCGAGGCGCTCGAAGTCGCTTTCCCTGTTGTAGACCTGCGCCGACACCCGCAACAGGCCCGCGTCAGGCCACGCTTTCACCCCGGCCCGGCAGCCGCATGTGTGGAAGATCTCATTGCTCAACGCCTCCGCCGCGTCATAGGTCACCGCGACGCCGCGCGGCAGGCGCAGGACGCGCATGGACAGCTCCGCGTCGCCCCGCCACGCCGCCAGCCCGGTGGCCTCCGCGACGATCCGCTGGCCGCGCAGGGCGAGCGCGGCGTTGCGCTCCCGGGTCTCGGCGGCGCCGAGCTCCTCCAGCACCCGCAGTCCGTACGGCGCGGCGAGCCAGGCAGTGTGGTCGCGGGTGCCCTGGAACTCCACGCTGGAGGGGAAGCCCTCTTCGAGGGCGAAGGAGGCGATGACCGGCTCCACACGCGCGCGCCAGGCCGGCGCCACCGCCAGCACCCCGCACGGCCGGGGCGCGAACGCCCACTTGTGCAGGTTGCCCGTCCAGAAGTCCGCGCCGATCGCGCCGAGGTCGACCTCCAGCATGCCGGGCGCGTGCGCGGCGTCCACGACGGTGACCACGCCGAGCGCGCGAAGCCCTTCGACGAGGCGGCGCACGGGCAGCAGCCGCGCGGTGCTGGAGGTGACGTGGTCGAAGATCGCGACCTTCGTGCGCGGGGTCACGGCCGCGAGGAAGGCCGCGGCGGCGTCCTCCGCCGACCACTCGCCGTCCGAGCGGCCCGGCAGGGTGACCGTGTCCACCTCCGCGCCGGCACGGCCGGCCCTGCGGCGCGCGGCGATGCCGACGGCCCCGTAGGCGTGGTCGCAGACGAGGATCCGGTCGCCGGGCGCGAGCGGCACCGAGTCGAGCGCGACGGCGACGCCCTCGGTGACGTTCTCCACGAACGCCAGCCCGCCGGGGTCGGCGCCGAGGAACGCGGCCACCTCCTCCCTGGCCTTGGCCACGCGCTCCCCCAGGGTCGCGTGGTAGGCGTCGGGGTCCCGGTCGGCCTCGGCGCGGAACTCGTCCTGGCGCCGCCGCACGACCGCGGGCACCGCGCCGAACGAGCCGTGGTTGAGGTGGGCGACGGACGGATCCAGACGGAAATCCTCGGCGTTCACACAACGGACCCTAACTCCTCGCCCGCGCCCGGAGCCGCCGGCGCGGGCGTCCGGCGACACGGCCGCATCGCCCGCACGCATCAATAACGCTACCTCTCATTCAACAAAGGGAATTCGGGAAAAGTGACACCGAATGCCCGCCTTGCTCTGCCGGGATTCACCGTTTACCATCACATTGTCATAGATCAGATAATCCGGTGTCACACCGATTCCGTCCCCGGCAGATCCGGTCGCACCGATAAACGAATATGCGTAACGCGTCTGCCTGACGCGACGACCCGCGGAACCGACCGACATATCGGGCGACTCCTCGCAGGTAGTAGCGGGATTCGCAGCCGGCCGGCCGCCGTCGGCGCCCTTCGCGAGCCCGCCATCAGCCGTCGCAGGCCCCCCATTCCGACCGGTTCCCATACCACTGATAAACCGCCGTGCCATTTTCCCTGATTTCGCCGCCCGGCGTCCGCGACGCCATCGGACGCGACACCGGCCCGGCGACCTCCAGGCGAGCGCGCCGCGCATAGCAGGAACGAAGCGGGAACCAAGGAGATCGCATGACGCCGAAAAGACGCACGGCCATGGTCGCCGCGCTGCTTCTGCTGCCCGCCTGCTCCGGGGCGACCAGAGGTGGCGACGGAGGCGACGAGGGCGGGTCCGGGCGCCAGGTGCTGCGCGTCCTGACGGTCAACATGCCACGCTCGCTGGACCCGGTGGACATCGACGCCCAGCGCATGCCGGAGAACGGCCTGGCCGACACGCTCGTCGTGCAGAACGACGACGCCACCCTGCGGCCGGGGCTGGCGACCCGGTGGCGACTGCTCAAGCCCACGCTGTGGGAGTTCGACATCCGGCCGGGCGTGAGGTTCTGGAGCGGGGCGCCCGCCGACGCCGCCGCCGTCAAGGCGTCGTTCGAACGGCACCAGAGGAGGAACACCCGCGTGAAGTCCCTGCTGAGCGGCCTGGAGTTCGTCGCGGCCGGCCCCACGACCCTCCGCGTCCGCACCGGCAAGCCCGTCCCGGGCCTGCCTTTCCAGCTGTCCTTCTTCGCGCTGGGCGTGCACAACGCCGCCGAGGCGGAGCGGCGGGGCGAGGACTTCAAGCGGCACCCGGACCTGACCGGTTTCATGAAGCCCGTACGGTTCGTCCCCGGCGAGACGCTGGTGGCCGAGGCCAACCCCCACTACTGGGGCCTCCCGCCGGGCGGGTCTCGTCTCAAGGGCATCGAGGCACGTCTCGGCGCGGACTCCCAAGGCCGGACGCTCGCGCTGCGCGCCGGCGACGCCGACGCGGACTACAACATGGAGATCGACCAGCAGGCGCAGTACGAACGGGCCAGGCCGGCCTTCCAGGTGTACGCGACCGTGCCCACCACGCGGAACATCTGGCTCAACCTCGGGAAGGCACCCGCGCTGCGGGACCGGGCGGTCCGGACGGCGCTCGACCTGGCCGCCGACAGGAGGGCGCTCATCGACGGCCTCAACCACGGGTACGCCCGGCCGGCCACGGGGCACTTCCCCGCCGGGCTGCCGTACGCGATCACCACCGGCACGCGCACCGACGTCGAGAAGGCGAAGTCCGTGCTGGACGCGGCCGGCTGGGTGCCCGGCCCCGACGGCGTCCGGGCCAGAGGCGGCACACGGCTGCACTTCAGGATCCTCACCTACGCGGTGTTCCAGCCCCTCGCCATCGCGCTGCAGAGCCAGTGGCGGCGCATCGGCGTCGGCACCGAACTGGCCCCGGTGGAGACCACCGCGTCCAACCAGATGATGCTCGACGGCGACTTCGAGATCGCCACGTACTGCTCCTGCGGCAGCGCCACCGGGGACATCGCCGGGCAGCTCCGCGCCTTCTACCGCACCGGCGTGGTGACGAACTACGGCGGCTACTCCAACCCCGACGCGGACCGGCTGATCGACGAGCTGGGCACGGAGTTCGACCAGGGGCGTCAGTACGCACTGGCCAAGAGGATCCAGGAGATCGTGCGCGGGGACGTGGCGCTGCTCTACCTGTACGCCTCGACACAGTGGGGGGCGGCCTACACCGGCCGGGTGCGCGGGGTCGATCCGAAGCTCTCCAAGCGGGTCGTGCCCGGCATGTGGATCGCAGGGTAGGGGCGCCGCCGTGCCGCGGTACGTCGCGCTGCGCCTGGCCGCCACCATGCCCGTCCTCGCCGGCGTGTCGATCGTGTTGTTCGCGTTGATCCGGTTGATCCCCGGCGACCCGAGCCACGCGATCCTGATGTCCATGGCCGACCCCGGCGCCGACATGAGCCGGCTGCGGGAGGACCTCAGGACGCTGCGGGCCGAGCTCGGGCTGGACCGGCCGTACGCGACGCAGTATCTTTCCTGGCTCGGCGGCATCCTGTCGGGCGACCTCGGCACGTCCATGCGCAGCGGCGAGCCGGTCCTTCGGGAGATCCTGGCCCGGGCCCCCGCCACCGCGGAGCTGGCCGGCGCCGCGCTCGTCGTGATGGTCGTGGTCGCGGCGCCGACCGCGATCGCCGGAGCGGTACGGCACGGAGGCCTGGCCGACCGCGTAGGCCGCGTCGTCGCCCTCGCCGGGGTCTGCGTCCCCGGTTTCCTGTCCGGGATGCTGTTCGTCTACGCGTTCGCGGTCGGGCCCGGGTGGCTGCCCACGTCCGGCAGGGGCGGTCTCGCGCACCTGGTCCTGCCCGGCCTGACCCTCGGGCTGGCGCTGGCGGGCGGCACGTCCCGGCTGCTGCGGGCCGGCCTGCTCGACGCGCTCTCGCAGACCTACATCGTCACCGCCGAGGCCAAGGGCCTGCCGTGGCGGGTGATCGTCCTGCGGCACGCGCTGCGCAACGCGCTGCCGCCGGTGCTCACCAACTCCGGCCTGCTCGCCGGCGGCCTGCTCGGCGGCTCGGTGATCGTGGAGACGGTGTTCTCCTGGCCGGGGGTCGGCCGGTACATCGTCGACGCGATCGGCGGCCGCGACTATCCCGTGATCCAGGGGTTCACGCTGGTCATGACCCTGACCTACGTCGCGGTCAACCTCCTGACCGACATCGGCTACCGCGTCCTGGACCCGCGGGTGCGGGTCGAGGGCACGCGGCCCTGACCGGAGAGGAACGACGTCATGGACGCCCGTGCCAGGCGGCGGCTGCTGCGGATCCCCCGCCGCGACCCCGTCGCCGGACTGCTGCTGGCCGGGCTGCTGCTCGCCGTCCTGGTGATGGCCGCGGCCCCGCTGCTCATCGGCGCCGACCCGCTCGCGGTGGACTACGGGCAGGCGGGGTCGCCGCCGTCGGCCGCGCATCCCCTCGGCACCGACAGCTTCGGCAGGGACGTGCTGGCCCGGGTCGTCCACGGGGGTCGGGCCTCCCTGTCCACGGCCGGGCTGGTGGTCCTGATCACGGTGACGACGGGGGCGGTCGTCGGGGCCGTCGGCGGCTATCTCGGCGGCTGGGCCGATCTGGTCATCACCCGGATCATTGACGTGTTCCTCGCGTTCCCCCGGCTCGTGCTGGCGATCGCCGTCGCCGCGCTGGTCGACGGGGGGCTCGGCGGGCTGGTCCTCGCCCTGTGCGCCGTGTCCTGGCCCGGCCACGCCCGCGTCGTGCGGGGTTACGCCATGCGGTTGCGCGACGAGGGGTACGTGGTCGCGGCCAGGTGCGCGGGCGCCTCCCACTGGCGGATCCTGTGGTCGCACGTGCTCGGCACCGTGCTCGGGCCGGTGGTGATCCTCGCGATGGTGGACGTCGGCGAGGTCATCATCGGCGTCGCCGGGCTGTCCTTCCTCGGCCTCGGCGTGCGGCCGCCATCGCCGGAGTGGGGCGGCATGCTGAACGAGGCGCGCGCGTTCATGGAGGACCAGCCATGGACGTTCCTCGGTCCCGGCGCGGCCATCTGTTTCGTCGTGCTCGCCGTCACCTACGTCGGCGACGCGATCCGCGACGGCCTCGACCCGCGCAGGCCGCGGCTGCCGGAGCGCCGCCGCCGGGCCGCCGCGCCGCCGAGGGAGGAGGCCCCGCCATCCGGCGCCGGGCACACCGTCCCGGTGCTCGCGCGCGTGCGCGACCTGGCCGTCACCGCCGGCGGCGACCGGATCCTGTCCGGCGCGTCCCTGGAGATCCGCGCGGGTGAGTGCGTCGGCCTGATCGGCGCGAGCGGGTCGGGCAAGTCGACGCTCGCCCACGTGCTGATGGGCCTGCAGCGGCCCCCGCTGGCGGTCGAGGCGGGCGCCGTGGAGCTGTTCGGCCAGGACACCGGCGGATGGGGCCGGGAGGACTGGAGGCGGGTGCGCGGCCGGCACGTCGGGCTGGTCACGCAGGACCCGCTCAACGCGCTCAACCCCGTGCTCACCGTCGGGGCCCAGCTCACCGAGGCCGTACGCGCCCATCACCGGGCGTCCAGGGCGCGGGCCCGCGCGGTGGCGCTGGAGACGCTCGCCCTGGTACGGCTGCCCGGCCCGCTGGAGCGCGCCTATCCGCACCAGCTCAGCGGCGGCATGCGGCAGCGCGTCGCGATCGCCATGGCCCTGGTCAACCGGCCACGCCTGCTGATCTGCGACGAGCCGACGACCGCGCTGGACGTCAGCACGCAGGCGCGCATCCTGGAGGAGCTCGCCGCGCTGCGCGCGACCCTCGGCATCGGCATGCTGTTCATCTCCCACGACCTGCGGCTCGTCACCCAGGTCGCCGAACGCGTCGCCGTGCTCCACGAAGGGCGGGTCGTCGAGTACGGCGAGGTCGGGACGGTCGTCGGATCGCCACGGCATCCCTGCACCAGGCGGCTCGTCGCGGCGGTCCCGGGCACGGGCGTCGCGGGGAGCCCGCGGTGCTGACGGTCGGCGGCCTCGGCAAGACCTACGGGCGGGTGGCGGTGCTCCACGACGTCGGCCTGGAGGTCGGCCCCGGTGAGGCCGTCGGCCTGATCGGCGTGTCCGGCGCGGGCAAGACCACCCTCGCGCGGTGCGTCGTCGGCCAGGAGTCGCCGACGCGCGGCGAGGTCCGCTGGGACGGCGCGCTCGTCCGGCGGTCGCTGTGGCGGTCCCGCGGGGAACGAGCCTGGCGGCGGCACATCCAGATGGTGTTCCAGGATCCGCGCGCCGCCCTCGACCCGCGGTGGACGGTCGCGCGCAGCCTCATGGAACCGATGCGCAACCTGCGGCCGGACCTGGCACGCGGCGACGAGGCGCTGGCGGACCTGCTCGGGCAGGTGGGGCTGGACGCCGGTCACCTGCGCCGTTATCCGCACGAGCTGAGCACCGGGCAGTGTCAGCGGGTGTGCGTCGCCAGGGCACTCGCCCCCGAGCCGCGGCTTCTCGTCCTCGACGAGCCGTTGTCCGCGCTGGACCTTCCCGTCCAGGCGCAGATCGTCGGCCTGCTGAAGGGCCTCGCCCGGCGGCGCGGGCTGAGCTACCTGTTCATCTCCCACGACATCGCCGCCGTCGGCGAACTCTGCCGGCGCGTCCTCGTCCTGGAGGCCGGACGGGTGGTGGAGGAGGGAAGGGCCCGCGATGTGCTCACCCGGCCCGCGCACCCGTACACCCGGGCCCTGGTGACCGACACGCCGGTGCTGCGCGCCACCCCGCGACCGCCGGCCGGGCCGGGCCGCTGATCGCCTCGGTGGGGAGCGGCTAGAACGTGAAGCCTTGGAAGCGGACGCTGTTGTCGAAGTTGGACAGCAGCAGGTCGGGCTCGCCGACCGTCCTGATGCCGGGCAGGCGGGTGAACAGCTCGCGGTACATGATCTTGATCTCCTGGCGGGCCAGGTTGGCGCCCAGGCAGAAGTGCGGCCCGGGGCCGCCGAACCCGACGTGCGGGTTGGGCTTGCGCGTGATGTCGAAGCGCCCGGCGTCGGGGAAGACCTCTTCGTCGCGGTTGGCCGAGCCGTAGAACAGCACCACCTTGTCGCCGGGCGACAGGCGCACCCCGCGCATCTCGTACGGCTCGGTGACCGTGCGGCGGAACTGCATGATGGGCGAGACGTACCGGACGGTCTCCTCGATGAAGCCGCCGATGTGCCCCTCGAAGTCGCCGGCGAGGCGCTCGCGCTCGCCGGGGTTGCCGGTGAGCAGCTTGAGGCCGTGGGCCATCGTGTTGCGCGCCGTCTCGTTGCCCGCGACCAGCAGCAGCGTGAAGAACGACCCGAGCTCGCGCGGGGTCAGCCGCTCGCCGTCCACGTTGGCGGTCACCAGGGCCGAGACGAGATCGTCCCCCGGCTCGCGCTCGCGCTCCCGGCCGAGCCGGATGACCAGCCGCTGCAGGGCGAACAGGGCGGCCATGTTGCGCCCGGCCATCGCGACCGTGCGCGGCAGGCTCATGCGCACCCCGGTGTAGGCCGTGGACGCGTCCACGTGCGCGTGCACCTTGGCCCGGATGTCGCCGGGGATGCCCATCATGTCGCAGATGACGGTGATGGGGAGCCGGGCGGCGACCTGGGCGACGAAGTCGCGCGGCCCCTGCGCCACCACGTCGTCCACGATGCGCGCGGCGGCCTCGGCGATGCCCGAGTCCAGGCGGGCGAGCATCTTGGGGGAGAACGCGCGCGAGACGATCCTGCGCAGGCGGGCGTGCCGGGGGTCGTCCAGGTTGACCATCGAGTCGCCGAAGACGTGCTTCACCCAGCCCGGCGGCTCGGGGTTGGTGACGGCGGGCTCGCTGGAGAACACCTTGGCGTTGCGGCTCGCCTCCACGACGTCGGCGTGCCGTACGAGCGCGTGGAAACCGGCGCCCGAGCGCAGCAGCGGCACCCGGCGCTCGGGGAAGAACACCGGGTGCGCAAGCGCGCGCAGCCGCGCGAAGTCGCGCTCGCGCTCGTGCGGGGGCCTGCGCCAGAACGCCAGGTCCGCCAGATCGATGCCCGTCTCCACCGCCGTCGTCACGGTCCAATCCTGGCACGGGCATGACCTGCCCCAGGCAGAGGCGGGGAACAGGCTGGGCACCGGCGGGGCACGGGTGCGAGGCACGCCCCTGGTGCGGAGGGGGCCGCCCCGGCCCTTCACTGGTACGGCTGCCACCTCGTGGTCAGGTCGCCGGCCTTGTAGGTGCGCATGCGGTGCTCCCACTGGGCGCGCACGGCCGGGTTGCTGCGCAGGATGGGCAGCACGCTGGTGACGAGCTTCAGCTCCCGCAGGCGGCGCAGCACGGGGAAGCCCTCCCAGCCCATCACGTCGAGGCCGTACCGCCTGGCCAGCGGGGCGTGGTCGTCGCCCGGGTAGTCCAGGCGCAGGCGGCCCACCGCCACCGGCGTCAGGTCCCACTCGCGCGGGCCGACGCTCGTGCTGTCGAAGTCGCACAGCACGGGGCCGCGCCGCCCGGCGATGAGGTTGCCGAGGAACGCGTCGCCGTGGATGACGCCGGGCGGCAGCACGAACCGCAGCCCGGCCAGCGACGCCTCGACCTCGTCGCACTCGCGCAGCAGGAACGCGTGGTCCTCCGCCGACAGTTCCTCCGGCTCCGCCAGGCGCCTGCGCACCTCGTCCATCGGCGACCAGGGCGGCAGCCCGCCGGGCGGAGGCGGCAGGCGGTGCAGGCGGCGCAGCAGACCCGCGAGCTGGGCGCCGTCCGGGCGCGGCCCGTTGTCCTGCACCCGCTCCCACAGCGTGATCACCTGGCCGTCCAGCCGGATGGGCTGCTCGACGCCCGCGAGCAGCCGCACCGCGGGAAAGCGGTGGCGCTCCAGCCAGCACGCGACCCGCACGACCGTGTCCACGCGCTCGCGCGCGGCGGTGGACCCGGCGATGCGGACGACCACCGGGTCCGCGGCGAGCCGGAAGACGGCGTTGTTGGTGAACTTGATCAGCTCGGCGTGGGCCGGGTCCAGGCCGGTGCCGGCGCAGACGGCGGCCAGCAGCGAGCGAAGGTTGTCGCGGGTGAGGCCCCCCGAGGGGTCGACCGTGGTGAGGCTCATAGGGCGCGCACGTCGGCGATGCGCCGGCCCAGCTCCCGCACCTCGGGGTCGTGCGGCAGCTCCGCCGCCGCGGCCTGCAGCGGCTTGAGCCGGTCCACCGTCCTGACCGACCTGATCTGGGTGACCAGGGTGACGGCCTCGTTCCCGTTGTCCACGCCGTTCTCGACGTCGCGGAGCATGAGCTGCGCGGTCGCGAGCGCGATCAGCTCGAACACCTTGCTGCGCACGTAGGTGTCGCCGCGCTGGCGCACGCTGCCCGACAGGCAGTCCGCCGCCTTCTCCAGATGTCCGGGATAGTGGTACGACAGCGCGGAATGCGTCATGCCCTCGGCGGCCTTGAGGTCGGCCTGGCCGAAGAACCTGACCCATTCGGGGGCCCCCAGGGAGTCGGAGCGCATGAACTCGTCACGGGCCCGGTGCATCGACTTCAGCGCCAGCCTGCGGTCCCCGAGCAGTCCGTAGGCCCACGCCTCGTTGGCGCACAGCATGGCGACGGTCAGCTCGCAGCTCGCGTCCTGGGCGCAGATCTGGCCGAGCTGGAAGAACCGCAGGGCGTCCTCGACGCGGCCGATGTGCAGGAAGACGCGGCCCATCCGGTAGAGGGCGTTGGCCGCGAGGGAGGCGTCGCCCGCGTGCTTGGCCTGTTCCAGCGCGCGCGCCAGGTGCCGGCGGGCGTGGACGTGCAGGCCGACGTCGAAGGACGTCCACCCGGCGAGGTTGTGCTGGTCGGCCAGCGCACGGTGCAGGCGGATCTCGACCTCCTCCGAGCAGGATGCGCCCAGCAGGCGCTGGGACCAGGAGAGCTGCGCCACGATCGAGTCCCGGCAGATGCCGCCGCCGTAGCGGTAGTCGAGATGGCGCAGGGCCTTGGTGATCGACTCGACCTGGTCCACCTCGGTGTCGCCGATCCTGCACGGGACCGGGGTGTCGACGCGGTTCACCGGCAGGCTCCAGTCGTCGAGATCGGCCACGCTCGCCCCGATGGCGACCTGGGCGGCGTGGGCCAGCAGGCGGCGCGCCCTCTCGTCCTCGTCGGCGTCGTCCCCGGGGAGCGCCGGCGCGAGCGCGGGCATGGCGGTGTCGTCGTAGGCCAGGCCCATGTACCCGCGCGGGACGCCGAGGCCGTCCGCGATGCGCGCGAGCACGTCGTAGGCCATGACCTGACGCCCGTTCATGATCTCGGAGATCTCGGACTGTGACTGGCCGGTGAGCGCGGCGATGCGGCGCTGGGAGACGCCGATGCGTTGGAGGAGGAGATAAACGGTGGCGATGTCACGGGCCGAGAGGGCCTGCCGCATTTGCGGTCTCTCCCAGACGGTGAAGCTGATGGTCTGCTCGCTCGCATGAGTGACGTTCATGCCGACCTTTCGAAAAGCCAAGTGAGCTGACCTCCCAATTAACCAGGTGACAAGAGGTCGCGGAGGGGGGAACGGGAGGAGCGATCGCCCGGGCTGATCGGTTCGGCCGATCAGAGGCAGATCCGGGATGGCTATCGGTGGTACTGCTTCCCACCGGGTGCAAACTTCCCCCACCATCGGGTTCACACCCCGGAGGAATCACCGCGCGCTTCCTCCGTCCGTCACCGAGGTCGATAGATCACAAGGAGTGATCGACTGATGCGCGCCGAGCAGCCCGTCACCAAGGCTCTCCATCGCACCGGGGTCACGGCGCAGGAGCGGCCCGCCCGCGACGGCCTGCGGATCCCCCGGAGCTCCACGCGGCTGACGGTGCTCGTCACCGCCCTGTCCCCCGGGTCGGCGTCCCGCGTCGCCCGCCTGGTCGTGCGCGGCGCGCTGGCGTGGGCGGGGGTGAACGAAGACGCGATCGGCGACGCCGAGATCACCGTGGCCGAGCTCGCCGCCAACTCCGAGCGGCACGCCGGCGGGCCCTACGAGCTGCGCGTCCACCATCTGGACGGCGTCCCGGTCTGGTGCGAGATGGTGGACGGCGGCGAGCTCGGCGAGGTCCCCGCCATCCTCCGCCGCCTGGCCACCGCGCCCGTGACGGGCCCCATGTTCGCCGAGAGCGGGCGCGGGCTGCTGCTGGCCCACCGGCTCTCGCACGGCCGCTGCTACGCCTATCCGACCACGCTGTCCTCCGGCGGCGGACCGGCCAAGGCCGTCGCCTTCCGCCTCCCCGCGCCCGCCTCCGTCCGGGACCACACCGTCCGGGACCACACCGCTCGGGACGGCGCCGTTCACGACCGCAGCGCTCAGGAGGACACCGCGAAGCCGAACAGGCCGCCGGCCGCGCCGGTCAGGGCGCGGGCGTCGGAGGTGCGCAGGCCCGTGTAGGAGCCCTTCCTGACCCGGGCGGGGATCACGGTGACCCTGCCCGCGCCGGGGGCGCCCACGACCAGCCCGGAGCCGGTGATGGCGACGGACGACCCGAACTGGTCGCCCGGCCGTCCCGCCCGGCCGCCGACCACCACGTGGTGGTGGGCGGTGAGCCCGCCGGTACGGGTGCCCGCCAGCACGAGCACCTCGCCGGCGCCGGGCAGGCCCACGGCGAGCTCGGCGTCGCCGTCCCCGTTGAGGTCCCCGGCCGCGAGCGCGGAGCCGAGCCTGTCGGTGTTGAGGCTCTTGCCGGTGACACCCTTGGTCTTGCGCGACCAGAACTCGCTGCCCGCCGCGGTCAGCCCGTCCGCCGTCCCGTACAGGACGTGCACGGCGCCGTTGCCGTACATCGGGCCGTCCTGGTAGGCGTCCAGCCCCTCGCCGGGCACGCCGATGGCCAGGTCGTCGCGCCCGTCGCGGTCGAAGTCGCCGGAGGCCAGCGCGGCGCCCAGGTTGTCCCACTTCTCGGCCTCCCCCGGCATGCCGGGGCTGTTCTGGGTGTAGACGCCCGCCTGCCTGTGGCGCGGGTCGGCGATCGTGACCGCGCCGACGCCGGAGGTGGCGCCCACGTTGGCCCCCGGCGCGCCGATGGCCAGCTCGGCTTTGCCGTCCCCGTCGAAGTCGCCGGCCGCGACCGCCGCGCCGAACAGGTCGGTCTCGGTGTGCTCCTGGGCGATCCACGGCGTGGCCTCGGTCAGCAGCGTGCCCTTCCCCCGCACCGGGCGTCCGCCCAGGCCGAACAGGCCGACGCCGCCGCCCTCCTCCAGGCCGGGGACGCCGGCGATCAGCTCGTCGTCGCCGTCGCCGTCCAGGTCGGCCGCGGTCAGCGCCGCGCCGAAGCGGTCGGTGTCGCGGGAGCGGCCGAGGCGGGTCACGTCGAGCGTGCCGTCCGCGACGAGGCCGCGTGCGGTGCCGCGCAGCAGGTGGACGACGCCGTTGCCGTCGGCGCCGTCGGGGACCGGCGTGCCCGCGAACTCCTCCGAGGCGCCGATCGCCAGGTCCGCGCACCCGTCCCCGTCGAAGTCGCCGGAGGCCACCGCCGCGCCGAAGGAGTCGCCGCGCTCGGGCGCGTCCCCGAGCCCGGCCGTGCCCTGCGCGAGCACCGCGGCCTTCTTCCCGCCCCGGTAGAGCGTGACCGTGCCGGCCCGCGCCTGGTCGTCCACGGTGTCGTACGGCGCCGCCACGGCCAGGTACGGCCCCGCGCATCCGGCCGTGGCCGCGGTCTCATGGGCGGGGACGGCGGCCAGGGCGGGCGCCTGAACGGCCGTGAGGGCGAGCGCCAGGGACGTGGTGGCGAGGACGCGCGGCGCGCGCCAGGGGGTCATGTCCGGGATCTCCTCGGGTGGGGCGGCGCTCAGGTGAGGGTGCGCTCGCCGGCGGGGACGGTGAAGGTGGCGGCGGTCCTGGCCGGGGCGCCCTTGCGGCTGATGTGGTCCAGCGTCCTGAAGTCGGCGGTGAGCGCGTCCGGGCCCGCGGTGCACATGATGTAGCCGCGGCGCTCGTTGACGAACCTCAGGGCCGGGTTCTCCGCCAGCAGCGCCGCGTCCCTGGCCGGGTCGTGGTACCCGTCGCCGTCGCTGGAGATGGAGGTGCTGACGAGCTCCACGCCGACCCGCCGGGCGTCGGGGTCGTCGAAGTCGGCCGTGAGGTCGGAGGCGGAGGCCACGTGGGCGTCGCCGGTGAGCACCACCGGGTTGCCGGCGTTCGAGGAGCTCAGGGCGCGCAGCAGGCGGTCCCGGTCGGCCGGGTAGCCGTCCCAGGCGTCGACGTTGAGCTCGCGGCCCGGGCCGAGGCGGTAGTCGCGCTGTCCCACGACGACCTGCTGGGCGACCAGGTTCCAGGTGGCGGGCGAGGCCCCGAGGCCGGCGGCGAGCCACGTCATCTGATCCTCGCCGAGCATCACCCGCTCCTGGCCGAGCCGCTCGTCGCAGCCGGACCGCATGCCGTCGCCGCAGGGCTGGTCGTCGCGGAACTGGCGGGTGTCCAGCAGGTGGAACGTGGCCAGCGCGCCCCAGTCCACCCGCCTGTTGATCTTCACGTGCCGTCCGCGCGCGACGGCCGAGGCGCGCAGCGGCATGTTCTCGTAGTACGCCTGGAACCCCGCCGCCTTGCGCGCCTCGAAGGCCGGGGCCTGCGTGCCGGGCACGTCGGCCGCCCAGTTGTTCTCCACCTCGTGGTCGTCGAAGATGACCAGCCACGGGCTGGTGCGGTGCGCGAGCTGAAGGTCGGGGTCGGTCTTGTACTGGGCGTGCCGCAGGCGGTAGTCGGCGAGCGTCTGCAGCTTGCCGCCCACGTGGCGGCGCACGTTGCCCTGCGCGGCGGTGTAGACGCCGCCGGAGTACTCGTAGATGTAGTCGCCGAGGTGGACCACCAGGTCGGGGTGCTGCTCGGCCATCCGGCGGTAGGCGGTGTAGAACCCGTGCTCGTACTGGGCGCAGGAGACGGCCGCGAACGTGAACGCGCCGGTCGCGGTGGACGCCGCCGGCGCGGTGCGGGTGCGGCCGGTCTCCGAGACGTGGCCGCCGGCGCGGAACCGGTAGAAGTACTCGCGGCCGGGCGCCAGCCCGTGCACCTCGACGTGCACGGCGTGCGCCGAGCCCGGCCGCGCGGTCGCGGTCCCGGCGCGCACGACCTGGCGGAAGCCCTCGTCGGCCGCCACCTGCCAGGCGACGTCGGCGTCACGGGACGGCATGCCGCCGCGGCCGTCGGGGGCCAGCGGGTCGGGGGCGAGCCGCGTCCACAGGACGAAACCGTCCGGCGCCGGGTCCCCGGAGGCGATGCCGAGCGTGAACGGGTCCGGCGCGAGGCGGCCGGCTCGTGTGGAGGCGGCCCGCGAGCCGGCCGGAGGCGGTCCGGAGGCGGCGGCGGAGCCGGGGACGAGGAGTCCTCCGGCCCCCGCCGCGGTGGCGATCAGGAATACTCTTCGTGACGGCTTCTGCTCCACACCATCAGTGCAGACTCCCCGGCCGACCTGCGGGCGATTCCCGGATGTCGGCCACGTGAACAGCTGCGGGACAGGCGCCCGCGCTACCCACGGTGATTGAACGTCCGTCTACGCCGAGGCGTACTCTTCCGGGACACCGGGCGAAGTTCCCTGATCGCCGCCTCCGCGCCGCCACCGCCCCGCGCTAAGTGACCTTGCTGCGATTCTTGCCGTACAGGCTGGCCGCGATGATCACGCCGATGACGGCGAGGACGATCTGGAGTACCAGTTCCAGCCAGTCGATGCCCCGGGTGGCGGCGACCCCGAGCGCCCCGGCGATGGCGGTGCCGATGAGCGCGGCCACGATGCCGATCACGATCGTGAGCCAGATGGGAATGCTCTGCCGCCCAGGTATGACGAGCCGCGCGATCACGCCGATCACCAGACCGACGATGATCGCGCTGAAGATTCCGGTTATGTGCATCGCTTTCACGCCTCCCTATTTCGGTTGCCCTCCATATGCCCCAAAATTGGAGGACCGATACGCGTCGGCGCAGGTCAACAGGGGTGTGTTACCGCGTCGCCGGGCCGTCCAGGACCGCCTTGAGACCGTCCCGCAGCGTGTCGGCGCCACGGAAGTGGACGGCCGCCATGCCGGCGGACTCGGCGCCGGAGACGTTCACGAGCCGGTCGTCGATGAACACGCACTCGGACGGGCGGGCGCTCAGCTCGGCGGCCACCCGCAGGTAGATCTCGGCGTCGGGTTTCACCAGGCCCAGGTGTCCGCTGTAGAAGCGGGCGTTCATGGTGGTGATCCACGGCAGGCGTTCGATGCCGTCCGCCACGCACACCGGCGCGTTGGACAGCAGCGCCACCCGCCTGCCGGACGCGCGGACCTCCTCCAGGACGGCGACGGCGCCCTCGTTGGCGTGGGTCCAGCTCGCGATGTCCAGCCGCACCAGAAGCTCGACCTCCGCGTCGCGCACCCGGCGGCCGAGGACCTCCGACCAGTACGCGGCCGGGGTGAGCGTGCCGCGGTCGAACTCCAGCCGATGCTCCCAGTACCCCCGCCAGAAGAGGTCGGGGTCGATGCCCGACGCCTCCGCCATGCGCGTGCGGTCGGCCTCCGGCTGAGACAGGCTCAGCACTTCCCCGTAGTCGAAGAGCACCCATTTCATGATCGCGATATTACCGAACGTCAGACTTTGAGGAACGGCTCCACATGCTCGTTGACGGCCCCGCAGGCGAGGTAGTTCCGCACGGTGTGGAAGTCGGCCCAGTTGATGTTCACTTTCTCGTCGAGCGCGACGCCGTCGAACAAGCCCCTCAGCGCGCCCGGGATGGCGGCGATGTCGTCCTTGTCGGCGATGTTCACCCAGCGGCGGACCCCGCGCGGGCACCGGCCCCGCCCGGCCTGCGGCAGCGGCTGGAGGCGTTCGAAGATCACACCGCGCATGCCCAGAGGGCTGCCGAGGGTGATCAGCAGGTCCACCGACAGGTCCGGATGCGCCCACAGCGCCTCGTAGGTCACCACGCTGCCCAGCGAGTGCGCGATGACGACCGCGGGCCGGTGGCGGCGGATCGTCGCGGCGACGGCGTCACGGGCGCGCACCCGCGCGGCCGCGTCCGCGCTCGCCAGGTAGGCGGCGACCTCCGGGCAGAAGTCCTCGGCGAAGTCCTTGGCGTGCGGGCCGAGCCGCAGCAGCAGCCACTCGGCGAGCCGGTGGATCAGCCCGGTGAGCCGCTCCCCCGCGAAGTCGCCGACCTCGCCGAGCTGGCGCATCCACCCGGTCAGCACGAACTGGGACTCGGCGTCCATCTTGCGCAGATCGGTCTTGAGCGCCGCGGGGGTGCCGGCGCGCAGCAGGTGCGCGTAGTAGGCGATGTCGGTGATGTAGGACTGCCCCGTGTAGGGCGCGCCGCCGGTCAGGCCGGCGTGCAGGTAACGGTCCCACTTGGCGCGCATGGTGCCCGCCGCGCCCTCGGCCGTCCCGGCCGCCTGGAAATAGCGGTACTTCCCGATGCCGTGCACGCCCACGATCGCCGCCACCGTACGGCCCTCCCACAGTCGCCCCGCCCACCGCCGGGCACGACCGGCGCTCAACGACAAGCACACTGTGCCGGACCAGCTAGATCCCCACAACCCGATCGCCAACATAGGCAAGCCACAATCCCCAGCCCCAAACCCCTCCCCTCCCCCTTCACACCCCCAGCCCCTGCATCACCCTCCTCACACCATCCACCCGGCTTCACCTCCCTAGGACTATCCGCCCCGCATCGCCCTCCTCGGACCATCCGCCCGGCTTCACCTCCACGCCCTCACGGCGCACGCCGTCAGCCTGTGGCCTCACTCCATATGGCGCTGTATGGCTTGGCGCGGAGCTCTGTCGCGCCGGGCTGGGCAGTATTCCCGTACAAATGGCTTGATCGGTGACGGGAGGGTCCGGTTACGCTGGTGCCATGCCTGGTCCGCTGCTCGTCGGAGGCTCGGTCGTCATCCCGGACGCCGAGCTCGCCTGGCGTTTCTCCCGCTCGTCCGGGCCTGGCGGTCAGGGCGTCAACACCACCGACAGCCGTGTGGAGCTGAGCTTCGACCTCGCCGCCACCACGGCCCTGTCCCCGCCGCTGAAGGCCCGCGCCCTGGAACGGCTCGCGCCGCGGCTCACCGACGGCGTGCTCACCATCGCCGCCTCCGAATACCGCTCCCAGCTCCGCAACCGGGAGGCCGCCCGCGCGCGCCTGGCACATGCGATCGCCCAGGCCATCGCTCCCCCGCCCAAGAGCCGCAGGGCCACCAAGCCGTCCCGCCGCGTGGCCGAACGCCGCCTCGCCGCCAAGCGCCACCGCTCCGAACTGAAGCGCCTCCGCCGCGCCGACGACGCCTGATCCGCGCCGCCCTTTCCCCACGCCGCCGGGTCAGTCGCGGCGGTCTTCCATCTCCCACAGGTGATCGATCACGTGCCAGGCCATCCGGCGGGCGGTGTAGCGCGGGGGCCAGCCTCCCGGGGCCGGCGGTGAGCCGTCGGACGGCACGCCCAGGACGGCGGTGATCTCTTGGCGCATCGCGTCCCGGGCCGCCAGGTCCCCCAATGGGAAGGGCCGGTGCCGGACGCCGATCTTGCGGGCGTAGGCGCGCTCGGCCTCCACCACGTGGGAGGTCATCTTGTCGCGGTCCCTGCCACCGCCGCGCGGCCCCTTGCGCAGTTCCTCCGGGGACCCCGCGACGACCTCGCCGAAGATCTCCCAGGCGGCGCGCAGCAGCGCGACATCGCGCTCGGCCGTCGCGGCGTCCACGGGGCGGGAGTCCAGTTCGGGGATCGCCTCGATGGCCCCGAAGTCGGTGGTCGTACCGCCCCGGGCCCGCTCCACCACCGCGAAGGCGTCCGGATCGAACGGCAGCCCCGCCCGTTCGGCGATCACCCGGTAGCGGGGGACGTATCGGGCCAGGTTCTCCAGGGCGTCCTCCTCGCCCTTTCCGATACGGCACCACCCCGGCCAGTCATGGGCGCACGCGAAGACCTTCTTGGGGCCGATCTCCAGATACACATCAGTCATAACCCCATAGTTCCCCGTATAGCTGTCATAACCTGACAGGTTTCCCATCGTGAAACGCCGGCTACTCCACCAGGTCGATCAGGTCGGCCACGGAGTCGACCACCCGCGAAGGACGGAACGGATACCGCTCGATCTGGTCCTTGGACGTGACCCCCGTCAGCACGAGGATCGTGTGCAGCCCCGCCTCCATGCCCGCCACGATGTCGGTGTCCATGCGGTCGCCGATCATCGCCGTCGTCTCGCTGTGCCCGTCGATGGCGTTCAGCGCGCTGCGCATCATCATCGGGTTCGGCTTGCCCACGAAGTACGGCTCGACGCCCGTCGCCTTGGTGATCATCGCGGCGACCGCGCCGCAGGCCGGCAGCGACCCCTCGGCGGACGGCCCGATCGGGTCGGGGTTGGTCGCGATGAACCGCGCGCCCGCGTCGATCAGCCGGATCGCCCGCGTGATCGCCGTGAAGCTGTAGGTGCGGGTCTCGCCGAGCACCACGTAGTCCGGAGCGATGTCGGTGAGGATGTAACCGACCTCGTGCAGGGCTGTGGTCAGCCCCGCCTCCCCGATCACGTACGCCGAGCCGCCCGGCCGCTGGTCGCCCAGGAACTTGGCGGTCGCCAGCGCCGAGGTCCAGATCGACTCCGGCGGCACCTCCAGCCCGACGCCGCGCAGCCGCACCGAAAGGTCGCGCGGCGTGTAGATGGAGTTGTTCGTCAACACCAGGAATCGTTTACCCGAATCGCGAAGCCGGCGTATGAACTCCGCGGCCCCCGGCACGGGGTTTCCCTCGTGCACCAGGACGCCGTCCATGTCGGACAGCCAGCATTCGATCGGCTTGCGCTCGTTCACCGTTCTCCCGGATGTGCGTACCACCCTGCGACGCAACAAGAATGCCAGGCCGCCTCACCCCACCCGCACGTCCGGGTCTTCCCGAGCGACTCGGCCAAGGCGGACGCGCCGCGTCGCTCGTGGCTTGGTAGCCTCACGCCCGTGGATCATGGAGCTGGGCTCGTCGAGCGGGTCATCGAGTCGGTCACGGCCGGCCCGGGTCGGCTGTTCGCCGAACACGACCGATGGCTGGGACCGTGGATCGAGGGTGAACCCGAGCCGATGGCGGCCGGGTCGCTGGAGAAGCTGACGCTGCCGAGTGGCCGACCACTCCCACCCGGCCTGCGCACGTGGCTGGGCTTCGACACCAGCCTGTTGCGCCGGTTCGACTGGTTCGCCGACAAGGACACCGATCAGCTCACCCCGGTGACGCTGACGGACTTCGTCCGTGCGATCGAGATACGAGGGTATGAGGACGCTGACCTCGACGAGCCCGACGAGGACGGCGTGGCCTGGAACGACATCTGGGGACGCGAATCGCTTCGGCCCCTGGCCCGGTTCGACGAATGCCTGCCGCTGCCCAGCCCGGGACGAAGCGTGGGCCTGCATCTCGCCCTCGTCACCGGCGAGCCGGACGAGTTCGGCGAGCACCCGGTCTTCTACTACGCAGACCTCGCTCGCGACGTGCCGGAATTCGGCGTGCAGTACCCCGGTTTCGACGTGTACCTCGCGCACATGGCCGGCGTGCTGGACATCGATTTCTCCCGCGGAATCACCGCCCTGAACACCCATCCGGACTATGGCCCCCGAATGCGTCACCACGCCTGGCACTGCTTCAACGGCGAACTGAGCGGGTTTCCCTTCTCGTAACGCGACGCTCCCACCCGTCCGCTCCGGTTCCCCGGGGTCACTGCCCATTTCGACGGCTGTGCGGCTAGAGTCCGGGAAGGTGGAGCGAATCGAGATCGACGGGCGCCCCGCCACCGTGGACGACCTGCGCCACCCCGCCCTGCGCAACTACGGGCACTTCACGGCCATGCAGGTCCGCGACCGCAGGGTCAGAGGGCTCAGTCTGCACCTGGAACGCCTGGACTCCGCGACCAGAGAGCTGTTCGGCCGCGACCTCGACGGCGAAGTGGTCCGCGCCCGCATTCGGCACGCCCTCGCCGGCGACGTCCACGACGCCTCCGTCCGGGTGTACATCTTCGGCCGCGACCTGCCCACCTGGGGCGAGGTCGAGCCAAGCGTCATGGTCACCGTCCGTCCGCCCGTGGACCCTCCGAACCCGCCGCGCAACGTCTGGCCCGCCCCCTACCAGCGCCCGGCCGCCCACATCAAGCACGTCGGCGGCTTCGGCCAGGAGTACTTCCTGCGCATGGCCGAACGGGCCGGCTACGACGAAGCCCTGCTCGTCGCCCCCGACGGCACCATCGCCGAAGGCGCCGTCACCAACATCGGCTTCTCCGACGGAGAGTCCATCGTCTGGCCGGAAGCCCCCATGCTGCGCGGCATCACCCTGGCCCTGGTGGAACGAGGACTCGCCGAGATGGGCATCCCGGCCCGCCGCCAAGTCATCCGCCTGGCGGACCTGCCCTCCCTGCGCGCCGCCTTCCTCACCAACTCCCGCGGCATCATGTCCGTCCAGAGAATCGGCTCCCGCCGCTTCCCCGTCGACTACCCCTTGATGAAAACCCTCCAAGACGCCTACGAACGCAACCCCTGGCACCTGCTCTGACCTCGGCGGCAACGGTGAGCAACGACAACAGGCCGGCCCGGAGGGGCTGCCCGGACACCGGACTCCTCAAGACCCGACAATGAGGCGATTTCACCGGCTGAGGTGTGTTGAGCCCACCCGCGCACCGCCTTCGTAGCCGATCACCGCGATCCCACCCCACAGCGCGCGTAACCCAGGCCCCTGAACGCGTACGGATCAAACGCCCGACAACGACGGCCGCCCACTCAACAACCACGCCGCCCTTGCCTGTAGCAGCAATGGGTGGGCTTGCAGTGAGCAACCACAACGGACCGGCACGGGTGGGCCGCGCAGCCTACAAAACTCGGAAGGGTCGGAACCAAGGGGATTCACCGGCTGGGGTGTGTTGAGCCCACCCGTGCACCACCATTGTGGCTGATCACCGCGATCCCACCCCACAACGCGCGTAACCCAGGCGCCCGAACACGCGCAGATCAAATCGCCCGATAGCGCCAGCGACTCACCCACCAATCACGCCTCGCACCTGCGCACTGAAGGGTGGGCTCACGGTGAGCAACCACAACAGACCTGCACGGGCGGGCCGCGCAGTTCACAAGCTTGAGATGCCTCAGAGCGATCTTTGTCAGATTGGACGGTCTCCCGCGACGGCCACCTGATGCCCGGCCGTCCGGCGTCTCGGTCGCCGGGTTCGCCGCCGGTGCTAGGCGTTCGCTCGGCGGAGGCGTTCGGCTGCTTGTGCCCTGAGCGCATCGCCGGACACCGGGATGTCACCGTGCAGTGCTTCCCATCGGGCATTGTGCGCCGCCGGCCACAAGCCGGCCGCCCACGCGATCTCCTGCTCCTGGGCCGTGAACGAGCGCTCCCGAATGTCCTGATAAGCGGCTAGGAACGCCTCGGAGCTTTCGATCGGCGCCAGCGTGGGCGGCCCGGCGCTGGCGAACGCGCCACTCGCCGCTCCCACCAGCGCCGCCTCCGGTTGCCACGCCAGGCTGTCCCAGTCGTGCACCGCCCACACCTCCCGGCCGTGCCATCGGAGGTTCTGCGCCTCGAAGTCGGCGTGACCGAGCACGCACGGCAGGTCGGCGGCCAGCATCCGCCTGCGGACCCGGTCGGCCGTCTCGATGACGTACGCGGGCACGGCGCTCTGGTCCCGGTCATCGAGGAACTCGATCGCCGGCCACACCCCGTGATCCGTGTGGTCCCAACGCACCCAGCGCGGATTCGGCAGCGGCGGCGCGACGGTCACGTCGATCAGCTCGGCCATCAACCAGGCGAACACCTCTGCGTAGCGCACGGCCACGTCCGGCGAGTCCCCGTGCAACACCTCACCGCCGGGCCGGAACTCCTCGGCGTGCACGGCCAGCGCGCCGACACCGACCGCCGGCGTCAGTGGCCGCGCACAGGGAAAACCGCGTTCGGCCAACCGGGCCTGCGCCGCGACGCATGACACGGCCCGACCGTCATCAGCGCGCGCCTTGACCGCGACGTCCCTACCATCGGCCAACCGGAGACCGAACACCATCGACGTCTGTCGTAGCTGGAACAGCACGTCGGCGGGTTCACACCCCAGATGGTCCAGACACCAAGCCGGCAACCAGCCCCGCAGATCGCCCACCAGCACACTGAGGACTGTGCCATGTCCACCGAACGCAATGGAAGCGATGGCCGTGCGCGTGCGCCGCGTCCCGCAGGATCGCCGCGCCCGTGTCACAGGCACCGGAGCCGGCTCCGCCCCGCTGGGCACCGCTACTTCTCGCTGACATCCCATGCCGTACCAGCAAGATCACTATGGGATCGAGAACATCCGCTCAGGCCATGTCCCAGAGCAGCCGGTAGTACGCGATGCGTTCCGGGTCCGGGGCGATGCCGTACGCCTCGTACACGATGCCGTCGTACCCCGGGCCGTGGTTCCACTCGGTGCTCCAGGCGGCGACCGCGAGGTCGGCCCACCGGTCGGCGACGCCGAGGGAGCCCAGGTCGACGTGCGCGGCGAACGTGCCGTCGTCGTGGAGCAGCGTGTTGGGGGCGCACGCGTCGCCGTGGCAGACGACCAGGCGATCGATGGGGGGCGGCGCGCCGAGGCGCGCCCGGGACTCGGCGAGATCGAGGTGCCGGTGCTCGGGGAACCGGTCGGCCGGGCCTTCACCGTCGGCGATGCGCTCGTCGGCGCGGGCGAGCCGCCGCTCGACGCTCCACTCGAACGGGCACTGCTCCACGGGCAGGGCGTCGTGCAGCACGCGCAGCCCTCGCCCGATGGCGGCCGCCGCGGCCGCCGGGTCGGCGATCCACCGCGGGTCCACCGCCGAGCGGCCGTGGACCGCCGCCGTGACCAGCCACGCGCCGTCGGCGTCCGTGCCGTGCTCGATGACGGGCGGGACGGTCACCCATCTCTGCGCCCAGGCCAGGCGGGCGGCTTCGCCAGGAAGGTCGATCTCCGGCGTGCCGGCCGCCACCCACTTGACGTACCTGACGCCGCCGCGCCCGTCCTCAAGGCGGAACGTCAGGCCGCCGAGTTCGTTGCGCCACACCGGAGTGACCGTGTCGTCGCCGGCGAGCGCCGCGACGACGGCGGGGATGGCGACCGGACCGGTCGGGATCTCTGCTACGACGTGACCGCTCATAAGGACGTGATCGTCCCAAGAGGGCGGCCCGAGCGGCAAACGGTTTACCGGGCACCGGGCCCGCCGAAGGGGCCGTCAGGCGAGGTGGTGTGTCAGGGCTTCGGCGGAAGTGTGGGCGTTCGGGGTGTCGGCCAAGGCCAGCCCGTCGCGGACCTTGGCGGCCTGGCGCAGGACCCGGCGCGAGGAGACCTCTCGGAGGCCGCCGGTGCTCGCGGCGGCGATGGCGGCGGCCTCGTCCACCTCGCCCGCCCGGAGGAGGACGTCGGCGAGGTTGAGCTGCGCGGCCGTGCGGTTGCGGACATAGGAGCCGCCGGTGTGGGCGACCGAGGCCCGGAAGTACGGCACCGCCGACTTGTGCTTACCGGCGTTCGCGTACAGGTGTGCCTGGGTGGCCTCCAGTTCGGCACGGCCGAAGAACGACGTCCAAGCCGGGGCGGGGCGTCCTCGCGCGGGCCGTTCCATGAGGCGCATGGCGGCGGCCAGTCGGGCGCCCGCGGCGGCATGCTCGGTCATGAGCGACAACGCGCGGGTCTCACGGCTGGCGATCACCGCCATCAAGATCGGGCATTCGAGGGGTTTGGCGTGGTGGGTCGCCGCGGTGAGCAGGTCACGGGCGTGCCGGGGCCGCCCCTCGTAGATGGCCTGGAGGCCGAGCATCGACAGGGATTGGACTTTGAGCTCGGTGCTGTCCAACGTCGTGCCGATGGTCAGCCCCTCGTTCCAGTAATGGCGCGCCGTTTCGTGCTCACAGGCGTCGAAGTACACGTAAGCGCAGAAGTTCGAGGTCTCCCCGGCCAGGAGACGGAGCTGGCCGCCCACCGAGTCGGGGTAGGAACCGGTCTCGATGATCCGGCGGATGCGGTGCAGGTGCCGGACGACCAGCGTGGCGACCTCGGTGCCGCCGTGGGCGTTGCCCAGAGTACGGAGGGCGTGAAGTCCAGCGCGCAACTCCTGGACCTGCTGCGCGCCGACCGGTTCCGGAGCTGTGAAAGTGCCCACGGCCATGGCCGCCGTTGTTCCCATTGCAGTCGTCACGAATGTACGACGGTCCACGTCCGATTCCTCTATTTCGTCCGTTATTAGGAACCTACGTGGGTTTATTTCACCGTACGGCGCGGGCGGGAAACCAAGGTCGGCCGGATTAACCCCGAACATGGCGTACAGTACCCGCCACGCTCGTCGGCGAGGCTGGGGCGGATCGGGCATGCACCAGCGGCGGAACTGGCGGTCGGTCAGCTCGGAAGGTTCGCCGATCATGTACGCCGCCTGCGTGAACGCCGCCAGGAAGGTCGCGGGCCGGTTCCAGCCGCGCTCCTCGCACGCCTGCTCGAACAACGTCTTCTGCCGTCCCATACCTACCTCCAGTGACGGTCGCACTGCGGAGCGTAATGGAAAGTCCAGAAAAGCAAAGCCCTGTGAGCGAGAAAAGTTGGAGCGGCGGTCGCCGAGAAGATCGTTCGTTTGCCGTGCGCCGCCGGTTGTCTTGGAGGCCGGAATTCCCCCCTGTGGAAGGACACCCCGGGCCGATGAGAATCTATTCTTACGATGGACGGCAGGAAAGCGCGGTTTTCCCTGGTAGAGAAGTATCGGCCGGGGAGGCCCGGCGCTGGCTGCGCAAGATCCTCGCCGACCACCCGCGTCGCGACGACGCCGTGCTCCTGTTCTCGGAGATCTTCACCAACGCGGTGGCCCATACGGCGTCCCCGCGGATCCCGGTCACCGTCCTCGTCGAATGGGACGGAACCGTGCAGGTCAAGGTCACCGACCAGGGAGGAGCCACTGCGCCGTGCCCCTGCCGCGCCGCCCCCGACGCTCTGACCGAGCACGGGCGCGGCATCACCCTCGTCCGCGCCCTCTCCAGGCGCTGGGGCTTCATCAAGGACACCACCGGCTGCACGGTCTGGTTCACACTCGCCCCACAGTCCCCACCCCTGGACGGCGACCGTCCTCCCTGCGCACACGACCGGCGCGCCACCTACCAGGAGGCCTGACCGCGCGATTCACCACCGCACATCCGGTCGCCGCGCAGGTTTGGGTGGGCTCACGGCGATCGGCCACGACGGTGCCGCACGGGTGGGCTCGATCACTTCGATGACTCTGCGAGTCGTCTGGATGGCCGGCTGTACGGCGAGGTCAAGGTGAAGGGTGGTTTGTGGTGGTTGAGGTGTGTTGAGCCCACCCGTGCGGCACCATCGTGGCCGGGCGCCGCGAGCCCACCCCATAACTGCACGCGGGCGAGCCGCCGAGCCAGCGACTTCCGTGCCGTTCGACAAGAGAACCGCAGGCTGCGCGAATGTCGATCACTGCCGGGTCGGGGGTTGCGCGCTCGTGGATGGGCTTACGGTGATCGGCCACGACCGCACGGGTGGGCTCGATCACTTCGTATCGTTCTACGCAGTCGTCTAGATGACCCGCTTCACGGCCATAACCGCGCGCCGGCGAGCCGCGGAGCTCGGAGAACCGCGTGCCGTGGGGCATCGCGCGGTGGGGTCAGGCGGCGGTGCGGGCCGTGGTGAGGGCCAGGGTGGTGTAGCGCATGGTGAAGCCGCCGCCGACCGCGTCTATGGCCGCCCCGGTGGCGGTGAGGAGTTCCTGGAGCAGGTCCGGCGGGAGCCGGGTGTGGAAGCCGTGGGTGGGGAGGACGTCGAGCCACTCGTCGCGCGTGTAGTGCAGCTCCCAGGGGAACCGCCACTCCTCCGGCTCGCCGAACGCGCCCGCCTGCCGTATCCCGTCCGCCGCCTTGGCGGCCATCACCCCGTAGCCCTCCATGGGGGACGTCGCCGCGCCGTTGACCGGCAGGTCGGGCAGTACGCGCCGATAGATCTCGGCGGACCGCTCCGCCAGGTCGGCGGGCAGCTCGGCGACGTTCCAGAACACCGCCAGCCGGCCGCCGGGGCGCAGCACGCGCGCCGCCTTGGCCGCGCCCGCGACCGCGTCCACCCAGTGCCACGCCTGTCCGGCGATGACCGCGTCGAACTCCCGCCCGGCGGGGTCCCACGCCTCGAACGTCGCCACCTCGACCTCCAGCCCGTCGCGCCGGGCCGGTTCGGCCATCCGCGCGTCGGCGTCGACGCCGAGCACCCGGCACCCGGCCGCCCGGAACAGCCGGGACGCTATGCCGGTGCCGCAGCCGACGTCCAGGACGTCGGGTCCGGGACTGGCGGCGACGATCCGGGCCACCATGGCGTCGGGGTAGCCGGGGCGGGCCCGGTCGTAGCGTTCGGCGTCCGCGCCGAAGGACTCCGCGACCTGCCGCAACCGGTGGAGCTGCTGGGGAGGCTCTTCCTGCGAAGGTATGGTGGGCATGCGCCCACCATAGTGGGCACATGCCCACTCGACAACCGCGTGGGCCGCACGACGAGGGAGTGAGGGATCCACCATGCCGACGGGCGTGGCCATCCGCGACGTCAGGGAGCAACTCTTCGACGCGGCGGAACGCGTGCTGCTGCGCGACGGGCCGAGCGCGCTGACCAGCCGGGCCGTCACCACGGAGGCGGGCTGCGCCAAGGGCGTCCTGCACCGGCACTTCGACGACTTCGACGGCTTCCTCGCCGAGTTCGTGCTCGACCGCGCCGCCCGCATGGCCCCTCAGGCGGTCGCCGTGCTGGAGACGGCGGGAACCGGCACCGTCGCCGGCAACCTCACCGGCGTGCTCACGGACCTGTTCGACTCGGTCGCCGTGGCCATCGTGCCCCTGATCATCTTCCGGGACGAGCTGCGCGCCCGCCTGCGCCGCACCTGGCCCTCCGGCATCCCCATCCTGGCCGAGGGCGCCGCGATGATCACCTCCTACCTCACCGCCGAACGCGCTCTCGGCCGCCTCGCCCCCGACGCCGACGTCGAGACCCTGGCCCCCACCCTGATCGGCGCCACCCACCACCTGTTCGCCGACCGCACCGGCACCCCGCCGCGGACCGAGACCGTCCTCAGGACGGTGAACACGATCATCGCCAAAGCCCTCCCCTGACCACGGCCCCGGCCGGGCCGCGGCGGGCACACCGTGCGGGCCCGCCGCGGTCACGACGGGCCCGCACGGCGTCAGGACGGGGCCAGGGCCGTGAGCGCCTCCTCGGCGCGGCGCATGGACTCGGCGGCGTCGGTGCCCGGGGCGACCATCTCGGGGTCGAAGTTGAGGTCGTGGAACAGCTCGGTCAGACCAGTGGTGGAGAGGCGTTCGACGTCGGCGCGGATCTCGTCGAGCGAGCCGGTGAGCATGGGACGGCCGGGCAGGCCGGCCTCGCGCACCTTGGTGGAGCCCCGGCAGATGAAGCGCAGCGACTCCGGATCGCGGCCCGCCGCCCGGGCAGCGTCCTTGATGATGCGGATCTGGTCCTGGATGGCGGACAGGTCGGTGCGGCTGGAGCTGATCCAGCCGTCGGCCAGCTCGCCCGCGCGGCGCAGCGCCGGCTCGGCGGTCCCGCCGAGCAGCACGGGCGGCGGGCCCGGCCGGGGCTTGGGGTCCAGGTGCGCGGGCGGCACCTCGTAGAACTCGCCCTTGTGCGAGACGAGGTCCTCGGTCCACAGCCGCCGCAGCACCTGCAGGTACTCCACCGCCCGGCGGCCGCGCGCGGCCATGGGGACGCCCGAGGCGGTGAACTCCTCCGCCAGCCACCCGAGGCCGAGCCCCGCGTCCAGGCGCCCGCCCGAGACGTCCTGCAGCGTGGCGAGCTGCTTGGCGAGCAGCGCCGGGGAGTAGAAGGGCAGGTTCACGATCGCGAGGCCGAGCCGGATGTCCTCGGTGACGCCCGCGAGGAACGACAGCGTGACGATCGGGTCCTGCACCGATCGGTAGACCGGGCCCATCGGGTGACCCACCGGATACAGAAGCCGCTGGAACGCCCACAGCGACGCGTAGCCGAGCTCCTGCGCCCGCCGCGCGACACGGACCATGTTCGCGGGCGTCGCCCACGGACCCGAAACCGGTACCCCGAAGCCAATTTTCATGGTCACCACCATATGACCGCGGCGTAGATTGGACCGGTGACCGGCGAAGGCGCGTTGACCTCCCCTCCCCTGGCCGAGTCCCTCGCGGCCCTCGTCGGCGGGGGCCCGTGGACGGTGCTCAAGGACACCAAGGTGACCGTGGTGCGCTCCGGCGACCTGGTCGTCAAGGCGCACCCGCCGGACACCGACGAGACGGCGCTGGCCGCCCGGCTGCGCATGGCCGCGGCGCTGCCCGGCGTGCTGCTGCCCCCGGCCTCGCCGCGCGTCGGGCACGTCGCCGGCCGGCCCGTCACCGTCTGGCCGGCGGGCGAGCCGGTCGATCCGGGCGACCCGGACGCCGCGCCGTGGGAGGCGGCGGCCGTGCTGCTGGCCCGCCTGCACGCCACACCCCTGGACACTCCCCTGGACGGCTCGGCCGCGAGCCCCGTGGACGGCGCACAGGCCACACCACCGGACGGTGTGCCCCTGTCGCGCGCGCTGCCGCCGGCCGGTGGTCCGGCGCGCGTCGCCCGCGCTGTCGCATTGCTGGACGCACTGGACGGGCAGGCATCGGAAGGGCGGAACGGGCCGGGCGGGGCGTACGCGGCGCCCGTGGCCGTCATCCGCGCCGCCTTCGCCACGCTGCCGCGCGAGGCCCGCGCCGCCGCGTCCGGCCTCGTGCCCGCGGCGCGGGCGGAAGGGCCGCACGCGGTGACGCACGGCGACTGGCACCTCGGGCAGATCGTGCGCCATCGCGGCGCGTGGGCGCTCATCGACGTGGACGACCTCGGCGTGGGCGTGGCCGCCTGGGACCTGGCGCGCCCCGCCGCGTGGTACGCCACCGGACTGCTGTCCCCGGACCTGTGGGAACGGTTCCTCTGCGCCTACCTCGGCGCGGGCGGATCCGCCGTCCCCGCAGGGGATCCGTGGCGGGAACTGGACGTGCCGGCCCGCGCGTTGACGGTGCAGTTGGCGGCCACGGCGGTGGCGGCGGCGGGCGCGGAGGGCAGGCCTCTCGACGAGGTCGAGCGGACCCTCGTCTCCTCCTGCGGGAGGATCACCCAAGCCGCCGCCACGCGGTAGGGTCGCCTGAGTCCAGCCTGAAGGAGAACGACTCGATGCGTTGCCCCAAGTGCAGCGGTACCATGCGGACCTTCGATCGCAACGGCGTCCACATCGAGCAGTGCGACAACTGCCGCGGCATCTTCCTGGACTACGGAGAGCTGGAGACGCTGTCCAGGATCGAGAACCAGTGGGCGCAGCAGACCTACTCCGCGCCTCCGCCGCCGCCCGCGGCCCACGGCGGCCCGGCGTGGGGGACCCCCCACCACGGACACCACCGGGGCCACCACCAGCGCAGCTGGGTGGGCATGCTCTTCTCGAGCTGACGCGCGGCCGGGACACGGCGCACGCACCGGCGCTCTCGCGGCGCCGGTGCCGAGCCTCCGGCGGTGTCTCCCTCGTGTCCCGCTCGTGTCCCGCTCCGGCGGGGTGACCGCTCCCGTGCGCCCGCTCCGCCGAGCGGGCGGGCGCCGGGTCAGCCGGGGAAGTCCTCCGGGTCCACCTCGACGCTGCGCACGTTGCCCCCGATGACGGGGCGCAGCGTGATGGTCCAGGACATGGGCCTGATGTACGTGGCGGTCCGCTGGGTCCTGAACGCCAGGTCCTTGCCGAACTTCTTGAACAGGCAGTCGCGCGTGAAGGCGCGCGTGCGCCGGTCCCAGTCGGATCCGCTGGTGTAGTAGACCTTGTAGGTGCCGTCCGGCACGCCGGTGACCGTGACGTTCTTGCCCTTGCGGATGTAGAAGCGGGTGACGGCCCTCTTGCCGCGCACCACGCTGATCACGGTGTCGGACGTCGCGCCGTTCTTGACGATCAGGTGCCCGAGCCCGCCGCGGGGTCCCCGGCGGATGAACGCCCCGTTGGACAGCCGCCGGGACTGCTCCTTGGGCGTCTTCAGCCGGGCGACGTCGGCCGGGTAGTCGCCCTTGGCCGCGAGCTCGCCGCCCGCGTCCTTGACCGCGCCGTACCCGTCCGTCCCGCCGAGCCGGGCGAGGACGGCCGACGGCGCGCACAGCTCGTGCCCGGCGACGGCGTCGCGCAGCGTGCCGAGGTCGCCGTCGAGGCCGCGCAGCGCGGCGAGGTAGTCGGAGTGCTCGGCGCCGATCTCGGCCGGCGGGCTGGCGGCGACGAGGCGTTCCACGGCGTCGCCCGCCGCGCTCTGGGCGCGTTCGAGCCGCTGGTCCAGCGACTTCAGCGTGCGCGCCTTGGGCAGGCCGTCGAGGGCGGACCCGAGCGGGCCGGCCGCGGACCTGAGGGTCTCGCGGTAGGCGCCGGCGAGGTCCGGCGTGGGGCTGGCGGCGGGCGCGGAGTCCACGGGGCCGCGGACGGGCGCGGAGGGCTCGCCGGAGGTGCAGGCGGCCAGGGCCGTCGCCAGGGAGAGGGTCACGGCAAGCGCGGCGGGAGACCGCCGGTGGGCGCTCATCCGGACATGATCGACGAGCTTCACCGATGCGTCAAGTTCGTATGTCACCCTTGTATGCCGTTGTATCTGACCAAAACCGGCAGGTCACTCGATAGGGCGGAAAACCAGGAGAGATCTCGGCCGTTTGCTGAAGACGAGCGGCCCCGTCGCGGAGAAGGTCTCCCCGTCGCGGGCGAGCCGCAGTTCCTCCTCCGCCGCCGCCGCGCCCCGCGCGCGGGCCCGCCGCTCCGCCGAGGCGAGGGGCGCGACGTGGAGGGTGTCGGCGCGCCACTGGACGTAGTGGCGCGACAGCCCGGTGCCGCCGAGCACCGTGCTCGCCAGGGCCCGCAGCCGGGGCAGCCGCGAGGCGGCGGTGAGCAGCCTGAGGTCCAGGACGCCGTCCTCCAGGCGGTTCCTGCGCGTGGGCGCGACCCCGCGCGACTCGTAGGCGCAGTTGCCCGCGAACAGCAGCCACACGCGGCGCCGCACGCCGTCCACGAGCATCTCCTGGGGACGGCGGTCGTGCATCAGCACGTCGGCCATGGCCAGCACCAGCGCCGGCCACTTGCCGATGCGCTTCTCCCAGTGCTCGCGGCGGTCCACGAGCAGCGGGTAGATGCCGAGGCTCGCGGTGTTGAGGAACACCTTCCCCGCCACCTCGCCGACGTCCACCGCGACCACGTGCCCGGCGCGGTAGGCGGCGACGGCCTCCTGGATGGTCTCCAGGCCGAGGGTGCGGGCGAAGTGGTCGAAGGTGCCCGCGGGGATGGGCAGCAGCGGGAGGCCGTGCTCGATGGCGACCTGCGCCCCGCAGTTCATCGTGCCGTCGCCGCCCGCCACGGCCAGCACGCGCGCCCGGCCCGCGGCCTCGCGCAGCCGGTCCATCAGGTCCTCGCCGGGCTGGACCTCGATGACCTCCGCCTTGGGGAGCACCTTGGCGACGGCGGACGCGGTGCCGGGGTCGCGTCCCGCGGCGTCGTTGACGACGGCCACCACGCCCTCGCCGTCGGGGTCGAGGTCGATGAGCGGCGCGGTCGCCGCGACCCGGGCGTCGCCGTCCACGGTCTGGCCGGGCCACAGGCGCGTGGTGACGACCGCGGCGGTCAGGCCCAGCGCGACGCCGGCGAGCACGTCCCCGGGGTAGTGGACGCCGGTGTAGACGCGGGAGAAGCAGACGGCCCCGGCGGTGACCGCGACGGGCACGGCGACCCGCGCGGGGGCCTCCATCGCCACGGCCGCGGCGAACGCGGCGGCGGACGCCGAGTGGCCGGAGGGGAAGGAGTGGGACGAGGGAATCCTGCCGAGCCGCGCCAGCGGGAAGTCCACGATGGAGGGGCGGCTGCGCGCGAACGCCTGTTTGCCGAGCAGGTTGACCACGGGGCTGGCGAGGCTGATGGCCAGCAGGCCGCGGGTGGCCGCGCGGCGCATCCGGCGGCGCCCGGTGAGCGCCATGGCGCCCGCGACCCCCGCCCACAGCAGGGAGTTGTCGGCCGCGCGCGACAGGCGGGGCAGCACGCGGTCGAAGCCGGGCAGGTGCGCGTCGGCGACCGATCGGAACAGGCGCCGGTCCACGGCGCCGAGCCTCTTCCTGATCGGCGTGCGCTCGGTCATGACCCTCCACATGCCCTGGTTAGTGCCCACATGGGCCACAGGCAGTCACACGAGCCGCTCCGATTCACGTCCGGCTCCGGGTCAGGGCAGGGGACGGCGGCCGGGGAAGCCGAGGTCGCTGCGGTGGTACCAGCCGAGCGCGGTCTCGCCCTCGATCCAGCACAGGCGGACCGACGCGCCGGACAGCACGGCGGGGAAGTCGGCCAGCAGCGGCGCGACGCCCTTGACCTCGATGCCCTGCTCGTCGAACCAGCCGAGGATTTCGGCGACGCGCGCCTCCATCGCCTTGGCCTCGGGGATGCCCCCGAGGTGGGAGAGCCCCGTGGCGGCGAGGTCGTGGCCGAGCTCGGCCAGGTCGGCGCGCATGGCTATCAGCAGGGCGGCGCGCCGCAGCAGCTCGGGCATGAGGTCGCGCGCCTCCTCGACCGTGAAGACCTTGTTCACCACGGCCGGGAACCGCCCTTCTCGTTGATCGCCTTGGAGCAGCGCGCCAGCAGGGAGCGCAGCGTGTCGCGCTCCTCGGGGGTGAACTCCTCGGCGATGCGCCGCTCGATCGCCGCGGCGCGCTCGTCGGCCAGCCGCAGCGCGCGCCACCCCGCCTCGGTGAGGTGGGTCTCCAGGACGTTGCGCTGCCAGCGGTTCGGCGTGCGCCGGACGAGGCCGCGCTGCTCCAGATTCCTGATCACGACGGTCATGGCCTGGGGCGTGACACGGCAGGCGCGGCCGAGCGCGGCCGAGGAGACGCCCGGATTGTCGGCCAGGGCGAGAAGGGCCGCGTACTGCGGCGCCGTCAGGCGGGCGGGCCTGACCGCCGCGCTCCTGGCCGCCATGAGCTCCTGCTCGACGCGCTTGATGTCGAACCCCAGCCGTTCTCCGGCGGGCATGCTCATGGCCGCCATCCTATATGACCTTGGACGGGACCTCGGGGACCGCTCCCCCGGGGAGGTCAGGAGGCCGCCGGGGCCGCGGGCACGGGCACGGGGCCGCCGGAGGGCCGCGGCGGCTCGGGCTCCTCGCCCAGCGCGTCGCGCAGCACCTCGTCGGCGTCGACTTCGAGGACCCGGGCGCGCTGCTCGCCGCCCTCCCCGCAGCCCACCGCGATCTCGCCGTGCTCCCAGGGCCGCGCACGGCTGAAGGCGGCCCGGAAGAACCTCTCCTCCCCGGCCGTGCCGCACAGACCGATGAGCCGCGCGTACGCGGAGAGCGCCTCGGGGGCGCCGCCGCGGCGTCCGGCGGGCGGCGCGTCGTCCCCGGCCGCTCGCGTCGCGGCGTCCGGCCGCGTCGGATCCTGGCTCATGCGCACCTCCGTCACAGAGTGTGTCGCCATAGTGACACCGCCGTGTCGATCAGATGGCCCGGCGGTCGCCCCCGGGGGACGTTTCTCCTCCCGCGAGTGACCGCCGTACCCACGCGAGTAACCGCCGCGCCGCCGGACGGCCCGTGCGCTTCTGTACCGATAGGACCCGCGCCGGTCGTCCGTGCCTCCTAGAAGGCGGGCGGCTCGGGCTCCAGGCCGAAGGCGGCGAGCAGGCGGTCGGCGGCCAGGGACGGGGTCAGTGTGCCCTCCAGGACCTCGCGCTCGACCTCCGCGCCGAGCGCGGCGACCTCCGGGTGGTCGAGCAGCCGGGCGAGGAGACGTTCGCGGACCAGCGTCCAGGTCCAGCCGACCTGCTGGCGGCGCCGCTTGTCGGCCAGGGCGCCCGAGGCCTCCAGCCGGTCCTGGTGGCGCACGATCGTGTCCCACAGCTCGGGCAGCCCGGCGCCCTCCATCCCGCTGCAGGTCAGCACGGGGATGTCCCACCCGCCGCCCCCGGCGCGCAGCAGCCGCAGCGCGCCGGCCAGCTCCCTGGCGGCCTTGCGCGCGTCCATCTCGTGCGGGCCGTCGGCCTTGTTGACCGCGATGACGTCGGCCAGCTCCAGCACGCCCTTCTTGATGCCCTGGAGCTGGTCGCCGGTGCGGGCGAGCGTGAGCAGCAGAAAGGTGTCCACCATGTCGGCGACGGCGGTCTCGGACTGCCCGACCCCGACGGTCTCGACCAGGACGACGTCGAAGCCGGCCGCCTCGACCACGACCATGGCCTCGCGCGTGGCCTTGGTGACGCCGCCGAGCGTGCCGGAGGTGGGCGAGGGGCGGATGAACGCGTCCGGGTCGGCGGCCAGGCGGGCCATGCGGGTCTTGTCGCCGAGGATGCTGCCGCCGGTGCGCGTCGAGGAGGGGTCCACGGCCAGGACGGCGACGCGCAGGCCCTGCCCGGTGAGGTGGACGCCGAGGGCGTCGATGAAGGTCGACTTGCCCACGCCGGGCACGCCGGTGATCCCGATCCTGCGGGCCTTGCCGGACAGGGGGGTCAGCTCGACCAGGAGCCGCTGGGCGAGCGCCCGGTGGTCGGCGCGGGTGGACTCCACCAGCGTGATCGCCCGCGCGATCCAGCCGACGGACCCCTCGCGGACCCCCTGGACGTAGGACTCAAGCGCCGGCATGGCCCAGCCGGGCGGAGAGGTCGCGCAGGAGGTCCAGCGCGGCGTCGGCGATGACCGTGCCGGGCGGGAAGATGGCGGCGGCGCCGGCCTCGCGCAGCGCGGTGAAGTCGCCCGGCGGGATCACCCCGCCCACGACGATCATGATGTCGTCGCGCCCGAGCGCGGCCAGTTCGTCGCGGAGGGCGGGCACCAGCGTCAGGTGCCCGGCGGCCAGCGAGGAGACCCCGACGATGTGCGCGTCGGCTTCGACGGCCTGGCGGGCGACCTCGGCGGGGGTCTGGAACAGCGGGCCCACGTCCACGTCGAAGCCGAGGTCGGCGAAGGCGGTGGCGATCACCTTCTGGCCCCGGTCGTGCCCGTCCTGGCCGACCTTGGCGACCAGGATGCGCGGGCGTCGCCCCTCGTCCCTGGCGAACGCCGCGCAGGCGGCCCTGACCTTCTCGACTCCGGCGGCGTCGCCGGCCTCCTCGCGGTACACCCCGCTGATCGTACGGACCTGCCCGGCGTGCCGTCCGAAGACCTTCTCCAGGGCGTCGGAGATCTCGCCGACGGTGGCCTTGGCGCGGGCGGCCTCCACGGCCAGGGCCAGCAGGTTGGCGTCCCCCGCGGCGCCGCGGGTGAGGGCCTCCAGCGCGTCCCGGCACGCCCCCTCGTCCCGTTCCTCGCGCAGGCGGCGCAGCTTGTCCAGTTGCCGGGCGCGCACGGCCGAGTTGTCGACCTTGAGCACCTCGATGTCCTCGTCGGAGCCGGCGCGGTACTTGTTGACGCCGATCACCGGCTGCCTGCCGGAGTCGATGCGCGCCTGGGTGCGCGCGGCGGCCTCCTCGATGCGCAGCTTGGGCAGGCCCGCCTCGATGGCCTTGGCCATGCCGCCCGCCGCCTCGACCTCCTGGATGTGGCCGTGGGCGCGGCGGGCCAGCTCGTAGGTCAGCCGCTCGACGTAGGCGCTGCCGCCCCAGGGGTCGATGACGCGGGTCGTGCCGGACTCCTGCTGCAACAGGAGCTGGGTGTTGCGGGCGATGCGGGCGGAGAAGTCGGTGGGCAGGGCGAGCGCCTCGTCCAGGGCGTTGGTGTGCAGCGACTGGGTGTGCCCCTGGGTGGCGGCCATCGCCTCGACGCAGGTGCGCACCACGTTGTTGAACACGTCCTGCGCGGTCAGCGACCAGCCGGAGGTCTGGCAGTGGGTGCGCAGCGACAGCGACTTGGGGTTCTTGGCGCCGAAGCCCTGGACGAGGCCGGCCCACAGCAGGCGGGCGGCGCGCAGCTTGGCGACCTCCATGAAGAAGTTCATGCCGACGCACCAGAAGAACGACAGCCGCGGCGCGAAGACGTCCACGTCCAGCCCGGCCGCCACCCCCGCCCGCAGGTACTCGACCCCGTCGGCCAGGGTGTAGGCCAGTTCCAGGTCGCAGGTGGCCCCGGCCTCCTGGATGTGGTAGCCGGAGATGGAGATCGAGTTGAACTTCGGCATCCGCCGGGAGGTGTAGGCGAAGATGTCGGAGATGATCCGCATCGACGGCGCCGGCGGATAGATGTAGGTGTTGCGGACCATGAACTCCTTGAGGATGTCGTTCTGGATGGTCCCGGTCAGCTCCTCCGGCCGCACCCCCTGCTCCTCGGCCGCCACGATGTACAGGGCCAGGATCGGCAGCACGGCGCCGTTCATGGTCATCGACACCGACATCTCGCCCAGCGGGATGCCGTCGAACAACCGCCGCATGTCGTAGATCGAGTCGATCGCCACCCCCGCCATGCCCACGTCCCCCGCCACCCGCGGATGGTCGGAGTCGTAGCCGCGGTGCGTGGCCAGGTCGAACGCCACCGACAGCCCCTTCTGCCCGGCCGCCAGGTTGCGCCGGTAGAAGGCGTTGGACTCCTCGGCGGTGGAGAACCCCGCGTACTGACGGATCGTCCACGGCTGGGTGACGTACATCGTCGGGTAGGGGCCGCGCAGGAAGGGCGCCACGCCGGGGTAGGTGGACAGGAACCCCAGCCCGTCCAGGTCCTCGGCGGTGTAGAGCGGCTTCACGGCGATGCCTTCGGGGGTGTCCCAGACCAGGTCGGCGGGGCTCTTGCCGGTCTGCTCCTGCACGGCGGACGCCCAGGCGTCCACGCCCGCGGGGGCCGGCTCGCCGCCGGTGAGCGCGACCTCGGTGAAGTCGGGGATCATGGGGCCACTCCCAGGTCGTCGAAGGTGGCGTGCAGCACGTCCAGCGCGTCGCACCCGGCGTGCAGCACCGCGTCCACTCCCTCGTACTCGCCCTTTCCCGCCAGCCAGACACGCGTGGCGCCCGCCCGGCGCAGCGCGGCGGCCACCGGAGCGGCGTGCTCGGCGTACAGGCGGTCGCTGGAGCACAGGCACGCGACGGCCGAGCCGCTGCGGCGGAACTCCTCGGCGATCTCGGCCGGGTCGGTGCGCGGGCCGCAGGCGACGGTGGCCAGGCCGCCGGCCTCGAAGAGGTTGGCGGCGAAGGACGCCCGCGCGGTGTGGGCGGCCACCGGGCCGATCGTCGCCAGGAAGACCCGCGGCCGGGGCTCGGCGCGGTCGGCGCGGTCGGCGCGGTCGGCGCGGTCGGCGCGGTCGCGCAGGTCCTCGAACGCCCCGGCGTAGCGCACGCGGGGCAGGCCGCCCCCCGCGGGCTCGGGCGCCGCGGGCCTGGCCGGGCGCTTCTCGCCGAGGTTCGGGAACTCGCTGACGCCGGTGACGGGGAAGATCCTGCGGGCGATGTCGCGGGACCTGTGTGCCCAGGTGGCGGCCAGCCGCTCGGGGATCAGCCGCTCCAGCGCCGCCCCGGCTCCCCCGGCGCGTTCGATGTCCTGGAACCAGTCCCAGGCCACGGCGGCCAGGTCGGCGGTGAGCCGCTCGACGTACCAGGAGCCGCCGGCCGGGTCCGCGACGTGGGCGACACCGGCCTCCTCGACCAGCAGGGCGTGGGTGTTGCGGGCGATCCGCCGCGCGAAGGCGTCGGGCAGGCCGAGGCGGGCGTCGAAGGGCTGGACGGTGACGGCCCGCGCGCCGCCCGCGCCGGCGCCGAAGCAGGCCAGGGTGGTGCGCAGCATGTTCACCCACGGGTCGCGGGCGGTCATCATGGCCGAGGAGGTCACCGCGTGCTGGGCCTGCCCGCCGTGGCCGGGCGCGCCGCACGCCTCGGCGACGCGCGCCCACAGCACGCGGGCCGCGCGGAACTTGGCGATCGTGAGGAACTGGTCGGCCGTGGCGGCGTAGCGGAACTCGATCTGCGCGAGGGCCTCCTCGACGGTGAGGCCGGCGTCGGTGAGCGCGCGCAGGTAGGCGACACCGGTGGCGATCGAGCAGCCCAGCTCCTCGGCGTCGGAGCCGCCCGCGTCGTGGTAGGGCGTGGCGTCCACGGTGACGGCCCGCAGCCCGGGGAACTCGGCGGCGCGGCGGGCGAGCCCGGCCAGGTCGAGGGAGACCCGGGCGCCGGTGCGCGCCTGAAGGCCGAGCGGGTCGGCGCCGAGGTTGCCGCCCGCGGGGGTGACGCCGCGACCGGCGGCCAGCCGCAGGTAGGCGTCGGCGGCGGCGGCCGTACCGGCTCCGGCGTCCAGCACGACGGGCGCGAGGTCGAGGTAGACGCCCTCCAGCGCCCGGGGCAGGTGCGCCGGGTCCAGGCCGCCCTCGCCGAGGACCAGCCACAGCGAGGTGACGCCGTTCTCCAGGTCGGCGAGCACGGCCTCGCGCGTCGTGTCCGGGTCGGGGTGGGCATGGCGCTGGCGGACGTCCCACGCGCCGCCCACTGCCCGGGCGCCTCGGACGTAGGGCGCGAAGCCGGGCGGCCCTGAGCCGGCGGGAAGATCTGCGGCGTCGTACAAGGGAGCCACCGTCACGCCGTCGTAGGTCGTGAAGGCCAGGGAGGAGAGGGCGGCCAGGGCCTCCTGCGGCGCGTCGGGCTCGACGCCCGATCTGCGCAGTACGCCCAGGGCGAGCCGGGCCCAGTCGTCCCGCGAGGCGGGCGGGAACCCGGCGGCCGGGTCGAACTGCTCTGGCTGCACCCTCATGTCCCGGATGGTAAGCCGTGTGCTCACCGGACGTGACGGCGGGACCCCCGCGCGGCTCAGGAGACGGGGGCCTCCCAGGCGGCGTCCCAGGTGAGCCTGCCGACGACTCCGTCGGCGTCGAGGCCCTGCTCGCGCTGGAAGTCGAGACAGACCTCGCGGGAGGCGGGACCGTAGGCGCCGTCCACGTCGACGGCCGCGCCGCGCTTCTTCATCTGGGCCTGCCAGGTGCGGACGTCCTCGCCGCGGGTGATCGGCGGGTACTTCAGCAGCCGGCCGGGGAACTTCGGGTGCTCCTGCGGATCCGGGTCGGGCGGCGTCTCACCGTCGCCGGGGCGCGGGGCGCCCTTCTTCACCCAGGCGTACAGCGCGTCGCCGGGGCAGTCGGTGGAGTAGCCGTCGCGGTGGCCCTTGATCTGGCTCCCGGCGCCGCCGCGCTCGCGCAGGTAGTCGATGGCGTCGAGGACACCGAGCAGCATCTCGTCGTTGGGCTGGACGAGGCCGGAGTTGCCGACCAGGGCCAGGACGGCGTAGTGGTCGGTGTTGAGCCCGGCGCCGTTGGCGGCGCAGACGTGCCCGGGGCCGCGGCCGACGAAGACCTTGCGGTGCGGGCAGGCGACCATGCTGTATCCGATGTCGATCCAGCCGTTGCCGTCCATGTGGAAGTTCTGGATGGATTTCACCATGGCGACGCAGCGGGCGTGGTCGTCCACGATCGACGGCTCGACCCGGCCGCCGGTGTAGTGCACCTTGACGCCTTTGTTACGGGACAGCGAGGAATAGGAGCCTCGTGGGGCACGGGCTCCCCAGTCTTTGCGCGACACGATGTCGATGGCCACGGACATCTCCAGGGGGACTGGGGCTTTCCTGACTACGGCGGACCCCTGTCCTCACCCCCCTGGCTCAAACCCCCGGCGCCTCCGAGCCCGTGGCGAGCGGAATCCGCATCTCGCCAACCCTATCCGCATGCCGATGCCGCCACGCGAAGTTCGCGGATGTCGGTTTGGCGATGCCACCAACTTTCGCAGATTTGAGAGAAAATGCTTGGACTTCCCCCGCAATCAGCATGAATCATGAATATATGTCCATTGTGGAGGAGGTTCGTTTCCCCGCCGCCGAAGCCCTGCCCATGCGGGTGTGGCTCGACGACGGCGACTCGCCGATCGATGTCATCGACGCGCTCGCGCTGTCCCCGTTCGCCAACGGGAACCAGCCCTACGCGCGCACCGCCAGCCTGGAGCGGGTGCGGCCCGACGCCGCGCTGATGCCCGCCCGTGCCCGGCTGACCCGCGCGGCGCGCGAGCAGGACGGCCGCGACTCGCGCCTGGCGTGCGGGGAGGGCTGGACGCTGCGGGTCGTCAGGTTCAGCAACCGCGCCGCCGTCGTGACCGTGACCGCCGTCAGCGACGAGCTCGCCCGCTCGGTGCTGGAGGAGTGCACCAAGGACGCGGTCGAGCCGCCGCCGCACGACCAGGGCCACGTCGACATGGGCTTCTGGTGGACCGGAGCCCGCGGGCCGCGGCGCACCGAGCGGCCGATCAGCGCTCCGCTGTGGCCGACGATCCGCGAGAACTACTCCACCGCCGCGCGCGGCGTCCTGGAGAACGTCATGCGGGTGACGCCCGCGGCCGTGGACGGGCGGCTGCTGCTCCTGCACGGGCCCCCGGGCACCGGCAAGACCACCGCGATGCGCGCCCTGGCCCGCGAGTGGGCCGACTGGTGCCAGGTGGACTGCGTGCTCGACCCCGAGCGCCTGTTCGCCGACCCCGGCTACCTGATGGAGGTCGCCGTCGGGTACGACTCCGACGACGACGGCCACCGCTGGCGCCTGCTGGTGCTGGAGGACTGCGACGAGCTGATCCGCGCCGAGGCCAAGGAGGCCACAGGCCAGGGCCTGTCGCGGCTGCTCAACCTGACCGACGGGCTGCTCGGCCAGGGCAGGGACGTGCTGGTCGCGGTGACCACCAACGAGGAGCTGGCCCGGCTGCACCCGGCGGTCGTGCGCCCGGGGCGCTGCCTGGCCCAGATCGAGGCCGGACGCCTGTCCCACGAGGAGGCGGCGGCGTGGCTCGGCACCTCCGAGGGGATCGGCGCGGCCGGGGCGTCGCTGGCGGAGCTGTTCGCCCTGCGCTCGGGGCGGGGGCCCGCCGTGCCGCCCGCGCCGCCCGAGACTACGGGGCTCTACCTCTGAACCCCGCGGCTACCTCTCCGGCCGGCGACCGGCCGGAGAGGTAGCCGCGGGCCCGCACCTGACCAGCAGAGCGGGCTCGGTGCGCGGCAGCCCGCCCGTCGCGGCGGCGGGCCGCTCGCGCGGGGCGTCGTCGCCCCAGAACGGCCCGGACAGGCCCAGCTCCTGGAACAGCGCCCGCGCCTCGTCCGGGGTGCGCCTGCGGTAGTCGCGGGTGAGGCGGCCCTCGTACCAGCGCGTCGCCAGCAGCCAGAGGGTGCGCGGGTCCAGCAGCACGCCCCGGGGGTTGCGCGTCTCACGCAGCCAGCGGCCGACGTGCTCCTCGGCGCAGAACAGCGACTGGTGCCCGCAGGCGAACATCACGTCGTCCCACATGCGCGGGATCGGCACCAGGAAGTGGGCCACCATGTCGGTGGTGGGCGGTTCGTCGGGGCAGACGTCCAGCGCCAGCGCCCTGCCGCAGCCGGGGCAGTGGGTGGCGACCAGGCACGGCTCGCCGACCAGGGCCGGGATCGCGAAGGAGTCCCAGGCGCAGCCACCCCACCACTTCATCCGCTCCCCCGCGACGACGAAGCCGAGCGGCACCGCCGACCAGGGGTGGGCCATGACGATCCGCCGGCGGTCGGCGTCGAGCACGAGGAAGTGGGCGTCGTGCAGGGCGCGCAGCGCCTGGAGGGCCTCGTCCGCGCCGATGCCGAACTCGGCGGCGACCTCCTCGGTGACCGGCGGGCCGCCCCGTTCGGCGAAGGACCGGTAGACGAAGACCCGCACGTCTGCCAGATCGTGCATGAGTCTGACGATACCCTCCTGACCTGGGTCGATGCCATATGCTCCGGCGTGTCCCCCCATGGGGCGGGGACGGCGGGGAAGGGGCGCGGGCGCGTGGATCATCGATACGTAAACCATCCGATGCGCCCCGGCGACCCCCGAACCACAATCGGCAAGGTGGTCACCCCGTCGCCCGCCGGTCCCAGCCGTGTCGTCCTCCACCGATGGACCTCCATGGTCCCCGCGGAGAGCGGCGTGGCCGGGTTCCTGGACCCGTTCGGCGGCGAGGCCACGACCTGGCCCTACACGCGGTGGACCTCCGAGGAGCGTGAGATCGGATTCCCCGCCGCCGAGCTGGTGCCGTCCTGGACGGCCTCGGCGCCCAAGGGGTCGTGGCTGCGGGTGGAGCTGCGGGCCCGCACGGTGACCGGCGGGCTGACCAAGTGGTACGACATGGGCCGCTGGGCGGAGGGCGAGGAGGACATCCACCGCTCGTCGCTGCCCGGCCAGGGCGACCAGGACGGCGACGTCGCCGTGGACACCTTCGTGGCCGCCCGTCCCGTCGTGGCCTACCGGCTGCGGATCACCCTGCACGGCACGGGGGCCAGGGTGCGAGCGGCCTGCGTGATGGCCTCGGCGCCGCCCGCGCGCGGCGGCGGGGCCGTGAGCCTGCCGGGCGAGGCGCGTGGGGTGGCGCTGGACGTGCCGTCCCGCTCGCAGCGCGTCCACTCCGGCCACCACCCGCAGTGGGGCGGCGGCGGCGACTCCTGGTGCAGCCCCGCCTCGGTGACCATGGTGCTGCAGTACTGGGGCGCGGGGCCCGGCCCCGCCGAGCTGTCCTTCGTCGACCCCGCAGACCCGTGCCCGGCCGTGGACCACGCGGCCCGCGACATGTACGACCACAGCTACCAGGGCACGGGCAACTGGCCGTTCGCCGTCGCCTACGCCGGGCGGTACGGCATGGAGGGCTTCGTGACCCGGCTGCGCTCGCTGGCCGAGCTGGAACGCTTCATCCGCGCCGGCATCCCGGTGATCACCTCGCAGGCGTTCCGGGAGCGCGAGCTGCCCGGCTCGGGGTACTCCACCGGCGGCCACCTGATGGTCGTCACCGGGTTCACCCCGGACGGCGACGTGATCGCCAACGATCCGGCGGCGCCCACCGACGGCACGGTCAAGAGAATCTATCCCCGGGCCGCATTCGAGAACGTGTGGTTACGCACGACCGGTAGCGGGGGAATCGTCCATGTCATCCACCCGCGCGACGTCCCGCTTCCCGTCCCGACCGCAGAGGGCAACTGGTGATCGAGTCCGCTGTCACTGCCGCCGACGTCGCCCGCGTGGGCGACCGCCCCACCTGGGCCGACATCGTGCCCGCGCCGGACGGCGAGGAGGTCTGGTGGGACGAGCCGCGCCCCGCCGAGGGCGGCAGGCGCTGCGTGGTCCGGCGCACCCCGGACGGCCGGGTGCACGACGTGCTGCCGCCGGGCTGGAACGCGCGCAACCGGGTCATCGAGTACGGCGGGCGCTCCTGGCGCGCGCTGCCGGACGGCGGGCTGGTGTTCACCAACTGGGCCGACCAGCGGCTCTACCGCCTGGACCGGCTCGACCCCGGCACCCAGCCCCAGCCGATCAGCCCGCCAGGCCCGTCCCGGTACGCCGACCTGATCCTGCACGGCGACGAGGTGTGGTGCGTGCGCGAGACCGGCGTGCGGCGCGACCTGGTCGCGGTGCCGCTGACCGGGGGCGAGCCGCGGGTGGTGGCCACGGCCCAGCACTTCCTGATGAACCCCCGCGTCTCCCCCGACGGACGGCAGGTCGCCTGGATCGGCTGGGACCACCCCAACATGCCGTGGGACGGCACCGAGCTGTGCGTGGCGCCGCTGCGCGAGGACGGCACCGCCGGCCCGTACCGGGTGGTGGCCGGCGGCCCGGAGGAGTCCGTGGCGCAGGCCGAGTGGCGCGACGACGGCGCGCTGTACGCCGTCACCGATTCCACGGGCTGGTGGAACATCCATCTGGTGCCCGTGGACGGCGGCCCGGCCGAGAACCTGACGCCGATGCCGGAGGAGTTCGGCGACGCCGTCTGGAAGCTCGGCTCGTGCTGGTTCGCCCTGGCCGGCGACAGGATCGCCGCCGTCCACGGCACGGCCGGCGTCAAGCGGCTGAGCGTGCTCGACCCCGCCACCGGCGCGCTCACCGACGTCGGCGGCGACTACAGCTGGTGGGCCGCCACCCTGTCGGCCTCGCCGGACGGGCGGCGCGTGGTGGGCGTGGCCACGACGACGCACCGGCCGTTCGAGGTGGTCCGGGTGGACCTGGACACCGGCGCCCAGGAGGTGCTCTCCTCGGCCAAGGACCTGCCCGACCCGGCGCTGCTGCCCACGCCCGAGGCCATGGTCTTCGACGGCGTGCACGCCCACGTCTACCCGCCGCGCGGCGCGCGCGAGGGCGTGCCGTCGCCGTACGTGATGTTCGTGCACGGCGGGCCGACCGGGTCCAGCCCGCTGGTGTTCGACCTGTCGATCGCCTACTTCACCAGCAGGGGCATCGGCGTGGCCGAGGTCAACTACGGCGGCTCCACCGGGTACGGCCGGGCCTACCGGGAGCGGCTGCGGCACAACTGGGGCGTCGTGGACGTGCGCGACAGCGAGACCGTCGCCCGGGGCCTGGCCGCCGCGGGGCTGGCCGACCCCGATCGCCTCGCCATCCGGGGCGGCAGCGCGGGCGGCTGGACGGCGGTCGCCGCGCTCGTGCACAGCGACGCCTTCCGGGGCTGCGTCGCGCACTACGCGATCACCGACCCCGAGGGGTGGGCCCGGGAGACCCACGATTTCGAGTCCCGCTACCTGGACGGGCTGATCGGCCCGCTGCCCGAGACCCGGCAGCGCTACCTGGACCGCTCCCCCACGCTGCACGCCCACCAGGCGTCCGGGCCCGCGCTGCTGCTGCACGGCCTGGAGGACGCCATCGTCGACCCGGGCCAGGCCGAGCGGTTCGTCACGGCCCTGGACGCGCACGGCGGCCGGTGGGCCTATTTGACCTTTCCCGGGGAACAGCACGGCTGGAGACGCGAGGAGACGATCATCGCGGCACTGGAGGCCGAGCTCGCCTTCTACGGGCTCATCTTCGGCCTCCCCACCCCCGAGGTGCCGCCGTTGACGCTGAAAGGACCGAAGTGACAGAGGTGGCGGGCATCTGCTCGGACCTGCTCAGGATCGACACGACCAACGACGGCACGCCGGACGGCTCGGGCGAGCGCGCGGCGGCCGAGTACGTCGCGGGGCTGCTCGCCGAGGCGGGCATCGAACCCATGGTGTTCGAGTCGGCGCCCCGCCGCACCAGCGTGGTGGCGCGCGTCCCCGGGGACGACCCCGAGGCGCTGCTGATCCACGGGCACCTGGACGTCGTGCCCGCCGACCCCGCGGAGTGGCGGCTGCACCCGTTCTCCGGCGAGATCGAGGGCGGGTGCGTCAACGGGCGCGGCGCGGTGGACATGAAGGGCACGCTGTCCATGACGCTGGCACTGGTGCGCGAGTGGGCGCGCACCGGGCGGCGTCCGCGGCGCGACCTCGTACTGGCGTTCCTCGCCGACGAGGAGGCCACCGGCGAGTACGGCGCCGGGTACGCGGTCACCCGCCACCGCGACCTGTTCGAGGGCTGCACCGAGGCGATCAGCGAGTCGGGCGGCTTCAGCGTCCAGGCGGGCGGGGACGGGGCCCGTGTGTACCCGGTGGCGGTGGGCGAGCGGGGCACGGCGTGGATGAAGCTCACCGCGCACGGGGTGGCCGGGCACGGCTCCAAGCCGCCGGTGGACAACCCGGTCGCCGAGCTGTGCCGGGCGCTGGCGCGCCTGGCCGACCACCGCTGGCCCGTGCGGCTCACGCCCGCCGTGGCGCGGCTCATCGACGGCCTCGGCCGCGCGCTCGGGACCACGATCGACCTGGACCGGCTGGACGAGGAGGCCGAGCGGCTCGGCCGGGCGGGGACGCTGTTCAAGGGCGTGATCCGCAACTCGGCCAACCCGACCATGCTGGAGGCCGGATACAAGGTCAACGTCATCCCCGGCACGGCCGAGGCGCACGTGGACGGCCGGTTCCTGCCCGGGTTCCGCGACGAGTTCCTGGAGACGGTCGACCGGCTGCTCGGCCCGAAGATCACACGGGAGTTCGTCAGCTTCGAGGACGGCGTGGCCTCCCCGACCGAGGGCCTGTTCGACGACCTGTGCGCGGCGCTGCTGGCCGAGGACCCGGCGGGCCGCCCGGTGCCGTACGTCATGACCGGCGGCACCGACGCCAAGTCCTTCGCCAGGCTCGGCATCCGGGGGTACGGGTTCGCGCCGCTGCTGCTGGACCCGTCGCTGGACTACTTCGGCATGTTCCACGGCGTGGACGAGCGCGTGCCGGTCGCGGGCCTGGAGTTCGGCGTCCGCGTCCTGGACCGCCTGCTCACCTCCCCGGCCACGCCCCGGCCCGCCGCGCCGTCCGACGCGATGGGGGTCTAGGAAGCAGTACTTCAGCACGGCCGCCGCCGGCGCGTTCGAACTCGCGGTGGCCGGAATGGGTTCAGTGACCCCGTCAGGCGGTCCTGCGGCGACGTCTGCGGTCCTGCAAGTCGCTCATGGCGACCTCCAGGTCGGTACCCGCGGCGACCGCTTCGACGTACAGGCCGGTCAGCTTGCCCGCCAGCTCCGCGTTGACACCCCCCTGCCCGACGCCGCTCGGCACCTGCAGCGGCGGCACGGCGACGATCGCATTGTCACCTCGGATGAGCACCTCGACGGCCACGGCAGGGTGCATGGCGTTCACGAGGTACTGATGCCGGTCACTGGAGTAGACGATGATCTGCAGGTGCTCGCGGCCCCTGGGCTTGTTGATGAGACGCCGCGCGGCCTCGCAGCGGATGCCATCGCCACTCGTGCACGCGCCCCTCGCGTCCAGGTGCTCCACGGTCGGGGCCACCACCAGTTTGGTGCAGGCTCCCATGACCCGCGCGACCTGCTTGACGACGATCCTGCCATCGATGATCTCCGAGACCTGCGACGCCATCGCCCGGACGGCCAGCATGGGATCGGTGATCGAAAGCTGCCAGTAGCCCCTCTTGCCGGGAGCGGCCCGATGGAACTCGGCGGTGAGTGCGGTGACCACGTCACCCCGCCGGAGCTGTAGCGGGACGACCCCACTCGGCAGGTTGGCGGTATCAGGGCGCCAGATGACCGCTTCTCGCCGGTATCCGACCCCCGCGTCGTAGATCTCGCAGTCGAACCTGTCCGGCTTGCTCGCGATGACGCGGGCGGTGACGAGGGTGCCGGGGGGCGGTGGGGCGACCAGCTCGGGGCGAGGGTACCCGCGAGAGGGACGATCGATGCTGCACTTGAGGTCGACGATGAAGGCGGCGGCCTCGTCGGGCGTGATCTCCAACGTGTCCGCGACGAGCTGGGCCGGGGTCAGAGGCTCCTTGTCGCAGACGTGGCACCCGGCCTTGTTGTCGCGGATCCGCAGGGTGGGACGCGGATTCCTCTCCTTGTGCCTGTCCGGCCGGGGACAGGCCCAGACAGGAGGACCGTCGGTGGTGGCGGAGCTCCCCAGTCGAAGGAGGACGGAGTCGATCGGCGTGACGTTCGCGTCGGCCAGTTTCCGATAGTCCTCCCGCCCGGTTTCGGCCTCGACGATTTCGTAATCGTCTCGCACCCGGCGCCGCCGGTTCATGCTGATCCGCTGCCAGAGTTTCTCCAGATCGATCCCCTGGCCGGAGGTGTTCTTGTTCTTCGGTTCCGGTTCGAGGCCGGTCGAGAGAACGGGCCAATGATGGCCCTTGGTCTCCCGGATCCCGGCGACGAGCGCGAAACACTCAAGAGCGGGCTTCACGCGACGTGGCGGGACCATGCGCAGCCGGGAGGCCCAGCGGATCATTGACACGGCCTCCGGGCTCAGCGGTGTTCCAGGCTCGAAGGCCACATGTGGCATGTGGCGAGGATCCTCCCCGCCGACCTGGGCCCACTTCGGCGGAGGCGACGACCGGCCTGCGTCGCTCAACCCGCGCCCTTCCTCGTAGATCTGCGGCATGTCCAATGCCACGCCCTTGACCTGGACGTCGACCCATCGATTGGCCAGGCCGCAGAGGACGGCGTAGTAGGCGATCACGTCGGGACCCTCGCCCGCCACGAACATCATCTTGGAGCGCCGATCGGAGATCTCCAGGCCCTTGCCGGTCCACGCCTCCAGAACCGCCGCGACGTGGTCCTCGACGCCGGCGGGGAGGGTCACGGTGACGGTGTTCCTCCGCGAGGAGGACGTCCGCTCCGGCCAGCCGACGATTACCTGACTATCCCGGCCTGACATAACGCGCCACGTCATGTATAGATTATGCAATAAATTTTCTACGGGACCCATCTGTGTTACAGGAGCCACCGTGCTTGAGCTTTCGACCGTCATCAAGGAATTGCGCACCGAGTTGACGAAGGCGATGAAGTCCGCCGACGGTGAGCAGTTGCAGTTCGGGGTGGGGCCCATCGAACTGGAGGTGACGATGGCGGTCACCCGTGAGGCCTCGCTGAACGGCAAGGTCAAGTTCTGGGTGCTGGAGACCGGCGCCGACGCCAAGATGAGCGACGCGCAGACCCACCGGGTGAAGCTCACGCTCACGCCCGAGGTGAAGGGGTCGACCAAGGAGGAGGACAGGTCACCGTACATCTCAGGGCTCGGGCAGGAGGGCGAGCGCTGAGCAAGAACCGCGCCGGGCAGATCATCGTGGATCTGCCGGATGGGAAGATGAAGCTCGGCTCCGGCTACCGGGTGACCGCAGACGTGGTCCTGACCGCCTCCCACGTGGTCGAAGGCGCGCGGAAAGTCCAGGCGCGTTTCACCGCCGACCTTGACCACAAGGTGCCCGCCGAGATGCTGTGGACGGTCGGCGAAGTGACAGCACTCCGCGTCCCGCCGGAAAAAGGTCTCTCGCCTGTCCGCTACGGACTCGTGGAGCGCCACGCCACCGAGATACCGTGCGAGGCTGTCGGTTTCCCGCTGTGGAAGTGGCGGGAGGACGTGCGGGACAGCGCCCAGGTCAAGGGCTCTATCCTGCCCCTGTCGAACCGCTACACGAACACCCTTCACGTAGGCGTCGATCGTCCCCCGGCCGAGAACCCAGAAAGTTCCCCCTGGAAAGGGATGTCGGGCGCCGCGCTCTTCGTCCGAGACCGGCTCGTCGGAATCATCCAGGAAAATCACCATCCAGAGGGAGCCGCACACCTGACGGCCAAGCCCGTCGATTGGGAGCGGCTGACGCCGGAGCAGCGCGCGCAGATCGGCTACGCGGGCGAGCCCCCCAGCGTGAACCCGCTTCCCGGGCGGAATGGCCACGGCTACCAGGCCGGCGCGGAAGAACTGCGCCCCGCGGGGGGGCTCCGGGACCGCGATCGCGAACTCGCGGAACTCGCCGAATTCTGCGCCGGCGATGAGCCGTATCTCTGGCTGCAGGGACCCGCCTGGGCGGGCAAGAGCGCGCTGGTCTCCTCCTTCGTCCTCAACCCGCCGGACGGGGTCAGGGTGGCTGCCTTCTTCGTCCACCACTCCCGAGCCGACGCGGGCGCCTTCCTCCAGGACATGGGCGGGCAACTGGCGGACATCGCGGGCATCCCTGGCGGCGCGCCCCGGCCGGACGGCGTCCTGACGGACGTCCTGACGAAAGCGGCAGAGCGGTGCCTGGCCGGGGGCAAGCGCCTCTTACTGGTCGTGGACGGGCTGGACGAGGACACGAACCCGTATTCCAGCATCGCCTCCCTGCTTCCCCTCCATCCGCCGGAGGGCGTCCGCGTGCTCGTCACCGGCCGGCCCCACCCGGGGATACCCACCGACGTGCGCGATGATCATCCGCTGCGCCGCTGCCGTGTCTGGTCGTTGCAGCCGAGCGCGCACGCCGCGGTCATGCAGAGCAAGGCCGGCCTTCAGTTCGAGACATCGAGCCAGGAGCCGGGCGATAAGAGGCTACTGGGCGCCGTCGCCGCGGCCCAGGGCGCGCTCACACTGGACGACCTCGCCAAGCTGACAAAGCTGGAGCGAAACGAGGTCCGCGGCCGGCTCTGGAACCCGATCTTCACCCGGACCGCCGACGGATACGTGTACGCCCACGAGACGCTGCACAGGAGAGCCGAGGAGGAGCTCGTCGAGCAGGTGGAACTGCACAGGGGGCGGATCCACGAATGGGCCGACTCCTACCGCGAACAGGGCTGGCCGCCAGGCACGCCCGCGTACCTCCTCCGCTCGTACGGCCGGCTCCTGACCGACCGGGCGCGCCTGCTGGACTACGCGCTCGACCGTGCCCGCCACGAGCGGATGCGCGAACTCGTGGGTGGCGAGTCGGCCGCCCTCGGGGAGCTCACGGCCGCCCAGCAGAGGCTCGGCGGTGAGGCCGACCCCGATCTGGTCACCCTGGCGCGCCTGGCCGTCGCCCGCGAACAGCTCAGCAAGGCCACCGCACCGCCACCTGTCGAGCTGCCCGCTCTCTGGGCCAGGCTCGGCGACCACGAGCGGGCGGAGAGGCTGGCCGACTCCATCGTCGACGCGGACGCGCGCCCCGCGGCTCTGTCGGCTGTCGCGAGGGCGATGGCGGAGGCGGGCGACCTGCGCAGGGCGGAATCCGTGGCGTGCTCCATCGACGACATGGAGCAGAGAGGCTCGGCCATGGGAGCCGTCGTGCAGGCGATGGCGGACCGGAGAGAGGCGAGCGCCGCGGAGAGGCTGGCCCGCTCCATCGAGGAGACCGCGCAGCGGGTCCGGGCCCTGGCCGCGGTGGCGGAGGCGAGCCGGTCCGCCGACCTCCTCGACGAGACTGAGCAGCTCGTCCGGTCGGTCGTCGACCTGGACGACCAGGCCCGGGCCATGACCGCCGTGGTGAAGGCGGCCGCCGTATGCGGGGACGTGGCGCGGGCGGAGGCCCTGGTCGACCGGATCCCGCTGATGAGGCAGCGGGTGTGGGCACTGAGCCACATCATGAGGGCGCTCGCCGGCGGCGACCGGGACCGGATCCCGGCTGTCACGGAGCGCGCCGTGGCGACGGTCGAGACGATCGCCGGCGAGCTCGGTCACGACCGGGCCCTCGGTGCGCTGGTGACGGCCGTCGCCTACTGCGGTGACGTGGAACGGGCTGCGGACCTGGCGGTCAAGCCAGGGCGTAATTCCTACGCCTGTGCGCACGCCCTGACCGCGCTGGCCGCTACGGTCAGCGCGGCCGGCAATCTGGATCTTGCCGTGGAACTGGCCGAAGCCGTCCCCATCCCCGCCATGCGTACGAACGCGCTCTGTATCGTGGCAAGGGAGATCGCCAAACAGGGCGACCGGCCGTGGGCGCTCGACCTGGCCGGGCAGGCGAAGGCACTGGCCTGCCACGTGAAGGACAAAAGGCGGCGTGCGCGGGCGATGGTCGCCGTGGCCGGGGTGCTCGGCGCCTGCGCGGATCCCGAAGCCGACACGGTGATCGACTCGATAGAGAGCCCCTACCAAAGGGTTCAGGCGCTTGTCGCGGTGGCGGGGACGGTACCGGATCGCGATCTAGCGCGCGCCCTGGCCATGAGGGCGGAGGAACTGGCGCGCCCGCAGGCACGGGTCTGGCCGCCGCAGGTGCTCGTGCCCGTCGCGAGAGCGGTCGCCGCGGCCGGGGACCTGGACCGCGCCGAGGCGCTGGCCTGCGTCATCCGCGACAGGGACGTCCAGACGAGCGTGCTCAGCGACCTGGTGCGGCTGATCGCCGGCCAGGACCCCGCTCGGGCCGAGTCCGTGGTCCTCGGCCGGATCCGGGGCGCGCAGAACCAGGCCAGAGCGATGGTGTGGGTCGCCAAGGGGCTCGCCGCCCACGGAGAGCTCGACCGTGCCGAGAAGCTTGCTCTGTCGTTGCCCGACCTGGAACCACGGGCGAGGGCGCTGGCCATGGTGGTGGAAGTGGAGAAGATCCCCGACACGGACCGGGCCCTCAATCTGGCGCGAAAGATCCCGCACGCCGATCGGCGGGACAAGGTCCATACCGACCTGATCCGGCTCATGGCCGCCAGAGGGTCGCTCCCACGGGCCGAGAAGCTGGCGCGCAAGCTGCCGGCGGACCACCGCGTGAACGCGCTGCTCGCCGTGGCCGCGGCGAGCGATCCAGCGCCCCGGCGCACGCTGCTGGAGGAAGCCGGGAAGCTGGTCGAGCAGGTGCGGGATGAGGGCAGGAAAGCGAGGCTGGTGACCGCCTTGGCGAAGGCGCTCGTCGGTGCGGGCCGGCTGCGCGAGGCCAAGCGGCTGGCCCGTGGCATCCCGTTTCCTGATCTGTCGGCCGACGCGCTGGCCGACGTGGCGGTCGCGTGCGCCTCTCTCGGGCACGTGGGAGATGCCCTCACCCTGGTCAGGAAGATCGAAGCGACGGCCGTCCGAGCACGCGCGTACGTCGCGGTCGTGACGGCGCTCGTCGACCGTCGCGAGGTGCCCGCCGCACTCCGCATCGCCGTGAAAGAGATTCCGACCGCCGACCACATGGCTCAGGCGCTCGCCGTGCTGGTCAGGGCCGCCCCTGGCGGAAAGGACACGGTGGCGGAGGCGGCGCGGCGCGCGGAGTCGCTGCTGGTCCCCCAGCGCATCACTCATCCCGATTCGCAGCTCAGGGCCTTCGTCGACCTGCTGCGGGCCATCGTGGACAGTGCTGGGCCGTCCGCCGCCCGCGACCTGGCGGACCGGATCGAGAAACTGGCCGCCGAGATCGAGGACGCGGACCGGCAGGCGCAGATCCTGGTGGCCCTGTCCAGGATCGTCGAGCCGGCCCGGGGTCGGCGGCTGCTGGCGCGCGTGCTGAGTGGACCGGCCTGGACGGCGGCCCTGGACACACTGCACGCGACGGAACCGCGGGCGCTCCCGCTGATCGCCGACGAGCTGCTCGCCGGTGGCGGCAACCGGGCCCGCCCGCCCGGAGAGGCGGGCGGGCGGCCTGCTCAGGCCGCGGGACAGACCTCCAGCCCCCACAGCGTCGGGAAGCGCGAGCTCTCCTGGGAGGGCTGAGGGATCTCAGGCAGCCTCCCAACGATGACCGCGTCCTGGACTGCCTGCTCGCGTCCCGGCCATGCCCCCACCCGCCGCACCGTCCGACGCGATGGGGGTATAGAGACTGGAATCTCTAACCCCAATGGGTGTATAAGTATGAGGTAACCCCATCATGACCCCATGCTCGGGATCAGGAGCCTCCTCATGCCCAAGATCAACGTGTACGTGCCCGACGAGCTCGCCGAGGCGGTCAAGGACGCCGGCGTGCCCGTCTCCGCGGTCTGCCAGCGGGCCCTGGAGCAGGCGGTGCGCCGGGTCACCGCCATCCGGCAGACCGCGCTCGGCGAGCTGTCGGCCGACGACCTGAGCGACCGGCTGCCGCACTTCACCCCCCGCACCCACGCCGTGCTCAAGCTGGCCATCGACCGGGCGAGCGCCGCCGGCCGGCCGTCCGTCGGCACCGGCGACCTGCTCGCCGGCATGGTCGACGAGGGCACCAACCTGGCGCTCCACGTCCTGCGCGCCATCGACATCGACCCCGCCGCCGTCCGGCGCGCCCTGGAGCGCCGGCCCGACGCCGAACCGGACGCCCCCGCCGGAACGGCCCGCTCCGCCACGCCCGCCGCGGGCGAGGATGCGTCGCGGGCCTTCGGCGCGACCGGCGGTTCGGAGGGCGGGGCGTCACGGCACTTCAGCGCGGCGGCGGCCGGCGCGCTGGAACTCGCGGTCACCGAGGCCACCTCGTTCGGCCACAACTACGTCGGCTGCGAGCACCTGCTGCTCGGCCTGGTCGCCGAGCCCGAAGGAACCGCCGGGCAGGTGCTGCGGGAACTCGGCGCGGAGCCACGGCTGACGCGCCGGGCCGTCACGGCGGCCCTGGCGGGCTACGTCCACCTGCGGGCCCAGACATTCGGCGCGGGACCGACCCCCTCCGCGCAACCCGCCGCCCAGTCCGCGACCGGAACCCCGGCCCGGCCGGGCGAGGCGTCCGCCGCGGGTGCGGAAAGCACGGCGAATCCGGCAGAGCTGATCGCCACGGTGGTGCGGGAGCAGGTACGCCCGCTCGTCGAGCGCGTCGAGCGCCTGGAGCGCACCCTCGGCGCGCCAAGCCCGGAATGAGTCCGCGAGGAACCGAGAAGTCCCGATGGGGCACGACCCTCAGGGGAACCGGCCGAGCGAGCGCCGGATGAGCGCGGGGGTGCGCGTGCCCGCTCGTGCCGGGGACGCCGGGAGCCGGCCTCCGGGGCGCTCCCCCGGACCCGCCGCCCGGGTCGCGCTCACCGCGGCGGCCATCGGGACCTTCTGGCTGCTCGCCCTCCTCCCCGTCCTCCTCCTCACCCGCTGACATGCCGGCGAGGTGCGTCGCCGAAGCATGAAAGCCTTCGGGTCCGGTGTGGATGTCGCCGGCCACACCGGACCCGAAGGCCCGCACTTCTCCGCAGAATCATCGTGATCGCGTCGTCCCGTACCAGACGACTAGCCGCCCGGCTGGAGGACCGAGTCGATCATGTAGATGGTCGCGTTGCGGGTCTGGATGTTGCCGCAGACGACCTTGGCGCCGTCGACGGTGTAGGTGCCGTTGGACTCGCCGGTCTTCAGCCTGCCGCTGTCCAGGGTCACGAGGCTGCCGCTCTTCAGGTCGGCGGGCGTCTTGCGGCCTTCGACGATGTGGTGGGCGAGCAGCCGGGCGAGCCGCTGCTTGTCCTGTTCGAGCCGGTTCAACGTGTCCTTGGGGATCTTGGCGAAGGCGTCGTTGGTGGGCGCGAACACCGTGATGTCGGTGGCCGAGTTGGCGGCGTCCTCCAGGCCCGCCTTCTTCACCGCGGCGACCATGCTGGACAGCTGCGGGATGTGCGAGGCCGCGGTGACCAGCGGTTCCCCGGCGAGCTGGGCCAGGCTGCCCGGGCCGGACTTCGGCAACGTCCCGCACCCCGTGCCCACGGGCGAGGATGTCGGAGAGGGCGACGGAGAGCCCGTCGGAGACCCCGTCGGGGACCCGGTGGGAGACCCCGTGGGAGATCCGGTCGGAGACCCCGTGGGAGACCCGGTCGGAGAACCCGTGGGAGACCCGGTCGGGGACCCTGTCGGAGACGCCGTCGGAGACGGTTGCCGTCCGGACGACTGCGTGCCGTAGGCGGCGGCCGTGAGCGACAGCGTGGCCGCGATCGGAAGGGCGAGAAGACGGGTTTTCATGGAGTTGCCCCCTTGTGCCAGGGCCCTCCCCCAGGGCGGCCCGGCCGAAAAGGTCCGCACGTGGGGCGGGCGCCTCCGCGCGCGGCGACCCTTCTCATTATCGCCGAGCCCTCGCGGCCGCTCCCCATGCCGCGGAAGACATGCGACAAACGTCCCCCATGGACGCCGGGCCGGCGGGCATGGGCGGACAGGGGCACGGAGATCCGTCCGCGCCTACCAGAGGTCCCGCCCCACGTACACCCCAGAACCGCCCCGCGCGCCCCTGAGCGGCTTGGCGCGGTCCGTGCGCGTGCGCGAGCATGGCGTAGGCCGGTACGCGCCGGGGGCCGTCCGCGTCGGATCATGCTTCGGACCATTAGGAGGACCGGTGGAGACACCGTCGATCGTGTCGCGCGCGGAGTGGCTCGCCGCTCGCCGGGAGCTGCTGGCCCAGGAGAAGGAGCTGACGCGCGCCAGGGACGCCGTCACCGTCCGGCGCCGCGCGCTGCCCATGGTCGAGGTCGACAAGGACTACGTGTTCGACGGCCCGGACGGCAAGGCCCGCCTCATCGACATGTTCGAAGGCCGTCGCCAGCTCCTGACCTACCACTTCATGTGGATGCACGACAGCGACCTCGGCTGCACCAGTTGCTCGTTCCTGGTCGACAACGTCGGCGACATCCGCCACCTGCACAGCTGCGACACCACGCTCGCGCTGGTGTCCCGGGCCCCGCTCGCGAACATCGAGCGGTTCCGTGCGCGCATGGGCTGGACGCTGCCGTGGTACTCCTCCCACGCCAACGACTTCAACTACGACTTCCACGTCACCGCCGACGAGGACGTCGCCCCCGCCGAGTACAACTACATGGACAAGGAGACGCTGGAGGGCAAGGGCATCGGCTTCTTCGTCGCCAAGGGCCAGGACGCGCACGGCATCAGCGTCTTCCTGCGCGACGGCGACCGCGTCTTCCACACCTACTCGACCTACGGCCGCGGCCCGGACCTGCTGCTGACGACCTACAACTACCTGGACCTGACGCCCCTCGGCCGGCAAAGGTACGTCAACGAGTTCCCCCACCACGACACCTACGACGCCCCCGCCCCGCACGCCTGCCACTGACCCCGCGGCCCTCCGGCGGCGTCCACGTCCGAGACGGCGTGCCGCCGCCCGGGGGGCCGGTCAGCGCTTGGGCGTGAGGAGCCCGTCGATGACGTAAAGGTTGGCGTTGCGGGTCCGGATGTTCCCGCAGGCGACCTTGGCCTTGTTGACCTTGATCTTGTCACCGGACCCCTTCGTGGTGATCTTGTCGCCTTCGAGCGTGGTGAACTCGGCCTTCTTGAGATCACCGGGTGTCTTGCGGCCCTGGACCACGTGGTAGGCGAGGAACCTGGTCAGCGCGTTCCTGTCGGCGAGCAGCTTGTCGAGCTTGCGCCTGCCGAGCTTCTTGAACGCCTCGTCGGTGGGCGCGAACACGGTGATGTCCTTGGCGGTGTTCAGCTTGTGCGTCAGGCCCGCCGCCTGGATCGCCTGGTTGAGCGTCGACAGGTCGGGAGAGTGCGCGATGGCCGTGTCGACCCGCAGCCTGCCCAGCTCCGTGACGCTGCCCCTGCCGGACGGCGGCAGCGTCTTGCATGCGGGCCCCACGGGCGCGGACGCCACCAGGGCCGCCGCGACGGCGTGCCACCCGTCGGACGTGGAAGATCCGCCGGCCATCGGGTACGCGCCGGACACGGGATGCGCGGCGGGCAGCGACAGAGCCGCCGCGATCGGAAGCGCCAGAAGACCAGGTTTCATCCGCCTGTCCCCCTTTTCTTCCTGCTTTTGCTGCGCCGAGGGGCGGCTCTCTGGCATGACTCGCCACATGGCCGACCTATTGAGTTGTTTCCGCGCAGGCGTCTTCGTCGCACACCACCGGGGCGACATATCGCCAAATATCCCTATATCGAGATAACAGTCGGATTCAAACCCGTGCCGGGTGCGGAAGCACACAAAAGCACGTCAGGAATCCGCCACGTCGTCCTCACCGGCGGCCCGGCCGGACTCCTCCGCCAGATGCCCCCGGTAGGTCAGCACGCGGCCGGCGACCGGCAGCGTGACCCGCACCTCGACGTGGAAGCGCGGCGGACGCCGGGCGCGGTCCTCCGGCTCGACCCACGCCCGCGCCGCCACCCGGGGAGCCAGCCGGTCCGGCACCCGCAGCCGGAGGCGGCCCGCGCGCAGCACCGCCTCCTCCTGCACGACCTCGACCCCCTGGCCCGAGAGGGTGGTGCGCGTGCGGATCTCCAGCGGCCCGTGCCGCTCCCAGGCCCGCTCACCGGCCCGGGTCTGCACGCTGACCAGCGCGCGGCCCTCGATCCGGCGCACCCACCGCTCCTTCAGGCCACCTGCCGAGCCACTGCGGACCACCCGGACCCGCGCCGGCGCCGCCGCGCGGGTGCGGGGCAGGCGCAGCAGAACGCAGACGAGCCTGCCGAGCGGTCCGGGACCGCGGCGCACCTCCAGCACGCCGGTTCCGCCGACGCTCTCCTCCCCCAGGTGGAACCGCCGCATCCACTTCTGCGCCTCGTCCTCCACGCCCCACCCCGTTCGCCGGAATCTCTCCCCGAGTGTGCATTCCCTCCCCCGTCCGTGGCCGGCGGGGTTGATTCGGCGGGGCCGGAGCGGGGACGCCCTCAGCATGGCGGAGGGGCGCGTCCTGAGGTTCCTTCCGGTCCGGCTGGCGCGGCGGATGCGGCTGCTGGCGGAGCGCACGCCCGCGCGGCGGGACCGGTACGTCGACCTGCTGCGGGCCGTGGCGATCACGCTGGTCGTCGCCGGGCACTGGCTGGTGGTCTCGGTGACCCACGGCCCGTCCGGGTTCGCCGGCGGCAGCGTGCTGGAGACGGTGCCGTGGACGAGGCCGCTGACCTGGGTGTTCCAGGTCATGCCGCTGTTCTTCCTGGTCGGCGGGTACGCCAACGCCGCGTCCCTCACCGCGCACCTGCGGCGCGGCGGCGACCTCACCGGGTGGCTGCTCGGCAGGACCGCCCGGCTGGTCCGGCCGACCACGGCGCTGCTGTGCGCGCTCGCGGTCGCGGCGGGCGTCGCGACGCTCGCGGGCGTGGCGCCGTCCTTGGTCGGGCTGGCCGTCTGGCTGGCGATGATCCCGCTGTGGTTCCTGGTGGTCTACATCGTGGTGGTCGTCCTCACCCCGCCCATGCACGCGCTGCACCGCCGGGCGGGCCTCGCCGTGCCGGTGGTGCTCGTGGTGCTGGCCGGCGCCGTCGACCTGGCGCGGCTGGGGTTCGGCGTCCCGTACGTCGGGTACGCGAACTACCTGCTGGTGTGGCTGGCCGTCCACCAGGTGGGTTTCGCCTGGCAGGACGGGAGCCTGCCCGCGCGGGCCGCGGGGCCGATGGCCGTGCTCGGCGCCGCCGCGCTGGTGGCGCTGACGGTCGCCGGGCCGTACCCGGTCAGCATGGTCGGGTTCGCCGGGCAGGAGGTGGACAACACCGCGCCGCCCACCCTGGCGCTGCTCGCCCTGGCGGCCACGCACGCCGGGATCGCGCTGTGGCTGCACGACCGCGGGAACCGGTGGCTGCGACGTCCCGGCCCGTGGACGCTGGTCGTCACCGTCAACTCGGTGATCATGACGTTGTTCCTGTGGCACATGACGGCCCTGATCATCGGTGCCCTCGCCCTGCACGGCACGGACCTGATGCCCCAGCCCGCGCCGGGCTCGCTTCCGTGGGTGCTGCTGCGGATCCCGTGGCTGATCTGCCTGGCGGTGATCCTCGCCGTGCTGGTCGCGGTGTTCGGCGGCGTGGAGCGCCGCACCCGCCCCGGCCCGCCCGTCGTGCGGGGGACGGCGCCCGCGCTGCTGACCGTCGGCAGCGCGACCGCGATGGTGGCGGCGCTGCTCGCGATCGCGGCGGCGGGCCCGGTGCCCCGCGGCCTGACCGGCCTCCATCTGGCCGCGTTCGCCGCCTACCTGACCGGCGCGGCCCTCCTGGCCCTGCTCCGCACGCGGTACCGTCCCTCGCTCCCCCCGCCCGGCGGGCGCCACGGCTGACGACGGGGACGGCGGCGTCAGCGGAGTTTGGGGTCGAGGGCGTCGCGGACGACGTCGCCGAGCATGAGGAAGCTGAGGACGGTGGCGGTGAGGAGCAGGGCGGGGAAGACCAGCAGGTGGGGGTGTTCGGAGAAGAAGGTCTGGGCGACGTTGAGCTGGAGGCCCCAGGAGACGTCGGGGTACTGGAGGCCGACGCCCAGGTAGTCGAGGGTGGCCTCGCCCGAGATGACGTTGCCGATGTTCAGCATCGCCACCACGAACACCGGGGCGACGGCGTTCGGGAGGATGTGCTTGACCATGATGCGGCGGTCGCTCGCGCCGAGGGCGCGGGCGGCCTGCACGTAGTCGGAGTCGCGTACGGCGATCACCTGGGCGCGCATCAGCCGTGTCATCGTCGTCCAGCCGAGCAGGACCAGCACGAGGGTCATCGCCCAGATGCCGTGCCCGGGGAACGCGACGAGCACCACGGTCGCGCCGAGGACGAACGGGATGCCGAAGAACACGTCGGTCACCCGGGAGATGAGGGCGTCGAGCACGCCGCCGTAGTAGCCGCCGACCAGGCCGAGGACGATCGCGATGAGCAGCGCGAAGACGGTGACGGCCAGGCCGATGAGCACCGAGGCGCGGGTGCCGTGCACGATCTGCGACCAGTAGTCGCAGCCCTGCAGGTCGTACCCGAACAGGGCGTCCGGGCCCGGGCCCTTCTTGGACATGCCCAGGTCGCAGTGCTCGTTCGGGCCGAGCCGGGCGAACAGGGCGGGGAAGGCCGACATCGCGCAGGCGAGCAGCAGGATGGCGGCCGAGATCCAGAAGACGACGCGGCGGCGCAGGTCGAGCCAGGCGTCGTGCCAGAGCGAGCCCCGCACCTCGCGCGGCGGCCTGCGCCCGAGCGCGGCGGCGTCGGGGGCGTCGGGGGTGGCCTTCAGGTCAGCCACGGCGGATCCTCGGGTCGAGCACGCCGTACAGGAGGTCGACGAGCAGGTTGGCCAGGATGAAGATCATCACCAGGAGGGTGGTGACGCCCACCACGACGGGCCCTTCCTGGAGCTGGATGGACTGGAACACCTGCTGGCCGATGCCGGGCAGGTTAAAGATGCCCTCGGTGACGACCGCGCCCGCCATGAGGTTGCCGAAGTCGACGCCCAGGTAGGTGACGACCGGGATCAGCGAGTTGCGCAGGGCGTGCCTGCCGATGACCCGGGACCGGCGCATGCCCTTGGCGGTGGCGGTGCGCACGTAGTCGGCGCGCAGGTTCTCCACGACGCTGGTCCTGGTCAGCCGGGCGACGTAGGCGAGGCCGAACGAGCCGAGCACCATGCCGGGCAGCAGGTAGCTGCCCGGCCAGCCCTGGTCGGTGCCCGCGGTGGGGAACAGGCCCAGGTTCAGGCCGAGGACGATCTGGGCGGTGTAGCCGACGACGAAGACCGGGACGGCGATGACGAACGTCGTCCCGGCCAGCACCGCCGTGTCGGCCAGCCGGCCCCGGCGCAGGCCCGCGACCACGCCGAGGGCGACGCCGACGACCAGCTCGAAGACCCAGGCGGTGAGCGCGAGCTGCGCGGTCACCGCCCAGCGGTCCTGGAGCAGCTCGCCGACCGGCTGCCCGGTGAACGTCTCGCCGAGGTCGCCGCGCAGGAACACCCCGGCCATGTAGAGGCCGTACTGGACGATCAGTGGCTCGTCGAGGTGGTAGTGCTCGCGCAGGGAGCGCAGGACGTTCTCGGGCAGCGGCTTGTCCCCGGCCAGGGCGACGATCGGGTCGCCCGGCAGCGACCACACCATGAAGTAGATCAGGAAGGTGGTGGCCACGAAGACCGGGACGGCCTGGAGGAGCCGGGTGACGGCGTACCTCACGGCCGCTCCCTCGTGACCAGGACGTCCGGCGATCGCTCCCCGGACCGGCGAATGGACGGAGCAGGAAGGCCATCCCCCGGAACATTCCGTGCGGGCGCGCCGGTGCTCTGGAGGAGGAGGGCGCAAGGGTGAGGAACGAGCCCTTGCGCCCGACGACGGAAGAGCGCCGGCTCAAGGGCGCCCGCACGCCGCGCGAACGAAGAGAGCGCCATAGACACAGCCCTATTTGACCGTGATCGTGTCGAGGTTAGGGCTGTAGGCGTCGATGTGGACGTCGGAGATCTTGCTGGAGTAGCCGGCCTGGTCCTGCCAGTTCCACAGCGGGATCATCGGCATCTCGCGCAGGGCGATGTCCTCGGCCCGCTGGTAGAGCGGGATGCTGGCCTCCATGCTCGGGGCCGCGTTGGCCTGGGCGATCAGGTCGCGGAACTCCTTGCTGTCCCAGCCCATGCGGTTGCCGTCGCCCCACATGTTCTGCAGGTAGTTCTGCGGGCTGGGGTAGTCCATGACCCAGTTGTTGCGGTACGGCCCGTCTTCCTTCTTCTCGCGCAGCGTGGACAGGTAGTCGGCGGCCGGGATCTTGCGGAACCGGACGTCGGCGACGCCGAGGTTCTCCTTGAGCTGGTTGGCCACGGCCTGCATCCACTGCTCGTAGCTGGGGTCGGCGTTGGAGAAGTACAGGTTGAGCGTGCCGGAGAACCCGCCCGCCGCGTCGTACAGCGCCTTGGCCTTGGCCTTGTCGAAGAGGCACGCCTCGCCGCAGGCGTTCTCGCGGTAGCCGGGGACGAGCGGGGCGACGAGCGAGGCCATCGGCTTGAACGCGCCGTCGTAGACGGCGTTCACGATGGCCTGGCGGTCGATCGCCATCGAGAACGCCTTGCGCAGGTCGGCGCTCTGGAAGCGCTTGTCGAACACCGGGAAGCCGAGGTAGTCCATGGTTCCGCTGGCCGTGGGCACGAAACGGTCGCCGAGGAGCTTCTTGGCCTCGCCCGCGCTGGCGGGCGGGATGGTCTGCAGCAGGTCGACGTTGCCGGCGCGCAGGTCGGTGTAGGCGGTGTCACGGCTGGCGTAGATCTTGAACTGGACGGCGTCGGACTTGGCGGGGCGCGGCCCGGCGTACCCGGCGTACTTCTTCAGCTTGATCTGCTTGTTGTGCTCCCAGGCGCCGTCGAGGGCGAAGGGGCCGTTGCCGATCGGCGCCTGGTCGTAGGCCTTGAGATCCTGGAACGCCGCCTTGGGCATCGGCGCGAACCCGGTGTAGGCGAGGGTGATCGGGAACTGGCTGAAGGGCTCCTTGAGGCGGACCTCCAGCGTGGCGGGGTCGACGACCTTCAGGCCGGTCAGCTTGTCGGCGGAGGGCTTGGCGCCCTCTTCCTCGGGGTTGAGTGCGTCGTAGCCCTCGAACTCGGTGAAGTAGTAGTTGTTGGTCCAGGCGTTGGGGCCGTAGGCGGTGGCGTTCCAGGCGTCGGCGAAGCTCTCGGCGGTGACCGGCTCCCCGTTGTGGAACTTCTGCCCGGACCTGATCTTGATGGTCCAGGTCTTCTGGTCCTTGGTGGTGACCGACTCGGCGGCGCGCATCTGGGGCTTGCCGGCCGTGTCGATGACGACGAGCGTGTCGAACAGCGCCTGCAGCACGGTGATCGAATAGCTGCTGGAGGTGTTGCCGGGCATCAGGTGGTCCGGCTCGTTGAGGGCGACGGAGAACGCCTTCGCTCCGCCTTGCGCCCCCTGACCGCCGGACTTGCCATCGGAACCACCGCAGGCGCTCAGCGCGAGCGCCGCCGCGAGGAGGACGGCCGCACCCCGCGCCGTGTTCAGGACCGTCACTGTTCCTCTGCCTCTCCGTCGCTCCGGCGTGATGCCGGAGAGGCTAAATAGCGGGGCAAAGCTCTACATCGGAAGGTTTACGTATTCCACCGGCGATCTCGGTCCGGCAAGCTGATCGCGGAGGATCCATGGACAGCATCACCCTGACCGCACGCCACCTCCAGGCGTTCGCCGAGGTGGGGTTCCAGGTTGCCGGCGGATCCGGGGCGCACGGCGCGATGACCGCGCTGCGCGAGATCATTCCCGTGGAGGCGTACGAGTTCGTCGCCTACGACCCGGCGACCGGGCGGCACCGCAGCCTGGTGTCCTCGGGGTACGCCCGGGTGGACGACGACGCGGCCGAGGAGTACGCGCGCCTGGACTCCTACCGCCGCGCCATGGCCTCGCGCGTGCCGCTGCCGATGGGCGCGCCGGGCACCGAGCTCTACTACCGCAGGCACCTGGAGCCGTACGGCTGGCGCTCGGGCCTGACCGCGCCGCTGTTCGTGGGCGGCGCCGACGACCGCTACACCGGCCTGCTGCACGTGAGCTCCCGCCGCGCGCTGCCGCCGGAGGCGGGCACGGTGATCGGCGCGGTCGCGGGCACGCTGGCGCACGTCACCGACCTGACCCGGTGCGTGATCGACCCGCTCGGCCTGCCCGCGGGGTTCCACGCGATCGCCTTCGAGCGCGGCGGGCGGCGCAGGGCGGTGGCCGGGTGGCCGCCGTCGGAGGCGATCGGGCGCGAGCCCGCCATGGCGGAGCTGGCCAGGGACTTCATCGACTCGCGCGAGCTGTCGCGGCGCGGGCTCTGGCCGGACTCCCGGGGGCAGTGGCGGGAGGTGCGGATCCACCGGGCGGGCGTGGGGTTCCGGGGCGCGATCCAGGGAGCGGTGATCGCCGAGCGGCCGTGCTCGCTGCCCTACGAGCTGACGGCCCGGGAGGTCGAGGTGCTGACCCGGGTCGCCCTCGGCGACTCCAACCCGCAGATCGCCGCGGCGCTGGTGCTCAGCGTCCGCACGGTCACCACGCACCTGGAGCACATCTTCGCCAAGCTCGGCTGCGACAGCCGCACCCGGCTGACGACCAAGGTGCTGGCCGAGGGCCTGTGCCGCGTGGACGTGCCGTAGCCGGCGGGGTGGTCCCCGAGGGCGCCCTAGCGGGCGACCCTCAGGGACTTCTGGTCGCCGCGCGGAGCCACGGGCGCGGCCTCCAGCAGATCGGCGTGCATCTCGAACCAGACGTTGTTGGTGCCGGCCTCGCGGATGAAGCCCCAGCGGTGCGCGAGGGCCTCCAGCAGGAGCAGTCCCCTGCCCCCGGTGTCCAGGGGCGAGGTGGGACGCCAGCCGAAGGGCGGGTCGAGCGATCCCGCGTCCTGGACGGCTATGCGCACCCACTCCGCCGAGTAGGACACGCTCAGCGTGAACGTGCCACCGTCCCCCGAGTCGGAGTGGACCACGGCGTTGGTGGCGATCTCGCTGGTCAGCAGCACGCAGTCGTCGTGCAGCGGGTGCCCGGAGCCCAGGGCGGAGGACACCAGCCGCCTGGCCCTAGCGACCGCGTCGGGGTCCCCCGCGAGGTGGAGCACCCGGTCACTGTCCGATCCCGCCCTGCCGTACGGTGATGAAGTCATGCGACCCCCGGTGAGTGATCTGCTCGCACCGTTGTAAGGACGCCGGGATCACCGTAGAAGATGTCGCCAAAAGGTAGGAACCTGGTCGCCACGGGGAGGCTCTGCCTCACCTGACGGGGTGCTCACGTACCCCGGGGAAACAGTTTTCTCACCCCGGACGGGCGCGGGCGGTCTCACGACGACGAGGGCGGCGGCAGCGTGAGGTCCTGGTCCTCCATGGCGTCGGAGACGTCCTCCTCGACGATGTCCGACGCCGAGCGCACGATCAGCGGGTCGGGCGTGCCGACCACCTCGTGGTCCTTGTTCTCGTAGTCGAACAGGCTGAGGACGTGCCGCATGGCCTCGATCCGGCCGCGCTTCTTGTCGTTGCTCTTGATGACCGTCCAGGGCGCGTCCTCGGTGTCGGTGTTGAGGAACATGTCCTCTTTCGCCTGCGTGTACTCGTTCCACTTGTCGAGGGACTGCAGGTCCATCGGCGACAGCTTCCACTGCCGCACGGGGTCGACCTGGCGGATGATGAACCGGGTGCGCTGCTCGCGCCTGGTGACCGAGAACCAAAGCTTGACCAGCCGGATGCCGTCGCGGACGAGCATGCGCTCGAACAGCGGCGTCTGCAGCATGAACTCGTCGTACTCCTCGGGCGTGCAGAAGCCCATCACCCGCTCGACCCCGGCGCGGTTGTACCACGACCGGTCGAACAGGGAGATCTCCCCGGCCGCGGGCAGGTGGGCGATGTACCGCTGGAAGTACCACTGCGTGCGCTCGCGCTCGTTGGGCTTCTCCAGCGCCACGACCGAGGCGCCGCGCGGGTTCAGGTGCTCCATGAACCGCTTGATCGTGCCGCCCTTGCCGGCGGCGTCGCGGCCCTCGAACAGGATCACCAGGCGGCCCCCGGTGTCCTTGATCCAGTACTGCAGCTTCAGCAGCTCGATCTGGAGGAGCCGCTTGGTCTGGTCGTATTCGGGGCGCGACATGCGCCCGGTGTAGGGGTAGTGCTCACGCCAGGTGTCCACCGGGCGGCCGTCGGCGTAGTAGAGGACGGGATCGTCGTCGTCGCCCGCGTCGACCCACAGGCCAGGGGTCCTGTCGAGCAGATCACTGGTCGCCGCCAGGCGTTTGGCATGCATGCCGTCAAAGTGCCCCGGATCCATAACACCAGCATTTCATGATATAGGACATTTATCGAAACGCACTGTGAACAGTCCGGATCACGCAGTGGTCAGACGCACCGCCCGCCGCCCGAGTCCAGGACTCGCCCCCCGCTGCCCACGAAGCGCCAGTCGTAACCTCCGGGACGCAGGACCAGCCGCAGCACGCCGAAATGCGCGGCGTCGCGGAACTCGCTGCCCGTGACGGGCGGGCCGAACGGATAGCGGCCGGCCCCGCCGGTGCCGACGACGAACTGGCGGAGGCCGTCCCCGGCCGGCTCCCCGTCCGGGCGCAGCACGGCGAAACGCTCGTAGTTGTGCTCGTGACCGGCCAGCACGACGTCCGCGCGCGCCGCGTACAGCGCCTTCCAGAACGTGCCCACGCTCGGGTCGCCGCCGTGGGCCCGGCCGGAGGAGAAACGCGGGTGGTGCCAGTAGGCCAGCACGCATCGCCGGGGGTGCGCGGCCAGCTCGGACTCCAGCCACACCGCCTGCGCCGAGCCGGGGCCGTGCGGGGCCGTGGAGTCCAGGGAGATCAGCCGCCAGGCGCCGGCGTCGAAGCCGTACCAGCTCGTGCCCCGGGGGCGGGCGGCGCTCCCCCAGTACCGGAAGTAGCCCTTCGCGCCCGGGGTCCGGTACTCGTGGTTGCCGGGCGCGCGGAGACCGGCCCGGCGCAGGCGGCGACCAGCGCGGCCACGGCCGCGAGCGCCGAGTACCGGCGGGCACGGCCGGACGACGGCCCGGCGCGCCGGGAGCGGCCGGAGGTCACCGGAAGACGCCGGTGTGACCCAGGGAGTGCAGGCCGGGCTGCGGATAGACGGCCAGGCCGTGCGGACCCGCGCCGACCTTGATCTTGCGGACGACGTGCCCGTCCTCGGTGTCGAAGACGTAGACCTCGCCGTGGTAGCGCCCCGCCAGCCACAGCAGGCGCCCGTCCGCCGACACCCCGCCCATGTCGGGGGAACCGCCGCCGGGGATGCGCCACGTGGCGACCGGCCTGCCCGTGGCGAACGACACCACCGACACCGACCCGGCGCCCCGGTTGGAGACGTAGAGGTTCTTGGAGTCGCGGCTGACGTACAGGCCGTGCGCGCCCGCTCCCGTCCTGACGAACCGCCGGACGCGGAACTTGTCCGCGTCGACCAGCCAGACTCCTCCCATGGCCATGTCGGCGACGTAGAAGGTGCGCCCGTCGGGGGACAGCTTCACGTCCTGCGGCATGCTGTGGTGCGCGCCGTGCACGGGCAGGCGCACGACCTCGGTCACCTTGCGCCCGGCCAGGTCCACGGCGACGAGATGGCCGGAGAACTCGCAGCTCGCCAGGAAGGTCGCGCCGTCGGCGGTGAAGTCGGCGTGGTTGATGCCCCGGCACGGCATCGCCAGGGAGCCGCGCGATCTGAAGGTGCGGGGGTCGCGGAAGTCCAGGCGGTTGAGCCGCTCGGCCATCACCAGCGCCGTGGTCCCGTCCGGGGTGAAGTACAGGTTGTAGGGGTCCTCGACCGCGACGGGCGTGCCCGGCTTCCCGGTGACCGGGTCGATCGGGGTCAGCGTGTCCCCTTCGTTGTTGTTCACCCAGAGGGTCTTCAGGTCCCAGGACGGCACCACATGCTGGGGGCGGCGGCCGACCGGGAACGTCCTGATCACCTTGTAGGTGCGGGGGTCGATCACGCTGACCGTCCCGGCGTCGCTGTTCGGCACGTACACCCGGGAGGGGAACCGCGCCACCACGGGGCTGAGCATGCCGGGCCTGTCGTTGGCGTAGACGTCGGCGACCCGGTCCTTGCCCGCCTCCTCCTTCGCGCCGGCCGCTTCCCGGGGGGCGGCGGCGGGGGGTTCGGCGGCGGTGACGGCCTGCCGCGCGTCGCCGCCCGAGCAGCCCGCCGCGGCGAGGGCGAGCGCGGCCGCCGCCAGGATGCGCGCGCGCCGCGCCGTGTCCTCCGACGTTGTTCGCCGCCGCATGACCTGCCCTTTCGCCGTCCGCTCCGGCTCGGTGCCGGCTACGGAAACGTTAAGATCACGATGGTCAGCGGACGCTCAATTGAGGGTTAGCGCCGGGTTCGCCTTTGCCCGTCCCCTACACCAGGCTCCACATCCCGATGCGGGCGCGGACGCCCGGCGAGGCGTGCGCGACCGGCTCGCCCCCGGGCGCGGGCAGGCCGCCCGCCTGGAGCAGGTCCTGGTCGAGACGGACCGGCCGGGCGTGGCGCAGCGGCCAGGGCCGGTGGTCCACCTCGGCCGTGGCGAGCCGTCCCGCGACGACGGTGAACAGCCGGTACCGCTCGGTCAGGAAGCGCGCGAGCCCGTCCGCCTCGTCCATGGACGGGCCGAGCTCGACCTCGGCGTGGCAGCGCGCGCCCTCCCGGCCCGGCCAGCGGCGGCGGGAACGGTACACGGCCCGCTCGCCGGCGACGCGCACCGACATGCCCGCCCAGTAGTAGGGCAGCGCGTAGACGGCGCGCGCGGCGAGCACGGCGGGCAGCAGGCCGGCGTCCAGCGACAGGAACCACAGGCCGTCGCGTCCCCGCCCGTCGCGGACGTAGGTGCGCACGTTCGTCTCGGGGAAGCGCGACATGCCCGGCAGTGGCGGCAGGGCGCGCGGGCGCACGTCCTTCATGAGGAACGGCGTGAGGCCCACCCACGCGGAGCCGTCGAACTCCTCGGCCGTGAGCCCGGGAGGCAGCAGCTCCTGGATGAGGGCCGCGGGGTAGCGCCAGTGCAGGAAGGTCATGTCCGCCCAGGTCTGGTACATGACCGGCTGGGCCACCCGCGGCGCGCGCGTCGTCTCCACGAGGTCGGCCTACCCCCGCGCGGCCCCGAGTAGCCGCGAGCCGCGCGGAACCCGGATCGCCGTGCGCGGCGGCGAGGGTCCGGGCTTCCCGCCCCCGGGGCGCGGTATCGTCGGGCGGGTCGGCAGGGCGGGCGATACGGGGAGGCGTCGATGGGACGGCGGTGGATCGGCGGGCTGGCCCTCGCGGTCCTGGTCTCCGGGTGCGGGGCGACGACGGCAGCGCCGCGTGAATCGGCGCCACCGGCGGCGTCCCCCGCCCCCTCGGCGAGCGCCGCCCAGCGGCAGGGCGACGCCGGTTCGGGGGCATCCTCCGGGACGGCGACCTCGCCCCGGCCGTCCACGAGCACGAAACCGCTGGACGCGCCCCCCACAGCGGACGCCGCGATCCCCACCTCCCCCGACCGGCTGGCCAAGGCCGTGGTCACCACCGAGACGGCGCTCGGGCGCGCGATCGACGCGTGGCTCGGCGACGATGGCAAGGCCGGCGGCGAGCCACCCGAGGCGGTCCTGCTGTGGTCGCTGCACCAGCAGCGCCTGTACCGCCTGCTCGGGCACGACGCCGGGCTGACCCGCCGCACGCTCGCGCGACTTCCGGCCGCCCTGGCCGACCGGGCGCGCGACAACGCCGAGGCGGCGCGCGCCCTGTTCGACCTCACCCGCCCGACCTCCACGCCCGGGAAGTTCCGCACGCAGGAGCCGCCCCGCGCCGAGGACCTGCGCGGGTACATGCGCCGGGCCGAGCGCAGGTTCGGCGTGGACTGGGAGGTCCTCGCCGCCGTGATGCTCGTGGAGACCAAGTTCGGCCGGCTGCGCTCGCCCAGCTCGGCGGGCGCCCAGGGGCCGATGCAGTTCATGCCCGCGACGTGGAAGGCGTACGGCCTCGGCGGGGACGTGCACGACCCGCGCGACGCCGTGCTGGGCGCGGCCAACTACCTGCGCGCGTCGGGCGCGCCGGGCGACTACCGGCGGGCGCTGTACGCCTACAACCACGACCGCCGCTACGTCGACGCCGTGCAGCGGTACGCCCGCCAGATCAGGCGGGACGCGCGCGCCTACTACGCGTACTACAACTGGCAGGTCTTCGTCCTCACCACCAAGGGCGACCTCCGCCTCACCGGCCCGTGACCCGCGGGGCCTCCCGGGCGCGGAACGCGACGATGTCGGCGCGGGCCCAGAGTTCGCCCGCGGCGAGGGTGTAGCGGGGTTCGGGGAAGCCGGGGCGGCCGGCGAGCCGGAGCACGTCCGCGGGGGCGACGCCGAGGATCTCCCCGGCCTCGGCGGCTCCGACGAGGTCACGGCGGGCCGGGTCGCGGCGGGTGAGCTCGGCGAGCGCGGCGAGCAACAGGTCGGCGGTGGGCCAGTCGCGCCGGCCGTCGCCGGCCAGGTCGACGGCCAGCTCGGTGACCTCGGCCGCGGTGTATCCGAGCGCCCGCGCGACGCGCCTGGCGGTGACGAGCGCCTCGTGGTCGCGCCGGGCCGACGTGCCTTCCATCCCTGCACCGTCTCAAAACCGGTCAAGCACCGCAAGAACGACGCACCGCCGGACCTGGGGCCGTACAAGCCTCGGCGAGAGGCCCGCTGGGCGACGAGAGGCTGCGCGTGCTGGGGGCGTGACGCTCACGGTCGAGCCGGGCGCGTTCCGTCCTGGAAACACCAGCGCCCGCCCGGCCTGTTCCCGTGGCGCACGGTCCGGCGTAACGTCGAGATCGGGCCGCGGTCGCGCGGCGTGCTGCGGGAGCGGCAGGAGGAGGTCGCCGGGGTGCTGGAGCTGGTGGGGCTCACCGCCTTCGCCGACGCCTACCCGAGCCGGCTCTCCGGCGGCATGGCGCAGCGGGCCGCCCTCTCCCGCGCGCAGGTCAACCGGCCGGAGGTCCTGCTGCTGGACCGGGTGGTGGTGCGGTGAGCGTCCACGCCACGGCGGCCGGGGCGGCCGGGGGGACGCCGCTGGTGCGGCTGGGGAAGGTGACGCGGGGCCTGTCCTGCCCGGTGTACGCCAAGCTGGAGTACCTGAACCCGGGCGGCAGTGTGAAGGACCGCGTCGCGGCCGCGATGGTGGACGACGCCGAGCAGCGCGGCCTGCTGCGCCCGGGCGGCACGATCGTGGAGGCCACCTCCGGCAACACGGGCATCGGCCTGGCGATGGTCGCGGCGCGGCGCGGGTACGCGTGCGTGTTCGCCATGTCCGACAAGAGCAGCGCCGAGAAGGTGGCGACGCTGCGCGCGCTCGGGGCCCGGGTGCTGGTGTGCCCGGCCGGGCTGCCGCCGCAGGACCCCGGGCACGTGCGGCAGGTCGCCCGGCGGGTGGCCGCCGAGACGCCGGGCGCGTGGCTGGCCGACCAGTACAACAACGCGGCCAACCCGCTGGCCCACTACCGGAGCACGGGCCCGGAGATCTGGCGGCAGACCGGCGGCGCGGTGACGCACCTGGTGGCCGGGGTGGGGACGGGCGGCACGATCACCGGGACGGGACGGTTCCTGAAGGAGGCGGGCGCGGTGACCGTCGTCGGGGCCGACCCCGAGCGGTCGCTGTACTCGGGCGGGGACGGCGGGCCGTACCTGGTCGAGAGCATCGGCCACTTCCGCCACCCGGACGCCGACGAGGACCTGTGGCCGACCGCCTACGACCCGGCGGTGGTGGACCGGTTCGAACGGGTCTCGGACCGGGAGTCGTTCCACATGGCGCGCCGCCTGGCCCGCGAGGAGGGCCTGTTCGCCGGCGGTTCCTCGGGCACGGCGGTGACCGGCGCGCTACGCGTGGCCGCGAAACTCGGCCCCGGCGACCTGGTGGTGGTGATCCTGCCCGACTCCGGACGCCTCTACCTGTCCAAGCTGTTCGACGACGGATGGATGCGCGAACACGGGATGCTCGGCGCCCCGGACTCCTGACGCCCCTCGGACCGTCCGCGCCGGTCGGGATTCACCGTGCCCGGCTCGACCGCGATCCACCGCTTCCTAGTGTCGATCAACGCCTCATGGTCGCCGCAATGATGGCACGACAGGACGAATGGCAGGCGCTGTTCACTCACGCCGGCCAGGTGAAGCGAAAGTTCTGCGACATGGTCCGCCAAAAGGGAATCCTGTCGCCCAGCCGGTAGAGGGTGCGGTAGCGGCGTGAGGGGATCAGGGTCGCGTGGGTGGTGAAGGGCACCTGGGCCAGGCATTTCAGGTGCGGGTTCCAGCGTTCTATTTCACGGGCGTCGCGGATCCCCCAGCGGAACGGTTTGCCCAGGCGGGCGAGCCAGGGGGCCAGGGCGTCGAAGATGAGCTCGCCTGTGGTGAAGTGGCCGGTCAGGCGTTGGAGGAGGCGGCGGACCTCGTCGGGGGCGAGGTACGGCAGCAGGCCCTCGGCGACGATCAGGGTGGCGCGGTCGGCGGGCACCTGATCCAGCCAGCCGGAGTCGGTGACCGAGGCGGCGATCAGCCGGTAGCCGTCATGCTCCGGGTAGAGCCGGCGGCGCACGGCGATGACGTCGGGCATGTCCAGGTCGAACCAGCGCACACCCGGCGGCGGGGCGAGACGGAGCATGCGGCTGTCGAGGCCGCAGCCGAGCTGCAGGACGGTCGCGTCCGGGTGCCGGGCGAGGAAGGCCGCGCCCCAGTCGTCCAGCCCCCGGGCGCGCAGGGCCACGAGGTACTGGTTGCTCCGCGGCCTCAGCCGCCGCTCGAACGCCGAGAAGTCGTGGTCGATCCTTGCGAGCGCCTCGGCCGCGTAGTGGTCGGACAGGATCGACCGCGGAGCGCGGCTCTCCCAGGCGCGCAGGTACAGCGTGCCGAGCAGCGTCCAGGTCACCTCGCCGTCGAGCAGGCCGGCGACGTCGAGCTTCTCCTCGCCCGCCCCTTCGTTCGTCCTTTCGGTCATCCCGGGCTCCTCTCGTCGGCTCCGCGGTCTCTCGTGCGGTACTCCTCCCAGCGCCGGATGAGCGCGTCGGTGTCGAACTCGCCGAAGAGGAAGAACTCCCGCGAGTCCTCCAGCCGGGTCCGCCGCTCGGGGCGGTCGCCGACGATCGACAGGCCGAACTCGATGGTCTCCAGGCCCGTGCGCACCCCTTCGAGTTGGATCCGCAGCACCTGCGTCCACCCTCCGGATGTGATCCGGTACCGGTGCTCGCGGTCGCGGGCGGGGACGCGCTCGATCATCCCGGCGGTCTGGAGCTGCCGGGCGATCGTGCTCACCGACGCCTTGCTGACCTCCAGCGCCGCCGCCAGCTCGGTGAGGGACTGGTGGGGCGGATCGCAGATCATCAGCCACCCGTAGAGGCGTCCCATGGTCCGCCCGCCCCCGACCCGCTCCATGAACAGCCCCATCCGGTCGACGAACTCCGCCTCCCCGTCGCTCATCCCCGCCATGCACCCACCTTAAGGATCGTTCAGAACATTCTGAACGTACTGCACGATTTGGGCGCGGACAAGACCTCGGATGCGCCGACGCCGGGGCGGGGTGATTTGATCGTGGCGGTGGCGAGCGGGTGTCGCGGAAGGGGTTCGTGTGGTCGTGTCTGGCCGGGGCGTGGAGGGGCACGTACGGCGGGGGCCGGGGGCGGAGCTGGATTACTACCTGGTGGGGATGGGCGGCGGCGCCGTGGCGGGGGTGGTCGTGGAGGAGTTCGTGTTGACCGGCGACCACACGGCGGCGGGGGTGGACAGCGCCGGGTGGAGCGCGGAGGACGGGGCGTGGTGGAGCTCGGCCGCGTTCTGCCGGGCCATGCGGGTGGACGCGGAGCTGCGGGCGCGCGTCGTCCCGGCGGGCCGCGCCGAGGCCGCGGACGCCTACCGGCGGCTCGGCGGCGGCGAGCTGCCCGACGAGGGGACGCTGCGGACGTACTTCCGGGACCGGGCGGCGCTGCCCTGTTCCGCTCCCCTGCTCTTCGACACGCCCCTCGTCCCCGACGGGTTCCGCGAGCTGCGCGTCTACCGGGTCCTGTTCGCCAAGGAGCTGGGACGGGAGGGGCTGGCGCGCCTGCGGGCGGCGTGGCGGATGGACGCGTCCGGCCCGGGGAACCCGCACGGGCGGATGGACGCGTTCGGTCCGGGGGACCCGCACGGGCGGGTGGCCGGCACGGCGCGGCTGCGCGCCGGGAGCGACCTGTTCACGTGGGAGCTGCGCAGCATCGGGCCCGGGGTGGCCTGGTGCCTGGACCTGACGGCGTGCCTGGGCGGCGAGTCGGCGGGGGCCGTCGGCCCGCTGCTGCGGGAGCTGACGGCCGGCGTGCGCCGCGAGGGTCTGATCCCCGTCACGGTCGAACGCCTCACCTGACGCCACGCCGCCCGCCCGGCGCCGAGGCGGCCGGGCGGGCGCGGGTCACCGAGGTCAGCCGTTGAGGCGGCAGCCGTCGGTGGTCTGGCCGTTGTTGCAGTGGTTGAGCTGGAGGCTGTCCACCAGGTAGGCGAAGGACTGGCCCGAGGGGCTGACCACGGAGAGCTGCACCGTGGCCGCGCCGGTCGGCGCGAGCGCCGAGACGTTGTACTCCTGCCAGCCCGTCGTCAGCGCGAACGTCGAGCTGTTGGTCGTCGAGAGCAGGGTGTTGGAGGAGTTGTACCAGGACAGGCGGAGCTTGACGTTGCCGGAGGTGCCGGTCGTCAGGCGGGTGAAGAACTTGTACCGCTGCCCGGCGGTGACCGCCGGCTTCCGGGTCACCGACAGGACGCCGTCGGCCCAGGACTGCACGTTCACCTTCAGCGAGCGGCGGCCGTCGTAGTACCGCGCCGACACCGCGCTGTCGGAGCCGGCCGGGGTGACCTGGATCCATCCGCCGCCGGAGAAGCCGAAGCCCGCCGGCGTCCCCGACGGCGCCTGCGCCTCGATCGTGCGCTCCTGCGCGGTCAGGAGGTCGTTGCTGTACCCCACGTCACAGCAGGTCGGCGCGGTGAACACCGAATAGTTGGCGAGGTTCACCAGGCGGGTGTCGGGATAGCTGGAGGTGTAGAACGTCGCCGTGGTCTCGCTCGGGTCGTAGTAGGTGTTGAACTCCTGGTCGATCTGCCAGTCGTTGTACTGGCTGATCATGACGTCGTTGAGCGAGAACGTGTCGGGGACCTCGCTCACCTTGGCGTGGTCCACGTCGTACAGGTGGATCAGCTCGTGCATCATCGTGCCGCTGTCCCAGTCGTCCGTGGTGGCCACGCAGACCCCGTCGCACCAGGCGGTCGCCGTGCCGTTGAAGTCCTCGAACACCACGTACTTGCGGTTGGCGTTGTCGTAGCCCGCCGCCTCCAGGTCGTCGGCGATGGTGAAGGGCGTGGTCTCGCCGGAGATGTCGGCGGCCTCGATCTTCTCCGGCACGACCAGCGCCTGGGCGTAGCCGGAATAGGTGCTGGTGTCGTACCCCGTCCGACAGCTCAGGTTGACGTGCTGGTCGTAGTTCGTGGACTCGTCCAGCAGCCAGTCCATCCGGTCGACGATCTTGGCGATCTTCTCGACGTAGGTGGCGTAGTTGTTCCCGTTCCCCTCGTGCCAGGCGTAGATGACCTGGACGGCCGGGATGCTGCCGGTGGCGTTCTTGGGGTCCGACAGCGTCGTCGCGCACCCGCGCTTGGGGACGTTGGCGTCCACCGGCTGGGCGTAGGGGGCGACGGGCTCGGTGCCGATGGGGTCGAACGTGGCGTGCGCCGGGCCCGCCAGCGTCAGGACCGCGAGACCCGCGGCCGCCATCGCGCACACGAAACGGTTAAGCCGTAATGACAACGGTGCTCCTCCCGTAGGTAACCGTGCCGCGATTTTAACCACGAAGTATGACGATATTTCGGCTCAAATCTGAATATTCCGCAATGCAACATATAAGAGATAGAGATTCGCCCATTCAACCCATATCTCGGCATTTACCACTTCGCATCTCATTCACCCCGCAACTACCGACCGCCCCTGAAAGCGCCCCATCGCCACACGTGACCCCATAGGGCTTACTTCCTCACTTCCAGCCCGGACGTCGTCAATTTCCGCGAACGCCACCAGTGACCCAAGAAGCCGCTCCACCGCCGAAACCCCGCCCGACCGGACGCCACGACGGGCCGGCCCGCACCGTCCGTGCCGGAGCGGGCCGCCTGGCCCCGCGAGCAGTTAGACGTTTGTCGCAAACATCGCAATCAAGAAAGAGCACTTGTCTAGCGACATTCGGCGCATTTCCCCATATCATCGGGCGGTCCCGCCTTTACGGTCCCTTTACTCGCCCGATGGCCGCTCCTCCGCCGCGGGCCACGCATCGTTGAGGAAGGTCACCGATGTCCCTACCGAACGTGGCACGGAACGCCGTCCGTGGTCCGGGATCGGCACGTCGCGGCGCCGTGGCGCTCGGCCTCGCCGTGATGCTCACCGGCGTGGCCGTCCCGGCCGCCGCCGACCCCCCGGCCGGGCCGGTCTTCAAGGACGGCCTCGCCCAGCCGGTGTTCTCCGCGAACCGGGACGACTGGATCCGCGAGGAGATCTGGGTCGAGGCCCCGGTCGACAGCGACGGCGACGGGCGTGACGATCGCGTGCACGCCGAGGTCACCCGGCTCCGCGAGACCGAGACCGCCGGGCTGCGGTCCCCGGTCGTGTACGAGGCCAGCCCCTACTATGCGGGCGGCAACCCGATCACCAACCACGACGTCGACCACGAGCTCCACGAGCCGCGCCGCCCGGGCAAGGGCCGCGGCGGCGACGTACTGGACCCGGCGGCCGACGAGCGGCTGCGGCTGGCGGGCGGCGACTCCGGGGCGAGGCTGAACGGCGTCCCGGTCATCAGCACCCGGTACGAGGCGGACTGGCTGCCGCGCGGCTTCGCGGTCGTGCACGCCGAGTCGCTCGGCAGCGGGAAGTCCGACGGCTGCCCCACCAGCGGCGGGCGCAACGAGACCATCGGCGCGAAGGCCGTGGTCGACTGGCTGAACGGCCGCGCGAAAGCCTTCGACGCCACGGGCGCCGAGGTGAAGGCCACGTGGACCACCGGCAAGGTCGGCATGATCGGCACGTCGTACAACGGCACGCTGCCCAACGCGGTCGCGAGCACGGGTGTGCGCGGCCTGGAGGCCATCGTGCCGATCTCGGCGATATCGAGCTGGTACGACTACTACCGCGCGAACGGCGCCGTCGTCGCCCCCGGCGGCTACCAGGGCGAGGACACCGACGTGCTGGCGGAGTACGTCTACACCCGCGCCGACCGGCGGATCTGCCGGCCGGTCATCGACGCCCTGGCCGCGGCGCAGGACCGGGTGACCGGCGACTACAACGCCTTCTGGAACGAGCGGAACTACCTGAACGGCGCGCGGCACGTCCGCGCCGCAGTGCTGGTCGCGCACGGGCTCAACGACTGGAACGTCAAGACCGGGCAGGCCGCGCGGTGGTACGAGGCGCTGAAGGCGCGCGGCGTGCCGCACAAGATCTACCTCCACCAGGGCGGGCACGGCGGCCCGCCGCCCCTGGACGTGCTGAACCGCTGGTTCACCCGCTACCTGTGGGGGCACCCCAACGGCGTGGAGCAGGACCCGCGCGCGCTGGTGCAGCGCGAGGACAGGACGCTGGTGCCGTACGCCGAGTGGCCGGAGCCCGCCGCGGCGGACACCGCGCTGCGCCTGGTCCCGGGCATCGGCGGCGCCGCCGGCGACCTCACCCGGGACAGGATCCGCCCGGGCCGGCCCGTGACGGAGACGATCGTGGACGACGCGGCCCAGACCGCCCAGGCGCTCGCCGACGCCGCGGCCTCCCCGAACCGTCTGGTCTACCGGTCGGGGACGCTGACCGGCCCGGTGCGGCTGAGCGGCGCGCCGCGGGTGTCGCTGCGGCTCTCCTTCAGCCGGCCGTCGGCCAACGTCACGGCGCTGCTCGTGGACTACGACCAGAACGGCAAGGCGAAGATCGTCACCCGGGGCTGGACCGACCCGCAGAACCGCGGGTCGCTCTGGCGGACCGAGCCGATCCGGCCCGGCACGCCGTACCGCCTGGACTTCGGCATGCAGCCGCACGACTACGTGTTCGCGCCCGGCCACCGGCTCGGTGTCGTGCTGCTGTCCAGCGACCGCGACTACACCATCCGGCCCGCCCCCGGCAGGGTCCTGACCCTGGACACGACACGGAGCGGCGTGACACTGCCCCTGGTGGGCGCCGCCGACGTGCCCCCGCCGGCCTCGGACTGAACCGGCCGGGCGGGGCCGCCACCGGCGCCCCGCCCGCGCCCGTCCGCGGGGACCGGGTGGCGGGCGGTCAGCGCCAGCGGGACCTGCCGTTGAGGTAGGCCCCCGCGTCCTCCAGGCTCTCCGGCTGGTAGGGCGTGTACAGGTTCGGCGCGAAGCGGCTGCGGTAGCCGTCGAAGACCGGCCGGTACAGGTCCCAGTGGATGTCGGGCTGGCGGTGCCGGGCGCGGAACGCGGCGATGGGGATGCGCCCGAGGACCAGCTTCTCGAACTTGCTGTCCGCCGCCGCGACGGCCTCGCCGTCCGGGCCGTAGATCGCCGACCCGCCGGCGCCGGTGTCCTCGAAGTAGTTGCCCTCGGCCGCGAGCACGGAGTTGTTGACGATCGCGCAGTACGCCCGGTTGTGCAGGGCCGTGGACCGCACGTCGACCTCGCTGAACCCGCCCGTCGCGGTGCGCAGGAAGATCTCCGCGCCCTTGATCGCGGCGGTGCGGAACAGCTCCGGCTCCAGTTGCGTCGAGGACATGGAGATGTTGCCGAGCGGCGTGCGCGCCACGGGCACCACCGCGTCGGCGCCGTACTTCTCCACGTACTCGTCCAGGACGTCGTACACGGTCGTGGTGAACAGCTCGAAGCCGCTGAAGACGCCCTTGACGTTGCGCGACTTCCAGTGCTTGGCCACGATCTCGCCGTCCGGGCCGATCAGGGTGGTGACGCTGAGCACGTGGCCGGGCCAGTCGGGGTCGCGGACGTAGGCGCCGAAGGCGATGTGGCAGCCGTACCGCCGGGCCTTGGCGGCGATCAGCTCGGTCTCCTCGCCGGGGATCTCGATGCAGCGCCGCTCGGTCTCGGCCTTGGTCCACCGGTCCCAGCCGCTGATCGGGAACTCGTGGAAGAACAGCAGGTCCGGATCGGCGCCGAAGCCGACGCGGAAGGCGTTGTCGACCAGGTGGAGCATGTGGTCGAGGTTGGCCTTCATGCCGGCCCGGTCCTGCGCGGCGTTGACCCGCGACTGGACGACGCCGAGCATCCAGGCGTCCTTGGCCAGGGGGACGGTGGCGTACCCGCCGTCGGCGTCCTGGGTGAGGGCCGCGTCCGGGGTGGGGAGCGACATGCGATTCGTCTCCGTTTCAGCAGAGGTTCGGCAGGGGGTCAGCAGGGGGTCGTGGTGAGCTCGTCCCGCCGGTGGCAGGCCACCCGGCGGCCGTCCGGGCCGGGGTCGAGGGCGGGCTCGGCGCGCCGGCACAGGTCGAGGGCCAGCGGGCACCGGGTGTGGAAGCGGCAGCCGGGCGGCGGCGCGACCGCGGACGGCACCTCTCCCGCGGGCGCGTCGGGCCGGCGGTGGTCCAGGCCGGGCACGGCGGCCAGCAGGGCGCGGGTATAGGGGTGGCGGGGGTCGGCGAACACCTGCTCGGCGTCGCCGGTCTCGACGAACCGGCCGAGGTACATGACCGCGACCCGGTCGGCCAGGTGCCGCGCGATGTCGATCTCGTGGGTGATGAGCACGTAGCCGAGCCCGAGCCGCCGCCGCAGGTCCAGGAGCAGGTTGACCAACAGGGCCTTGACGCTGACGTCGAGGCTGGCGGTCGGCTCGTCCAGGACGAGCGCCCGCGGCTCGACGGCGAGGGCGCGGGCGACCGTGACGCGCTGCAACTCGCCACCGCTCACGCCGCCGGGGCGGCGGCCGAGGTACTCCTCGCCGAGGCCGACCAGCTCCAGCAGCTCGCGCACCCGGGCGGCGCGCGCGGCCCCGCGCGGGTACAGGCCGTGGACGGCGAGGGGCTGTTCCAGGGCGTGGCGGATGCTCTTGCGCCGGTTCAGCGCCGACCAGGGGTTCTGCGAGACGAGCTGCACGGCGCGCCGGTCGGCGTGGTTCCGGCCGTGGACGAGGACGCGGCCCTCGGTCGGCTCGGTGAGCCGGACCAGCATGCGGGCGATCGTGGACTTGCCGCAGCCGGACTCGCCGACGATGGCGAGCGTCGTGCCCTCCTCCAGGGTGAAGGACACGTCGTCGACGGCGTGCACGACCCGTCCCCCGCCGCCGGACCTGAGCCGGTAGTGCTTGGTCAGCCGTTCGGCCTCGATGACGCTCACAGGTCCTCCCCCGCTCGATGGCAGCGCACCAGCGACGTCCCGAGCTCGCGCGGCGCCGGGCTTTCCGTACGGCACACGTCGGCCACCGCGGGGCAGCGCGGGGCGAACGGGCAGCCGGGCAGGCGGTTGGCCCCGGTCACCGTGCCGGGGATCGTGCGCAGCGGCGTGCCGCGCGCGTGCCGGCCGGGGATCGCCTCCATCAGCGCCCGCGTGTAGGGGTGCCGGGGGGTGGCGAACAGGTCCCCGACCGGGGCGACCTCGACGAGCCTGCCCGCGTACATGACGCCGACGCGGTCGCTGACCTGGGAGACCACGGCGAGGTCGTGGGTGACGAACACCATCGCCGAGCCGACCCGGTCGCGCAGGTCCAGCAGCAGCCGCAGCACCTGGGCCTGGACGGTGGCGTCCAGGGTCGTGGTCGGCTCGTCGGCGAGCAGCAGGTCGGGCTGTTTGCCGAGCGCGGCGACCGCGATGAGCAGGCGCTGGAGCTGACCGCCGGAGAACTCGAACGGGTAGCCGTCCAGCCGGTCCAGCAGGGCGTCCAGCCCGACCCCGCCGAGCAGCTCTTTCAGGCGGTGGCCGTCGAGCCCGTCGAGGTGCCAGCGGAGCTGGCGGCCGACGGTGGTGGCGGGCGACAGCGAGGTCATCGGCCGCTGCGGGATGAGGCCGATGCGGTCGCCGCGCAGCCGCCGCATCGCCGGCTCGCGCAGCGCCAGCAGGTCGGCGTCGCCGAAGCGGACCGTTCCCGCGGTGACCCGGGCGTTGCGGGCGAGCATGCGCGTCAGCGCGGTGAGCACCGTGCTCTTGCCCGAGCCCGACTCGCCCACCAGCCCGAGGATCTCGCCGCGGGCGAGGTCGAAGGAGACCTCGCGCACGGCGGGCACCTCGCCGCCGCGGGTGCGGAACACCACCGCGAGGTCCCGGACGGACAGCAGGGGGGACCCCGCCGGGGCGCGCGCGGCCGTCGTGGCGTCCATCAGGCGGAACGCAGCGGGGGCAGCGCGACGCGGCTGACGCTCATGAGGGTCTCGTCGAGGGCGGACAGGTCGGCGCGCTGGGCGACGATCATCTTGGGGTACACCGGCGGCAGCAGGATCGCGTCGTCGGCGAGGAGCTTGCCGATCTTCTTGCACGCTTCGGCGCGGGCGGCCTCGTCGGTGGCGGCCCACGCCTCGCCGAGCAGCCGGTCCACCTCGGCGTTCTTGTAACCGAAGTTGAGCGGGTTGCGGGAGCTCATCTGGCCGAGCAGCGTGAACGCGGTGCGGCCCGAGCCGAAGCCGCTCTCGAAGCCGGTCATGGCCATCTGGTACTCGCCGCTCGCCCACTTCTTGACCCAGGGGCCGATGTCGAGGACCTCCAGGGTGCAGGTGATCCCGGCCTGCTTCCAGCCCTCGGCGAGCACCTGGCCGATGTTCTTCATCACCGGGTCGTTGGTGATCGTCAGAGTGAAGGAGAGGGAGGAGACGCCGGCCTCGGCGAGCAGCGCCTTGGCCTTGGCGGCGTCGGGGGTCTCGGCGTAGAGCCGGATCGACGGGTCGTGTCCCTCGGTGGCGGGGCCGATCGGGCCCTGGGCGATCGAGGCGGTGCCGGCGTAGACGACGTCGCGCACGCCCTTGCGGTCCATGGCGTGGCCGAGCGCCTGCCGCACCTTGGCGTCGGTGAAGGGTCCCTTGGCGGCCTGGAAGTAGGTGACGATGTCGCTCGGGGCGTCGATCTCGTGGACGCGGATCTTGTCGTCCTGCTTGAGCAGGCCGGCGCTCTCCGGGGAGACGCCGGTCATGATCTGGATCTTGCCTTCGCGCAGGTTGACCAGCCGGGTGGCGGGGTCGGGGACGGCCTGGAAGGCGACCCCGCGCAGCGTGGGCTTGGTGCCGTGGTAGGCGTCGTGGCCGGTCAGCGTCACCTGCTGTCCCTGGGTGACCTTGTCCACCTTGAACGGGCCGGTGCCGAGGGTGGTGTCGGTCCGCTTCACGAAGTCCTTGTGGACGATCGGCAGGTTGGTCAGGTGGGAGCGGAGCACGCCGAAGGGGGTGGTCAGCTTGATCTTCACGGTGTGGTCGCCGGGCGCGGTGACCTTGGCGACGTAGCCGACGAAGTAGGCGGTCCAGTCGCTGGTGCTCTTGGGGTCGGTCACGAACGCGAGCGTGGCCGCGACGTGCTCGGCGGTGAACGGGTCGCCGTTGTGGAAGGTGACGCCCTTCTTGAGCTTCACCGTCCAGGTGAGCCCGTCCTCGGAGATCTCGGGTTCGCCGTCGGCGAGCAGCGGGACGGACTTCAGCGACGCGTCGTAGGTGTAGAGCGGCTCCACGACGGGGTCGGTGATCCAGTGCACGCGGCTGGAGGTGGTGCTGAGGGGGTTGAGGTAGTCGGAGATGGACGCGACGCCGAAGGCGAGCGTGTCGAGGGCCTTCGCGCCGCCGGTGCTCGGGGCGCCGCTCGCGCTCGTACCGCCAGGCTCGCCGCCGCAGGCGGCCAGGGGGAACGCTCCCGCGGTGAGCACGCCGCTCGCCGCCAGGAAGCGCCGCCGGCTGAACGTGGGGCCGGAGACGGGCGCGGGAACGGTCCCGGGGACGGGAGTGGTGTGTCGGTCGGTCATGACCTTCCTCAGGGTGGGGGGTGGATCGGTGTGGGGGTCAGCGGTGGCCCTGCGCGTCGAGGGCGTCGCCGAGGCCGTCGCCGGCGAGGTTGAACCCGACCGTGGCGACGAGGATGACCAGGCCCGGGATGATCGAGTACCACCAGGCGCCTAGCAGCATGTAGCCGGTGGCGTCGCCGAGGATGTTGCCCAGGCTGGGCCGGGGCGGCTGGATGCCGAGGCCGAGGAAGCTGAGCGCGCTCTCGGCGAAGATCGCGACCCCCAGCCACAGGAAGGCCTGGACCAGGACCGGGGGGAGCACGTTGACCAGCACCTCGCCGGCGATGATCCGGCGGCGCGGCACGCCGATCACGCGCAGCGCGTCGACGTAGTCCTCCTGCACCTCCACGAGCGCGGCCGAGCGGGCGACCCGGGCGAAGTAGGGGATGAAGCCGACGCCGAGCAGGATGACGACCTTGGCGGTCGCGCTGAAGGGCACCGGGCCGATGTGGGAGTCGCCGGTGCCGGTCACGCCGATGACGAACAGGGCGAAGACGAACAGCGGGAGCGCCTGGAGGGCCTCCAGCACCCGCATGATCAGGTCGTCGATCCTGCGCCCGCCGAAGTACCCGGCCACGAGCCCGGCCGGCACGGCGACGAGAAGGCCGAACGCGACGGCGGCGACCGCGACGAGCAGCGAGACCCTGGCGCCCTCCGCGGTGCGGGCGAACAGGTCGCGCTGCAGGTGGTCGGTGCCGAACAGGTGCTCGGCGCTCGGCGCGGCGAGCGTCCGCCCGGTCCGGGCGTCGGGGGCGCCGGCGAGGAGGGGGCCGAGCACGGCGAGCAGCACGAACAGCAGCAGGAGCACCACGCCGGTCCAGGTAAGCGCGGACATCCGCGGCAGCCGGGGGCGGGCGGGTAAGAGCCGGGTCATCACCATGTCTAGCGGGCCGTCCCGTTCAGGAACCCGGCGCGTATCCGGGGGTTGAGCACGAAGTAGAGGAGGTCGACGGCCAGGTTGGCGACCAGGAACACCGAGGCGGTGATCAGGGTGCAGGCGATGGCCAGCGGGTAGTCGTGGCGGGTGAAGGCGCCGACGATGGTCTGGCCGATGCCCGGGATGTTGAAGACGTTCTCGATGAGCACGGTGCCGCTCACGAACACGCCGAGCATGAGCCCGATGACCGTGGCGGTCGGGACGATGGCGTTGCGCAGGGTGATCCGCCGCAGGATGCGCCGTTCCGACAGGCCCATGGCGCGGGCGAAGGAGACGTAGTCGGTCTGGGCCGTCTCGATCATGGAGGCGCGCAGCGTCCTGGCGATGACCGCGCCGGAGCCGATGCCGAGCGCGAAGGCGGGCAGCACGGCGCCGCGCAGGTTGCCGAGCGGGTCGTCGGCGAACGGCGTCCAGCCGCTGGACGGCAGCACGCCCTTGACGTACAGGCCGAAGACGACGACGAGCACGAGCGCCAGCCAGAAGCTCGGGATCGAGAGCGCGACGACGCTGACGACGCGGACGAACCCGTCGGCGAACGAGTCGCGCCTGCGGGCGGCCACGGCGCCGGCGACCAGGCCGACGGCGACCCAGAACAGGAAGGCGATGAGGCTGAGCTCCAGGGTGACCGGCAGCCGTTCGCCGATGATGGCGCTCACCGGGCGGTCGCTGAACAGCGAGTTTCCGAGGTTCCCCGAGGCGAGGTTGCCGACGAACTTCGCGTACTGCACCCAGAGCGGCTGGTCGAGGCCGAAGCGGTGTTCTACCTCGGCGCGTTTCTCGGGGGTGGGGTTCATTCCGAGGTAGGCGTCGACCGGGCCGCCCGGGGCGGCCCTGAGCATGAAGAAGACCAGGGTGAGGACGATGAGCAGGACCAGGGCGAGTCCGGCGACCCGGCGACCGACGTACCGCAGCATTTCCGGGTCCTCTTCTATGGGACGGGGGCATCCGGTTCCACAGATCGGAATGCCGTTTCTGTAGCCGGAATAGTAGCCCTGGAAGGGCGGGCAGAGAAGGGACGACAGGCGAATTTGAAACACTGTTCCGAACCCTGTCAGGCGTCCCCGGGAACGCCTGGGACCCGGCTCAGCCGACCTTGGTCTCGCTGATGATCGTGCGCTTGACCAGGCGGTCGCCGTCCATCCAGTGCCAGGTCCTGCACTTGTGCCGCCCGTCGCGCGACAACTGGATCAGCTCATAGAGGTAGTTGTCGGGGTCGTCCTTGTAGGACCAGGTCAGCACGATCGTCTGCTCGTCCACCTGGCTCATCTCGCCCCGGATGCGGGCGGTGTCGAAGTGGCACACGCCGTCGGCGTCGAGCCGGCCGCCGAAGTCGAACGACTCCTCCCGGCCGTCGGCCCAGGTGTAGGTGTTGGTCTGCAGGATGTCGTAGGACCCGTCCTCAGGGACGCGGCAGTACAGGTGCGACGCGTGGCGATCGACGATGTTGCCCTCCGCGTCGACGTGGACGTACTCCCCACGCCATTCGCCGAGATGGGCGCCGATGATGGGCATCCCCTGGATCGCTGCGCGCATGGTTTCTCCCTGCTCACACGTGTTCGGACCCCGACGGCGAGGCCGGCCGGGAGGCCCGTTGACAGGCCGTCGGCGGGGAGCCTAGCGTGATCTGAGCCAGATTGGAACAGCGTTCCGATAATAGGAACAACACCCGGTGAGGGGTTCACGTGACACAGGAAGAACGACGGCCGCTGGTCGAGGGCATCACGGCCGCGATGGTGGGCGTCACCGAGTTCGGCCCCCACCTGGACTTCCTCCGCGGCGACCTCGGCTTCGAGGTCGCCGCGGAGGGCGTCGTCCCCGGCGCGGTCGCCGACGCGCTGTGGGGCTCGGGCCCCGCCGACGTCGAGGTGATCGCGCTGGCGGCGGCCGGCGCCGGGACCGGGCGGGTGCACCTGCTGCGCGTGCCGGAGCCGATCGCGCCGGCCGAGGCGCCGCACAACCTCGACGACGGCCTCATCGGGATCGACCTGTACGCCCGGGACATCGAGGCCGCGCACGCCGGGCTGGCGGGGGCGGACCGCCCCTGGGCCACTCCCCCGACGACCTACGGCGTCGCGGTGGGCGAGCGGGAGGTGCAGGTCACCCAGGGCGTGTGCCCGGGCCCGGACGGGACGGTCGTGGTGTTCGTCCAGCCCGCGGCGGTGCGCGGCACCGAGGCGTGGGCGGCCGACCCCGGCCGCCCGTTCACCGAGCTGACCTCGGTGGTCTGCCACGTGCCCGACGCCGACGGCGAGGTCGCGTTCTGGGGCCCGGACGGCCTCGGCATGGCGGTCTGGTACGACGTCGTCTTCTCCTCCCCCGGCTTCGACACGGTGGCCGGGCTGCCCCCGGGCACGAAGATGCGGCTGGCGTTCCTCGCCGGGGAGAAGACCGCGCGGATCGAGGTCACCTCGGCCGCCGGCCCGCACCGCGCCGACCGCCGCGCGACGCAGCGGCCCGCCCGCTCGCTCGGCCACAGCGGCTGGTCGGTCCGCACCCGGGACCTGGACGCCGCGCTCGCCGTCGTGCGCGACACCGGCGGGCGGGTGCTCGGCGAGCCCGTCGAGACCGACGACCCGCTGCACGGCCGGGCCGTCGCCGCCTCGGCCGACACCCCGGGCGGCATCGCGGTCACGCTCTGGCAGCCGCACGGCTGACCTCCCAGGGGATGAAAACGACATATAAGCATAAACTGCGCACCATCTTCTCCTGGAGGAAGTGACATGACCGTCCACCGTGGCGGGGCTCCCCTGTCGATCGCGGGCGGCGTTCGCGAGTTCGCCCGCGCCACCCCCCGCGCCACCGCGGTGATCGACGGCGACCGCGCGCTGACCTACGCCGCACTCCACGAACGCTCCAACCGCCTGGCCTGCGCGCTTCTCGCGCGCGGGCTCACGGCGGGCCAGCGCGTCGCGGTACTGCTCGGCAACCGGCTTGAGTACCCGGAGATCGCGGCCGGCCTCGCCAAGGCGGGCCTGGTGATGGTGCCGCTCAACCCGCGGCTCACCCCGGGCGAGGCCCGGTTCATCCTGGAGCACTCCGGCGCCCGCGCGATCGTCCTGGACGACGCGCTCGCCCCGGTCGCCGGGGACGCCACCGAGGAGATGGGCCTCACCGCCCTGTCCATCGACGGCGCCGGGACCGGCGTGCCGTACGAGGAGGCGCTGGCCGCGGCGCGGGCCGTGGACCCGGCCGCCCGGATCGACGAGCTGGACCCGTTCTGCATCACTTACACCTCCGGGACGACCGGGCGGCCCAAGGGCGTGCTGATCAGCCACCGGAGCCGGTCGCTCACCTTCTACTGCTCCGCGCTGGAGTGGGGACTCGGCACGGGCCGGGTGTCGGCGGCGGTCGCGCCCATGTACCACGGCGCCGGGTTCGCCTTCGGCTACGCGCCGGTCCACACCGGCGGCACGGTCACGATGCTGCGCAAGTGGGACCCTGAGGCGCTGCTGCGCCTGGTCGAGCGCGACCGCGTCCGCTCGGCGTTCCTGGTGCCGACGCACGCGCAGATGCTGCGCGCCCTGGAGGGCAAGGCTCTGACCGCGCACGACCTGAGCAGCCTCGACACGCTCTACTTCAACGCCGCCGCGCTGCCCTGGCCGCTCAAGCGGTGGGTCATGGAGACGTTCCCCGCGTGCGGGGTCCACGAGCTGTACGGGTCCACCGAGGCGGGCATCGTGACCGACCTGCGCCCGGCCGACCAGCACCGCAAGCCCGGCTCGGTCGGGCACGCCTGGTACATGACCGAGCTGCGGGTGCTGAACGCCGACGGGGAGCCGGCCGAGCCCGGCGAGCCGGGCGAGCTGTTCAGCCGCTCCCCGTTCCTGATGAACGGCTACCACGACGACCCGGCGGCCACCGCCGAGTGCACGACCGACGACGGCTTCCTGACCTGCGGTGACATCGTGGTCCTCGACGACGAGGGCTACGTGCACATCGTCGACAGGAAGAAGGACATGATCATCTCGGGCGGGGTGAACGTCTACCCCCGCGAGGTGGAGGACGTGCTGCACGCGCACGAGGCGGTCGCGGAGGCCGCGGTGGTCGGCGTGCCGTCCGACACCTGGGGCGAGGAGGTCATGGCCTACGTCGTGCTGCGCGGCGGCGCGTCGCCCGGCGGGGACGCCATCGACCGGCTGGAGGCGCACTGCCGCGGCGGCCTGGCGGGCTACAAGGTGCCGAAGCGCTGGGAGGTCGTCGCGGCGCTGCCCCGCAACGCCGCCGGAAAGGTGCTGAAACGCGACCTGAAACCCCTGCGGGGCGGGGCCTGACCCTTGACCCCAAAACCTCAGACAATTAGTCTCAGAGAGATAGAAACGGCGTTCCACTCAGCGGAACACGGAGTGTCAAATCTGCGGAAGGACATACAGTGCGCCCCCACGTCGAACTGATCCAGGAAGACGACTACGTATGGCACGGCGCCGAACTCGTCAACGGTGAAGGCCGGGCCAGCGAACGGCGCCTGTCCGTCGACGAGGAGGACGGATCCTCCTCGCTCCGGATCGACTTCCACACCGATTGGGGCCGCGGCCCGGGCATCCACCACGCCGACACCGAGTACTACGTCGTCGACGGGTCGATGACCTACGGCGGCCGGACGATCGGCAAGGGCGGCTACGTCTACGCGCCCAAGGGCGTGCCCACCGACGCGATCACCTTCGCCGAGGGGACCCGCATCCTGCACTACCGCGAGTACGGCGACGCGGGCTTCGACCCGGTCGACTCCCTCGCCCACCCGCGCTGGGACGGCGCCCGCGAGGACGTCATCGTCATCGACAGCGAGGCCATGCGGTGGGACGCGGTGCCGAACCCCGGCCCCATGCCCGGCCTGTTCATCAAGTACCTGCACGTCGACCCGGTCACCGGCTTCTACACCCGCCTGGTGCACTCGCAGGAGGGCTGGGCCGACCACCGGCTGGCCCACCACCCCTGCTACGAGGAGGCGTACACGCTCCAGGGCCACATGGAGTACAACTTCGGCACCCTGGACATCGGCACGTACTTCTTCCGCCCGGCGCGCATCAAGCACGGACACTTCACGACGATGGAGGGCGGCACGACCTGGCTGCTGCGCTCCGACGGCGAGCTGCAGAACTGGTACACCCAGAACGAGTGGCTGCGCTGGGGCGGCGAGGCCGTCAACTACGGCCCCGAGGGTGGCCGGATGCGCTGGTCGCAGTCCACGCACGACCTCGGCTCCGGCCCCACCTCGCGCAGCGAGAAGGACATCGCCGACCTCACCGCCGCGTGGCAGTACCAGCGCGACCAGGGCGAGCCCGACGAGAAGTACGTGCAGCACGGTCAGGGGCGGGACAAGAGCGTGATCGCGATCCTCAAGGCGCTGGACGCCGCCCGCCTGCAGGGCGGCCACGGCGACGACGACGGTCACTCGCACGACCACGATCACGACCACGGGGACGGCCACGGGCACGACCATGAGCACGGTCACGACGCGCTCGACTGGGGCGCCGACCCGGCCTCCCTGGAGCACGCCGACGAGCGCACCGACGAGGGCGCGCACAACTGGGCGCACGGCCGTCCCTGGAAGCAGGGCGACCCGATCCCGGCGCCGGTCCTGTCCACCCTCCCCGTGCGCAGCCGGTCCCGCGGCCGGTGGGACGGCGACGGCATGTAGGACGTCCCCGCGGGGACGCCGACAGACCCATTGAAAGGACCACGTGGCCGGGCCCCTCGGGGCCCGGCCACGCTCACATCTACGGAGCCTCTCCCATGACCCCCACCCCGGACGTCGGGCCCGTGCACGGGCTCAACGCCTACAGCCTGGCGATCTTTCTGCACATCGTCCTGTTCGTCTACTGGCTCGGCAGCGACGTCGGCGTCTACTACTCCAGCCGCTACGTGCTCCGCGCCGACCTGACGCCCGCGGCCCGCTCGGTGGCCGCGAAGATCATGCATGTCGTGGACATGGCGCCGCGCGTCTGCCTGGTGCTGTTCCTGCCGAGCGGTGTCACCCTCATGGCGCTGAGCCCGTTCGGCGAAGGCTACTTCCCCGGCTGGCTGGTGGCGCTGGCCTGGGTCGGCGCGCTGTGCTGGCTGGCCCTGGTCGTCTACGACTACACCCGCGGCGCCACCCCGCTCGGCCGCGTGGTGCAGCGGCTGGACCTCCTGGTCAGGTACGCCATGGTCGCGGTCCTGGTCGTCATCGGGCTGTACATGATCGTCGCCGCGGAGCCGTTCGGCGTGCAGACCAACCCCAAGTGGCTGGGCGGCAAGCTCACCGTCTACGGCGTGTGCGTCCTCGGCGGCGTGCTGATCCGGTGGCGGCTGAGCCCGTTCGGCCCGGCCTTCGGCCGGCTCATGACAGAGGGCTCCTCCCCCGAGGTCGAGCGGGAGATCACCCGGTCGGTCCGCTCCTGCCTGCCGTACGTCTACCTGATCTGGGTGATGGTGCTGACGGCGGCCTTCCTGGGCGTGGTCAAGCCGGGCACCACCGCCTTCGGCTGACGGCGGCACGGCCCCGAGACGAAGAAGTCCCCGCCGGATGTCCGGCGGGGACTTCTTCGTGCGGGAGAGGATCGGCCGGCGTCAGGCGGTGCTCTGGCGCAGCTTGCCGAGGTAGGCGGCCTGCACGCGGGGGTCGTCGCGCAGCTCCGCGCCCGTGCCCTCCACGGCGACCCGGCCGCGCTCCAGGACGTAGCCCCGGTCGGCGAGCTTGAGCGCGGTACCGGCCTGCTGCTCCACCAGCAGGACGGCCAGGCCGTGCTCCTCGTGCAGCCGCTTGAGGTAGCCGAACAGCTCCGCCACCTTGAGCGGGGCCAGGCCGAGCGACGGCTCGTCCAGCATGAGCAGCCGCGGCCCGGCCATGAGGGCGCGGGCGATGGCGAGCATCTGTGCCTCGCCGCCCGACAGCGTCCCGGCGAGCTGGGAAGCGCGCTCGGCCAGCCGGGGGAAGATGTCGAGCACCTCGGCCCGCCGCCGCTCGGCGGCGGACCGGTCGCGCCGGACGGGGAAGGCTCCGAGGTGCAGGTTCTCGATGACGGTGTGGTCGGGGAAGATCTGCCGTCCCTCCGGCACCTGGCACAGGCCGAGGGCGGGGCGCTTCCAGCCGGCCACCCCGGCCAGGTCGGAGCCGGCGAAGCGCACGCGCCCGGACACCGGCTTCAACAGCCCGGACACGGTCTTCATGGTCGTGGTCTTCCCCGACCCGTTGGGGCCGAGAAGGACGACGAACTCGCCCTCCTCGACGCGCAGGTCCAGCCCGTCGAGGGCGCGCACTCCCCCGTAGGCCGCGACGAGCCCGGAGATCTCCAGCAACGCGCTCACGCTGTCTCCTCGATGAGTTCGGGACGGCCCAGGTACGCCTCCAGCACCGCCGGGGAGCTCTGGACCCGTTCGGGGTCGCCCCGCTCGATCACCTTTCCGCTCTCCACGACGGTGATCTCGTCGCACAACCCCATGACGAAGTCGACGTTGTGCTCGATGAGGACGACCGCGAGCCCGCGCTCGCGCAGCACCCGGCACAGCCGGGCCAGGGCGTCGAGCTCGGAGGAGGTCAGCCCGGTGGCGGGCTCGTCCAGGATGAGCACCTTGGGGCGGGTCGCCACCGCGCGCACGACCTCCAGCAGCCGCTTCTGGCCGTGGGAGAGGGACGAGGCGAGCCAGTCGGCGCGGGAGGCGAGGCCGGCGAAGGCCAGCAGCTCGCGGGCCTCGGCTCGTTCGGCCCGGTCCTGCCTGCGGTAGCCGGGCGAGCGGACCGTGGCGCCGATCCAGGTGTAGGACTCGCGCATCCGCATGCCGGTGAGCACGTTGTCCAGCACGCTGACCCGCTCGAACAGGTGCGGCACCTGGAAGACGCGGGTCACCCCGGCCTCGGCGACCCGGTGCGGGGCGTGGGCGGCCTCCTCACCGAAGATCGTCACCGTGCCCGCGTCCACCCGGTGGTAGCGGGTCAGGCAGGAGACCAGGGTGGACTTGCCCGACCCGTTGGGCCCGATGATCCCGTGCACGGTGCCCGGCATGATCTTGATGTCCACCCCGTCGACGGCGTGGACGCCGCCGAAGTGCTTGACCAGGCCCACGCCCTCCAGCGCGGGCACCCCCGGCGCGGCGTCGCGGACCTCGGGCACGACGTCGGGGACCTGTTCGGGCAGCGCTTCGTCGGACGCCTCCGGCACCCGGTCGCGCCCGGCCCGCGACGCCTTCCACGTGCCGACGATCCCGCGCGGGATCAGCATCATGGCGAGCAGCAGCAGGACGCCGAGGACGAGCGTGGTGTACCGGGCCTGGTCCTTGATCAGCTCGACGAGCACGGCGATGAAGCCGACCCCGATCACGGGGCCGATCAGCGTCGAGATGCCGCCGAGGAAAAGGCCGACGAAGAAGATGATGCCGTTGTCGAGCAGGCCGACGTCGGGGTTGATGAACCCGAGCTGCAGCGCGTAGAGCGCGCCGGACAGCCCGGCGATGCCGCCGCAGACGCCGAAGAGCAGCAGCTTGGCGCGGGCGGGCGAGATGCCCATGGCCGAGGCGGTGTCGGAGGACTCGCGCACGGCCATCGCGGCCCGTCCCACGCCGCTGCGCACGATGTTGCGCTGCACGATGTAGGCGAGGACGAGGAAGCCGAGGACCACGTAGTAGAAGGCCTGCTTGGAGATCGGCGCGTCGCCCATCTTGGGGGCGATACCGCTGATGCCGACGATGCCGCCGGTGACCGCCTCCCACTCGCGTCCGGCCTCGATGACGATGAGGTTGGCCGCGAGGGTGATCATGCCGAAGTAGAGGTAGGTCGCGCGCAGGCTGACCAGCAGGACCAGCACCGCGAAGAGGGCTCCGACCGCCGTCGAGGCCGCCAGGCCGATGATCCACGAGCCGGTCGCCTTCACCACGACGTAGGCGGTGCCGTAGCCGCCGGCGAGCTGGAGGCCGCTGTGCATCATCGACAGCATCCCGCCGTACCCCATGGAGAGGTTGAGGGAGATGGTGAGGATCGCGCTGATCGCGGCGGAGGCGACGATGCCGTTGTAGTACGAGGCGTTGTAGCTGTAGTAGTCGGTGATGGCCGGCCACATGAGCAGCACCGCCGCGGCGACGACCACGAGAGCGCCGAGCACCACGGTCCGGATGCGGTGATAGAGCGGCGTGTCGAACACCGAGTTGGACACGGAGCCGGCCCGTGCCGCGGGAGCGGGGTCCGCCGTTGCCATCAGTGTGCCTCCATGGGCTTGCCGAACAGTCCGGACGGGAAGACGATGAGGATCACCGCGAGGGCCGCGAAGACCGCGAAGTTGCCGACCGTCCCGCCGACCACGCTGCGGACCACGGTGTCCAGCAGGCCGACGATCATCCCGCCGATGAGCGCGCCGCGCGGCGAGCCGACGCCGCCGATCACCGCGGCGGTGAAGCCCTTGATGGTGAAGGTCAGGCCCACTGCGGGCGCGATGAAGATGACCGGCGCGGCGAGCAGGCCCGCGACCGCGGTGATGACCGCGGCGATCACGAACGAGAGCACGATGATGCGCTGCACGGGGATGCCCATGAGCACCGAGGTGTCGGAGCTGTGCGCGGTGGCCCGGATCGCGCGCCCGTAGGTCGAGCGCCGCAGGAACACGTCGTAGCCGGCCATCACGGCGAGCGCCACGACGATGGTCAGCAGCTCCTGCCATTCCACCGAGACGCCGGCGATCTCGAAGCCGCCCGCGATGACGGGGTCGGGGCGCAGCGCGTCCACGTCGACGTATCCGAGGTTGAACAGGGATTGGAAGATCAGGGCCGCGGCGAGGGTGGCGATGATCCACGCGTAGCGCGAGCCCGAGATGCGGACCGGCAGCATGATCATGCGTTCCATGAGCACGCCCATGAGGGCGGCCACGGCGATCGTCACGACGAGGGCGAGCGCCCAGTTCATCTTCAGCAGCGCCACGATCTGGTAGGAGACCGCGGCGCCGAGGATCAGGGCCTCGCCCTGGGCGAAGTTCATGATCCTCGTCGGCTGGAAGACGATGGCCAGGGCGAGCGCGACCAGAGCGTAGACGGAACCGGCGAACAGTCCGTCGATGATCGCCTCAGGGCTCATCTGGAACGCTCCTGGAGTGTATTGCGAGGGGTGGCCCACCCTGTTCCGGGGCGCGGAACAGGGTTCTGAAAAAGTAGGGGCGACATCGATCGACTGTCAATAGGTCTGACGTTTCAAACGGGCCGGTCAGGCACGGTGCGCGTAACGCCCCGCGGGCTCGCCCACGACGTCGCCGTCCCGGAACCGCACCTGGCCGCCGACGACGGTCGTGACCGGCCAGCCGGTCAGGTCGACGCCCTCGAAGGGGCAGTGGTCCTGGCCCGACAGGCAGCGCTCGGTCGTCACCGTCTGGGTCAGGCCGGGATCGACGACGGTCAGGTCGGCGTCGAAGCCGACGGCGAGGCTGCCCTTGCGGCCCCACAGGTTGTAGGCCCGCGCCGGGTTGGCCGAGGCCAGCTCGGCGACCCGGGTGAGGGAGAGCCCCCGGCGGAGATGCCCCTCGGAGAACAGGACGGGGTAGAGCAGCGCGGTGCCGCCGAAGCCGGGGCGCGCGGGCCACAGCTCCTCGCCCTTCTCTGCCTCCATGCAGCAGGCGTGGTCGGAGGCCACCCAGTCGACGGTGCCGTCGGCGACCCGCCGCCACAGCGCCTCGTTGTCGGCCTTGGTGCGGATCGGCGGGTTGACCTTCCCGCCGAGCCCGCCCCGCGCGTCCAGCGTGTCGTGGTCCAGGCACAGGTGGTGCAGCGTGGTCTCGGCGCGCATGTCGGCCCCGCCGTAGGAGCCGCGGGCCTGGACGACGGCCTCGATCGCCTCCTGGCTGGACAGGTGCAGCAGGTTGACGTTGGTGCCGGTGTGGCTCGCCAGCGTGGTGGCCTCGCCGATGGCGACGCGCTCGGTCAACGGCGGCCGGCCCTCGTGGTAGGCGCGCAGCGTCTGCGGATCGCCCTGGGCGCGCACCCGGTCGATGAACACGCGCATCAGCTCGGACTGCTCGCAGTGCAGCGACAGCGACAGCCGCAGGTCAGGGCGCGCCTTCTGCACGGCGGCCACCTGCTCCAGGATGAGGTACAGGTGGCCGAGGTCGTACTCGTCGCCCATCGTGAAGGCGCGGGCGTCGCGGCTGTTGGCGGCCAGGTCGAAGCCCTTGTAGAACATGTAGTACTTGAACGAGGTGACCCCGTGCTCCTCGACCAGGAACGGGATCTCCGAGATCTGCTCCACGGTCATCGGCGCGAGGTGGAAGCCGTAGTCGGTCCAGGCCCGGCCCGCCACCCGGTCGAGCACCTCGGGGAAGATCTCCTTGTAGGGCCCCGTGCGCTCCAGGTAGTGCGAGCCGGTGCGGAAGTAGGACAGGACGGTGGTGGCGCCGCCCACGAGGGACGAGCGCGTCTCCTCGTAGGCGTCCAGGGCCAGGTCGCGGTAGATGCCGAGGTGGAAGTGGGCGTCGACGGCGCCGGGAAGAACGACCTTCCCGGCCGCGTCGACGACCTCGCCGGCCTCGGAGGCGGCGATGTCGTCGGCGAGGGCGGCGACCTTGCCGTCACGGACGGCCAGGTCGGCGCGGACCTCTCCGTGATAGGGAAGGACGACGGTGCCGCCCTTGATGAGCAGATCGTATCGGGACATGCGCGCGACGGCCGGCCGGACGGCCGGCCGTCACCTCCTTTCTTTGTCTGTCCACCCCATCTGGCCGGACAGTCGTGCGGTGGATTCGAGCAGCACCTCGACGCACGCCTCCACCTCGTCGCGGAACCGCTCCTGCGGGCCGCAGACGCTGATGACGGCGACCGGCCGCCCGTGGTGGTCGAACACCGGCGCGGCCACGGACGCGGCGCCCGGCATGCGCTCGCCGAACGACCGCGCCCACCCGCGCTCGCGGATGGCCGCGAGCTCGTCGCGCAGCTTCGGGACGTCGGCGATGGTCTCGCCGGTGAGCGGCTGGAGCGGACGCTGCGTCAGGTAGGTCTCGATCTCCTCGTCCGTTAAGAAGGCGAGGAACGCCTTGGACGAGCCGCCCGCGTGCAGCGGGTACGGCACGCCGAGGGAGACGCTCATGATGACCTCGCGGGCCGGGGTGACCTGGTCGACGTAGATGCGGGTCCAGCCGGTGCGGGTCGACAGGGTCGCGGTCTCGTCGGTGCGCTGGGACAGCGCCACCAGCTCGGGCGCGGCGATGCGCCGCACGTCCAGGCGGTCCAGGTAGGCCAGGCCGAGGCGCATGGCGCCGACGCCGAGGGAGTAGCGGCGGCTCGCCATGTCCAGCTCGATCAGGCCGCGGACGCGCAGCGAGGCGAGGATCCGGTGCACGGCCGCCTTCGACATGCCGAGGGCCTCGGCGATCTCGGTGACGCCGAGGGTCGGCGCGGGGGTCTCGGCGAAGTGCATCAGCACCTCGACGGCCCGCTCGACCGTCGCGATGGCCTGTCCGGTGTTCTCACGCGGCGGCACGTCGGCCTCCGCCACGGCGCGGCTCTTGGGCGGCATGTCTTCCTCCAGGAAATCGGCTGAGTCTGATCGTCAATCCTGGCGTCGAATGCCGACCCGCACCGGGAGATCGGTGACAATTCGCGTGTCGAGGAACTCCCACCAGTCGTCCTGGCTCACCCGCTGGGTCTCCCAGTCGCCGTCCGACTTGAGGCCCGCGAGCGCGGCGCGGTACGCGCCCCACCCCGCCTCGTCGTCGAACGCCGCCCAGTTCTCGATGACGTACACGTCGCCGATGGCGCTGTAGTACCAGCGCACCTCGCGGACCATCGGGAGGTCGCGGTAGAACCAGCTCTCCCGGTCCTCCAGCCACTGCCAGAACCCCCGCATGTCGCGACGCGCTCGCGGGCCGAGCTTCATCCGGTAGACGAGGTAGATCATCTCGGCGGTGTCCCCTTCTGCGGTGCGACAGCTACAGTGGGCTTGTTCCGCACACAGTAACGCTGTTTCAATAGCTTGGGAAGCCCCGGGGCGTGAGTGCCCGTCTGGTGGCATTCGAGGCATTTGTCCCAGGCAGAGCACACATCGAGGAGGCCCATTCCGTGGATGGAGAACGGACAGATCCACAGGGTCCGCAGGAGCGAACGGCGCGAACCGGGCGCCGAACCGCACCCGCGGGGCCGCTGGCCGGCCTCGTGGTCGTCGACGCGGCCACGCTGTTCGCCGGGCCGCTCGCGGCGACGATCCTCGGAGACTACGGCGCCGACGTCGTCAAGGTGGAGCACCCCAGACGCGGCGACCCGTCGCGCACCCACGGCGCGAGCAAGGACGGGATCGGCCTGTGGTGGAAGATGCTCGGCAGGAACAAGCGCGCCGTGACCGCCGACCTCGGCAGTCCCGAGGGCTCCGGCCTGCTCAAACGGCTGCTCGCCGGCGCCGACGTCCTCATCGAGAACTTCCGGCCCGGGACGCTGGAGCGCTGGGGCCTGTCCCCTGAGACGCTGCACGAGCTGAATCCGCGCCTCGTCATCGCGCGGGTCACCGGCTTCGGGCAGTACGGCCCGTACGCGCGCCGCCCCGGGTTCGGCACGCTGGCCGAGTCGATGAGCGGCTTCGCCGCCGTCACCGGCGAGCCGGACGGCCCCCCGACCCTGCCGCCCTTCGGGCTGGCCGACGGGGTCTCCGCGCTCACCTGCGTGAACGCGGTCATGATGGCGCTGCGTCACCGCGACAGGCCGGGCGGCGACGGGCACGGCCAGGTGATCGACCTGGCCATCATCGAGCCCCTGGTCACGCTCCTCGGCCCGCAGCCGCTCGTGTGGGACCAGCTCGGCCAGGTGCAGCCGCGCACCGGCAACCGCTCGGTCAACAACGCCCCGCGCAACACCTACCGCACCCGCGACGGCCGGTGGGTGGCGATCTCCACCTCCGCCGACTCGATCGCCCAGCGGGTGATGCGGCTCGTCGGGCACCCGGAGGTGATCGACGAACCGTGGTTCGCCGCCGGCGCGACCCGTGCCGAGCACGCCGACCTGCTGGACGGGTACGTCGGAGGCTGGATCGCCGAGCGCGACCTGGACACCGTCGTGGCCGAGTTCGAGCGCGTCGAGGCGGCGGTCGCGCCGATCTACGACGTCCGGGACGTGTTCGAGGACCCGCAGTACCGGGCGCTCGACACGATCACCACCGTCCCGGACGACGACCTCGGGCCGCTGCGTATGCAGAACGTGCTCTTCCGGCTGTCGGAGACGCCCGGCTCGATCCGCTGGACCGGCCGGGAGCGCGGCGCCGACAACGCAGACGTATGGGGCGGCCTCGGCGTGAGCGCCGACGAGCTCGCCGCCCTGCGAGAAAAGGGAGTGGTCTGATGTCCTTGTGGCGGCATCTCGGCGACGCGAAGGTCGTCGACCTCGCGCAGCCGATGCGCACGGGCATGCCCCAGTCGCCGAACCACCCGCGGTTCAGGATGGTCATCGAGCGCCGGCACGGCGACATGGTCCGCGAGGACGGCGGCTCGGCCGCCAACGAGGTCATCCTCACCGGCGGCCACGTCGGCACCCACGTCGACGCCCTCGGGCACGTCTCCCAGGACGGCTACGTGCACGGCGGCATCGAGGCCTCGGGCATCCAGTCGCACCTCGGCCTGTCCCGGCACGGCATCGAGACGTTCCCACCGTACGTCGGGCGGGCCGTGCTGCTCGACGTGACCGCCGTGCACGGGGTGGACGTGCTGCCCCCCGGCTACGAGGTCACCCCCGGCGACCTGGAGGCGGCCCGGCGCAGGGCCGGCGTGGAGCTGCGCGGCGGCGAGGCCGTGCTCATCGGCACCGGCTGGTCCCGCGAGTGGGACCGTCCCGCCCGGTTCACCGGCGAGGAGGGCGGCGTGCCCGGGCCCGGCCCGGACGCGGCGCGCTGGCTGGTCGGGCACGGCGCCGCCGTGGTCGGCGGCGAGACGATCGCCTTCGAGCACATCCCCGCGGGCCGCGGCCACGCCACGCTGCCCGTCCACCGGATCCTGCTGGTGGAGGCGGGCGTGAACATCGTGGAGACGATGCGCCTGACCGAGCTGATCGCCCTCGGCGTCCCCGAGTTCCTGCTGGTGCTGAACCCGCTGCCCGTCGTGGGCGCCACCGGCGCGCCCGTGCGGCCTCTCGCGGTGCTGGCGGCATGACCGTCGTCCGCGTCCTCGCCGAGTTCGCCGCCGCCGCCCGCGCCGGCCTGCCCGAGCCGATCACCGCCGACGTGACCGGGCGCGTGCTCGACACCCTCGGGAACTGCCTCGCCGCGCAGGAGCTCACCGGCCCCGCCGAACCGCACGAGGCCGTGCTGCGGATGGCGGGCGGCTGGGGAGGCACGGGCGAGTCGTCGGTCATCGGCCGCGCGCTGCCCCTTCCCGCGCCCTCGGCGGCGCTGGTCAACGGCACCTTCGCGCACGCGCTCGACTTCGACGACACCCACCTGCCCTCGGTGCTCCACCCCTCGGCCTCCGTCGTGCCCGCCGCGCTGGCCGTGGCCGAGTCGGTGGGTGCCTCGGGCGCCGAGCTGTGCCGGGCGGTGGCCGTGGGCGACGAGATCACCAACCGGCTGGGGATGGCGTCCTACCTCCCGGAGCTGCGCAACTCCCTGTTCTTCGAGAAGGGCTGGCACGCCACGTCGATCTGCGGGACCATCGGCGCCGCCGCCGGGGCCGCCCTGCTGATGGGCCTGGACGCCGAGGGCATCGCCCACGCGATGGGCATCGCGGCCAGCATGGGCGCCGGCGTCATCGAGGCCAACCGCACCGGCGGCACCGTGAAGCGGGTCCACTGCGGCTGGGCCGCCCACGCCGGCGTGGTCGCGGCGGCGATGGCGGCGGAGGGCGTGACCGGGCCGCCCACCGTCTTCGAGGGCCGGTTCGGCTTCTTCACCGCGTTCCTCGACGGCCGCTACGACCAGGCCGCCATCACCGCCGGGCTCGGCGAGCGGTGGGAGCTGCTCAGGACCGTCTACAAGCCCTACCCCTCCAACCACTTCACCCACCCGGGCATCGACGCCGCCCTCGCCCTGCGCGCCGAGGGGCTGCGCCCCGAGGACGTCGCGGAGGCCGAGCTCGGCGTGGCCGCCGCCCCGCTGCGGACCATCGGCGAGCCCTACGAGGAGAAGGTGCGCCCGCGCACGCCCTACCACGCGAAGTTCTCCGGCCCCTACACCGTGGCCAGCGCCCTCATCGGAGGCGGCGGCCTCGGGCTGCACCTCGACGACTTCACCGAGGCGGCCTTCCGCGACGAGCGGCGGCTCGCGCTGGCCGCCAAGGTGCGCGTGGTCCCCGACGCGGAGTGCACCGAGGAGTTCCCCCGCGCCTTCTCCGCGGTACTGCGGGTCCGCACCATCGACGGGCGCCGCCTTGAGCATCGGGTCCACTCCTCACGCGGCGGGCCAGAACACCCGCTGACGCTGGACGAGCTGCAGAGGAAGTACGAGCTCAACGCCGCGCGCGTGCTGCCCGCCGGGGCCGTGGCAGCGCTGGCGGAGCAGGTACGCGGCCTGCCGGCCCGCGCCAAGGTCGCCGGCCTGCTGGACGCCACGCTGATCGGCACCCCATGAGAACGGCGGCGGCCCGCACCCCTGTGGGGGACGGGCCGCCGCCGCGTCTTTCGTGCTCCTGGTGCCGCATCATGCAATGTAATTACCCACTTGACCGATAGGGATAATTCGGATTCGATGTGGTCATGACATCGACCGCCTGGAGTGGGCACGGCTTCCACGCCACTGTGCGGCGTCACATCGACTTGGCGCGCGTGAGCAGCGCCTTGTGTCGCCCGGTTCGCCACCGCTGATTCTCCCGCCTCCCATTCGGGCGCCACCTTCTGTGCCCGCAGCCGTTCGCACGCCTGGATGGACTTCACCCTGTTCGAGACTCGAATGTCTCGGCACGTATTCATCGACATCAAGCGATGGACCATGTATCCCGAGAAAGGGTGCGGTATGAACGCCCACAAGCCACATCGTCGCCGATCGAAACTCTTGGGGGCCCTGCTCATCGCATCCGCGAGCATCACCTACGCGGGTGTGAAACTCGACAGTTCGCCGGCGTCGGCGGCGACGACCCAGCCCAACATCGTCTTCATCCTCACCGATGACCTCAACGAGGACGTCTTCGGCAAGGACGCCGGACTCCAGACACTCCTGACCAGTCAGGGAACCACATTCAACAAGCAGTTCGTCGAACTGTCGCTGTGCTGCCCATCGCGGGTGTCCACGCTGCGCGGGCAGTTCGCACACAACACGGGCATCTACACCAACGATGCCGCCTCCGGCGGAGGATTCCAGTCCTTCTACGGCAAAGGACTGGAGAACTCGACCGTCGCCACCTGGCTGCAAAGCGCCGGGTACCGCACCGGGTTCTTCGGTAAATACCTCAACGGGTACCCCAACGGAGCGCCCAGCAGGACCTACATTCCGCCTGGGTGGACGCGCTGGTTCAGCCCCAACGGCGGAAGCCCGTATTCGGAGTACGACTACGACGTCAACGACAATGGCACGACAGTCCACTTCGGCGGCGCACCGTCGGACTACGGCGTTGACGTGATCTCTCGCAAGCTGACCACCTTCATCAAGAACACCACCACCAACTACCCGGACAAGCCCTTCTTCACCTACGTCGCCCCCCACGTCCCCCACGGACCGGCCACACCGCCGCCGCGCTACGACGGCATCTACCCCAACGCCAAGGCTCCCCGCACCCCGTCTTTCAACGAGGACGACGTCAGCGACAAGCCGGCCTGGATCCGCAACAAGCCCAAGCTCACCGCCGCCCAGATCAACAACATCGACGCCTTCTACCAGAAGCGCAGAGAATCCTTGCGCGCGGTCACCGACCTCGTCCAGGACACGATCGACACTCTGCGGGCGCAAGGCGTACTCGACAACACCTACATCGTCTTCACCTCGGACAACGGCTTCCACCAGGGCCAGCACCGCCTGAACTCCGGCAAGAACACGGCCTACGAGGAAGATCTCAACGTCCCGCTGGTCATCCGCGGACCCGGCGTCCCCGCCGGGGCGGTCGTCAACGCCTTCACCCTCAACGTCGACCTCGCCCCCACTTTCGCCGAACTGGCCGGAGCAACCGCGCCCGCCTTCGTCGACGGCCGCTCACTCGTGCCGTTCCTGCGCGGCACCACACCATCGCGGTGGCGCCTGGCGTTCCTCAACGAGCATGCCGGACCCAGCACCCTGAACACCAACACCCTGAACAACCTGCTGGAACCCCAAGATCCCGGCGACGCACAAGCGCTCGCCTCCGGAGGCGCCCCCATCTACGTCGGCCTGCGGGCCAAACCCAACACGCTCGGCGTGAACGCGGCGTTGAACTACGTCGCCTACAACACCGGCGAACATGAGCTGTACGACCTGTCCGCCGATCCCTACCAGCTCGACAACTCCTACAACAGCGCCGCCCCCGCGCTCAAACAGAGGCTCGACACCTGGGTCTCCAGACTCAAGAACGCCTCTGGGCAGACATTGCGAGACGCGGAAGAGAACCCGCCACAGTAGAGGCGGCTCGGCGACGGTTCAGGCGTCGCCGGACGGCCAGCTGCGGACCAGCACGCGGCCGGGCGACGCGGGCGCGGGCTCGCCGGGTGCCACGTACGCCCACCGCCAGGCGTCCACGAAGAGCAGGTCGACGCCCTCGGTGCGCGCGCCGGGCAGGTCCGCGACCGAGGAGAGCAGCGCGGAACCTCCGGGAACCTCCGGCCGGGGCGCGCGCGGCGAGCCGAGGTCGCCTTGGACGGCGGCGTGGACCGGGTCGTGGCCGGGAGGTTCGGAGGCGGGCCCGTCCTGCCAGAGGGGCGGGCCGGAGAACCAGGCGACCGCCAGGCAGCCGTCGTCCGCGGCGGCGCCGGCCGTCCGCGTGGCCCTCGGCGGCATGTAGGCGTACGTGCCCGCCTCGGCGCGGGCGCCACTGACAGTGATGGCGCCGTGGAGGACGTAGAACTCCTCGGCGCAGGTGTAGTGGCCGGTTCCGGGCCGGGTCCACCCCGGCGGGAAGTGGACCAGCGACACCGAGGCGCGGGTCCGCGGGTCGGCGTGCAGCCGGGCCAGCCGGACGGGGCCCGAGCCCCCCGGCATGGAGACGTCGCTCCACGGCAGGTCCGCGCCGCGCAGGTCCACGCCGTCCCCGGCCGCCGGTCCGCTCAGTGTCATGTCCTGTCTCCCTCTCCCCCGGCGCGGCGCCGCCCGGCGGCGGGCGCCGTGGCTCCGCGTGCGCTATTCCTGGTGATCAGTGCCATATCTCGGGTTCCTCGCCGGGCACGCGGTGTTCCTCGATGACGGTGACCTGTTCCAGGCGGCCGTCGCGGAGCCGTTTCCACAGCCGGGACTTGTAGTCGTCACCGGAGAAGGTGACCAGCTCGACGACCTCGACGCCCGGCTCGGCGGACCAGCGGTAGGGGAACAGCAGGAAGCGCCCGTCCACGAGCCGGGCGCCGCCCTCGAATTCGGCCGCGTCGAAGACCAGGTCGTCGCCCTCGAATCGGGCGCGGAAGTCGAGCACCTCAGGGGCCGCGCCGTCGCGCAGGTAGATGATCCGCTCGTACCACCGGTCGCCGTCGAGGCGGGTCTCCTGCCGGGAGCGGTAGGTCTCCAGGACGGCGCCGGCCGGGGTGAGGTGGGTGTAGGAGCCTTCCCAGACCCCGGCCACCGACGCCAGCCGCTCCCGTAGTCCGCGCGTACCGCTCATGACGCCCTCGCGAGGACGCGCCGCGCCTGGCGCACGACCGCCTCGTCCACCATGCGCCCGGCGGCGTCGAGCAGCACGCCCGAGCCCGCCGCCTCGAAGCGGGTCACGATGTCCGTGGCCCACCTGACCTCGTCCTCGGCGGGGGTGAACACCTCGTTGACCACCGCGATCTGCGCCGGGTGGATGCAGGCGCGGCCGACGTAGCCGAGCCGCGCCAGCGCGCGCGTCGAGGCGCGCAGCGCGTCCAGGTCGCGGAAGTCGGTGGAGACGGGGGCGACCGGCGGGTCGATACCGGCGGCGGCAGAGGCGAGGACCACCTGCGAGCGCACCCAGAGCAGTTCCCGCTCGTCGTCGCCGGGGGTGATGCCGGTGTCGGCCCGCAGGTCGGCCTCGCCGACCTGGATGCGCGCCACCCGGGGCGCCGCCGCGATCTCCTGTGCGCGCAGCACGGCGGCGGCCGACTCCAGCAGCGGCACCACCGGCAGGTCCCCGGCGCCGATCCCGGTCAGCAGGGCGTCGACCCCGGTGAGCTCCCCGGCCGTCTCGACCTTCGCCAGGACGAGGCCGGCGACCTTCGGCGACCCGGCCACGGCGCGCACGTCGGCCTCGCGCGTCTCCCCGGCGTTGACGCGGATCCAGATCTCCACGGGACCGGGGTCCGCCGTCTCCAGCCAGCCGCGCACCGCGGCCCGCGCCGCGTCCTTGCCGGCCGCGGGGACGGCGTCCTCCAGGTCGACGATCAGGGCGTCGGCTCCCCTGCCGAGCGCCTTGCCCAGCTTGCCGGGGGCGTCGCCGGGGACGTACAGGTAGGAGCGCGCGGTCATCCGCCCCACCCCACCTTCGCGTCGCCGCGGGTCAGGGACTTGGCGACGACGGTGCGCAGCACGTCGTTGGTGCCCTCACCGATGCTCATCAGCACCGCGTCGCGGTAGAGCCGCTCCACCTCGTACTCGGTCGAGTACCCGTACCCGCCGTGCACCTTGAGCGCGTCGATGGCGGCCTGGAGCGCGACCTCCGAGCAGAAGATCTTGGCCATGCCCGTCTGGGCGTCGGCCCGGCCCTGCCGCACCCGGTCGGCGGCCCAGTACGCCATCAGGCGGGCGGCCTGCAAAGTCGTCGCCAGCGAGGCGAGCTGGAGCTGGACGGCCTGGAAGTCGGCGATGGCCCTGCCGAACGCCTTGCGCTGCTTGGCGTAGGCGAGGGCCTCGTCGTAGGCGCGCTGGGCGATGCCGACGGAGCGGGCCGCGATGTTGACCCGGCCCCATTCCAGCGCGGACAGCGCCTGCTGCATGCCGCGGCCCTCGACGCCGCCGAGCAGGTTCGCGGCCGGGACGCGGGCGCCGTCCAGCACGACCTCGCACGACTCGGTGCCCTTGTAGCCGAGCTTGGGGATGTCCTTGGTCACCGTGAACCCCGGGGTGTCGGCGTCCACGAGCAGGACGCTCATCCCGCGGTGCGCGGGCCTGGCGTCCTTGTCGGTCTTGACCAGCACCGGCAGCGGGTCGGCGTGCCGGGCGTTGGTGATCCAGGTCTTGGTGCCGGTCACCACGTAGTGGTCGCCGTCGCGGCGCGCGACCGTGCGGATGCCCTGGAGGTCGGTGCCCGCGTCGGGTTCGGTGAGGCCGATGCCGGTGCGCCGCTCGCCGGTGGCCAGGCCCGGCAGGTAGCGCCGCTTCTGGTCCTCGGTGCCGTGCGTGGCGATCATCCGGCAGGCCAGGGAGTGGCTGCCGAGGATCCCGGCGACGCCCATCCAGCCGCGCGAGATCTCCTCGAAGACCAGGGCGAAGGACACCGGGTCCAGGTCGAGGCCGCCGTACTCCTCGGGCACGGTGAGGCCGAACAGGCCGAGCGAGCGGAAGCCGGCCACGATCTCGGAGGGGTACCGGCCGGAGTGCTCCCAGTCGCGCGCGACGGGCACGATCTCCTTGTCGACGAACTCGCGCAGCAGCGCGCGGAACTCGCGCTGGTCGTCGTTCAGGTCGAAGTCCACAGGGTCACCTCTCGGAAGGGACGAAGACCGGCAGCGCGCGCCCGTCGGGCAGCGGCCGCCAGTCGAGGCGGAGCGCGTCGCCGACGCCCACGTCGTGCGGACGCTCGGTGACCACGTTGCTGAGCAGCAGCACGCCCTCGGCGAGGCGCACGCGGGCCACGACGTAGGGGGGCTGGAAGCCGGGCATCGCCCGTTCGACGACCGTGCAGGCGTCCACCTCGCCGTCGCCGGACGCCTCCGACCAGCCGAGGTCGCGCAGTGACCCGCACGCCGTGCACAGGGCGCGCGGCGGGTGCTGGGCGTGCCCGCAGGCCGCGCAGCGCTGGACGAGCAGGACGCGCCGCCGGGTGGCCTCCCACCAGGGCGCGGTCACCTCGTCGGGCTCGGGCGCCTCGTACTCCGTTCCTGCCCCGGGGCTCATCGGTCCACCCCCAGCAGCACCGTGGCGTGGGTGGACAGGATGCCGCCCGTGCCGTGGGCGAGGGCCACGCGCGCGCCGGGCACCTGCCGGTCGCCGCACTCCCCGCGGAGCTGCCGGACGGCCTCGACCAGCAGCAGCACGCCGTACTGGCCGGGGTGGCAGTAGGAAAGGCCGCCGCCGGAGGTGTCCAGCGGGAAGGCGCCGCCGGGCCGGATGCGCCCGCCGGCGATCCAGTCGAGCGCCTCGCCGCGGCCGCAGAACCCGAGCGCCTCCAGCGTGAGCACGACGGTGATGGTGAAGGAGTCGTAGACCTGGGCGACGTCCACGTCGGCGGGGGTGAGCCCGGCGCGGGCGAAGGCGTCGCGCCCGGACTCCACGGCCCCGGTGACGGTGAGGTCGTCGACGGCGGTCATCGAGGTGTTGGTGGCGCGCTCGCCGTACCCGAGCACCCGGACCGGGGGTCTGCGCAGGTCGCGGGCCCGGTCGAGCGAGGTGAGCACGACCGCGCCGCCGCCGTCGGTGACCAGGCAGCAGTCGGCCGTGGTCAGCGGGGTGGACACCATGGGCGCGCCGAGCACATCGTCCACGCTCAGCGGGCCCGCCCCGTACCGGTAGGCGGCCGGGTTGAGCAGCGCCCACGCGCGGGCGGCGACGGCGACCTCGGCGAGCTTCTCGCGCGTCCCGCCATAGCGGTGCAGGTACCGCTGGGCGGCCATCGCGTAGTAGGAGATGGGGTAGAGCGGGCCGTAGGGGGTCTCGAACTGCGCCTCGGGCGTGTGCGCCTCGACCACGCCGGCCAGCGACCGGGAGCGGGCCGACCGCTGGTTGGAGCCGTAGGAGATGACGACGGTCGAGCACTGGCCGGCCTCGATGGCCTGGGCGGCGCGGGCGACGTACATCTCGAACGCCGAGCCGCCGGCGAAGGTGGAGTCGGTCCAGGAGGGGCGCAGGCCGAGGTAGTCGGCGACCTGGGTCGCCGAGAAGCGGGACACCCCGGCCGTGGCCAGGCCGTCGACGTCGGCGAGGGTGAGCCCGGCGTCCTCCAGGGCCCGGCCGATGGCCTGGGCCTGCAACCCCAGGATGGATCTGCCGGTGACGCCGAGATCGCTCTCGGCCGCGCCGGCGATGGCGACCCGCGTGCTCACGGCGTCCCCTCCGGGGCGCGGCGCAGCAGGATCTCGGCCCCAGCGGGCGCCACGGCGACGCGTTCCGGCTCGTCACCGTCGACGATCATGACGCGCTGCTCGACGCGGATCAGGTCGCCCTCGACGGCGACGACGCGCCCGGTGCAGCGGACGGTGTCGCCCGCGAAGACGAGGTTCTTGAACCGGAAGTGCAGGCGGCGCACGAAGGCGCGGGGGCCGAGCCAGTCCTGGAGCTGCTCGGCGAGCAGCGCGCCGAAGATCTGGCCGTCCACCACCGGGGCGGGCAGCCGCTTGGCCTGCAGATACTCGTAGTCGTAGTGCAGCCGGTGCCAGTCCCAGGTGGCGCCCGCGTAGGCGATCATGTCGCGCAGGCCGATGGCGCGTTCCAGCGGGGCGACCTCCGCACCGACCTCGATCAGGGGCTCTCGCGCCGGCCCTGTCACGGCTCCTCCTTGATCGCGACGAAGATGATGGTCTCCTCGTTGGTGACGAGCGGCCCGCCGCGCTGGTCGGTGTAGGTGGCGACCGAGGTGACGACGAGCATCTCCTGGCCGCCGGAGGTGCGGCGCTCGGTGACGTCGGCCAGGCGCCAGGTCGCGGTGACGACGTCGTCCGGGCGGACGGGCCGGTGGAAGGTGTAGGTGTTGCCGCCGCGCACCTTGCGGGCGCCGGGGATGTCGATGTGCCAGTCGTGCCCGGCGTAGCCGTCGGCGTCGGCCGGCAGGTCGGCGTACTGGTTGGTCTCGCAGATCAGGGTGGGCGGGGCGATGACGCCGTCGTATCCGTGGGCGCGGGCGTAGGCGTCGTCGGTGTAGAGCGGGTTGTCGTCGCCGACGGCGCGCGCGAAGTACCGGATGGACGCCCTGCCGAGCTCCTCGGGCGCGGTGTAGGAGACCTCGCGCCCGACCATCGCGCGGATCTCGTCGGTGAGCAGGCTCACGGGAGCACCGCCGCGGGGAAGACCTCGATGAGGAACTCCGGGCGCAGCAGCCCCGCGCAGATCGCGCCGGTGGAGGCGGGCCACGGCTCGCGGAGCAGGCGTTTGCGCACCTCGGCGACGCCGCGGTAGTCCCGCAACCCCTCGGGGCACACGAACTCGATCGTGGAGATCAGGTGTTCGGGGCCGGCGCCCGCGGCCTCCAGGACCCGCAGGATCGCCTCGTAGGTGACCTCGGCCTGCGCCACCACGTCGCCGGGGTGGACGGCCCGCTGGGTGTCCATGTCCAGGGCCGCGAACCCGCTCATCCACAGCATGCCGCCTGACTTGACGCCGGGGGTGTAGGTGAGGGTGTCGTAGCGGGACCAGCCGGGGTTGACCGCTTCGAGGGGGTGGCGGGAGGCGGTGACGTCCAGCGCGACGAGCACGCCCGGGCGGTGCAGGCGGCTCATCAGGATGCCGCCCGCGCCGGGGTAGACGCCGGCGCCGCCGAGCCGCTCCTTGCGGACCTCGTGCGTGCGGCGGTAGACGTCCCGCGTGGCGGGAGTGGTGTGGTCGTAGGTGGTGACGGCGGCGTCCAGGGACAGTCCCGCGCCGCGCAGCAGGCGGTCGGCGCGGTCCAGGCAGTAGGCGTACTGGCCGGTCAGGTCGCCTTCGCACACCACCTCGCCCCGCTCGTCGACCGGCAGCACCGTGGGCAGGAAGACCGTGCCGTCCGGGGCCTCGGCCACGCCGCCGGGCGAGGATGCGACGGGCCCGCCCTTGCCGGCGTGCACCTCGATCTCGATGAGCGCCGCCGGGCGCAGCAGACGGTCCACGACCACCGTGCTCACGGCCGGGCGGTGCCCGGCGAAGATCTCCTCGCGCACGACCGCGGCCTCGGCGTAGGAGTCGATGCCCGCGACCGTGACGTTCTCGGTGACGCGGGTGACGTCGGCGAAGGTCAGCCCGGCCGCGCCGAGGATCGCCTCGATCTTGGCGTACGCCGTGCGGGTCTGGCCGGTCATGCCGCCGCGCACGACGATGCGCCCGGACTCGGCGTCGTACTCGCTCGCCGAGTGCCCGGACAGCCAGGCGTCGCCGCCGTGGGTCAGGCCGAGCGAGAAGGAGTAGCCGTCGTAGCGGAACCAGGGGAAACGGCTCGGACGGATGGCGTGCAGGGTCATGTCGGTTCCTCCGGCGCCGGCCGGGCGAGCCGGTCGGCGAGTGCGGCGATGGTGGAAAGGCCGGGCTCGGCGGCGAGGCCGCGCACCCGGCGCGCCAGCTCGGCCGCCTCGGCCGCCTCGGGCGCGCCCGCCGCGTTCGCGGTGAACTTGGCGTCCAGCTCGGCGTCGCCGAGCGGGCGGCCGGGCCCGCCGACGCTGCGCGGCACCCGGCCCTCCAGGACGCGCCCGCCGGCGAGCCGCACGCGGACATGGCCGGGCGCGTCGGCGGCGACGTCGCCGGACGGGGTGATGACCGTGCGCACGCGGGCGGCGAGCTCGGCGACCTCCGGGCGGGCGATGGACTCGGGCGCGTAGGTGGCGAGCGTGACCTCGCCGTCGATCAGCAGCGCCGCCACGCTCCACGGCAGGGAGAACTTGGCGTCGTACGGGGTGCGCGGGCGGATCTTGCGCTCGGCGGGCTCGCACACGATGGCCGCGCTGTCGGGGTGCACGTCCGCGACCACCTCGGCGACCTCGGACGCGCGCACGTCCCGCCCGCGCACGGCCTGCGCGACCGCGTCCAGGGTGACGTGCATGAGCTGGCAGGCCGGGTAGGGCTTGACGGTGATCCGGGTGGTCTCCCACCTCTCCCCCAGCCCCTCGGTGACCGCGGCGGCGTCCACCTCCCGCCCGGCCAGCGCTTTGTACAGACCGTGCGGCCCTTCCAGGACGGTGTCGGGCCCGCTGGCCCCCGCGGCGGCCAACCGGGCGGCGAGGATGCCGGAGGCGGAGGCGAGCCCGGGGTGGAGCTGCTTGGTGGAGGCGCCGGTGGTGAGGAATTCGAGCAGCCCGCCCGCCTGGCTGCCCGCGACGCCGAGCGCGTTCACCGCCTGGTCGGCGTCGAGCCGCATCAGCCGGGCGGCCACGATCGCGGCCGCCATGACGCCGCAGCTCATCGTCGCGTGCAGCCCGCGGGCGTGGAAGGCGTGCGGCGCGGCGGCGGCGATCCGGCACACCGTCTCGTAGCCCGCCACGGCCGCGGCGAGCACCTCGGCGCCGGAGGCCCCGGTCTGCTCGCCGACCGCGAGCGCGGCGGGCAGCACGACCGCGGTGGCGTGGACGAGCCCTCCGGCGTGGGTGTCGTCGAAGTCGAGGGCGTGCACCAGCGTGCCGGTGGCCAGCGCCGCCGCCACGGCCGAGCCGCGCGCGCCGGTGCCGGGCAGCGTGGCCTCGGGCGGGCCGCCGAGTCCCCGCGCCACGGTGACGGCGGGAGCGGCGATCCCGGCGCGGCCGGCGGCGATGGCCGTGCCGAGCCCGTCGAGCAGGTGGCGGCAGGCCGCGCGCCGCGCCTGTTCGGGCGCGGCGGCGGGGCCCGGGCCGAGCGCCCACGCGGCGAGCGTACGGGCGGCGGTCACGACGCCTCTTCGCGGGCGGGCGGCCCGAAGGCGCCCGCCTCGGCCAGCGCGGCTACCTTCCCGTCGTCGTATCCGAGCAGGTCGCGCACGACGTGGCCGAAGTCCTCGTTGCGCGCGGGGGCGCGCCGGTGCTCGGCGCGGTGCGTGCCGACCCGGACCGGGGAGGCGACCTGGCGCACGGTGCCCCAGCGCGGGTGCTCGGTCTCCACGAGCAGGCCGCGGGCGGCGGTGTGGTCGTCGGTCAGCGCGGTGGCGACGTCGTTGATCGGGCCGCACGGGATGGAGGCGGCGTAGAGCGGCTCCAGCCACTCGGCGACCGTGCGGCGGCGGAAGATGTCCTCCAGCAGGGGCAGCAGGACATCCTTGTTGCGGCGGCGGTCGGCGAAGGTGGCGAACCGCGCGTCCCGCGCCCATTCGGGGTGGCCGACGACCACGGCGAGCCGCTGCCAGAACTTCTCCTTGGCGCAGCCGACGACGAGCCAGCCGTCCTTGGCCTCGAACGCCTGGAACGGCACCAGGGAGGGGTGCGCGGAGTGGCGGGTGCGCTCGGGGACGAAGCCCTCGTTGAGGTGCCAGGCGGCCGGGTAGGTCAGCAGGCCGATCGCGGTGTCGTAGAGGCTGACGTCGCAGTCCATGCCGACGCCGTCCCTGCGGGCCGCGTGCAGGCCGGCGAGCAGCGAGATCGCCGCGACCAGGCCGCCGGAGTAGTCGACCATCGACAGGCCGGACTTGGCAGGCGGGCCCTCGGGTTCGCCGGTGACGTGCATCCACCCGGCCAGGCCCTGCAGGACGTAGTCGTAGCCGGGCTCCTTGCGCCGCGGGCCGGTCATGCCGAACCCGGTGAGCGAGCAGCACACGATGGCCGGGTTGAGGTGTTTCAGGTCGTCGTAGGTGATGCCGATCTTGGCGGGCACGTCGCCGCGCAGGTTGCTGTAGACGACGTCGCTGACCCGGACGAGGTCCTCGAAGACGGCGCGGCCCTCGCGGCTCGACAGGTCCAGCGAGAGGCTGCGCTTGTTGCGGTTGAACGCCTCGAAGAACAGCGAGTCCTCGCCCTCGGCGTACGGCGGCACGTACCGGCCGACGTCGCCGCCCACGCGCGGGTCCTCGATCTTGATGACCTCGGCCCCGAGGTCGGCCAGGTGCACGCTGCCGAACGGACCGGCGCCGTACTGCTCGACGGCGACGATACGGACGTCCTCAAGCGGTCTCACGCCCGCCCTCCTGTGATCTCGGCGATGAGCTGGATGACGGCCTTCTGGGCGGCCCGGGTCTCCTCGGCGGGCAGGCCGTGCGTCGGCGGCGTCAGCTTGACGGTGTCGGCCAGGCCCTCGTAGGCGGCGAGCCGGGCGCGCACCTCGTCGGGGGCGCCGGCGAGCGTGACCGCCTCGACCATGCGGTCGGGCACGACGTCGCCGAGGTGGTCGGCGCCGCGGCCGGAGCGGAACGCCTCGACCACGGCGGCCTGCTCGGTGGCGAAGCCGTGGAAGGTGAAGAAGTCGGCGTAGCTGCGCACGCTGGCGTAGAAGCCGACCAGGCCCGCGGCGCGGCGCCGCGCGGCGGCCGGGTCGGGGTCGACCGAGCAGCATGCGGAGACGACCAGGTCGAGGTCCTCGCGTTTCTTTCCGGGGGCCTTGGCGAGCCCGGCGTCCACCTCGGGCAGGATCCGGCCGGCGAGGTAGGACGGGGAGCACAACTCGTGCGAGATCCAGCCGTCGCCGATCTCGGCGGCCAGCCGGGTCATGGCGGGCCCGACCGCGGCCAGGTAGACGGGGATCCGGGTGCGGGCGACCGGGAACGGCCGCCGGTAGCCGCGGACGCGCATCGGCGCGTGCTCGCCGTCCAGGACCATCGGCTCGCCGGTCGCGCAGTTCGCCCAGAAGTGGCGGATGTCGCGGACGGTCTCGCGCAGCCGGGCGACGGGCTTGCCCCAGGTCACGTTGTGCCAGTCCTCGTTGAGGCGCTGCACGCCGGTGCCGAGCCCGAGGATGAACCGGCCGCCGGACATCTCGTCGACGTCGAGCGCCTCCAGGGCGGTCACCATGGGGCTGCGGGTGAAGGCGAGCGCGATGGCGGTGCCGATCCCGGCGGTCTCGGTGGCGCCGGACAGGGCCGCGGCCTGCACGATCGCGCTGCGGTGCATCTCGGGGACCCAGACCACCTCGGCACCCGCCCGCTCGGCCGCGCGCGCCGCCTCCGTCAGTTCCGCGAGGGTCTCCCCCCACGGGCCGTAGGTGACGCGCATCAGTCCTCCACCGTGAGGGGGCGCTCGCCCTCGGGGAACACGCCTTCGATCTGCTCGGCCCCGCAGCGGTAGACGTAGAAGGTCCGTTTGAAGGAGCAGACCTCCTTGCCGTCCTGGTTGAGGGTGCGGGTGCGGACGGTGACGATGCCCGCGTGCGGCCGGCTGGCCGACTCGCGCTTGTCGAGAACGATGGACTCGCTCCACAGCGTGTCGCCGGCGAACACCGGGTGGGTCATGCGGATGTCGTCCCAGCCGAGGTTGGCGAACGCGTTCTGGGTGAGGTCGGTGACGCTCTGCCCGACCGCGATCGCCACCGTGAAGGTGGACACGACGATGGGACGGCCGAACTCCGAGCGCTCCGCGTACTGCGCGTTGAAGTGCATCTGGTTCGTGTTCATCGTCAGGAGCGTGAACCAGGTGTTGTCCGCCTCCGACACCGTCCTTCCGAGGGGATGCCGGTAGACGTCGCCTACCTCGAAATCCTCGAAGAACCTGCCTTGCCAGCCCGGCTTGACATCCATGACGCCCCTCACTCGGCCCTGTCGTCTCGGGGTCCGAGCCTAAACGTCAGACTATTTGAGGGTCAAGGGTTTGTTCCGCTGTGCATAACGGCGTTCCATTTCCTTGACCCTCTCCTGGATGTCAGCCGCCGGCCGGGCGCTCCTTGCCGATCCGCCGGTACACGCTGCGCAGATGCTCCAGGTGCTCCCGCTGGGCGCGCTCGGCGCCATGGGAGTCCCCGGCCTCGACGTACGCGAGGATCTCCCGGTGGTCCTTGTCGACCCGATCCCAGAAGCCGTCGGCCACGTCGTCCCTGACGAAGTCGTTCTCCAGCACGCCGAACACCGGCGCCGTCACCGCGTCGAGCAGAGGGTTGTTCGCCGCCTCCAGCAGCGCCTTGTGGAAGCGGCGGTTGGCGGCGTAGAGGCGCTCGCGCTCGATCGCGCGGGGGTCGAAGAGCGCCCCCCGGAGCGCCTCAAGCTGCTCGGGCGTGCGGCGGACGGCGGCCAGCCCGGCGGTGGGCACCTCCAGCAGGACGCGGACCTCCAGCAGGTTGGCGACCGAGCCGGCGTCGCGGAACAGCGCCAGGCTGGACTGCAGGTAGCTGCTGATGTGCTCGGGTTCGGGGCGGGTGACGAAGCTGCCGCCCGCGACGCCGCGGCGGGTGACGAGCAGCCGTTCGCTGGACAGCACCCGCAGCGCCTCGCGCACGGTGCTCCGGCTCACGCCGTACATCGTGCACAGGTCGGGTTCCACGGGAAGGCGATCGCCCGGCTTGAGGTCGCCGGCGAGGATCTGCTCGCGCAGCCGATCGGCCAGGTCCTGATAGGCGGGCGCCGCAACACGGTCGGTGGACACGGCGACAGCCTAGCTCGCGGCAGGCGCCCATGGGGTCTCATGTTCCCTCTAGCGAAACGGCGTTTCAGTGTGCCAGCCTGAAACCTCCCGCGCCGGAACCCGTCCAGGACGGCGCGCGCCGGAGAAAGAGAGTCACGCATGGCCATCCGCGAAGGGCTTCCGCTGCTCGCCAAGCACGAGGGCGAGTGGGAGGGCACCTACACCCACGTGGACGCCGACGGGAACGTCGTCGACCGTCACGCCTCCCACCTGAGCTGCCTGCTCTCGCCCGAGGACCCGGACAGGTACGTGCAGGTCAACCGCTACCGCTGGGAGGACGGCCGGTCGGAGGAGTACACCTTCCCCGGCGTCTACGACGGCCACGGCCGCCTGTACTTCGACACCGAGCGGATCAAGGGCGTCACCTGGGCGCTGGACGAGAACGCCATGTTCCTCACCTGGCGCTTCAAGGCCTCCGACCCCTCCGCCGACCAACGGCTCTTCGAGATGATCGTGCTGAGCGACGACGGCGCGAGCCGCAGCCGCACCTGGCAGTGGCTGGAGCACGGCGTCTGCGTGCGCCGCACCCTGATCCAGGAGACCAGGGTCGGATGACGCCCCCGGCCACGCACACCAGGATCGTCCTGGCCCGGCGCCCGCGCGGCGTGCCCGAAGAGGACGACTTCCGTGCCGAGAAGACGGCCATTCCGGCGCCCGGACCCGGCGAGGTCCTGGTCCGCACCGTCCACCTGTCCCTCGACCCGTACGTACGGGGCACGCTGACCGGGCGCGACCTCGGCCACGCCCCCGTGGCGCCGGGCGATCTGGTGCCGGGCCGGGCCGTGGCCCAGGTCGTGGACACCGGCGCGTGGGTGCTGGCCGAGACCGGGTGGCAGGAGTACGCCGCGGTGCCGGCCTCCTCGCTGCGCCCGGTGGAAGTGCCGCCCGGTGTGCCGCGCACCGCGGCGCTCGGCGCGCTCGGCATGCCCGGGCTCACCGCCTACGCCGCCGTCACCCGGCTGCTGCGCCCCGAGCCCGGCGACACCGTCGTGGTGTCCGCGGCGGCCGGCGCGGTCGGCGGCACGGCCGGGCAGCTCGCGGCGCTGGCGGGCGCCCGCACGGTGGCGATCGCCGGGGGGCCGGACAAGTGCCGGGTGGCGGTCGAGCGACTCGGCTACGCGGCGGCCGTCGACCGGCACGCCCCGGACTGGACCGAGGCGCTGGCCGACGCCTGCCCGGACGGCGTGGACGGCTACCTGCACATGGCGGGCGGCGCGGTGCTCGAAGGCGTGCTGGACCGGCTCGCGCCGGGCGGCCGGGTCGTGCTGTGCGGCCTGCCCGACCACGCCAACGAGACCGGGCACACCGTGCTGCCCGCCGGGGCGGTGATGCGGGCCCGCGCCACCGTGCACGGCCTGGTCGTCTACGACCACCAGGACCTCGCGCCGCGATTCGCCGAACGGGTGGGACGGCTCGTCGCCGAGGGACGCCTGCGCCTTCTGGAGGACGCGCACGAGGGGCTGACCTCCGCGCCCGCGGCCTTCCGCCGCCTGATGACCGGCGCCAACGTGGGCAAGTCCATCGTCCACGTCGCGCCGGAACCCGCGCCGCGGCGGCGCCGCCGCCCTTGACCCTCTATACATCAGACGATTAATTTTAGCGAAACACTGTTCCACAATGTGGAATACACGGAAGGGCGTGCCCATGACCGTGCCCACGACCACACCGCTCGGCACCGCGGAGGCGATGCTCACCGCCGTCGTCGAACGGCGGCTGGACGGCGTGCTGGAGACCTTCTCCCCCGCCGACGACGCGTACGTCTTCGTCGAGGGACCGCGCTGGACCACCCACGGCGGCGACCGGATCAAGGCCGGGTGGGAGGCCTACTTCAAGACGTCGATCCGCATCAACGGGTTCCGCTGGGTCGAGGGCCCGTTCACCTGGGAGAGCGACACGCTGGCCCAGGTCGTCGGCGTCGTCGACTACGACATCATGGGCGACGGCAAGGCCGGGCGGCTGCGCATGCGCATGACCTGGCTCGTGCGCCGCGAGGAGGGCCGCTGGCGCATCGTCCACGAGCACGGCTCCCAGCCGCTGGCGGACCCCTACGGCGCGGGCGACTGGTGGCCCGAAGGCGCCACCCCGCTCGCGTGACCGGCGCGACCCCGGCCGCGCACGGCACCGCGGTTCCGGCACCACGAAAGGAACGTCCTTTGATCAGCGAGCTTCGCGTGGCGACGGTGGCCGTCGCGGACCTGGAGCGGTCCTGCGCCTTCTACGCGGACACGTTCGGATACGTCCGCCTCGGCGAGGGGACGGTCGGCGGCCCCGCGGCCGAGCGCGCCTGGCAGATGCCGCCCGGCCTCACCGGGCGCGCGGTCGTGATGGGACCGGAGGGCGCGACCACCGGGCTGCTGCGCCTGGTCGGCTTCGACGCCCCCGGCGAGCCCTACTGGGGCGACTACTCCCGCGCCCAGGACTACGGGCACTACGCGCTCAACATCCGGGTGCCCGAGATCCGCACGGCGATCGCCCGGCTGCGCGGCGCGGGCGGCCGGTCCAAGTCCGAGCCGACCCACTGGACGGTGATGCCGGACCTGTCGGCGTGGGACTCGCTGTCCTACGACCCCGACGGGGTGATCCTCGACGTCTTCGAGCTGGAACCCGGCGAGGCCTCGCTCCTGGCCGGCTACGACGGGCGGCCGAGCGAGCTGCAGACGGTCGCGATGCACGTGAGCGACGCCCGCGCGTCCGCGGCCTTCTACCAGGGGCTGGGATACGCCGAGCTGTACGAGAAGCTGATCGAGAGGATGGAGTCCTTCTTCCGGCTCCCGCCGGAGACGGGGCTGCACAACATCAACCTGTACATGCCCGGCGACACCCTCACCGGCCGCGTGGAGATCGCGCAGTACGTCGGATTCCCCGGACGTGACCAGCGGGACCGCGCCGTACCACCCCGCCTCGGGATCCTGTCGGTGTCCATGGAGACCGACGACCTGGACGCCACGTCGGCGCTGGTGACGAAGCTCGGCGGCGAGCCGGTCTGCGAGCCCGTCGAGCTGGACCTGCCGCCGTACGGGCCGGCCCGCGTCCGGACGTTCTTCGGCCCGGACGGCGAGGTCCTGGAGTTCTACCAGTGCGGGTGAGACGGGCCGCGGGCATACCGGTGCCGGTAAGGCGGATCACGGGCACATCGGTGCTGGTGACGCGGGTCGCGGGCATGCCGGGGAGGCGCGGATGAGCGGCGGAGTCGCACTGGTGACCGGCGCGGGCAGCGGGATCGGGCAGGCCGTCGCCGACTCCCTGGCGGCGGCCGGGTACACGGTGGTGTGCGCCGGACGGCGGCTCGCCCGGGTCGCGGAGACGGCCGAGGCGATCCGCGCCCGCGGCGGCGCCGCGACCGCCGTCGCCCTCGACGTCACCGTGGCCGAGCGCGTGGACGCCGTCATCGGCGACGTCGCCGCCGAGCACGGCCGGCTCGACGTGCTCGTCAACAACGCCGGGGTGTTCCGCAAGGGCGAGGTCCTGGAGTTGTCCGAGGACGCGTGGCGGGAGACCATCGAGGCCAACCTCACCGGCGCGTTCCTCTGCGCCCGCGCCGCCGCCCGCCTGATGACCGCGCAGGAGCCCGTCGCGGGCAAACGCGGCCAGATCGTCAACGTGAACTCCGGCGCGGGCCTGCGCGGCTACCCCACCGGAGCCGCCTACTCGGCCTCGAAGTTCGGCCTGCTCGGCCTCTCCGACACGCTGCGCGCCGAACTCGCCGGCCACCTGGTGAAGGTCACCGACCTGGTGGTCGCGGCCATGGTCGAAAGCGAACTGTCCACCCGCCGCGACGTCACACGACTCCCCGCCACGGTGGTCGGCGACCTGGTCCGGAACCTGCTCGCCCTGGAGGGCCCCGCCGTGGTCACCCGGCTGGACCTGGGTCAGCTCCCACTCCGGTGAGCGTCACCGACCCTCCTTCCGGTTCGGGCCGTCGGCCGGCGCGTCACCGCCCACCCCGGTGTCGAGGGGGACGGCCTCCCGCCGTCGCGCTTGACATCCTCCACGGCCGAACCGCCTTGTGCTCAGCCGGTAGAAGGGCCGTCCAGGAAGGCTTCGCCGCCGCGGTCCCCCAGGTGCCGTGGGCTCGCGGACTCCGAGTCCTGCTGTCCGATCGTGGCGGACCAGCTGGCGAGGAGCCTCAGCCCGTCCTCGGTGGTGGTTCCAGGTGGCGCGCTGTAGACGACCACGCTCAGGCCGCTCTCATCCGGCAGGCGCATGGGCTCCTGGTCGAGTTCCAGGCCGCCGACGAGCGGATGGGTCAGGCGTTTGATGGTCTGGCGGAAAGCCTGCACGTCGTGGGATCCCCACAGCACGCGGAAGGCGTCGCTGCGGGTGCACAGTTCACCGATCAGGTTGGACAGTTCCGGATCGGAGGAGTCCCTGCCCGCCTCGACGCGTAGCGCGCCCACGGCGAAGCGGGCCATGCGTTCCCAGTCGGTGTAGAAGCGCCTGGCCACGGGGTTGAGGAACGCGAACCGGGCGACGTTCGCGCCACAGGCCGGGTCGGCGTACATGTCCGAGTACAGGGCCCGGCCCAGCGGGTTCGCGGCCAGCACGTCGAGACGGTTGTTCATCACGTAAGCCGGCAGCTCCGGTATGCCTTCGACGATCCGCGTCACGCTCGGCCGCACCGCCGGCCGCACCTCCCGCTGCCGCGCCCGCGCGCCGGGCGCCGGTCCCGCGGCGCGGGCGAGGTCGTACAGGTACATGCGCTCGGTGTCGTCGAGCCGCAGTGCTCGGGCGAGGGCGTCCAGCACGCTGTCGGACACTCCCTTGAGATCGCCGCGCTCCAGGCGCGTGTAGTACTCGACGCTCACCCCGGCGAGCGTGGCGACCTCCCCCCTGCGCAGTCCGGGCACCCGCCGCTGACCGTAGCTCGCCAGCCCCGCCTGCTCGGGAGTGATCCTGTCGCGTCGGGAACGGAGAAACGCGCTGACCGCGTCCCGGTTGTCCATGGGGACAGGCTAGGCGAACCGTGCGGCGCGTGGAGGGCCCTGCCGGTACCCCTCACGACAAGGACTCCCCCGCCATGGCCGTCCGCCGTTCCATGGTGCGGACGGCGTCCCCCGCACGATCGACGTCTGCACCGAGAACGGCCACCTTCTATCGACCGCCAAGTCCATCTTCTTTCAGAACCTTTGTGTCACCGCAGCGGAATTAGAAACACCGAGTTTCGGAGGGTTCCTTGAGAAAATCGTCATATATCGTGCCGGGATTACGCGGCCGTTCCCCCGATTCACCGGCGCGCTTACGTCGCCGGGGGTGGGCGCTTCTCGTAGTGGTGATGTTCACCGCACTCACCGCGACGGTGATCGTCACCGATCCGGCCATTCCGGCCGCGCAGGCCGCGCCGTTGTCACAGACACCGATCATCTCCAACAACATGCAGGGCTCGGATCAGAGGAACGCCGGCGCCAAATGGACGACAACGGTCAGGGATTACGCGCGGTCCAGCGCTGTGGTGCTGCTGCAGGAGGCCGGTCCCACCCCGCCGGGTAACAGCGATTTCGTGGAGAACATCGAATGGGACCCGCAGCGTCCGGGCCGGGCGGGCTATGTGCAGCATCACACCTGGCAGCTCGACAGCGACCGCAATGACCCGAACGTGTACCACGTCTACTTCCTCCAAACAGACCCGATGAACGGCAGATGGGAGGGCGGGCGGGTCAACCTCGCGATCGTCACCCGCCATCAGGCCGAAGAGGTCCAGGTGCTGCGCAACTTCCATGCCGCCCCTGACGCCCGGCCGACCCTGGGCGTACGGTTCGGGAACACCTGGTACTACACCTTCCACGCCCTCTCAGGCGGGGGCGCCGACGCCGCGTCCATGGTGCGGGACGTGGCGGCGACGGCCACGAACGCGGGAGAGCACTTCGTGATGGGCGGTGACTTCAACACCGACCCCGACGTGCTGCAGACCAGGGTCAACTACCCGAGAGGACAGGTGCGGCGCTTCACCACCGGCCTGGCCACTCACCAGAACGGCGAGGAGTACGACTACTTCATCGGCGACAACGGCACCTTCGCCCAGCAACGGGCTCAGCGGTTCAACGGCGCGTCCCCCGACCACTACGCGGTCGGGATCGGGCCGTTCCGCTCCCAGCAAACCCAGACGCGGATCGACCTGATGCCGACGGGTGACGCGATGACCCGGGGCGGGAACGGCAGTGTCTTCTACAACTACCGGCGGCCCCTGTACGAGGAGATGGAGAAATACAACTACATACACGTACAGCGCTCGCGCGGCCGTCAGATGAGCGCGGCGGTGGCCGCGGCGGACGACGAAATGGTCCGGCTCGCGCCGTCGCTGGACATGGTGGGCACGCAGCGCGACGGTGACATGCCCGACCCCGACCACGAGGGATACCCGGAGCACGAGATCGACCAGATCGCCGAGCGGGTGGACGACACGGTCGCCCAGTTGCGGCCGAACGTGGTGACCTTGCTGGCCGGCACCGAGGACGTGGCGCATGACGTCGACGCGGCCGGGGCGCCCGGCCGGCTGGGGCGTCTGATCGACCAGATCATCGAGGACGCCCCCGACGCCACGGTCCTGGTGGCCACCCTGCCCCCGGCCGCCCACCCCGCCATCCAGGCCCGGATCGAGGAGTTCAACCAGCGTGTCCCGGAGGTGGTGGCCCAGCGGCGGGCGGCGGGCGAGCACGTCTCGCTGGTGCTGATGAGCCACCTGTCCACCGACGACCTGTCCGACGACGGCCTGTACCCCAATGAGACCGGTCAGCGGAAGATGGCATCCGCCTTCGTCGACGGCATCGTCGACGCGTTCCTGGCCGGCTGGATAACCACGGACTCCGGCACCGAAACCGAGGAGACCGCGGATACCCTGCGCCCGATGGGGCTGGGGTCGTCCAGCACCTATGGCGAGGGCAGCTCGGACGGCAATGGCTACCGCGACAGCGCCGACCAGGGATTCAGCCAGCTGGCCGACCGCAACGCGGAGAAAACCGGCCGGTCCGGCGGATCCTCGCTCGCCGGCAAGAGGGCCGCGAGTGCCGTCGACGACACCCCGCGCGTGGACTGGGTCGGTTCCGTACGGGTGGGGAAGATGGCCGACCGGGAGGTCGAGGGCTGGCGGGGGCTCCGGATCCACGAAATCGCCAACAAGGCGACATGCGCCGTCAAGACCTACCAGCCCAACCTGATCACCCTCATCGCCGGCGGCAACGACGTCATGCAGAAATACCAGCTGGACGGCGCGATCGGGCGGCTGGAGTCCCTGATCGAGCAGGTCGCCTTCGATGATCCGGGGGTGGCCGTCCTGGTGGCCGGCATGCAGCCCTTCCGTGATCCGGCCGACGATCCCGGCAGGAACGCGCGGGGGCAGGCGTTCACCGCGCAGATCCCCGCGATGGTGGACCGGCTCGTGGGGCGTGGCCTGCGCGTGGTGTACGCCGACACGACCGCGCTGACCCTGTCCGATATCGGCCATGATGGCATTCACCCCACCGACGGGGGATACGACAAGATCGCCGCGGCGTTCGTGAAGGCGGCGGGTCAGGCCAACGATCGAGGATGGCTCCGCAGGGCGCGCCCGCAGGCGCCGGACGCGGGGTCCGATCCCTGCGGGATGCGGGACGACGGCGACGGCATAGGGACCGGGGGAAGCGACCCGAACAAGCTGGGGCAGGGCTGGGAGGACCGCGGCGTCATCCAGGCCCGGCAGTACCCTTCCTCCTCGCGCTTCTGGATGGTCGACATCAACAAGGACCGCAAGGCCGAGTTCGTCGCGGTGGACAAGGACCAGAACTTCCGGTTCTGGTGGAACAGCGGACCCTCCGGCAAGGACTGGACCCCCTTCGTCGAAGGACAGAACTCCTACAAACCCAAGGCCGGGGCGGTAGGCAACATGCTGCGTTTCGGTGACGTCGATGGTGACGGGTTCCCCGACTGCATGGTGGTCTGGCTCACCGGCACGGTGGAGGTCTCCACTTGGAAGGCCGACAACCCCTCCGGTTCCCGCATGTGCATGAACAAATACGGCGGCGAGGCCAGCGTCTTCGACGAGGGGTCACGCGGTGAGATCCTGTACACCGATCCGAGCACGAAGATCCGGTTCGCCGACGTCACCGGGGGCGGCCGGGACGACTACCTGCTGATCAAGCCGGACGGCACGACGACCGCCTGGTACAACCGCGATTTCCAGACCAAGGACGGCCGCAAGTGGCTGGACTGGGCCCCTCCGGCGAAGATCGGCGGCGCTCTGGCCAACCCCCGGGAGATCCGCTACGCCGACATCAACGGCGACAAGCGGGCCGACCGGATCCTGATCACGGCCAAGGGTGGCGCCCGCGCCTGGATCAACGACGGGGCCACGGGGGCGGGCGGCGCTTATCGCGACATCGGCAGGATCGCCGGTGACGCCGACGTGCCCCCCAAGGACGTCCAGTTCGCCGACGTGGACGGCGACGGCAAGGCCGACTTCCTGCGGATCGGCTGGACCGGCGTGACCCACGCCTGGCTGAACAAGCTCCCGGCGAACTACTTCGGCACCTTCCACCCGTAGGCCCGACCCGCGGTTGCCCCGCGGCGCCGCCTGGTCCCCCCCGGTGACCAGGCGGCGCTCTCGTCGGCTCGCCTCGCGCCCCAGACCGGCGATCTCGGAGCGACCGGGGGTCGTCCGGGCAGCCGGCCCACGCGGCCGTGCCGGGCATGCCCCGAACGCCAGGGCCAGACCACGACGCCCGTCAGGCAACGCCGGCCCGCATCTCCCGCACCGGTCCACCCCGCGCCGACCGGCTCCTCACACAGTGAGCTCGTCCAACGCGGCGAGGAGTCTGGCAGCGCCGCCCCTGCCATCGTGGTGGAACGGCGGCGAGGCGGTCTCGCCGGAGGCCAGGAACGGGTCTCCGGGCGGATCGGCGACGACGACCGGGGTCCGGAGCTCGGCGGGCCACGGGCCGCCGAGCGCTGCCCGGAAGGCGGTCCCGTAGCAGGGCCACGCCTTGACGATGTCGAGGACCCTCATGTGCAGGTCGTCCGGGTCGAAGACGCGGGCGGCCGCGCGCAGGGCGCCGTCGCGGACCAGGTGCCAGGCGCGCAGCAGGTGGACGCCGTGGTCGTCCGGCACGAGGCCGGGAGTGCGCCGCGCCGCGAGGTCCGGGGTCACGACGCGGGGGTCCGGGGGCGCGGCGAGCGCCAGCGCGTGGACGCGGTCCGGGTGCCGGGCGGCCACGGCGGCGGCGATCACGGCGCCCGCGCCGCCACCGTACAGGTCCACCGTGTTTAGACCGAGCCCGTCGAGGACGTCCACGACCGCCCCGGCCAGCTCGTCCAGATCCGTGGTGAAGGGATGGCGCGGCTCGGAGTCGCCGGTGCCCGGCAGGTCGACGGCGACGACCGGGCGGCTCGCGGCGGCCCCCTCCAGCAGCCTCCGCACGGCCCGCCCGGAGGCGGGGGCCGGGGGCAGGACCACCAGCGGTCTGGCCCCGGACGGCGGCGCGGCCCACCTGACCAGCGACGCGCCGGTCCGCGCCGGGACGTAGCGCCGGGCCGGCGTGCCGGTGACGGACGGCGCGGGCGACCCCGGCGGCTCGGTCATCCCCCCGGAGCGCACGGCCGCGTGCTCGCCGACCAGGACCGCCAGACGCGCGGGGTCGCCGCCGGAGGGCTCGGTGCGGGACCGGGTGGTGGGGATCCTGGACAGGTGGGCGTGCAGGGGGTCGTCGGGTGAGGCCAGAATCAGGGTCGGGACGGTGAGCCGTGCGAGCAGGGGAACCGGGTCGCAGATGAACGCGGCCCGGTAGGCCAGCGGGTACGCGTCGCCGGCTTCGAGCAGGCCGGTCGTCACCTCGTGCAGCCGCTCGGGGGACGGCATCGCGGCGGCGGGCAGCCGGGCGGCGGGCTCCTCGCGGTACCACGGCCAGTACAGGTACATGTTGCGCACCTGGTGCCAGGCCGAAACCAGGTGGGCGCCGTCGCCGCGCGGGCGGACCGGCGGCAGGTAGTTGGCGAGCTGGTCGGCCCGCTCCTCGGGCGTCGAGACGCCGAGGCCGTCCAGCACGAGGGAGGCGACCCGGCCGGGGTGTCCGACGGCGAACGTGAGCGCGATCTTGGCGCCGGTGTGCGTGCCGTAGAGGTGGACGCGGTCCAGGCCGAGCGCGTCGAGCGTACGCCCGAGCGCGGCGGCGTAGTCGGTCATGTCCGGGTCGGCGACGGGGAGCCGGTCGGAGCCGCCGTGGCCGGGCGTGTCGAGCGCGTACACCGTGAACCGGCGGGCCAACTCCCCGGCGAGGCCGCGTAGGGGACGGTGGTCGCCGGGCGAGGCGTGCAGCAGCACGATCGGCGCGCCCCGCCCGGCCCTCGCGTAGTGGACCTGTAGCCCACCCGCCGTCACGAAGTGCCGCTCCATCCCTGGATCGCCTCACTCACCACAGCCGCCGTGTCACTTGCCGGCCTCGACGGTGGTCCAGCCCTTGTCGTCCTTCTTCCACTCGTAGACGTGGATGTCGTCCATGCCGAAGAACTCGTGCTTCTCGGGGGAGATGGAGTTGCCGGACGGGGTCTCCTGGTCGGAGATCTCCAGCTTGTCGAGCGCCGCCGCGACCGCGTCGGGGTCGAGGGAGCGGGCCTGCTCGGCGGCCTTGGTGTAGGCGAGCACGCAGTCGGCGGCGATCTCGGCGGCCTTGGGCGACTCGGCGCCGGTCTTGGGGCCGGCGTTCTTGCCGAAGCGCTTCTCGGTCTCCTCGATGTGCCGCCGGTAGCCGGGCTTCCAGGTGTCGCGGGCGTCGCGGCTCGGATAGGGGTAGTAGGTGGCGCTGAAGAGCGCGCCGTCGGCGGCGTCGCCGGCCGCCTCGACGAACGAGATGTTGCGGGCTCCGGAGCCGCCGACGATGAGGCCCTTGTAGCCGGCCTCGCTGGCGGCGGCCATGGTCTTGGCGCCGCTGGAGGAGTTGGAGATCCAGATCGCCCCGGCGTCCTTGAGCTTGTCGATGTACGCCCGGTGCGACTGGTCGTCGGGCCGGGTGGCCTCGAAGCCCTTCCAGGCCAGCCCGGCGGCCTCCGCCTGCGCCTTGACCTCGTCGGCCGTGCCCTTGCCCGCGTCGTCCCCCTCGTAGACGACGCCGATGGAGTTCACGCCCTCGGCCTTGACGTGGGCGATCATCTTGGCGACGTCGAGGCTGACGGGGTCCTGGGCGCGGAAGCCGTACTTGAGCGCGCCGAAGTCGCCGGTGGCGACCATGGGCTGGCAGTTGACCTTCCTGCCGGACTCGAACGTGCCCTTGGCCGCGTTGTAGAACGCCGACAGGGCGGGCCCCACCACCAGCCCCATGGAGTCGTCGCCGGTGAACTCGTTCGCGGCCTGCACGGCCTTGGCCGGGTCGAGCCCGGAGTCGCGGACGACGAGTTCGAGCTTGGCCCCGCCGAGGCCGCCCTTGGCGTTGATCCTGTCGACCTCCACCTTGAGCGAGTTCTCCAGCGAGACGCCCGCGACGGCGAACGGGCCGGTCATGGGGCCGATGAGGCCGACCTTCACCACCGGGCGGCCGGCGCTCCAGCCGCCGCCGGAGGTGTTCTGGGCGACTCCGGCGCGCTCTTCCTTGCCCGCGCAGGCGGTGAGCGACAACGCCGCGCCGAGGAGCGCGGTCAGCTTGCGACCGGTGGTGAAGGCCATGGGGAACCTTTCGGGGGCGAAGATCAGGACGTGATCAGGACTTCGAGGTGACGTCGGTGATGAACCAGCCGTTCGCGTCCTTGTCCCAGCGGTAGATGTGGATGTCGTCCACGTGGTAGAACTCGTGGTCCGCCGGCTTGATCGCGTTGCCGGACGGCGTCTCGGTGTCGGGGATGTTCAGCCCCGCCACGGCCTGGGCGAGCTTGTCGGGGTCGAGCGACTTGGCGGTCTCGGCGGCCTTCGCGAACGCGGTGACGCAGTCGGCGGCGATGGCCGTGCCCTTCGGCATCTTCGCGCCCGACTTCGGCCCCTCGACCAGCCCGAAGCGCTTCTCGATGGCCTCGACGTGGGTGCGGTAGCCGGCCTTCCACGTGGCGCGGTCGCGGATGTTGAACTGCAGGTTGCCCGCGGCGAAGACCGCGCCGATCGCGAGGTCCTGGGCCGCGTCGAGGAAGCTGACGTTCTGCAGGCCGGAGGTGCCGGCCATCAGGCCCTTGTACTTGGCCTCGTCGGCCGCGGCCATGGTCTTGGCGCCGCTGGCGTTGCTGGAGACCATGATGGCCCCCGCGTCCTTGAGCTTGTCGATGTAGGGCCGGTGCGACTGGTCGTCGGGGCGGGTCTGCTGGTAACCCATGTAGGTGATGCCGTACTTGGGCGCGTACTCCTTGAGGTACCCGTCCATCGCCTTGCCGGTGTCGTCGGCCTCGTAGACGAGCCCGACCGACTTGATGTCCTTGCTCTTGAGGTACTGCATCATCTTGTCGACCCCGATGTCGTTGGGGTCCTGCGAGCGGAAGCCGTACTTCAGGACACTGAAGTCGCCGGTGCCGACGCCCGGCTGGCAGTTGAGCATGCGATTCTGCTCGTAGATGCCCTTGGAGGCGTTGTAGAACGCCGACAGCGAGGGGCCGACCACCATCTTGACCTGGCTGTCGCCTACCATCTCGTTGGCCGCCTGCACGGCCTTGCCGGGGTCGAGCGCGGAGTCGCGGATGACCAGCTCCAGCTTGGCCCCGCCGATACCGCCCGCCTGGTTGATCCGGTCCATCTCCACCCGGATCGAGTTCTCCTGAAGGATCCCGAGGATCGAGTAGGCGCCGGTCATGGGGCTGATGAGCCCGACCTTGACAGTGCCGGCACCCGCGTTCCAGCCCGAGCCGCCGCCCGTCTGGCCCGACTCGGCGGCGCGCTCCTCCTTGCCTGCGCATCCGGAGAGCACCAGTGCGCCGACGGCCGCGGCCGCCACCCATCGCATTCCTGGTCCGCGCACGTGCCACCTCCTGTTCTCTTGACCCCGAGACTTCGAATTCCGCTGAGCGGAACAGCGTTACGGGGAGCCTAGGAATTCGGCCACCCCGATGTCAATGAATTGGTCTGATGTTTAATCCAGTCGCAACAGGCGCGGTCACCGCGCACTGCCACAGCTCCACGTGGATCCCGTTCGGTGTGGCCACCGCCGCGAGCCGGGCGGCCCCGTGCAGCGGCGTCACGGCCTCGAACGGCGGGCGGACCACCCGGCCGCCCGCGTGCCCGGCCCGGGACAGCGCCGCGTCCAGGTCCCCGGTGCGCACCGACCACGCGGTGTGCCCGAGCGCACGGCCCGGCCGTTGCGCGGCCCGGCGGTCCACCCCGCGGGCGGGGCCGGGGACGGTGACGAGCTCGATGCGCGTCGTCCCTCCCCCGGCGCCGGCGACGAGGGCGAGCCGGACCTCGGTGCCCGGCGGCAGGCCGGCAAGCTCCTCCAGCCCCGGCGAGGAGAACGTCACGTCGTACCAGGCCGACAGCCCCAGGCCGTCCCAGAACCGCAGCTCCGCGTCCAGGTCGGGGACGTGGGCGACGACGGAGGTCAGCTCCGTGTGCGGGCGGCCGGGGTCGACGGCCCAGGCGGCGGTGCCGCGGGCGTTCCCCGGCTGGACGAAGACGATGTCGAGGCCGTCGGGCCCGAGGCAGAACCCCTCGGTGACCCGCACGGACCGCTCCCCCAGCGGCACCTCGTACGTCGAGGGCCCGCCGCTCCACCGGTGGCCGAGCCCGGCCGTGCGGGCGTGGGAGGCGTGGATGTCGCGGGTGTAGAGGTCGACGCCGGCCAGGCCGAGGTCGAGCGTGTGGGGGTGCTCGGCGCCCGCCGCCGGCGCGGGCACCTTGAGTAAGTGGAGGCGGCCCGTGTCCGCGCCCGCCGCGGTGAGCAGCCGGGTCTCCACGTCGCCGAGCCCCTCGCCCCACAGCCGCGCCGCGTCGGCCGCCGCCACGACGCCCGCGGCGGCCACCTCGTACCCGAGCGCGCCGCAGAACAGCTCCAGGTGCGGCTCGAACGCGGCGACCCCGACGACGGCCGCCGTGACGCCTTCCACCAACGGCGGGCCGGACGTCACGGCAGGTCTCCCGCGGCGGCGCGGGCCGCGAGCCGCGCGCCGAGCAGGCGGCCGAGCGTCATCGCGGGCGTCACGCTCATACCGCCGACGTAGTTGTCCCCGGCGAAGACGTTGTTGCCCAGTACCTCGCCCACGGCGTGCAGCCCGGGGATGGGGACGCCCTCGCGGTCCAGCACGGCCAGGTCGCCGTCCACCCGCAGGCCGTCCCGGCTGAGCAGGGACGCGGCGACCGAGGTGATCCCGTAGAACGGCGGGGTCTCTATCGGCGTGGGCAGCTTGGCGCGGCCGTGGTCGGGGTCGTGCCCGGCGCGGACGGCGGCGTTGTAGCGGCGCACGGTCCCGGTGAGACCGGCGGCGTCCACGCCGAGCAGCCCGGCGAGCTCCTCCAGGGTGCCGGCGGCGGCGATCCACCGGCCGCGCGCGCACTCGGCGGCCATCCGCTCGCGGGTCCAGTCGCCCGCGCCGTTGCGGATCAGCGGCTCGGCGGTCTCGGCGATCGCCCGGTCCCAGACGACGTGCATGGCGAGGCCCGGCTGGCGCAGCAGCGCCCGCTCGCGGCGCTCGGGGCCGGTCACGTCCTCGGCGACGAACCGTTCACCGTCGCGGTTGACCCAGATCTCGTGCGGGGTCCGGTAGGCGGGGGCGAACTCCAGGAACGCCTCGCGGTAGTCGACCGCGAACCCCGGCCGGCCGGGGTCGGGGATCAGCCCCATGACCGGGATGAAATGGCCGTCGCGGCTGACGTCCGCGCCGATCTCGGTGGCCATGACCAGGCCGTCGCCGGTGGCGTGGCCGAGGCAGGCGACGAGCGCGTCCTCGCAGCCGGGGGGAAGGAAGCGGTTGCGCAGCGCGGGGTCGGCGTCGTACCCGCCGGTGGCGAGCACGACCGCGCCGCCCCGGGCGACCACCTCCCGGCCGCCGGGGCCGGTCCCGGCGACGCCGGTCACCCGGCCGTCCTCCACCAGGAGGCGGCGGATCCGCGTGCCGAGCAGCGGCAGGACCGCGCAGGATCGGACGGCCTCGTCGAGGCGGCGGCGCAGCACCCGCAGCACCGACCTGCCGAGCTCCACGCCCCAGTAGGTGCGGGGCGTCGCGTAGACCTCGTGGCCGTGGACCAGGCCGGGGGTGGCGGGGTCGAAGTCGAACCCCAGGTCCTCCAGCCAGTCGACCGTGTCTCCCTGCGCCCGGACCGTCCGCCAGACCAGGTCGCGGTCGGCCTTGCCGTGAGAGAGGCGCATCACGTCGTCGAAGTGGCGTTCCGGGGTGTCCTCGATGCCGCGGGCGGCCTGGCGGCGGCTGCCGGCGCCGCTGAACTCGCCGTTGGCGATGTGCAGCATGCCACCCATGCCGGGCAGCTTGTCCAGCAGCAGGACGCGCGCACCCGCGGCGGCGGCCTCGATGGCCGCGCACATGCCACCCGTGCCGGCCCCCACGATGACGACGTCGAAGCGCCCGAGGTCCTCGGCGGTCACCGCGCTGTTCCCGGGGGTTCGCGCAGCTCCACCTCCAGGCCGGCGGGCCCGTGCACCAGGCGTTCGCCGAGGCGCACACCGCCGTGGGCCACCAGCCGTTCGGCCATGGCGGCGGGGTCGCCGGTCGCGAACACCACGCGGCGCAGGCCGAGCGGCCGGTCCGACAGGTCCGCCGCCTCGACCCCGGTGAACGACATGATCTCGAAACGGGCGGGGGCCTGGTCGGCGGAGAGCAGGAAGGTCAGCCGCAGGCTCGCCCCTGACGGCATGCCGACCATGCGCTCGAACGTCTCGCCGTTCATCTCGCCGTCGAACAGGACGGACAGGCCGCCGCCGTCGGTGAAGAACCGCAGGGCCTGCTCGTGGTCGTCGGGCACGATGACGGCGGTGTGCAGCTCGCCGTGCAGGCGGTCCGGGTCGCCCTCCAGCGCGGGGCTGGGGCGGTGCGCGGCGCCGGCCTGCGGGAGCGTCCACCAGACGCCGTCGGAGCCGAGCGCGACGCATTCGCTCATCGTGCCCGAGCCGTAGGGATAGGTCGCGACGGGCAGGGACCGGCCGCCGGCCTCGTCGATCATGCGGGTGGTCCGCGCGAGGTCGCGGGAGTACATGCCGAGAAGGCGGGGGCCGATGTCCCAGACGCGCGGGTCCTCGACGGCCTCCGCGCCGGCGGGGGCGGGGACGAGCCTCAGGCGGCCGGTCGCGCCCGCGCCGACCCCGAGAAGCGCCTCTTCCTCATTGCGTTCGATCACGTCGAGGCCGAACGCCCGGGTGTGGAAGGCGACCGACGCCTCGACGTCCCGGCATGCGACGACGGCCTCGACGACCGCTCCGAGCGACAAACCACGTCTCCGTTCTGTCGTGCCATGTTCCGCATTGCGGAACGCCGTTTCACGCTAGAACGGCGGGCCTGGCCATGTCAATAAAGCGCCGGGGCTTCCGAAACCAGGACGGTCTTCCCTATAGTCCGAACAGAAACAGCGTTTCGGTTAGTGGAACGGAGCCCCTGTGAGTGGAGATGTGGCGGGAGAGCCGGTGACCGCCTACCGCGCGGTCGCGCTGCAGAGCGCGTGCCATGCCGTCAACCGGGCCGCGGACGCCGCGGCGAGCCGCGACATGATCCGCGCGGCCATCGACCGCGTCCACGACCAGGTCACGGCGACGAAGCGCTTCGTCGGGCCGGGCCTGCGCCTCGTGGTGCTCCCCGAGTACCTCCTGACCGGCCACCCCATCGGCGAGCCCCTCGAAGAGTGGTGCGAGCGGGGCGCCCTCGCCGCCGAGGGCCCCGAGTACGCGCGGCTCGCCGAGATCGCCCGCGACGCCGGGGTGTTCCTGTGCGTGAACGGCTACGAGCTCGACGAGCACTTCCCCGGCGTCTACTTCCAGGCGTCGGTGGTGTTCGGCCCGGCCGGCGAGACCGTGCTGCGGTACCGGCGGCTCAACTCCATGTTCGCCGTCACCCCGCACGACATCCTCACCCGGTACCTGGAGGTCTACGGGGAGGACGCCCTGTTCCCGGTCGCCAGGACCGAGATCGGCACGCTGGCCGCCATCGCCTCGGAGGAGATCCTCTTCCCCGAGGTGGCCCGCTGCCTCGCCATGCGCGGCGCCGAGGTGTTCCTGCACAGCTCCTCCGAGGTGGCCAGCGCGCTGCTGTCCCCCAAGAACGTCGCCAAGCTCGCCCGCGCCGTCGAGAACGGCGCCTACGTCGTCTCCGCCAACACCGCCGGCGTGCACGGCACCGGCCTGCCCGCGGAGTCCGGCGACGGCGCCAGCCAGATCGTGGACCACCGCGGCATCGTCCTCGCCAAGGCCGGCCAGGGCGAGTCGATGGCCGCCAACGCCGAGATCGACCTCGCCGCGCTGCGCCGCGCGCGCCGGACGCCGGAGATGATGAACCTCCTGCCCCGCCAGCGCTTCGAGCTGTACGCGCCGAGCTACGCCGGCACCTCTTTCTACCCGCCCGACAGCGTGCGGCCGGGCGAGACCGCGCGCGGGCACTTCGCCGCGACGCAGCGCCGGGTCATCGAGCGGCTGTCCGGCGACGGCCTGATCTGAGAAGCGGTCCCCATGACGAAGAAGATCTCCGTGCGCAACCCCCGCACGGGCGAGACCGACCACATCATCACCGCCGCGGACGCCGGCGAGATCGCGGACGCGGCGCGACGGCTGCGCGACGGCCAGCAGGAATGGGCGGCGAGCCCGGTCGAGGCGCGCGTCGCCGTCCTGCGCGCGTTCAAGGAGGCCGTCCTACGGCGGCGCGCGGACATCGTCGCCCTGCTGGAGGCCGACACCGGCCGGCGGTGGGCCTCCGAGATAGAGGTGGACGCGGTCGCCTCCGGCATCGACCGGGCCTGCGAGTTCGCCGAGGACACCTTCGCGCCCGCCCCGCCCGCCGCCACCCCCGACCCCGAGGTCACGGCCTCCGCCGACCTGGTGGCCTACCCGCTGGTCGCGGTCATCTCCCCGTGGAACTTCCCGTTCCAGCTCGCGCTCATCGACGCCGTCCCCGCGCTGCTCGCCGGATCGGCGGTGCTGCTCAAGCCCAGCGAGATGACGCCCCGGTTCATCCCCGCGCTGCGCGCCTGCGTCGAGGACGTCCCCGGCCTGTCCGGCGTGCTCGCGGTGGTCGAGGGCGACGGCGCGACCGGCGCGGCGATGATCGACGTCGCCGACGCGGTCTGCTTCACCGGCAGCGTGGGGACCGGCCGCGCCATCGCCGCCGCGGCCGCCGCCCGGTTCATCCCCGCTTTCCTGGAGCTCGGCGGGAAGGACCCGGCCGTCGTCACGGCCTCCGCCGACCTCGGCACCGCCGCCTCCGCGATCCTTTGGGGTTCGACCATCAACTCCGGCCACTCCTGCATGTCCCTGGAGCGCGTCTACGTGGACCGGCGCGTCGCCGACGCGTTCGTCGAGACGCTGGCCGCCAAGGCCGGGCGCGTACGGCTCGCCTACCCCGGCATCGGCGACGGCGAGATCGGCCCGATCATCACGGCCGCGCAGGCCGGCGCCATCCGCGCGCACCTGGAGGACGCCGTCGCCAAGGGCGCCCGCGTGGTGACCGGCGGCACGGTCGAGGAACTCGGCGGCGGCGCCTACCTGCGGCCCACCGTGCTCACCGGCGTCGACCACACCATGCGCGTGATGCGCGAGGAGACCTTCGGCCCCATCGTCCCGGTCATGGCCTACGACGGCGAGGACGAGGCCGTCGCGCTCGCCAACGACACCGACTTCGGGCTCAGCGCCGCCGTCTTCGCCGGCACCGCCGAGGAGGCGCTCGCGGTCGCCCACCGCCTTGAGGTCGGCGCGGTCAGCGTCAACGACGCCTGCCTCACCGGCATGGTGCCCGCCGTCGAGAAGAACTCCTTCAAGCTCTCCGGACTCGGCGCCTCGCGGATGGGCCCGCCCTCCGTACGGCGCTTCCTGCGGCGGCGCGCCCTGCTCGTGCGCGGCGCGGCCGGCCCCAGGCCCTGGTACTACGACGGCTCTTCCAGCCAGACGGAGGAACGATGACCATCGCCGACATCCTGCGCGACATGAGCGGCGTCTGGGAGGGCACCTACACCGTGCTCGACCCCCACGGCGCCCTGGTGGAACGCTTCGCCAGCCGCCAGGAGGGCCTCATGGAAGGCACCGACTGGACCGAGAAGGTCGTCTACCTGCGCGAAGGCCAGGAACCCGCCGCCCGGCACTACCGCGCCGTCGTGGACGGCGACGACGTCCGGTTCATCGACGACGAGATGTGGGGCACCACCGGCCGCGCGGGCGACCAGGCCATCGTCTTCACCTTCGGCTGGAACGCGCGCCCGCAGGAACGCATCGTCGAGATGTCCATGCCGCAGGGCGACTACCGCACCCGCCTGTGGCAGCACTTCGAGGACGGCGAGCTGTCCCGGCTGACGCTCATCGAGGAGCGCCGCGTCCCCGGCGCCGCCCCCGAGCGGTGGTACGTGCCGTCCTCCGGGTGAGCCGGGACGGGCAGGGCAGGCGGCCAAGGCAAGCACTACAGGAGACCCACCAGTGGAATTGACCTACGACCTCGTCGTGGTCGGCGCGGGCACCGCCGGCATCCCCTGCGCGGCGGAGGCGGCGCTCGGCGGCGCCCGCGTGCTCCTCGTGGAGAAGGACCACCAGATCGGCGGCACGCTGCACGTGTCCGGCGGCCACATGGCGGCGGCGGGCACCCGCAGGCAGGCCGAGCGCGGCATCGCCGACTCCGTCGAGGCGCACCTGGCCGACATCCGCCGGATCAGCGCCGGCACCGCCCGCGAGGACCTGGTCCGCATCACCGCCGAGAACGCCGCCGAGACCGTCGACTGGCTGGACGGCCGCGGCTTCCGCTTCGCCTCGGAGACGCCGCGCATCATCTACGGCCACGAGCCGTACGGCACGCCGCGCACGTACTACGGGGTCGACGAGGCGATGTCGATCCTGGAGGTGTACGAGGGCCTGCTGGAGGAGGCCCTCGCCACGGGCCGCCTGGAACTGTGGAAGAACTCTCCCGTGATCGGGCTCATCCCCCGGGAGGACGGCGACGGCGTCGCCGGGGTCACGGTCCTGCGCGGCAGCGGGGACGTGGACGTGCGGGCCGGGCACGTCGTGCTCGCCACCGGCGGGTTCGCGGCCGACCCGGAGCTGTTCCTCGAACTGGAGGGCGCGCCGCTGGTGTCGGCGGCGCACCCGACCTCCACCGGCGACGGGATCATCATGGCCAGGGAGCTCGGCGCCGCCGTCACCGGCACCGGGTCCTACCTGCCCACCTTCGGCGGGCTGCCCCACCCGACCTCGCCGGGGAAGGCCAACTGGTCCGACCGTCAGCTCCTCATCACCGCCGAGCGCCCGCCCGTCGAGATCTACGTCGACAAGCACGGCAACCGCTGGGTCGCCGAGGACGAGCCGTCCATCGACGAGAAGGAACGCGCGCTCACCCGCATCGACGACATGACGTTCTGGACCGTGTTCGACGACGCGATGCTGGAGTCCACCCGGTCCGGCCGTCCGCTCGTGGTCGGCTGGAGCCCCGAGGACCTCCGCGCCCGCGCCGGCCACCGCACGGGCGTGCACGTGGCGGCGACGCTGGAGGAGCTGGCGGCCGAGGCGGGGATCGACCCCGCGGGCCTGGCCGCGACCGCCGCCCGCTACAACGAGGCGGTGGCCTCCGGCGCCGACCCCGACTTCGGGCGCGCCCACCTGCCGCTCCCCCTGACACGTCCACCCTTCTACGCGATACGCAACCACGCCATCTCGCTGGTCACGTTCGCGGGCGCCGACATCGACGCCGGCTTCCGCGTCCGGCGGGCCGACGGCTCGTCCATCCCCAACCTGTACGCCATCGGCGAGATCATCGGCGCGGCGGCCACGTGCGGCCAGAGCTTCTGCTCCGGCATGCTCGTCACCCCGGCCATCACCTTCGGCCGCCTCCTCGGCCGCCGCCTCGCCTCCCGACAGCACTGACCCGTTCTGACCTCCTGACACGGACCGTCCCTGGTCACCAGGGGCGGTCCGTGCGCGCCTCACGCCGCGGCCGAGTCAGGAGATCTCATCCAGATAGCGGGCGATCAGGGCCGCGTTGGCCTCGGGAGAACCGAGGGCGCCGAGCGGCGCGAAGGTGGTCTCGGCGACGTTCCCGGCGTCGCCCAGCAGCCGCAGCGCGACCGGGGTCATCGGCGCGAGCGGGTCGGTGCGCGTGCTGCCCACCAGCACGGGCCGCCTCACCAGCGGCAGCCGCGCCGAGCACGGCCACTGCCAGGCGGCGCGGTAGTAGCGGTGGTAGTGCGGCGCGGACCGCAGCATGTCGAGCACGACCCGCTGAAGGAACTCGGGCCGGTACGCGTCGACGTCCCGGATCCCGGCCGGGGTGTGCTCGAACCAGGGCCACCACAGCGCCATGTCGGCGCTGGCCCCCCAGGCGCGGCGCAGGTGCGAGCCGTGCGTGTCGGGGGTCAGGTCCACGAAGTAGTTCGCCATGACGGACGCGACCAGCTCAGGCCGGTCGTCGAACAGCGGCACCCCGTCGAGGACGAGCGCCCCCACACGCTCCGGCGCCGCGACCGCCAACTCCACAGCCAGCCCGGCACCGGTATGCGTCCCGTACACGTCACACCGGTCGATCCCGAGCGCATCGAGCATCACCACCAATACCGGCACATACGCCCCCGCGAGAGTCACCTCCCCATCCACCACCGGCGCCCCGGCGCCCCCCTCCCCGGACAGCGTCCCGTCCACCGCCGACACGCCGGCGCCGCCGGCCCCTGCCGGCATCCCGTCCGCCACCGGCAGCGGGGTGGAGCGGCCGTGGCCCGGGGTGTCCCAAACGATGGCCGGGCGGGTCTCGCCCAGCGCCCGGGCCAGCGGCTCAAGCCCGGCCCCCGAGCCGGGGTTCGCATGCAGCAGCAATACCGGCCGCCGCCCGGACGACCGCCCCCCGAACCGGCGCACGTGAACGACCCCCGCGCCGACCGGAACATAGCCACGCTCACCCCCTGACGGCCGCCCCGCCGTCTCCCCCAGTGACGGTTCCTCAGCGCCGGCCGCCATCTCACCCGCTGACGGCTGCCCGGCACCGGCCGTCGCCTCGCCCTCCGGCAGGGCCAGGATGTCCGCGGCCGGGTCGTCCCCCGCCACGGCCATGTCACAGGCCGCCACCAGGCGCGGCCAGGCCCGGGCCGCGCTCGCCACGAGCCGCCGGTGCGCGTCGCCGTGCGCGGCCGTGTCCAGGAACAGGGCGTGCAGCACCTCGGGAGAGGGCAGACCACGACGCCGCCGATTCCCCGCCACCGGCCGCCACCAGGGACTGAAGACAAGACTGTCCCGTACTTCGTCGAACAGCCGCACCAGATGCCCCCCGCTCGCATCCATCACGAACGGCTCCCCGCCCTTGCCCCCCGGCGTGAACGGCTCCGTACCACCGCTCCCCTCCCCACGCCCGCTCTGCGCCCCCCCATCCTCCGAGGGCGAAGCCTCAGGCGCATCCTCGCCGCTGTAAGGGGCGTGCAGTGTCAGGACGACGCTGACCAGGTCGGGGTGACGCTGGGCGAGCCGGGCGGCGACGGCGGCGCCGGCGCCCTCGCCCGCCACCGGAACGCGCCGCACCCCGAGCACGGCCATGGCGGCGGCCAGCGCGTCGGCCTGGGCGCCCAGATCGCCCGCGTCCGCGTCGTCCAGCGTCGTGCCGCCGAACCCGATGAGATCCGGCGCGATGACCCACCGCCGCCCGGCCACCGCGTCGACCAGCGCGGGGTCCCAGCCGGCCGAGGAGCCGGGAGCGTCGTGGATCAGCAGCACGGGCGTCCCCGTTCCGGCCTGACGAAGGTGCACCTGTCCCGACGGCAGCGTGACGTATCCCGGTCGCATCTTGTTCCTCTATTTAGAACGCTGTTTCGTTCAGGAACCTATTGACGCCTCCTCCCCCCTGTCAACGCCGTTCCGCGACCACAGAAGACGTCCTGTGGCAGGCCGTGTCACGGCGGCGGCAGGACGGCCTGGCAGGTGGCGAGGACGAGGTCGTCCACCAGGGGTGGTGGTGGGCGCCGGGCGAGCAGGTGGCGGCGGACGGCGCCGTAGGGGACGTCGACGAGCGCGAAGACCAGCCGTTCGCGGTCGAGGCCGGGGCGTTCGGCGGCGAAGGCGTCGAGCGCGGCGCGGACGCGGGTGTCGGCGCCGGCCACCTCCGCGCCCAGTTCGGCGGGCCACCGGGCGGTGAGGTCCTCCCGGCGGTGCAGGAGCAGGACGGCCGCCTCTGCGGGATGGTCGCGGCACCAGCGAGGGGTGTGCAGCGCCGCCGCGTACGGGTCTCCGGCCGCCAGCGCCGCGACGAACCCGTCCTGGAACCGGTGGACGCCGCGCAGCCACAGGGCGGCGATCAGCAGGTCGCGCGAGCCGAACCGGTGGTAGAGGGAGCCGGTCGGCGCGCCGAGGCGGGCGGCGATGGCGGCCATGGTCGCGGCGCCGGGACCGTCCTCGGCGACGATCGCCAGCGCGCCGTCCAGGATCTGGTCACGGCCGAACTTGGGCGGTCTTCCCACCGCGGGCACCTCCTGATATTAGTGGATCGATTCTAGAACTAAACCTCTAATTGGGGGAACACATGAACACGGCTCTCGACGTCGTCCAAGGCTTCTACGCCGCGGCCCAGGCCGCCGACGGCGTGGCGATCGCGCGTCTGCTGCACCCGGACTTCGAGGCCCGCACCGCGCCCGGCATGCCCTGCGGCGCCGGCGGCGCATTTCACGGACCACAGGAGGCGCTCCTGCGCGTCTGGGGCGCGGTCTACGCCGACTTCGACACCGCGCCTTACGCCGAGACCTGGGCACAGACCACGGACGGGACCGTCGTGGTCACCGGCCACTACCGGGGCACGGCACGGGCCACCGGCCGCGGCTACGAGGCCGAGTTCGTCCACCTGTGGCGGGTCACCGACGGAAGACTCTCCTGGCTGCACCAGTACACCGACACCGCCCACTGGCACAGGGCACTCACCCCCGCCCTCGGCAGCGGATGATCCCGCCCATCGGCCGACGACGGAAGAGCCTCCGACGACGCGGCGCCGGAAAACCTCCAACGGGCGGCAGGCGAGGACGGTAAGCCAGGAAACGGCATAATCACCTCCATCATGGACAGCAGACGCACCCTCGTGGCCGACGCGGTCGCGATCGCCGCCGCGGCCGCCGTCGTCGTGGGCGTCGTGCTGCAGGTCATGCTGCCGCCCGCGTGGGCGCCGCGGCCCGCCGTCACCCCCGACTACCCCGCCGGCCTGGCGTTCCCCGTCGTCGGCGCGCTGATCGTCCGCCGCCGTCCCGGGCTCGTCCTCGGCCCGCTGATGAGCGCCGGGGGCCTGCTCGCCGCCGTCGCCGTGCTGTCCCAGTCGCTGATGCTGCACCTGGCCGCGTCCGGCGCGCTGACCGCCGCGGGAGTGCTGCGCTGGGTCAGCGTCGCCACCTGGGCGCTCGGCGGCGGCCTCATGGCCATGGTGCTGCCGGTGTACGCGCCCACGGGCAGGCCGCCGTCGCCGCGCTGGCGCGTCGTGGCGATCGCGGGCATGCTCGTCACGGGCGCGCAGGCCCTGAACGGGGTGGTGCGCCCCGACCCGTCGTACGCGGGGTACGCCTTCCCCACGATCATCCCCAACCCGCTGGCGATCCCCGGGTACACCGCCTACCCCGTGGTCCGCGACCTGCTGGTCTGGCCGGTGTACGTCTGCGTGGTGGCCGCGCTGGTCTCCCTGGCGCTGCGCCTGCGCGACGCCGACCCCGTCACCCGCCGCCAGATCGCCTGGCCGCTGGCCGCCTTCGCGGTGTACGTCGTCTTCCTGCTGCTCGGGGAGGACTTCGTGCTCGGCGCGACCATATGGACGGCGCTGGTCCCCGTGGCCATCATGTTCTCGGTGCTGCGGTACCGGCTGTTCGGCATCGACACCGTGGTCAGCCGCACCATGCTCGCCGCCGGGCTGCTCGCCGTCGTCAGCGTCGTCTACGTCGGCGCGGGCGCGCTGTCGAGCCTGGTCGTGTCCGAGTACCACCAGGTCGCCGGGCTGGTGGCGGCGCTGTTCGCCGGGACGTTCTTCCAGCCGCTGCGGCGCGTGCTGCAACGGGCCATCGACCGCGTCATGTACGGGCCCGTCGGCGACCCCGTGCTGCTGGCGCAGCGGCTCACGCAGGAGGTGCGCAGGGCCGACCCCGCCGACGCGCTCGCGGCCGTGGTCTCGGTCGTGCGCGACGGCCTCGCCGTCGGCGGCGTGGCCGTGCACGTCCCCGACGGGATGCCGCCGCGGGTGCGGAGCGGCGAGGTGGGGCCGGACGCGCGGGTCATCCCGCTCATCTGGCACGGCGAGCCCGTGGGCAGCCTGGCCATCGGCCGGCCCGGCGCGCGCAGGTTCGCCGCCGCCCACGACGACCGGGTCGTCCAGACGCTGCTACCGTACGTGGCCGACGTCGCGCACGCCGTGCGGATGGCCGCCGACCTGCAGCGCTCCCGCGAACGCATCCTCGCGACCCGCGAGGAGGAACGCCGCAGGCTGCGCCGCGACCTGCACGACGGGCTCGGGCAGACGCTGTCCGGGCTGGCCATGACGCTGCACATCGCCCGCGCCAGCCTGCGCCGCTCCCCCGGCGACGCCGAGGTGCTGCTCGCCGACCTGGGCGTCGGCATGGACGCGGTCACCGGAGACCTGAAGCAGCTCGTGTACGGCCTGCGCCCCCCGGCCCTCGACGACCTCGGCCTCGCCGGCGCCATCAGCGGCCTGGCCGGGCCGGACCCGGCGGTCACGGTCACCGCCGAGGGCGAGTTGGACGACCTGCCCGCGGCGGTCGAGGTGGCCGCCTACCGGATCGTCCAGGAAGCCCTCACCAACGCGCGCCGGCACGCGGACGCCACGTCCATCCGCATCGGCCTGACCCGCGACCAGGACCTGCGCGTGACCATCACCGACGACGGCCGCGGCATTCCAGCCGGGCGCCGCGCCGGCGTCGGCCTCGCCTCGATGCGCGAACGCGCCACCGAACTCGGCGGCACCTGCGTACTCACCTCGACCTCCGAAGGCACCACCGTCGAAGCCCGCCTCCCCACCAGCGCCCCCGCACCCCGCTGACGCACCCGGCCCCGCACCCACTGACGCGGGGTATCCGTAGAGGCCGCCCGTGGTGTGGACCGCCCACTGGGGTGCCGGCCGTACCCGCCAGGGTAGGGGCAGCACTACCGTCGACCCGCCTGCCACCGGGATGTCGCCGACCATGGGCACCCCGACAGGGTTGAACGGCGTAAATCGGCCCGATTCTCGCCGGGTGCGGTGGCCGCACCGCGTCGCGACGGGGCCGATCCGTCACCACGTCAGGAGATCCGTGACCGACACCTCCACCATCGACGCCCCCGGACGCGCGGCGCGCGGCAGCGATTTCGCGCGGCTGTCGCGGCGCGTGGCCGACGCCGGACTGCTGGACAGGCGCCCCGGTTACTACGCCCTGCGGATCGCGCTCGTCGTGGCGCTGCTCGCGGGCGGCTGGGCCGCGTTCCTCGCGCTCGGCGACTCGTGGGCCCAACTGCTCGTGGCGGCGTACCTGGCGGTGGTCTTCGCCCAGGTGGCGCTGCTGGCCCACGACCTGGCGCACCGGCAGGTCTTCCGGTCCAGGCGGTACTCCCAGGTGGCCGGGTGGCTGGCGGGCAACCTGGTCATCGGCATGAGCTACGGCTGGTGGATGGACAAGCACACCCGCCACCACGCCAACCCCAACCACGAGGACCACGACCCCGACGTCTCCCCCGAGGTCCTGATCTGGTCGCGCCGGCAGGCCGCGGCGAGCCGGGGCGTGGCGAGGATCATCGGCCGGTGGCAGGCGTACCTGTTCTTCCCCCTGCTGACCCTGGAGGGCCTCAACCTGCACGTGTCGAGCTTCCGCGCGCTCCGGCGTCCGCACCTCAAGCACCGCGCGGTGGAGGCGGTCCTGCTGGTCGCCCACGTCGCGGCCTACCTCGCGACGGTGTTCGCCGTTCTCCCTCTGGGCAAGGGCCTGCTGTTCGTCGCCGTCCACCAGGCGATCTTCGGGGTGTACCTCGGCTGCACGTTCGCCCCGAACCACAAGGGCATGCCCATGCTGACCGCCGAGGACCGGCTGGACTTCCTGCGACGCCAGGTGCTGACCTCCCGCGACGTCCGCGGCGGCCTGGTGGTGGACGTCGCCCTAGGCGGGCTCAACTACCAGATCGAACACCACCTGTTCCCCAGCATGCCGACCCCCAACCTGCGCCACGCCCAACCCCTCGTCCGCGCCTACTGCGCCGAACTCGGCATCCCCTACCACGAGACGGGCCTCCTCGACTCCTACACCCAGGCCCTCCGCCACATGCACGACGCCGGCACCCCGATCCGCGCCCGCGCGTCTCACAATCCGTAGCCGCGCCCGGACGTGGTGCTCGTGCAGGACTTGAGGTCGTCCCGGGCCGTCGCCTCGGCGAGATAGTCCTGCACCTCGCCATGCCGGAACTGGTAGATCGGCCCCACGGCCCGCAGCAGGCCGACCCTGTGCATGTCCTCGAGGAAGGGGATCAGCTTCTTCGGCAGGCGGGAAGAGGGCTCGGTCACCAGGGTGGCCTTGCAGACCAGCCACCCGTGATGGCATCCGGAGATGATCCCGCACGCGACGCCGCCGATGAGCGCGGTGAATACTCCCCATTGCAGAGCGACCGGCCAGACATGCGTGAAGGAGGCTCGCGCTATGAACCCGAAGGCGAACACCGCGATGACGGCCAAGAGCGCGAGCATGCGCCCTGCCGCGACGATGCGTGCGACGGTGAGATTCCGATCAGCCCTCCATGTCGAGGAGGCAGTAGTCGCGGAAGTGAGCGGGGTCGGGTGCTCCACCCACTTGACGTGCACCGCGAACACGATGACGCCATCGACGATGGCGCATGTCATGAGCAGGAGGAACCCCAGTACGCCTACCAGGCGTGGTTCGGCGAAGAAAACGACGAGGGAAATGGCGACCAGCGTAACGACGCCGAGAAGTATGGGCATCACCAGAAAGAAGATGGCGAACTGCCGCAGGTGTCTACGAGTGAGGTAGGCGCGGCTGAACGTGAGAGCCAACATGAGCCGCAAATCTGCAGATCCCGGAACCTCGGCGAACCACCCCCTGGCCTTGAACACGATCACCGCCGAGACGACGAGCCCGAACACGATTCCCGTCCAGATAAGGGCATAGGAGTACTCGGAAGGAAAGTTCAAGGTCACGGCCACCAGGACCCCGGCCGCGACTCCGGCCATGACCCCGGCCACGAGTCCGCCTACCACGCACAGAAGCCACCTTCTCCCGGTCGTAGTGGCGTAACGTGCGACGTCCCACCAGGCCAGGTCCCGGGTGCCGTTACGGGTCAGCAACGTGGCCAGGTGGCTCAGCCACAGACGTACCTGGCCGGCGTTCCACGCCCGGCGGGGGCGGAACGGCTCAGAGACGAGTTCAGGGCCCACCTCACCGGGATGACGACCGCCGTGCGCCTGTCCGGGGACCGGCGGCCGGGCGGCGAGCAGCGCGTCGATGAGGTGGTCGAGCAGGTGACGGCGCAGCGTTCCGCCGTCGCGGAAGTCGTGGAGCAGCGGCCCGGGGTCGGCGTTGGGCACGACGTACACCATGCGGATCAGCCACAGTCCCAGCGGGTTCGCGGCGACCGAGGCGAGCGCCGGGGCGGACCCGGCGCGCAGGGCGTCCAGCGTTTCCGACCAGTCGTGACGAGGCACGGGCGGCAAGGCCCGGAGCCAGGGCCAGGCCGACCTCGCCTCCCCTCCAAGCCTCCCGCAGTGTCATACGAAATGCTTCCGCGGCAACCCTGGTCCTTGTCGTTTTTGCGGAAAGATCGACCACCCGGGGTCACATGGCCGCAGAACACGAGTCACGCCGCCTTTGAGGAGCTCCGGCCCGGCGAGATTTCAGGGCGACGGCGCGGCGTGGTTCGTGGTGAAGGTCAGCAGGGAGGTGGCGGTTCGCGGTGGGTCCTCCAGTATGGGCGTGTGGCCGAGGCCGGGTAGCAGCTCGATTTTCGCGCCCGGGACGGCGCGGTAGTCGGCGGCGGACGAGGAGCGCCATCTGCGGTCGTCCTCGCCGAAGATCACCAGCAGTGGCTTGCCGAGGAGCTTCAGCCGGTCCGGAAGCGCCTGCTGCTCCAGGTAGTCGCGGGTGGCCCGCATCGTCGTGGTGAACGTGTGGTAGGTCATCATGCGCACCTCGTCCAGGAGTTCTCGTGGCACCTGGTAGCCCGCGCGGCTGAAACCGGATTCGGCCAGCCGCCGGATCTGCTCGTCGGCCGGCGGCCATTGCGAGGGTGCGATCGCGGCGGTGTCCGGTGCGATGAAGGCGTCCAGGGCGGGGCCGGTGTTGATGAGCACGAGCGCGGTCACGAGGTCGGGCCGCTGCTCGGCCAGAGCGGTGGCGACCGCGCCGCCGCTGGAATGACCGGCCACGATCGCGTGCCGGACGCCGAGCCGGTCCAGTGCCGCGCCGGCCCGGCGTGCCTGGTCCGGGAGCGCGTAGCTCGGGCCGGCCGGTTTGGCGGACCGGCCGTGCCCGAGCAGGTCGATCCGGATGACGCGGTGGGATCCGGTCAGCGCCGGAACCAGCGCCTCCCACGAGCGGGCGGAGGAGGCGGACCCGTGGATGAGCAGGAGTGCCGGGGCGTCGCGGGGGCCGTCCTGGCGCACGTGGATGTCGCCGTCGTCGAGGTGCAGGGTCGAACTCTCGGTGGTCTCGGCGCCGCGTTCCGCGTGCCGCCTGCCGTCGGAAGCAGTCATGCGCCCACTGTCGCCGCCGGGGCGTACCGGTGTCTTGGACGAATGTTCCCTCGGCCGGCGCGCGTAGCATGGGGCCGTGCCGATGTTCGTGCACGGTGAGGCCGCGTGGGACGTCGCCTCGCCGCGGCGGCCCAGCCGGGTGGCCGGTGTCACCATGGCCGGGTTCGGCGTCCGTGCCCTGGACGCGCTCCGCATGGTCCCGCATCCGGCCGTGACGCTGCTCCTGGAGTTCGGCGCCGGTTCGCCCGTCGTGGACTATGCCGCCGGGCGGCGGCAGCGGGGAAGCGTCGCCGCCGGGCCCGGGATGGGGTCAGGCGGCGCGGTCTGGGCGCGGGGTGAGAACGTCGAGTGCGTGCAGGTACGCCTGTCCCCGGTCATCGCACGCGCGATCCTGGGCGCCTCCCCCGCCGACCTCGGCGGCGCCGTCGTGGCCCTCGACGACCTGTGGGGCCGGGAGGCGTCACGGATCCGTGAGCGGCTGGGCGATCTGTCCTCCTGGGAGGATCGCTTCGCGCTGACGGACGCGCTGCTCGCCCGCCGGCACGAGGCGGGGTCGCCGGTGGACCCGGAGGTGACCTGGGCCTGGCGCCGGATCGTCGGCGGCCGCGGTCTGGTCCGGGTCGACCGGCTGGCGGCCGAGGTCGGGTGGAGCCGTAAGCGCCTGTGGTCCCGCTTCCACGCTCAGGTCGGACTGCCGCCCAAGCGCGCCGCGAAGCTGGTCCGCTTCGACCATGCCGCCCACCGTCTGGTCACGGGTGAGTGCGCGGCCGCGGTCGCGGTGGACGCCGGTTACGCCGACCAGTCCCACCTGCATCGGGACGTCATGGCTTTCACCGGGACGACCCCGGCGAACGTTGCCGGTGAGCCGTTCCTGGCTGTCGACGACATCGCGTGGCCGCGTCGCGAAACTCCCGCCAGGCCTCCGAACCTCGTGGCGCGCGGCGGGGGTCAGCAGATCTTGTAGTCGGCCCGGGACGAGTTGTAGGAGCAGGTGTCGACCAGGGCGCCGGAGGCGTTGCGCAGGTAGGCGGTGTCCTTGTCCTGGTTCCAGATATAGGCGAAGGTGCCTCCGCTCCGGCCCCAGTAGAGGGTGGTGGCGGTGTTCTTGCCCTTGCCGGTGCGCAGGGTGACGGTCTTGCCGGCTCCGAGGGTGAACGCGCCGAACGTGTAGACGTGACCGGTCTGTCGGGTCGTGTCGCGGACGGTCCAGCCCGCGAGGCTGACGGCCTTCCTGGCGGAGTTCCTGATCTGCACGTACTCGCCGTTCAGGCTGCTGTTCGCGCCGTTGTCGGGCGAGCCGGGCGAGTCATAGTAGATCTTGGTGATCTGGACGGCCGGGGCCGCCGCGTGGGCGGGCTGAGAGACGACGAGCACGCCGGCGGCCAGGACGGCGGCCGTCAGCACAGAGCGGATACGCACAGAGTTACTCCTGAATACGGAACATGACCGGAATCCATAGTATTGAGGGCGTTCATCGGGGATTCAGCAATCCCATATCGGTTCGGCATCCACACCGGCCCGTACTCCCAAAGGCCCTGGAACAGCACGTCAGCCTCACATTCAGATAGGCATCCGGACATGATGCGCAACGGGCCTCGTTCCGCCGGGCCGGGGAAAAATCGTTGGCTCCTTCTCGCGCCCTGCGTCAACATGGCCATGGCGGCGTGTTTTCGGAGGGGCGGGGGCTGTGCTCGGATTACTCGATTCCTCCAAGAGGAAACCGTCCACGCGAAGGTCGGCCGTGCTGCTGACGCTTCAGTACTACGGCGGCGAACTGCGCAGGCAGTGGCGTACCGCGGCGCCCGCGCTGGTCCTGCCCGCGGTCGGGAACATCTGCCTGTTCTACCTGGCGCCGCTGGCCGTCGGCGGGATCGTCGGCCACCTGTCCGCGGGCAGGGAGGGCACCGTCGCCGCCCTCATGCCGTACGTGCTCGGCTTCGGCGCCATGCTGCTCACCGGTGAGGTGGTGTGGCGGCTGGCCCTGCACTTCGTGAACCGCACGGAGGCCCGGGGCATCGAGGGGCTCGCCGCGACGGGCATGCGCGAGCTGCTGGACAAGGACTCCGCGTTCTTCCACGACAACTTCGCCGGCTCGCTGACCAAACGGGTGCTGAGCTTCTCCAGCGGGTTCGAGGGGTTCACGGACACGCTCACGTTCGCGGTCATCGCCAAGGTGGTGCCGCTGGGGTTCGCCTCGGTGGTGCTGTGGCGGTACCACCCGCTGCTGGTCTTCGTGCTCGTGGGGCTCATCGTCGTCACCGGCTTCCTCGTCGCCCCGCTCATCCGCCGCCGCCAGAGGCTCGTGGACGAGCGCGAGGCCGCCAAGGTGAGGGTGTCCGGGCACGTCGCCGACGTGCTGGCCAACATGGACACGGTCCGCGCGTTCGCCGCGGAGGACCGTGAGGAGGTCGAGCACCGCGCCCGGCTCGCCGAGCAGCGCAGGCTGTCGCTCCGCTCCTGGGACTACGGCAACCTGCGCGTGGACACGGTCGTCGCGCCGTTGTCGGTGCTCACCAGCACCATCGGCCTGCTCCTCGCCGTCGCGCTGCGCGGCGGCCTGGGTGTGGAGGCGATCGTGGTGACGTTCACCTACTACTCGAACGCGATCGGCATCATGTTCGAGTTCAACCAGATCTACCGCCGCCTGGAGAGCGTGCTCACCGAGTCGGCCCAGTTCGCCGAGCTCCTCCTCACGCCGCCGAACGTGGTCGACCCCGACGACCCGCAACCGCTGCGGCCCGCCGACACCAGCGTCCACTTCGAGCGGGTGTCGTTCGCGCACGCCGGTCATCCGCCCCTGTTCGACGGCCTGAACCTGTCCATCCCCGCCGGCACCAAGATCGGCCTGGTCGGCCGGTCCGGGGGCGGCAAGACCACCCTCACCCGGTTACTGCTCCGCCTCATGGACATCCAGGGCGGCCGCATTCTCGTCGGCGGCCAGGACATCTCCCGGCTCCGCCAGGCCGACCTGCGCAGCCTGATCGCGTACGTCCCCCAGGAGCCCGCCATGTTCCACCGGTCGCTGCGCGACAACATCGCCTTCGCCCGGCCGGGCGCCACCGAGGCCGAGATCCTCCAGGCCGCGCGGGCGGCGCACGTCACGGAGTTCGCCGAGGCCCTGCCGGAGGGCTTCGACACGCTGGTCGGGGAACGCGGCGTCAAGCTCTCCGGCGGCCAGCGGCAGCGCGTCGCCCTGGCCCGCGCGATCCTGCGCGACGCGCCGATCCTCCTGCTGGACGAGGCCACCAGCGCGCTGGACTCCGAGAGCGAGATCCTCGTCCAGGAGGCGCTGTGGGCCCTGATGCGCGACCGCACCGCGCTCGTGGTCGCCCACCGGCTGAGCACCGTCGTCCGCATGGACCGCCTGGTCGTGCTCGACCAGGGCCGCATCGTGGAGCAGGGCGACCACCGGGAGCTCCTCCGGGCCCAGGGGGCGTACGCCCGCCTGTGGCACCACCAGTCCGGCGGCTTCCTGACGGAGGAGTCCACCGACGAGGCGTCCGAGGACCATACCCGGGGCTATGCCTCGGACGCCCTCCGGGCCGACGCGCGCGGGTGACCCGGAGCCCCGCGCGCGGCGGGGCGATCAGGGGGTGGGCGCCGGCTCGCCCTTGACGGACTTGATCAGGAGCTGGGCGACGTCGACGACTTCCAGGGTTTCCTTGGCCTGGCCGGTGTTCTTCTTCTCGTTGATCGCGTCCCCGAGCATCACCAGGCAGAACGGGCACGCGGTGGACACGGTGTCGGGATCGGTGGTCAGCGCCTCGTCCACCCGCTCGGTGTTGATCCGCTTGCCGATCCGCTCCTCCATCCACATCCGCGCCCCACCCGCACCACAACAGAACCCCCGCTCCTTGCACCGGTGCATCTCCTGCGTGCGCACCCCCGGCACCGTGGCCATGATGTCGCGCGGCTGCGCGTACACCTTGTTGTGCCGCCCCAGGAAACACGGATCGTGGTAGGTGATCTTCTCCTCGATCGGCGTGACAGGGGTCAGCCTGCCCTGCTCCACCAGGTGCGCCAGCAACTGGGTGTGGTGGACGACCTCGTAGTGGCCGCCGAGCTGGGGGTACTCGTTGGCCAGGGTGTTGAAGCAGTGCGGGCAGGTCGCCACGATCTTCTTGACGCCCGCGTCGTTCAACGTCTCGATGTTCTGCTGCGCCAGCATGGCGAACAGGAACTCCATGCCGAGGCGACGAGCCGGGTCGCCGGTGCAGGCCTCCATCGGGCCGAGCACGCCGAACTTCACCCCGGCGATGTGCAGCAGTTCGGCCACCGCCTTGGTGGTCTTCTTGGCCCGGTCCTCCAGCGCACCGGCGCACCCCACCCAGAACAGGTACTCGACGTCCTCGGGCATCTTCTCGTCGACGATCGTGACCTCGAAGTCGAGCTCCTCGATCCAGTCGGCGCGCTTGGTCTCGGGCAGGCCCCACGGGTTGCCCTTGTTCTCCAGGTTCTTCAGCATCACCCCCGCCTCCGACGGGAACGACGACTCGATCATGACCTGGTAGCGGCGCATGTCGAGGATGTGATCGATGTGCTCGATGTCCACCGGGCACTGCTCCACACACGCGCCACAGTTGGTGCACGACCACAGCACATCCGGGTGGATGACCCCGTCCTCGCCTACCAGCGGCTTGTCCAGCAGCGCGAGCACGTCCTGCGGGAGGTTCTCGCGCTCGGCGTCGCCCGCCAGCAGGTACGGGGCGACCGCGAGGGCGTGGTCACGCTGGTCCAGGATCAGCATCTTGGGCGACAGCGGCTTGTCGGTGTTCCACGCCGGGCACTGCGACTGGCACCGCCCGCACTCGGTGCACGTGTAGAAGTCCAGGAACCCCTTCCAGGTGGTGTCCTGGATCTTCCCGCGGCCGAAGACGTCGGTCTCCGGGTCGGCCTCCTCGAAGTCGAGCACCTTGCCGTCGCTGCGCATCGGCTGGGCCGCGCCGAGACCGTCCGGACGTCGGGAGAACAGCACGTTCAGCGGCGCGGTGAAGATGTGCAGGTGCTTGGAGTTCACCACGAGCACCAGGAAGACGAGCATGACGCCGATGTGCAGCAGCAGGCCCACGGCCTCCAGCGCCTCGCTCCGGGGCAGGACCTTGGCGACGAGGTCCGAGGCGAAGGCGCCGGACCTGTACGGGAAGTTGCCGGTGTTGACGGCCGCGCCGCGGAACAGGAACATCGTCCAGATCACGTTGAAGATCATGAACAGCGTGAGCCAGGCGCCGCCGAGGTGCGAGCCGGAGAACCGGGAGCCGCGGCCGAGCTTCTTCGGCGAGTTCCTGACGCGGATGGCGGTGAAGGCGATCAGGCCGCACAGCGCCGCGACCGCGATGAAGTCCTGCAGAAAGCCCAGCACGGGCCAGGTCCCGATCAGGGGGATGTGGAAGCCGGGCGTGCCGGTGACCGCGCCCTGGATGAGCGCGCCGTACGCCTCCAGGTAGACGCTGGCGAGGATGAAGAACGCCCACATCACGAAGAAGTGCGCCGTGCCGGACGGCGTCCACTTCAGCAGCTTGCGCTGCCCGAAGACCTCGACGAGCTGGGCCTTCACCTCCGCGCCGACGTGCGTCCTCGCGTACTCGATCCGCTCGGGGGCGGGCTGGCCGCTGGTGGCGAGGCGGTGGAGGAACAGCACGCGGCGGCCCGCCATGACGGCCGCGAGGGCGGTGGCGGCGAGACCGGCGATCGCCACCGCTATCCAGAGCACTGGTCTCTCCAGTCTCGCCGCGCTGATCGACCGGGCAGGCCCATGTGCTACGTCCCCTCTATCCAGTAATGCACTGAGTGCCTTAGATTAAGGCATTAAGTGCCATAGCGAAAAGAGCGGATGGGTCACCACGGGAGGAACCGGATGCGGCCGAAGCGGGACGTACGCCGGGAGCTGATGTCGGCGGCGATCGGCCTCTCCCTCGCCACCGGGTTCGACGAGACGACCGTGGACGAGATCGCCAAGGCCGCCGGAGTCGCCAGGCGCACCTTCTTCCGGTACTTCCGCAGCAAGGAAGACGCCATCCTGCCCGACCACACCGCGTGCCTGGGGCACGTGGTCGAGTTCCTGGAGGGCGCCTCTCCCCTGCGCTCACCGCTCCAGGTGATCGCCGAGGCGGCGCAGATCGTGCTGGACATGTACGCCGAGGACCCGGAGACGGCGGTACGGCGCTACGAGCTGACCCGCCGGGTCCCCGCGCTGCGGCAGTGGGAGATCGCCGCCACCAGCGGCTACCAGCGGGCCTTCTCCGAGTACCTGGACGCCCGCCGCCCGGAGGAGGACCGGGAGGCGTTCCGGCTCCGCCACGAGATCGCCGCCGCCGCCGTCGTGGCCGCGCACAACCACGTGCTGCGCGGCTGGCTGCGCGCGGGCGGCGACGGCGACGCCCGCGCACTGCTCACCGCCGCGATGGCCGAGGTGACGCGGGGTCTGCGCACCTGGATGGACGGCGGGGCGACCGGGGACGACGAGCCCCCCGACGAGGTGCTCGTCGTGGTCACCTCCCGGCGTACGCCCCTGTGGCGCGTCGCCGAGCAGATCGAGGCGGCCACCCGCCGCCCGCGGTCCTGAACGGACGCGCCTGGCGGGCGCGCCCGTTCAGCACCAACAGGTCAGGTCATCACACGCGGGCCCACAACGCCGGCGTCCTCGGCGGCGTCCAACCGGGCTGGGAGACATGGGTCCGGAGGCAGCGGTACACGTGCCCGCCGTAGGTGACGCGGTCGCCGACCTGGTAGCGGGTGTACGGCCGCCAGACCTGCGGGCGCGGCTCCGGGACCTGGACCGTCAGCGCCGCCGTCGCCGTCACCGGCCCGGACGCCGTCAGCGTCACCTGGTACGTCCCCGGCGGGGTGCTCCGCGTCGCCGCGATCGCGATGGCGGAGCTCTGTCCCGAAGTGATCTCGGCCGGCGTGAAGCCGACCGTCAGCCCGGCCGGAGTCCCGGACGCCGACAGCCGCAGGGGGATCGGAGTACCGCCGGACGGACCCGACAGCAGCGTCGCCGAGCCCTTCAACTCCTTGTCGAGGACCACCGTGTGCGGATCGACCGTGATCAGGATCTTCGGCAGCGTGGTCACCGTCAGGTCGAAAGGAACGCCCTTGGTGAGAGGACCCGCTCTTCCGATCACCTGGAACCGGTAGACGCCGGGTCGCACGTCCGGCCGCGTCGTGATCGTCACCTGCGCGGCGGCGCCCGCGGTGACCTGCTCCGGGGCGATGCTCACCGTGACCCCGTCGGGAACTCCCGCGGACGACAGCGCGACCTGCGCGGGCGGCCCTTGCAGGCTGCGGGTCTGGACGACGGTCCTGGCCGACGACTGACCGGCCACGACCGTCCCCTGAGCGGGGGAAAGGCTCAGGTCGAACGTGTCCGGCCAGCACTCCACGATGAGCTCGCCCGGCTGGGTGGGCACGCCCACTGCCGACCAGGCCGCCTTGACCGCGTTCATCTCCACGCACGAGTTGGGGAACAGCGCGTACGCGGCGTGGACCGTCGCCAGCCGGGCGGCGCCCGGACTCCAGGAGGCGGTCTTGAGCTGGAGGGCGTTCACGAAGATCCGCCCGGCCTTCTGGATCCCGATGCCGGTCACCCGGCTCCCGTCGCAGGTCGGGCTGGCCGGGTTGCCGTTGGTGGGAAGAGAGCCCTCGGCGAGCAGGTAGAACCAGTGGTTCTGCGGGCCCGCGCCCGGGTGGGCGTCCGGCGCCGTCGTGGTGAAGCAGTTCGGGTGGTTGTCGATCTGCGCCGGGTTGTACATGTTGCGGATCGCCCCGGTGCCGAACAGGTCCATCTCCTCGCCGACCAGGTAGTCGGGCTCGTCGAGGGCCTCCGGGTGCCCGACGTAGTGCTCCAGCATGGCGCCCAGGATGTCGCCGGTGGACTCGTTCATCGCGGCCGTCCACCCGCTGCCGCCGGCCCCGCCGGACCCGGAGAACTGGAAGACCCCGTGCCCGTACTCGTGGCCGACCACGTCGAGGGAGGTCGTCTGCTTGGTGCCGGACACGTTCCGGCCCATGTTCACGTCGGAGCCGGACCAGGTGGCGTTGGGCATGTTGAAGCCCACGATGGCGGGGAATCCGCGTCCCTGGCCGTCGATGCCGTTGCGGCCGGTCCACTCGCGCAGCATGTCCCACTCGCGCTGGACGCCGAACAACGTGTCCACGCAGGCGGTCTCCAGGTCGGTGGCCGCGCCGTTGCCCCAGTCGTCGTCCGTGCCGTCGAACGTCTTGCCGACGGCGCTGCACTCGATCCCGGGACGTAACGGGTCACGCAGCGAGTACCCGGTCTCGCCCGCGGTGGTGTCGATGCGCACGGGGTCCCCGTTGAAGTACGCGTGCCCGACCCCGTGCCTGACCGCGTCCCAGCTCTCCACGACCTCGCCGCTGCCCGCGTCGACGAACACGTGCGGCTCGGTCTTGACGCCGTCCCGGGTCCTGCCCTGCGCGACGACCTCCCAGGCCGTCCGAGGGGTCGCCCCGGTCGCGTGCACCACCAGGCGCGTCGACCGGACCGTGCTCCCCGGGCCCGCCACGGTACGGGCGGCCTCCGCCGCCCGGGCCGCGTCGACGCGGGGCGTGACATCGACGTCGATCTCGGCCCGCTGCGCGGAGGTGGCGTAGTGCAGCGTCCCGCCATCTCGGCTGATCATGAAGTTGACGTCGCCCCCGTACACCGGCAGACCCCGGTGGGTGCGGGGGAACGACAGGAACTGCACCCCGCCGGCGCCGAAGACGGCCCGGGGCGTCCCGAAGCGGTCGTCGGACGACCGTTCGATCAAGGCCGACCCACCGGCCAGCGTCCGCGTGGCCAGGGCCACGGCCCGGGCCTTCGCCTGGTCGTCCGGTGGCGCGGACAACGCCGCGGATCCGGCGGGCGCGGTCGGCTTGACCGGCTTGGCCGCCGACGCCGCGGAGCCCGGTTTCACCGTGGGTGTCGCCGCGGCGGCGCTCGGTGCCGCCACAAGGCCGGAGACCATGGCGGCGCCTGCCAGGACGGATACGATCCCCCTGCTCGTCGTGCGTTTCACTGTGCGATGACTCCTCTCACGGGGTCCTCATCGAGGACCGAGGGGAGCCTGGCCGGCCGGGCTTCACTCAACGTGGCATCGGTCGTGAAACCGCGCCACCCTCCGCCTTTCCATAACTTCGATCTATGACCGCGCACCGCCCACGACAACGCCGCCCAATCCACCAAAGGGCCGTCCCGGGTTACCGGTGTCGGGTTTCTCGGAAAGAGCAGATCCGAAGCCGAGGTTGGCTGTCACGCGGAATGCGGCACCGCATCACACCGCCGCATATATCCCGTTATCGCGCCCAACGTCGGACTTGATTGATTCCGTTTATCCAAGGCGTTCAGACCTCCGGCGGACGCATTACCACGCGGAGCCGTTTCGGCGTCCTCCACACATTGACGACCAAGGGTAATCACCCGACTATGGACGGTGAAGCGCGTACGCGGTACATGGTTTCGTCGCGATGGACGGAGGCCGATGGGCCACCGTTCACGTCCGCTCGCGGGTGGGTGAGGTGGCGCGTGTCGGCACGGGAGGCCAAGGCCCGGGCGGTGGTCATCGGCGGCGGTATCGGAGGACTGCTGGCGGCGGTCGCCCTGTCGGACGCCTTCGATGAGACGATCGTGGTCGAACGGGACACGCTGGTCGACGGGCAGGGCTTCCGGCGCGGCGTCCCGCAGTCCCCGCACCCGCACGCGCTGCTGTCGGCCGGGGCCGAGGCGATGGAGTCGTTGCTGCCCGGGCTCGCCAAGGAACTGCACGCGGACGGAGCCCCCACCAACGACCTGGGCGACGTCCTGATGTGCGCGGGCCCCCGGCAGAGCCCGCGTCTCCACCTGGGGACGAGAATCCAGACCTTCACCCGCACCTTCCTGGAGGAACACCTGCGCGCCCGGGTCCGCGCGCACCCACGGGTGCGGATCTGTGACGGCACATCGGCCGCCGGCCTGATCCAGGACACCGCGGCGGACGGAGTCGCCGGCGTCCAGGTCCAGGACGCCGAGGGGGTACGGCGGTGGGAGGCCGGTCTGGTCGTGGACGCCGGCGGCCGCGGCTCCCCGCTCCGCCAGTGGCTCCCCGGCCTGCGCCGGGCCGGGGCGATCGACCAGGTCGTCGAGGGCCGGGTCGCCTACAGCACGGTCTGGCTGGACTACGACGGGCCGCTCCGCCGTGACCGCCCGGGCATCTACGAGGTGGGCAGCGCCGCGCGCTACGGGCGTGGCGCCGGGGTGGTCTTCTGCGAACGGGACCGTGCCCTGATCATGCTGTACGGGCGGGGCGGCGACATGCTCGCCCGGTCCGCGGCCGAGTTCGCCGACGCGGCCCGCACTCTGCGCAATCCGGCCATCGACGAGTTGGTCGGACGGCTCACGCCCGGCCACCGGGTGTACCGGTACACCAGGCTGCCCAACCTGCGTCATCGCTACGACCGGGTCCGCGCCTGGCCGGCCGGGCTGCTCGTGGTGGGGGACGCGTTGTGCGTCTTCAATCCCGTCTACGGCCAAGGTATGACCGTGGCCGCCCTGCAGGCGACCGAGCTGCGGCGTCACGCGGCCGCCCTGTGCTCCGACCCCGCCACGGCCCGGAGCGTCCAGCGGCGCCTGTTCGCCCGCACCGGCGTGCCCTGGCGTCTCGCGGTGTCCGCCGACACCCCGTGGGTGGCCGCGCCGCCCCTGCACGCTCCCCTGCTCAAAGCCGCTCTCGGCCGGGTCAACGACCGCGCGGTCGACGACCCCGCCGTGCGGGCCGCGTTCTTGAAGACCATGCAGATGAGCGACCCGCTGGCGCTGCTGAGACCACGCGCGCTGACACACCTGCTGCGCCCGTGACCGCCCGCCGCTATGAACCGGCGTACGGCTCCCGGTGATGCCCCTCCAGGCGTTCCACGACGTTGTCCGTGACGCGCAGCGTCCAGCGGTCGTCGAATTCTTCGCCCTGCGCGAGTATCTCCCCGTTCAGAACGTGATCGCATGTGAAGAACGCGAACTCCGGCGCGTACCAGCCCCCTCCGTCGGCGGCGGGAACGCGGGCCACCATTTCCTGCTGGACGGTGGCGCCGGGCCTCAGAAACGTGTCGATCAGGTAGGCCATCCATTCGACCGGGTCGTAGAACTTCTCCGCGCCGTTCCACTCCAGCGCGTGGCCGTCCTCGGTGGGCGTCCACTGGCACCACAGGCTCGGCTGGCCGGCCGGCGGGCGGCTGTAGTCGACGATGTCCGGTTCGTGGTCCTGTCCGGCGAATCCGGTCCCGCAGTAATAGGGCCCGTTGCGGCGGTTCATGCGGCGGGTGCTCGCGAACCGCGTCAGATAGTGAATCTCGTGCGAATTGAGCGGCGGGCCGACCCTGACGCGCCCCTTGAACTCGGTGGTGTATCCCACGTCCCTCCTCGGCCGATCTTTTGGTTCGCCGCCCGTCCGCGAGCAGCACACGCGAAACCGAAGACGAGCAGGACTCTGCCGGACTTCACCCGGACCGACTTGGTTTGTGCGACCCTTGGGACGGCGACTACTTCGACCTGAGCCGGGCGCCATGCCGGCCCAATGCCGCCGCGAGCAGCGAACCTGAGCACGTGCTTCGTGACGTGCCGCGATGGGCTTTCGTTGCTCTTCGAGAGCAAGAGCGCCATCGTGGTCGTGTCGTCGATCGCGGTGACGTCCGGCGTGTCCCGCAAGCTATAGACAAAGATATCTGAGGTCATACATGATTTGCGGCACGCTGGACACTCGGGGGGCTCCGCTGGCGAGCGTCTGACCATTGAACGTAGATGAGGAGACCCGCCCATGCTCCGTGCTACACGACTCGCCATGCTGACGGCCGGGCTGTTGCTCGCCGTCACCGCCTGTGGGGGTGGCGCCGGCAAGTCCGAATCGCCGCCGGTGGCCAAGGACCAGGTCAAGTGCGGCCTCGGCAACGGCCAGAAGGCGACGGGCAAGCCGATCACCGTGGGCGCGATCGTGACCGCGAGCGGGGGCATCGACTTCAGCTCGGCGCCCAAGGCCGCCCGCGCGTACTTCGACTGCGTCAACGCCAACGGCGGCGTCAACGGCCGCCCGATCAACTACCTCGTCGAGGACGACGGCCTCAACCCGCAGAAGGCCTCCGAGCTGGCGACCAAGCTCGCCGGCAACGCCGACCTGGTCGGCATCGTCGGCGGCTCCAGCTTCGTGGCCTGCGGCGTCTCCGGACCGATCTGGGAGAAGAACGGCCTGTACGACCTGCTCGCGACCGGCGTGCCGAGGCCCTGCTTCGAATCCCCCCGCATCGCCCCCGTCAACGCGGGCCCGCGCATCAGCGCCATCGGCTCCGTCCAGTACGCGGTCGAGGTCTTCGGCGCCAAGAAGGTCGCCCAGATCAGCAACTCGGTGCCCGGCACCGGCGACTGGACCCAGGCCGGCGTCGACGCCTACCTCAAGAGCAAGGGCCTCACCACCGCGGGCAACGTCCTGCACGACCCGGGCATCAAGGACGCGCCCGCCGTCCTGCTCCAGGCCATGCGCGGCGAGCCCGACACGATCGTCATGGAGGACCCCGCGCCCGACAACGCGGCCATCATGAAGGCGGCCCAGGCGCAGGGACTCAAGGACAAGGTCCACTTCGTCTGCCTGACCCCCTGCTACGACACCACCTTCCCCAAGCAGGTCGGCGACTACTGGGACGGGTTCGTGTCCAACTCCGAGTTCACGATGCTCGACGCCAACACGCCGGACAACCAGCTCTGGCGCAAGGTGATGGACGCCTACGGCGACCCCAAGGACCCGCGCGACTCCTTCTCCCAGGGCGGGTTCCTGTCCGCGAAGATCTTCGTGGACACGGTCATGAAGCTCAAGGGCGACCTCACCCGTGCGGAGGTCAGCAAGGCCGTCGTCGGCATCAAGGGCTACAAGAGCGACATCCTGTGCGCGCCGTGGTACTTCGGCGAGGCCCCGCGCCACAACGCCAACCACGTCACCAGGCAGGTGAAGATGCAGGGCGACGGCTACGCCCTGGTCCGCGACTGCGCCGACACCCAGGACCCCGACCTCGACCCGATCCGCGCCGCGGAGAAGGCCCAGGGCCTGCTGACCAGCGACTGATCCGATGCTGCTCCCCTTCGTCATCAGCGGGCTCGCCCTCGGGTCCGTGTACGCGCTGTCCGGTGTCGGCATCGTCGTGCTGTTCCGCGCGACGGGCGTGCTGAACCTCGCGTACGGCGCGATCGGCGCGCTCAGCGCCCTGGTGGCCTGGCAGCTCATCGAGGACGGCCAGAGCCCGGGGCTCGCCTACGCGGTGGCCCCGGCTCTGGCCGCCGTCCTCTCCGGCCTGTACGGCCGCCTGCTCTCGCCCCTCGTCGCGCGGCGCGACCCCCTCGTCAAGGCCGTGTGCACGCTCGGGTTCGCGCTCGTGCTGCTCGGCTTCTGCTTCTGGTACTGGTCGGACGACCCGCGCACGCTCAGCCTCCCGACCGACGAGTTCGGCTGGGACGTCGGCTCGGCGCGCGTCACCGGCACGCAGGCGTTCGCGTTCCTGCTGGCGGTCGGCCTCACGGTGGCCGCCGCCATCCTGCTGCGCCGCAGCAGGATGGGCACCCAGATGCGCGCCCTCGCGGGCGACCGCGAGATCAGCGCGCTGCTCGGCGTGCGGATCCTGCGCGTCGAGACCGTCGCGTGGGTGGTGAGCGGCGCCGTCGCCGGGATCACCGGCCTCGTCCTCGCCGACCTCACCCGCCTGGAGGCGGGCACGCTCACGTTCCTCGTGATCGCGTCACTGGCGGCGGGCGTCGTCGGGCGGTTCCGCTCGATCGGCGTCACGCTGGCGGGCGGGCTCGCGGTCGGGCTCCTTGAGGGCATCGGCGGCGCGTTCACGACCGTCGCGCCGTACCGGGCCGTAGCGCCGTTCGCGGTGGCGGTCCTCGTCATCCTCTGGCTCCAGCGGCGCAGCGCGCGGGCCCGCAGGGGCAGCACGGTCGAGATCCGCTCGGCGGAGAGCGCCGCGACCGCGACCGCGCACCCTCAGCCGCCGGGCGACTGGCGGCGGGTGCTGTGGGTGGCGCTCGCGCTGCTCGCGGGCACCGCCGTGCTCGCGGTCGTGGTGCCGATGGTGGCCGACGGCTACTGGGTGCGGGTGATCACCTCGGCGGCCATCTTCGCCGTCCCCTCGGCGGGCATCGGCCTGCTGTACGGCAGGCTCGGCCTCGTCTCGCTCGGCCAGGTCGCGCTGCTCGGCGTCGGCGGCTGGGTCGCGCTGCGCCTGTCGTTCGCGACCGAGCTGCCGTTCCCGCTCGTCGTGCTGCTGGCCGGGGCGGCGACGTGCCTGGTCGGCATCGTGTACGGCCTGCCCGCGCTGCGGCTGTCCGGCATCGACCTGGCGCTCGTCACGCTGATGGCGGGCGGCGCGTTCCAGGTGGCGTTCAACGCGGCCGGGTTCCCCGACGGCGGCGGCGGGTTCCTCGGCCGGGTCGCCGGCGAGGTGCAGCGCTCGATGCCGCGCCCGTCGTTCGCCGCGTCGGACTCGGCGTACTTCCGGCTCACGATCGTGTGCGCGGTGCTCGCGCTGATCCTCGTCCTGGTGCACCAGCGGCGGCGGGCCGGACGCGCGTGGGCGGCGATCAGAGAGAGCGAGGCGGGCGCGCTCGCGACCGGCATCGCCATCACCAGGTACAAGCTGTGGGCCTTCGCCCTCGCGGCGTTCATCACCGGCGTGGCCGGGGCCTTCCTCGCGGCCAACTCCGGGCGGCTCGACCCGATCGCGTTCCGCGCGTCCGACTCGGTGCTGCTCTTCGCGGTGGTCCTGATCGGCGGCGCGTACGGCCTGACCGGCGCGATCGTGGCCGGGGTGATGGGCCAGATCCTGCCCGCCGTCCTCGACTCGGTCGGGATCAACGGCAACCTCATCCTCGTCGTCTTCGGGATCGGCCTCATGCACGCCCTGATCACCGCGCCGCGTGGCATCGGCGGGCAGTTGGAGGGCCTCGCCGCGCTGCTGCGGCCGAAACGGCGGGACCCGGATCCCGTGCCCGAGGCCGAGCCGGAGACGGAAGCGGTGGGCGCGAAGTGAAGCTTGAGATCTCGGATCTGACGGTGCGGTTCGGCGGCGTCAAGCCGCTGGACGGCGTGACCCTGACCTTCGAGTCCGGACTGTGCGGTCTGATCGGCCCCAACGGCGCCGGAAAGACAACGCTGTTCAATGTCCTGTCCGGATTCGTGCGACCGAGCTCCGGCGCCGCCCACGTGAACGGCACCGACCTGCTCGCCCTGCCCGCCCACCGCAGGGCGCGCTGGGGGCTGCGCCGCACCTTCCAGCAGGAGCAGCTCGTCGCCGAGCTCAGCGTGGGCGCCAACCTGCTGCTCGCCCGCGACCACCTCGCCGCCGGCACCGCCGGGGCCAACGCCGCCGAGCTGCTGGAGTTCGTCGGCCTGGCCGGGCCGGACCGCCCGGTGGGCGGGCTCACGCTGTTCGAACGCAGGAAGCTGGAGCTGGCCAGGTCCCTCGCCGGCACCCCGAAGATCGTGCTGCTCGACGAGCCGAGCGCGGGCCTGTCGGAGGCCGAGTCGATGGAACTGGCGGGCGCCATGCGGGCCGTGCCCGAACGGTTCGGCGCCCTCGTCGTCCTGATCGAGCACGACATGGGCCTGGTCGGCGAGATCTGCGGGACCACCGCCGTACTCGACTTCGGCCGCCTGGTCACCTCGGGACCGACCGCCGAGGTCCTGAACGACGACCGCGTCCGCGCCGCCTACCTCGGCGAGCCCGTCGCATGACCCGGCGGCACCGCATCGGCCGCGCGCCGACCTGGCGTCACACAAGGAAGGAGCCGCGGTGGACGACATGAACGAGGAACCACAGACCACGGCGTCCCCACCAAGGGACGCACGGCCCGAAACCGCGGCGAACAACGCAGCACAGTCCACAGAGCAGGGCACAGCACGGCCCACTGGTCAGCCGGCGGAGGACGGCGCGGCACCGTCGGCGGGCCAACCCGCCGAGGACCTGCGCGTCGAGGGGCTCAAGGTGACGCGTGGCGGGCGGGCCGTCCTGCACGGCGTCGACCTCGCCGTCCCCCGTGGCAAGGTGACCGCCCTGCTCGGCGCGAACGGCGCGGGCAAGAGCAGCCTCGTGCTCACCGTCGCCGGCCTCCTGCGCCCGACCGCGGGTACCGTCGTCGCCGGCGGCGACGACCTGACCGGGCTGCGGCCCGAACGCGTCCGGGCCGCGGGCGTCGCCGCCGTTCCCGAGGGCCACCGTGTCCTCGCCGACCTGTCCGTCGCCGACAACCTGCGCGTCGCCGGCGCCGGACTGCCCAAACGCGAGGTCCCGGCGGCGGTCGCCGCGGCGGTCGAGGTCTTCCCCGAGCTACACGACCTGACCGACCGGCCGGCCGGCACCCTGTCCGGCGGCCAGCAGCAGATGCTCGCCCTCGCCCAAGCCCTGGTCGCCCGCCCCCGCTACCTGCTCGTCGACGAACTGTCCCTCGGCCTCGCCCCCGTCGTCGTCGCCCGTCTCGTACCGGTCCTCGCCGACCTGGCCGCACGGGGAATCGGCGTCCTCCTCATCGAACAGTTCATGGGAGTCGCCCTCAAGCTCGCCGAGCGCGTCTACGTACTCGACCGCGGCCGCATCACCTACGAGGGCACATCGCAACAACTCCGCGACTCCCCCGACCTCCTGCACACCGCCTACCTGGGGGCGGCGTCGAACAGCAACGCCTGAAACTCCAACCCGTCAACATCACGAGGCCAGAGCGCTCCGAGACGCCGGAGCACTCTGGCCTCCGTCTTGAAGACACCATGTCGTGCCCCCTGTCCGAGAGCGCCGACGTACGTGCGAGCCTCACACCGTCCGCGTCCTGTCGCTCCCGGACCTCGACCAGCACACCTGGGATCAGAGCGACGGGCAGGAGAACTGGTTCACCGCCGCAGTGGACCGGCGCGCGATCGCGCGGGTCATGCCACGCCTCCTGCGGAAGCCGACACGCACAATAGCGACTGTTCCGCCAATCCGAAAGAGGCCGTCGTCCAGGCACGGGGCCGTGACCGCCGCGACAGTGTGAGCGAACTCGGGCAGAAGACGCCCGCCGCCCTCCGTTCCCGCTGGACTACTTCGCCCAACTCTGAGACGACCCCCAATGACGCACGCGAGCCGGCCGCGTTCATCGCGGCTTGGACATGTTCAAGAAGAACGCGGAGCCGGCGAACTATCAAGAACGGGAGTTGGAGTTGGAGAACTCGGCGTCACCACCGAAGGAGGTTTGACGGGCTCGACCTCGATGACAGAAAAGGTGCCCCAGAGTGGAAGCCAGCTTGTGGTGACCGCGAGCGCGAAGAAGATCTTCAACATGCCGGTGTCCGGGGAAACCGTGAACATTATCCTTCCCACGGCGATGGCGAGCAGAAGGATGCTGTTGGCGATCGAGAGCTTGAGCGACAACGTGTCCGGGAACGCGATGGTGCGGATCGGTATCGTGATCGAGTGGAGGAAGATGAGAAATACCAGCCACTCGTAGCGCCTGAATGCCGCCGGCATCAAGTCCTGAAACGAAGACGCGGCACGCCCGGAAGGTTTCCCCCGGCGGCTCTTGTCCTTAGAGGTTTGCTGGTCTCTACTCAGTTGCGTCTCACGGCCGCGTAATCGTGTTTCGCTCCACAAAAGGGTGAGGCCGAGCAAGGGATTAAGCTGGAGAAGAGCCGCCGCAAGACTGCGTGCTGCATCTGGAGACATCGACACGGCTCGGCATCCTACACAGGTGCCTAGCAATAGGGATGCATTATGTGAATAGTGCCAATCGTCCCCCTGCGTTCGCCGGGGATACCGTAGGTCTGGTCATCGAGGTTCCTCGACCGACGACTGTGCGCCCATGAAGTGTCCAAGGTGCCGCTGTGTGCCCAGGGATGCGTTCGCGGCGGCAGGGTCAGTTCAGGGGCGGGGTGCTTGCCGGTGGCCGGCGGTGATGAGTGGCTCGCTCGTAGTCGAACCCGAGCCCGAGCAGTGTCGGTTCGCTGAACGGCCGTCCCAGTAGTTCGACTCCCACCGGCATGCCGTCGGGTGTGAAGCCGGCCGGGATCGTCAGGGCGGGGAACCCGGTGTTGGCGGCAAGGGCGCAGACTCTGAGCCCCTCCTGAGGCTGCCCGATCGGCGCGGCCTGCTGCGTGACCGCCGGGTAGACCAGTGCGTCCAGGTCGTTGTCCTCGAACAGCTTGTGGAGCAGCTGTTGTGCCTGCGTGCGCCGGGCCAGCCGTTGGCGGTAGGCGTCCTGCGGGCCGGTCGAGGTGCCCAGCCGGTCCTTGAGTCGCTTCAGGACCGTGGGCGTGACCTGGCCGGAGGTGACGATGTCGGCCAGGGTCACGATGCCGGCCGGTGGCTCCAGCCGAGCCAGCGAGCGTGGGAATCGTGAGCCTGGCGCCGCCAGATAGCGATTGAGGTCGCGTTCGGTCTCGTCGGCGAACACGCTGGAGGCGTCCACCGCCGACATCAGCGCGGGTTGGGCCGGCAGATCGACGATGGTGGCGCCCTGCGAGGCCATGTCCTCGGCGGCCGCCCGGATCAGCGCCGTCGTCGCCTGCGCGGGCCCCGCCGCGCTCAGGTAGTCGGTGAGTACGCCGATGCGTGCGTTGACCAGAGCGGCGTCGTCCAGTGCAGTGGTGTAGGTGCGGGGGATCCGTCCGATGGACGCTTCGGTGGACGGGTCGTCCGGGTCGTATCCGGCAGTGGCGTCCAGGATCAGTGCGATGTCACTGACCGACTTGGCGATGGGGCCGCCGGCGTCCTGGGTGTCGGAGAGAGGCGCGATGCCGTCGCGGCTGGACAGGCCCTGGCTCGGCCGCAACCCGACCAGGCTGTTATGCGCCGCCGGGCTGCGGATGGAGCCGCAGGTGTCTGAGCCCAGGCCGGCCGCGCCGAAGCCGGCGGCGACGCCGGCACCCGTCCCGCCGCTGGAGCCGCCCGGGTTGCGGGTCTGATCGTAGGGGTTGCGGGTTTGTCCACCAAGCGAGCTGATGGTCTCGACGCCGGAGGCGAACTCGTGCAGGTTGGTCTTGGCGACGATGATCGCGCCGGCCGCGCGCAGCCGCGCGACCTGCTCGGCGTCATCGGCAGTGCGCCAGTGCTCCAGCGCCAGCGAGCCGTTGGATGTGGGCAGGTCTTCGGTATCGTAGTTGTCCTTGATCAGGAGTGGGATGCCGTGCAGCGGACCGCGGACGCGCCCCTGCCGGCGTTCGGCGTCGAGCCTGGCGGCATCGGCGATTGCCGTCGGGTCCCTGCGAATGACCGCATTGACACCAGGCTGGTCGGCATACGCTTCCTCGTAGGCATCGATGCGCGCCTGGTATGCCTTGACCAATCGGACCGAGGTGACCTGGCCGCTCGCCAGTAGCTCGCGCAACGTGGTGGCGTCCATGTCCACCACCCACTCGGCGATCTCGGCCGGTGTCGCCCGGTTGCCTGCGTCGCCAAGCGCGGCGCCATTACCCGGTGCCGCACCGGCTGTGACTACAGGCGCCGTCAGGACAACAATGCCGGCCGCTAAGGCCGCTGCTCGGGTGTGCCGGTTCCGCCTTCGTCTTGCCACATCGGCCTCCTCGTCACCGATTGGCGCCTCGACATACAGCACGAAAGATGTGCGTTCGGCTCTGCTGACCGTGAACAACCGCTGACTGTGCCGCCTAGATTATGGCGCATCACGCACGAAGGCCAGCGTCGTTTCACTCTCGGCGGCGACGCCCAGCGATAACCGGTTCATGCGCTATCCAGACCAGGGCGCAGTGCCACGAAGGTAAGTGACTGACTGCGCGACAATGGCGGCGGACGAATGCAGCCGGCGGCGGACCGCGAGGATCATCAGCGCAGCTCAGAGGCCGATATCCGTGCCGGCCCGGACCCTTCCTGGGTTGTCTGGGGGGCAAGGGGGCGAGGTTAGAATCCTGCCGCCCCGACAGTAGGCCGGAGACCGTTTCCCTCAGGAATACGGCCTCCTTAGTTCCACCGGATGTCCAATTCTAAGAGCAGTCTGGGAGCGGGCCTCGATCGACGGGTTTTCTGTAGCCGCCCTGACCGCGCATCCTCCAGGCGAGGAAGCGACCGCAGCGGCTCCGATGACTGGTTCACGATCTCGACCGTGGACCGGCGCGGATGCGGTCCCAGAAACCGGGGCGCGCCCACGCCGGGCGGGCGCAGCAGCGCCTGGCCCGGCGCGGGTGCGCCAAGCGGCATAACTTTGATGAATCGAAACTATTCGATCTTGATGGTGGGAGGTTTCATGAGCGCTCCCCGCTTCACCGACACCCGGGCGCACGGTTCCGTCTGAGCAGGGCGCGGCCTGCTCGCAGCACGGCCTCTATGCGGGGCCGCCGATCTGCGCGCCGCTCCCTTCGTACCGCACGCTCAGAAAGCGGCCGTTCAGGCGGTCGCCCACAGAGCCGGGACGTTCGGGGGCTCCCAGCCCTGGATGGCGGTGTGCGGCTGCGTGCAGCGGTAGGTCACACCGTTGTAGGTGACCGTGTCACCGGCCCGGTAGGCCGTGCCGGCCTTCCACGTGCCGCTCGGGTTGCTCGTGGGAGTCGGGGTGGGGGTGTTCGAGCGGGTGGGGGTCGGAGTCGGGGTGGTGGGGCCACCGCCGCCGATCTGCAGGTCGACGCAGGCGTAGAACGCGTTCGCCGTGTCGGCGATGTTCCAGATGGCGAGGACCTTCTGGCGTCCGCTGTAGCCGGACAGGTTGACGTTGTGCGTCACGGTCGCGCCGGGCTGCTTGCCGCCGTCGTTGAACAGGGCCACGCGGGTGCCACCGATGTAGTACTCCCACGTGCTGGTGGCGTGGCGGGCGGTGAGCACCCAGTTGAAGTTGACCGAGCTGCCGACCGAGGTCGCCGGCCAGTTACGGCTCTCGTCGTTCAGCGCGGTGAAACCGCCACCGCCGTTGCACTGCCGCGAGCCCTTGGGAGCCTCCACGCTCTGGGGCTCGTACTCCACGCCACCACAGTTGGTCACGACCCGCTGGGCGCAGAAGGCCTGGCGGCTCGGCGGCTGGGAGATGTAACCGTGAGCTGACGCGGGAGTGGCGGAGAACACCGTGATGCCGGCGGCGACCAAGGCGGTGCCGCCATACATGATCTTTTTCCGCATGCCATGCTCCTTTGCTGGGGGGATGCCAGGAATATAAAGGAAACTTTCCTAAGAGTAAATAGCGGTCAGCCCAAGTCGGGCCCCAGCGTCAAGACCACATCTCCGTATCGGCCACGCACCCCAGCAGCCCCGCGCCCCCTGTCCGTTCCCGACGTCTGACGCGAGCAGCCGGTAGACGATCTTCGTCGGGACGCGGAGGAGATGAGATCTTGAAGTCGCGGATGCATGACATCAGGTCGACCTGAACGCGCGCGGCGGACCGGCCCGCGATCGCGTGGAGCAGGGCACGCCTCCCGCGCCATAGGGCAGCGACACTTACTTCCGCGGAGTCGGCACTCTCGCCCTTTTCACTTGACTTTATACGCGGACTGCTATGCTATTGACAACGAGTATCGTCTGGCGTGGGTATGATTCAGTCAAGGTCCGCGCCATGGGATGGACTGTAATCCGCTGTGCGGTCGTAGGTGTCCATCGGCACATACCACAGAGATAGGGGAACGAGTCCGTGACGAGGCCCGTCCGCGATGCCTTAACGGCGCTGGCGGCCACTCTGTTCGCACTCCTGGTCCTATCGAACGGATTTTTGTTCTCCTCGGAGCAGAAGCAGCAGCTTGCCGTCATCGAGGAAGCCGGCACGCACAATAACGACGGTTCAGCCAATCCGAAAGAGGCCGTCGTCCAGGCACGGGGCCGCGATCGCCGTGACAGTGTGAGCGACCTGGGGCGGAAGACGCCCGCCAGGACCACGGCGACGGCCACCATCGCGGCCACGACGCCCGGCTACGCACGTGGCGCGGTCTCCCCGCCCTATGGTCTGCGCAGACAACGCAGTGGGGCGGTACCGGCGGTATTGCAAGTATTCCGGTGCTGATCCAGTCAACCGGACCGAATCGGCGTTTCGGCAGCAATATCGCTATTACCATGATTTCGCTCGTCTGAGCGTCAGCAAGTTCCCTGTCCCACTCGGCTGCCTTCAGGACGTGGATCCCGAAAGCCACCGGGTCGTTCTCCGCTGCCTGCCATTCGCTCCGCATCGCTTCTGCCCAGCCCGCTTGATTGTGCCGTCACATGCGTACAGGAGACGTTGAGATATGCAGGCTCTCATCGACCATGCCCGGAAATTCCCCGCAATCGCCGCCGAGCTCGGAATCGAGTTGGGCCGCCTGGCGGCCGGGCAGGCGCCGCAGGCGCTGTTCATCACCTGCTCCGATTCCCGTGTGCTTCCGTCCCTGATCACCGGCGCCGCGCCGGGCGAACTGTTCGAGCTGCGCACGGCGGGCAACATCATCCCTCCCCACCATGCCCACCGATCGTCCAGTGAGGCCGCGACGATCGAGTACGCGGTGGAGGTGCTCGGCGTCTCGGACGTCGTGATATGCGGACACTCCCACTGCGGAGCGGTCGGCGCGCTGGTGCGCGGAGACGACCTCACCTCCGTCCCCGACGCACAGGCGTGGTTCACGAACGAGAAACCACACCTCACGCCGTCCGCCCCGGCCACCGGGGCCGGGCCCGACATCGCCGAGGCCGTGCAGCTCCATGTGCTGACCCAACTGCAGCGCCTCCACGGCTACCCGTCCATCGCCAGAAGACTCAGCGGCGAACTGCGGTTACACGGCTGGTACTACGAGATCCACACCGGTTCCGTGTCGGCGTACCGCCCGGCCACCGGAAGGTTCCTCCCGCTGTGAACGCCTCCCCCTCCTTCCAGCACGATTCAGGCCCGCCACCGAAGAACCAGACGGCCTCCCGGAATCCCGCTGAGACGCATCCCGCCAAGACCGGACGGTCCCTCAGACCCCACCTGCGAGCGGACCTGACGGCCTCGCTGGTCGTCTTCCTCGTGGCCCTGCCGCTGTGTGTCGGTATCGCGGTGGCCTCCGGAGCGCCGCCCGAACTCGGCCTGATCACGGGCATCGTCGGTGGCCTCGTGACCGGGCTGCTCCCTGGAAGCAGCCTTCAGGTGAGTGGACCTGCCGCCGGACTGACCGTCCTCGTCTACGAAGCGGTACGCGAGTACGGCCTCGCCACCCTCGGCGTGATCGTCCTCGCCGCGGGGCTGATCCAGGTGACGCTCGGCGCGCTGCGGCTCGGACGGTGGTTCCGCGCGATCTCCGTGGCGGTCGTGGAAGGCATGCTGGCGGGCATCGGCCTGGTCATCATCGCCGGCCAGCTGTACTCCATGGCCGACCGGCAGGCGCCCGCGAGCGGACTCGAAAAGATCATCGCACTGCCGGGGACGCTCGTCGGCGCCGCCGGCTCCGCGCAGGCCCTCGCCTCGCTCGCCGTCGGAGCAGGCGTGATCGTGGTCATGGCCTGCTGGCGGTTCCTGCCCTCGAAGGTGAGGGTGGTGCCCGGCGCGTTGGCCGCCGTGCTGCTGGCCATCGCGGCCACCGCGCTGCTGGACCTGCCGATCGACAGGATCCAGGTCACCGGGCTGCTCGACGCCATCAGCCTTCTCGGCGCCGAGGACCTCGGGCGGCTCGCCGATGTGGGCGTCATGGGCACGGTGGTGGCGTTCACGCTCATCGCCTCCGCCGAGAGCCTGTTCAGCGCCGCGGCCGTGGACCGGCTGCACACCGGCCCGGGCACCGACTACGACAAGGAGTTGATGGCCCAAGGAGCGGGGAACACGGTCTGCGGGCTGCTCGGCGCGCTGCCGCTGACGGCGGTGATCGTGCGAAGCGCGACCAACGTGTACGCGGGCGCCAAGACCAAGGCTTCGCGCGTCTGGCACGGCGTGTGGCTGTTGCTGTTCACCGCCCTGCTCCCCGGCGCGCTCGGCGTCATCCCGATCGCGGCGCTCGCCGGCGTGCTGGTCTACTCGGGGTGGAAGCTCCTCCCGATCAGGCAACTGGCG